>CAZVHQ010000052.1:0-23144 GCA_964627225.1 uncultured Mesoterricola sp.
TGCCCGAGCGGTCCAGGATGCCGACCCCGCCGCCGTAGGCGCCCCGGTCCTCGCCTTCCAGCGCGGAGAGGATCTGGGTGGCGCGGATCTTGGGCGCGCCGCTCAAGGTGCCGGCCGGGAAGGTGCTCCAGAGCGCGTCCAGCGGGCGCAGCCCGGCGCGCAGCTGGCCGTGCACCTCGGAGGTCATGTGCATCACGTGGGAGAACAGCTCCACCTGGCCGCGCACCGGCACCGTCACCGAACCGTGGGCACAGACCCGGCCCAGGTCGTTGCGCGCCAGGTCCACCAGCATGGCGTGCTCGGCCAGTTCCTTGGGGTCGGCCTTGAGCTCCTCCGCCAGCCGCGCGTCCTCCTCCAGCGTCCCGCCCCGGGGCCGGGTGCCGGCGATGGGCACGGTGACGACCGAAGGCCCCTCCACCCGCACCAGCATCTCCGGAGAGGCGCCCACCAGCTGGCGCCCGCCCAGGGACACGAAGAAGTGGTAGGGCGAAGGGTTGAGCCGGCGCAGCCGGCGGTAGACCTCGAACGGATCCCCTTCCAGCCGGCCTTCGAACGGTTCCGAGATGACGATCTGGTAGGCCTCCCCGGCCAGGATGGCCTCCTGCACCGCCGCGAAATTGCGCTGGAAGCGGGCCCGGTCCGGGGTGCGGGTGAGCACGAAGCTCGCCGCCTTGTCCCGCCGCGGCAGCGCGCCTTCCAGCCGCTGGCGCAGCCGTCCGAGGCGCTCCGCCCCTGCCCCTTCGGCTTCCCCGGGGGCCGGGAAATGATACAGATAGCCCTGCTGCTTCAGGTGATCCAGCACCAGCCCGGTGTTGAACCGGCCGAAGCGCAGGCGCGGCGCCCGCGCGGCCGGGAACGAGGCCGCCAGCACCGGCTCGGCCAGGGCGAAAGCGCTGAAATCGGCCCAGCCCACCGCGCCGCCCAGAAACGGCACCGGCAGCCCGCTGCCGACCGCCCTGAGATCCGCCGCCCAGACCGCCAGGGCGGCCAGCGGATCCCCAGGCAGGGCCGAAACCCCGTCCGGCCGGACCAGACGGGCCTCGGTGCCCACCTCGAAGGTTTCCGTGACATCCAGGCCGATGAACGAGAACCGGGCCTGGGATTCCCCACCGGTGACCGATTCCAGCAGGTAGGCATCCTGGCCCGGCTCGGTGAGGGCCAGGAAGGCCCGCACCGGCGTGGTCAGGTCCGCCGGGAAGGAGAGCACCAGGGGCGCCTCCGGAGTTGGGTTGGGTTTCGCTGTCATGCCGGCCTCGGTGAAGGTGTTCAGGAACGGGTAGATACAAAAAGGCCCACCTGCGAGGTGGGCCGGGAAACTTGCCTTGGGAGATACGCCTAGGTGTGGACGCTCCGCACGCAATTGCCCGACCGCTGGGGCCAATAGCACCAGAACCAGGCCAACGTGTTGATCATGCGGGACACGGATACTCCACTTGAAAGGAGATTATAGACGGTTGGCAGCGAAATTCAACCACGGTCTTCTGCGCAGTCAGGTCCGAGCGTGGGCGCCAACCCGCCGAAACCCGAACGGCGCGCTAGGGAAAATTTCCCCGCCGCCCCAGGCCCAATCCCCATGGCGAGGACTCATACTTGGAATCACCAATTCTGGCAGACGGCCCAAGAGGCATTTAATGAGCAATAAGGTGGGTGCCCATCGCTTGACCTCCTGGTGCCTCCAAATGGGCGGGGTGGGCCTCGCCTACTTCCTCTGCGCGACGTTGGGTCTGCGCCTGGCGGTGCCGGCGACCAACGCGACCCCCATCTGGATTCCCACCGGGATCGCGATCGCTGCCGTATTGCGGTTCGGACCCCGGGCCTGGCCGGCCATCCTCTTGGGGGCCTTCGCGGCCAATGCCTGGTTCCTGGCTGGATTGGGCCTGCCGACCGCTCAGGTGCTGGGCGTGGCGTTCGCTACCTCCCTCGGGAACACGGCCGAGGCCCTCCTTGCCGGTTGGCTGATCAAGCGGGTCGCTGGCACCCGCTCACCATTCGGGCAAGTCAGCCATGTCCTGTGGTTCATCCTGTTGGCAGCGTCCCTGGCCACCCTGGTGAGCGCCCTGCTTGGTTCGGCGACTTTCTGCGCCGTCTCGGGTCAATGGCCGCTGTTCCGCTCCATGAGCGCCACCTGGTGGCTGGGGGATGCCGCCGGGGCGCTGGTGGTGACGCCTTTGTTGATGACATTCCACCGAGCCAAACGGATGGCCCTGCCTCGCGCCACCCACCGGGATGCCCTGTTGGCAGGGGGCCTTTCCCTGGGATTTTGGTTCGGGCTCTGCCCGCTGATGCCGCCCCTGGCTTTCCTATTCCTGCCCCTCCTGGTTCTGGGAACCTTCCGCCTGGGCTCCTTCTATTCCTCTGCCCTGGTCGCCTTGCTGGCCATCCTGGCGACCGCCAGCACGGTCATGGGCCACGGCCCGTTCATCCTGGCGGGATCCCGTCTGGCGTCCCTGCTGCTCCAGCAGGGGTTCATCTGCACATTGGGGATCACCAACCTCGTGCTCAGTGCCGCACTGCAGGAAAGACGAGCACTGGAGGCGCGGCTCACCCTGCACAACCGGCTTTACCGGACCCTTTCGGGGGTGAACCAGGCCATCGTCCATGCCGAGGACCGAGCCACCTTGCTGCAGGACACTTGCCGGTTCCTGGTGGAATTGGGCGGATTCCGCATGGCCTGGGCCGGTTTCCAGGACGAGGCCAGCGGACGGATGGTGCCCGAAGCCTCCGCGGGATTCGTGGAAGGCTACCTTGATGAAATAACCCCGCAGTGGGCTGGTGTTCCCGACGGCCGAGGTCCATCGGATCAGGCCGTCAGCGGGGACCGTGGCGTCATTCTGCAGGACTGTCAGAACGACCCCGACTTCGCCCCCTGGCGTTCCTCGGCCTTGTCCCGGGGCTATCAAACCAGTTGTTCCTTGCCTATCCGGCAAGGGGGAACGGTCTTCGGGGTGCTCGTGGCCTACCACGGGGAACCCAACCTGATAGGCCCTGAGGAAGGGAACCTGCTGGAGGAATTGGCGGGGGATCTGGGCTACGCCCTGGGGGCCCTGGAAACGAAAAAGGACCTGGTGGAATCCGAGCGCCGGCTGCGGACCACCCTTGAGAACGCCAAGCTTCTGGCCGTCAGCCTGGCCGCCGACGGCACCATCACGTTCTGCAATAACCACATGCTTCGGCTGGCTGGGTGGGCCCGGGAAGAAGTCCTAGGGCGGAACTATTTTCAGCTGTTCCTGCCCCCCGAGATTCGCCAGGACGTCCAGGCCAAGTTCACCTCCTCCCTCCAGTTCGGCGAGGACCCGCTTTACCATGAGAACGAGATCCTGACCCGGTCCAATGGACGCAGGATGGTTCAGTGGAACAATACAATCCTCAGGGACCGGGAAGAGGCCGTCATTGGCACGGTCAGCCTGGGCGAGGATATCACCGACCGGAAACTCGCCCAGGAGGCTCTGTCCCAGCGGGTCGGCCAACTTTCCGCCCTGAACGAACTGGGTACCCGCCTTAGTTCCTCACTGGAACTCGCCGCTTGCGCCCAGGCGGCCTTGGAGGGCATCTTCGCCGCAGTCAGTCCGGATCTGGCCCTGCTTTTCCTCCGGGAAGGGGAAGCGCTCCGGCTGCTCAATTCCATGACTGGGCCCCGGGGGCTGGAGCGGGACGGTACGCCCACCCATTTGGTCGGCCAGTGCCTGTGCGGCCTTGCCGTCCGGGAGGGGCAGACCCTCTATTCGGTGGACATCACCCAGGACCTACGCTGCACCTGGGACGAATGCAAAAGGGCAGGGGTCAAATCCTTCGCTGTGCTGCCCCTGAAGAACGGGGACGAGGTCATCGGCGTGCTGGGGCTGGCCTCGACCCTGCAGCGCGATTTCCGGCTCCAGTCCAGCTTTCTGGAAACCCTGGCCGCCCAGGTGTCGACGGGGATCCAGAACGCCCTGCTGCACCAGCGTCTGAAGGCCCACGCCGATGACCTGGAACGTTTCGTGGAGGAGCGCACCGCACTATTGCGCGAGGCCAACGAGGATCTGGCCAAGGCTGCCGAGCGCGCCATGGCAGCGGACCGCGCCAAGTCCGGCTTCCTTTCGGCCATGTCCCATGAACTGAGAACACCCCTGAATTCGGTGATTGGGTTCACCGGCGTCCTTCTGGGAGGAATGGCCGGTCCCCTCCAGCCCCAGCAGGTGGAACCCCTCCGGATTGTCCAGCGGAATGGGCGCCACCTGCTGGAATTGATAAACGACGTGCTGGACCTTTCGAAGATCGAGGCCGCCGAGATGCGGCTGGCCTCCTTGCCGTACGATCTGGTCCAGACCGTCCGGGAATCCCTGGAATCCATGGCTCCGGCCGCCGCGGCCAAAGGGCTCACCTTGAGCCACGCCTTCAGGGTGGAGCACCTCGCCCTGACCGGGGACCGCCAGCGCGTGGCCCAGATCCTGCTGAACCTGCTCTCCAACGCGGTGAAATTTACCGAAACAGGGACCGTGACCGTGCGGCTGTCCACTGACCCCAGCCATGCGACCATCTCGGTGCAGGACACCGGACTGGGCATCGCCCCCCACGATCTTCCCCGCCTCTTTCGGGAGTTCGAGCAACTGGACGCCGGACTGGCGCGGCATAGCGAGGGCACCGGCCTGGGCCTCGCCCTGAGCCGCCGCCTGGCCCGGCTCCTGAAGGGGGATATCGTGGCCGAAAGCCAGCTCGGCCAAGGCAGCACGTTCACGCTGATTCTGCCTTTGCCCACAAACTAAAGGAATCCAATGAAACGCGTCCTGGTGATCGAGGATAATCCCGACAATCTCCTCTTGGTGGCAATGCTCCTGGCGCCCCTGAAGGTGGATCTCCGGACCGCCGCGGACGGTCCCTCCGGAATCGCCGCGGCCCAAGGAGAGGCTTTCGATCTCATCCTCCTGGATATCCAACTGCCAGGAATGGATGGTTACCACGTGGCCAATGCCTTGCGCGCTCTCCCGCAACTCGAGGCGACGCCCATCGTGGCCATCACCAGCTACGCCATGGTCGGGGATCGGGAAAAAGCGCTGCGGGAAGGCTTCACGGAGTATCTGGAAAAACCCATCGACCCGGATACGTTCACCGACACGGTCGCTTCCTTCCTTTGAATCCGCATGAGTTGGAGACCCCCATGAAAATATTACTGGTGGATGATGTTGTTTCCAACCTCAAGCTGCTTGAGATGTTGCTGGAAAGCCAGGGGCACGTGACGCTTCAGGCCATGAATGGCCAGGAGGGCTTGCTGCGGGCCCGAGAGGAGCGACCCGACCTCGCCATCAGCGACATTCTCATGCCGGTCATGGACGGTTATGCGCTGTGCCGGGCCTGGCGGGAGGATCCGGATCTGCGGGAGATCCCCTTCGTTTTCTACACCGCCACCTACCTGTCGGAAGAGGACGAGCGCTTCGCCCTGTCCCTCGGGGCGGCGGCATTCCTGCGCAAGCCCATGGAACCTGATGCCTTTTTGGCCCAGATCCAGAAGGTTGTCGAAGGGATCCAGGCCCGTTCCCTTGTCGTTCCCGACTGTCCGCCAACGGATGAAGGAGCGTTCATGAAACTTTACAACGAGCGTCTGGTGCAAAAATTGGATCAACGGAGTCAGCAGCTGGCCCATCAAGTCGATGAACTGCTCTTGGCGGAATCCCGCCTCCGCCTTCAAAGCGCGGCCCTGGAGGCTGCCGCCAACGGCATATTTATAACGGACCGGAACGGAACCATCGAGTGGGTCAATTCCGCGTTCCTGGCCTCGAGCGGTTTCGACCGCACGGAGGTCCTCGGCCATACGCCCAGGCTCCTGAATTCGGGCCTCCACGATGCCGGTTTTTTTCAGAGCCTTTGGGACACGATCCTGGCCGGATCGGTCTGGCGCGGGGAACTCGTCAACCGGCACAAGACCGGGAGCCTCCAGACCTTCCAGGTTGCCATCACGCCGATGCTGGACGAGAGCGGAACCGTTTCCCACTTCATCGAAATCATGCAGGACATCACCGCACAAAAGCGCCTGGAATTGGAGTACCGCCAGTCCCAGAAAATGGAGGCGGTTGGCCGCCTGGCGGGCGGGGTGGCCCACGATTTCAACAACATGCTCAACGTGATCCTCATAAATGCCGAGATAACCCTGATGGCCAAAGACCTTCCCGAGAAGCACCGATTACGGATTCTGGAAATCCAGGAGGCGGCCGAGCGCTCCGCCGTCCTCACCCGCCAACTTCTGGCCTTCTCCCGGAAGCAGCCAGCTCAACCGAAGCGGATCAACCTCAATGAAGTGGTGCTGGAAAACCAGAAGATGCTCAACCGGATGATCGAGGGGGACATCGAACTGATATTTCACCCCGCGCCGGATATCCAACCGGTGTTCCTGGACCCCTCGCAATTAAGCCAGATCCTCGCCAATCTGGTGATCAATTCCCGGGACGCCATGCAGGGTGCGGGTACCATCAGCATCGAGACCGCCACCGTTCAGATCGAGGAGGATTCCCGGTTGATCCATGGCGAGCTGGCACCGGGCGAATATGTAAGACTCACAGTCAGTGACACCGGTTGCGGGATGGATGGCTATACCTTGGAACACCTGTTCGAACCCTTTTTCACCACCAAGGGCGAGGGCAAGGGCACGGGGCTGGGATTGGCCATGGTCTATGGCATCATCAAGCAGAACCATGGGGCGATCACGGTATACAGCCACGTTGGGCTGGGCACTTCCTTCAAGATCTACCTGCCTTCCTGCCCCGAAGAGGCCGCATGGAATGTGCCGAAAGTGGAAACATCCGTCCCGGGAGGCCAAGAAACGATCCTGGTAGCAGAGGATGAGAAATCCATGTTGAAGGTCATCAAGATTGGCCTCGAAGAAAAGGGCTACACGATATTGACCGCAGAAAACCCATTGGATGCCTTTTTGCTTGCCCAGCAGCATGGCGGGCCCATCCATCTGCTCATTACCGATGTGGTGATGCCTGGGATGAACGGGAAGGAACTTCAGGAGCGGATCACCAATGTCCGACCCAAGATCGGGGTTCTATTCATCTCCGGCTATACCGGCGAAATCATCGCCAGGCGGGGACTCATGACCGAGGATACCCACTTCATCCAGAAACCCTTCAGACTTAAGGACCTGGCCCGAAAGGTGAGAGAAATTCTGGATGACTCTCAGTCCGCCCCGTTGGACCAATCCTCTGGTGGCCCTGATCAGCAAAGTTGATCCGGACAACTCGAACGTCAGAGGAAGCCAACACCCATGCGATTTCTCCCTCACCTTTTCGCCAACAATCGTGCCTGGGCTCTTCAACAAACCCGGAGCGACCCTGAATTCTTCCAACGCCTCTGCGCGATCCAGAAACCCGAATATCTCTGGATTGGCTGTGCCGATAGTCGCGTGCCAGCCAATGAAATTGTTGGCCTAAAACCAGGAGAGCTTTTCGTTCATCGAAATATCGGAAATATCGTTCGCCAGGATGACCCAAACTGTCTATCAGTACTGCAATACGCCGTAGATTTTCTCCAAGTCTCCCACATCATCGTGACGGGTCATGATGGCTGCGGGGGAGTTCAGGCCGCTTTCGGGCCGCCAACGACCAATCCGCTCGAAGGATGGATTGCCCCGATTCGCTCGCTCCGGCAGACCCATGCGCAAGAGTTGGCCTTGCTTGCTGACGATGATATGCGTTGGCAGCGACTTTGCGAACTCAACGTCATGGATCAGATCCGTGTCCTTGGAAGCCTCCCGACCATTGTTCAGGCCTGGGAGCATGGCCAGTCCCTTGCCCTTCACGGCTGGGTCTATGACCTTCACGACGGCTTCATCCGTGACCTGGGGGTAAGCGTCAATTCCGCGCCGACCCGTTGAGGTAGCGGGGCGCGACGTCAAAATCAGCCGTGCACGAGACCCTGGCCGGAACTGCCAGTCAGCGCTTGCGGCCGGTCGAGGCCGAACCCATCGCGGCGCACGCACCGAAGCTGATAGATTGGTGCGATGAGCGACTTCGCACCCCTCCCCGGCGACAGCTACGACCTTTGCGTGATCGGCGCCGGGGTCAGCGGGTTGAGCCTGGCCCAGATGGCCGCCACCCGCGCGCATCTCCGGGTGCTGGTACTGGAGCGGCACCGCGAGGCCGGCGGCTGCCTCCACACGGCCCCGGTGGGCGGGGCGGGGGCCGGCTGGCTGGAACTGGGCGCCCACACCTGCTACAACTCCTACGCCCAGTTCCTGGAGGTGATGGGCGGCACCGATTTCCTCGCCCGGGTCACCCCGCGCAAGGGCCTGGGGTTCCGCATGATCGAGCGCGGCGCGCTGCGCTCCATCCCGTCCTGCCTGAACTTCTGGGAGGCGGCCCTCTCCCTGCCCAGGCTGTTCGGCGCGGTCAAGGCCGGCCAGACCGCCGCCGCCTACTATTCCCGGATCCTCGGCCCGAAGAACTGGGCCCGGGTGCTCCATCCCGCGCTCAACGCCGTGGCCTCCCAGGAGACCGCCGGGTTCCCGGCGGATGCCCTGTTCAAGCGCCGGGCCACCCGGCGCAAGGACGTGGTGCGGAGCTTCGCCGTGCGCGGCGGGCTCGGCCCGGCGGTCCAGGCCCTGGCCGGGCTGCCGGGCATCCACTGCGCCCTGGGCCGGGAGGCGCTGGAACTGACCCGGACCGCGGGCGGCTGCCAGGTGCGCACCAGCCTGGGTGAAACCATCCAGACGCGCATGGTGGCCGTGGCGACCCCGCCCGACGCCGCCCGGGCGCTGCTGGCCCCTGCCTTCCCGGGCCTCGCCAGCCTGCTGGGGCGGATCGAAACCCGAACGGTGAAATCCCTGGGCCTGGTGCTCGGCGATCCCCTGCCCCACCTGCCCCGGCTCGCCGGCCTGATCCTGCCCGAAGGCCCCTGCTACTCCGCGGTGTCGGGCGATGCCTTCCCGGTCCCCGGCAAGCGGGCCTGGACCTTCCATTTCGACGGCGCCCGGGCCGGGGACGAGGAGCAGATGCTCGCCCACGCCTGCCAGGTGCTGGGCGCCGCCCCGAAGCAGGTGGAGGCGCGGTTCCGCCGGGACCACACCATGCCGGCCCTGGCCCTGGGGCACGACCGGTGGCTCGAAGCCCTGGACCGGACCCTGGCGGAGACCGGCCTGATGCTGGTAGGCAATTACCTCTCCGGGCTGTCCATCGAGGATTGCGCCGGGCGGGCGCTGCACGAGTTCAAGCGGATGCTCTGAAATCCCCTACTGGGACATGATCCGCGGCAGCAGCCCTTCCAGCAGCATCAGGTCGGCCAGCACCGCCGCCGTCACCGCCTCCACCACCACCGGCGCGCGCAGGGCGATGCAGGCGTCATGCCGGCCGCCCATGGAGAGCACCGCGGGCTGGTTGGTCTGCAGGTCCACGGTGCGCTGGGGGGCGCGGATGCTGGAGGTGGGCTTCACCGCCACCCGGAACAGCAGCTCGTTGCCGTTGCTGATGCCGCCGTTGATGCCGCCGGCGTGGTTGGTGCCGGTGCGCCCGGCCGCGTCCTCCAGCAGGTCGTTCACCTCGCTGCCGCGCCGCCGGCAGGCCTGGAAGCCATCGCCGAACTCGATGCCCTTGATCGCCGGAATGGCGAACACCGCGTGGGCGACCAGCGACTCCACCGAATCGAAGAACGGCTCGCCCAGCCCGGCGGGGAGATCGGCCACCCGGCACTCCACCAGCCCGCCCACCGAATCCTCGGCCGCCATGGCCTCGCGCACCGCCCGCTCGATGTCCGCGCTGCCGCCCGCCTCCAGCAGCCGCGCCGCGACCTGCACCGGCGACAGCAGCTTCTTGGCCACCACGCCGGCCGCCACCAGCGCCACCGTGAGCCGCCCGGAGAAGTGGCCGCTGCCGCGCATGTCGGCGAACCCGCCGTACTTGTGCAGGGCCACCCAGTCCGCGTGGCCGGGCCGCGGGGTATGCTTGATGGCCTCGTAGGCGCTGGAATCCACCTGGCGGTTCTCGAAGGTGATCAGGATCGGCGCGCCGGTGGTGCGGCCCTGGTGCACGCCGGTCTGGAAGACGGGCAGGTCGTCCTCCCGGCGGGGGGTGGTGCCGGGGGCGCCGCCGCCGCGCCGGCGCTCCATATCTGCCGCGAAATCGGCCGGCTCCAGGGCCAGCCCCGCAGGACAGCCGTCCAGCAGGATGCCCACGCAAGGTCCATGCGATTCGCCGAGGATGGCGAGGCGGAAACTGCGGCCGAAAGAGTTCATGTCACCCTCGTATGGATTCCAGCGCTTGGAAGAATTCAGGGTAGGACTTGGCCACGCAGGCCTCGCCAGCCATCTTCACACCATAGCGGGAACGGAGTCCCGCCACCGCGCAGGCCATGGCCATGCGGTGATCGTTGTGCGGATCCACCGTGCCGCCCGCCAGGGGCGCGCCGGTGACCTCCAGGCCGTCGCCGTGCACCCGCAGCCGCGCGCCCAGCGCGGACAGCTCCGCGACCAGGGCCGCGCCCCGGTCGCTCTCCTTGTGGCCGAGCCGGGCGACCCCGGCAATGCGGCTGGTGCCCCGGGCATGGCAGGCCAGCGCCGCCAGCGGCGGGAACAGATCCGGACAATCGGTGGCGTCGAATTCGAAGGCCCGCAGCTCGTCCGTGGCCACCCGCAGCGCCGGGCCCAGCCACTCGACCCGGGCGCCGCAGGCGGCCAGGGCCTCCAGGATCGCCCGGTCCGCCTGGGCCGACGCGGGGTCCAGCCCATCCACCGTGACTTCCCCGGCCACGGCTCCGGCCACCAGCAGGAACGCCGCCCCGGACCAGTCGCCTTCCACCGCCAGATCCACCGGGCGGTAGGTCTGCCCGCCCCGGATGCGGAACCGGCTGAAATCCGGCTCATGCTCGGCCACGACCCCGAACCCGGCCAGCACGTCCAGGGTCATTTGCACGTAGGGGCCGCTGCGCAGCCCGTGGATCTCCAGCTCGCTGTCGCCCCCGGCCCGGGGCAGCGCCAGCAGCAGGCCGCTGAGGGCCTGGCTGCTGGCGCTGCCGTCCACCAGGGCCCGGCCGCCGGCCAGCGGCCCCTGCACGGTGAGCGGGGCGCGGCCGTCCCGGGCCTCGCACCGTGCCCCCAGCTGGCGCAGCGGATCCAGCACCATGGCCATGGGCCGGGTGGCCAGGGAGCCGTCCCCCACCAGGGTGAAGCCCACCTCGCCGAGCGCGGCCAGCGCCGCCGAAGCCCGCAGGCAGAAGCCCGATTCGCCGCAGTGCAGGATGCGCGAGCGCACGGCGCCGCCGCCGTGGATGCGCAGCAGGTTGCCCTCCAGCGCCACCTGGGCGCCCATGGCGCCGATCACGTCGAGGCAGGCGGCGCCGTCCGCGGAGCCGCCGGGATCGTGGATCCGGCTCTCCCCGTCCGCCAGCGAGGCGGCCAGGATCAACCGCTGCAGGTGGCTCTTGGACGCGGGCGCCCTGAGGCGTCCGCTGACGGCACCGGGCGCGACGTGGATCATCGGCTCATTCCTCCCCGGCCGCGAAGCCGAGATCCTCCCGCTGGCGCGGATCCAGGGTGGCCAGGAAGGCCTGGTAGCGGGCCTCATCCTCCCGCAGCCGGGCCGCCATGAACTTCGTGGCCCTTGCCTCAGCCACGGAAAGGGGTTGCTCGAGGCGTTTCTTGGTTGCCATGGCAGGATCTTACCCAGGCGGCGTCCAGGAATCCAGTTTCCCCGGCGGGTTTCACACACTTGTCACACGCAACGATCCTGCTCCGGCACCGGCAGGAACAGCCGGAAGCAGGAACCCCGCCCCGGTTCGCTGTGCACCTGGATGCTCCCCTGGTGTCCGCGCAGGATGCCCAGGAGCGCCGATAGGCCCAGGCCCCGCCCCATGAACTTGGTCGAAAAGAACGGATCGAAAATCCG
This sequence comes from uncultured Mesoterricola sp., assembly GCA_964627225.1. Lineage (GTDB taxonomy): Bacteria > Acidobacteriota > Holophagae > Holophagales > Holophagaceae > Mesoterricola. The sequence goes on from CAZVHQ010000052.1 coordinate 11,847, forward strand.
GTCGAGGATGTCCGGAGCCATGCCGCAGCCGGTGTCGGCCACTTCCAGGACCACGTGCCGCCCCGGGTGGAGGGGGATGCCGGGCGCTGCGCTGCCCAGCGCCTCCTGGCCCACCACCTCCTCCCCGGTGCGCACGGTGATGGTGCCGCGGCCGGCGGTGCCGATGGCTTCCCAGGCGTTGGTCAGCAGGTTCATGACGATCTGCTGCAACTGGGCCGGGTCGCCCAGGATCTCCGGCAGTTCCGGCGCCAGCTCGAACCGGATATCGGCGCCCTGGAACACCGAGGCCTCCATCAGCGGCTTCATCTCCAGCAGCAGCCAGTTGAGGTCCACCTCGGCGACGGCAAGCCGGGATTTCCCGGCATAGGCCAGCATCTGCCGCACCAGATCGGCCGCGCGCAGCGAGGCCTTCTCGATCCGCTCGAGGTAGGGCTGGAGCGGGCTCGACTCCGGCAGGCCGATGGCGGCCAGGTTGCAGTTGCCCAGGATGCTGGTGAGCAGGTTGTTGAAGTCGTGGGCCACCCCGCCCGCCAGCACCCCCAGGCTTTCCAGCCGCTGGGATTGGCGCAGCGCCTCCTCGGCCAGCTTGCGCTGGGTGATGTCGGCCCGGATCGCCACGAACTGCCTGGGCTGGCCCCGGGCGTCCAGCGTGGGGACGATGGTCGTGTCCACCCAGTAGCAGGTGCCGTCCTTGGCCCGGTTCTGGATCTCCCCCTTCCAGATGCCGCCGGCCAGGATGGTGCGCCACAGCTCGGCGAAGAAGGCCCGGGGATGGTGGCCGCTGTTGATGATGCGGTGGTCCTGCCCCAGCAGTTCCTCCCGGGAGTAGCGGGAGATGGTGCAGAACATGTCGTTGGCGTACGTGATCCGGCCCTGGAGGTCGGTCACCGCGACGATGGCGTGGGCATCCAGGGCGTACTTGAATTCCTTCAGTTCGGCCAGGGCCGCCGCCGTCCGGGCCTCGGCCAATCCATCCTTCGCGTTTGGAGCACCTTCGACTCGTCCGTGCATGATCAATGCTAGCAAATCCTGAGTCCCGTTCTCAGCAAAAGATCGGCCGCTCCGCCGGTTCAAGTGATCTTGGTCACCTTTGACCCGCGGCGGGGGCAGTTTCAGCTTGAGAAAGAGACATCGTCTCAACTAGGATGAAATCTGAGCAAAAATGACGTCAAGCTCTTCAATTTCCGCCCGCGCGAAGGTCCGTCCATGATCCCAGTCCATCCGCCCCAACCCATCCAGGACGAGGGGCATGCGCACCCGGCCGCCCAGGCTCCCGGAGAGCGGATGCCCACCGTGGCCATCGCCGGCAATCCCAACTGCGGCAAGACCTCCATCTTCAATGCCCTGACCGGCTCCCGGCACCACGTGGCCAACTGGCCGGGCGTCACGGTGGAGAAGCGCTTCGGCCATTTCGAGCAGGCCGGGGTGGAGATCCAGGTGGTGGATCTGCCGGGGACCTACTCCCTGTCGGCCCAGAGCGAGGACGAGCGGATCGCCGCTTCCTTCCTGGCCGAGCCTCTGGTGGACGTGATCGTCAACGTGCTGGACGCCTCCAACCTGGAGCGCAACCTCTACCTCACCACCCAGGTGCTCGAACTGAAAAAGCCGATGGTGTTCGTCCTGAACATGATGGACGACGCCGAACGGCAGGGGGTGACCCTGGACATCCCCGGGCTGCAGACCCTGCTGGGCGGCCCGGTGATCCCCACCGTGGGCAATCGCGGCGAAGGCGTTGCGGAACTCAAGGCGGCCATCCTCAGCGTGGCCCAGGGCGGAGACCTGCGGGTCTGGCCGGTGCGCGCCTCGTTCGGCGCCGATATCGAAGGCGAACTGGCCAAGCTGGAGGCGGAGATCGACCGGGACGAACAGCTGGCGCACCAGAACCTGCCGCGCTGGGTCGCCCTGGGCCTGCTGGAGCGCGCCCCGGATGCCATGGCCCTGGCCCAGGCCAGTCACGCCCGCAAGGCCATCGAGGCCCAGCGCCTTCGCAGCGCCCAGTTCCTGGAGGAGCATCTGGGCGCCGACCCGGCCACCCTGATCGCCGAACGCCGCTACGGGTTCACCCACGGCCTGGTCGCGGAGGTGCTCAAGCATTCCCACGAGGCGAAACACGGCTGGACCACCCGGCTGGACGAGATCCTCACCAACCGCTGGCTGGGCCTGCCCATCTTCCTCGCCATCATGGCGGCGATGTACAGCCTCACCTTCCTGCTCGGCCAGTACCCCCAGGACTGGATCACCGCCGGCTTCGCCTGGGTCCACGACCTGGCCGCGGCCCATCTGCCCACCGGCGAACTCACCAGCCTGCTGGTGGACGGCATCATCCCCGGCGTGGGCGCCGTGGTGGTGTTCGTGCCGGTGATCATGATCCTCATGGGCTGCATCTCCTTCCTGGAGGACACCGGCTACATGTCCCGGGCGGCGTTCATGATGGACCGGCTGATGCACCTCATGGGCCTGCACGGCAAAAGCTTCATCCCGCTCATCATGGGCACCGGCTGCAATGTGCCCGCGGTGCAGGCCACCCGCACCATCGAGTCGAAGACTGACCGGTTCATCACCATCCTGGTGACGCCGCTGGTGTCCTGCTCGGCCCGGCTCCAGGTCTACATCCTGATCGCCGGAACCTTCTTCAGGCCGGTGCAGGCGGCCCTGGCCATCATCGCCCTGCACATCCTCGGCTTCACCCTGGCCATGGTGGTGGGCAAGGTGCTGCGCCTGACCCTGTTCCGGGGCGAGACCACGCCCTTCGTCATGGAGCTGCCGCCCTACCGGATGCCGGTCCTGAAGGCCACGGCCATCCACATGTGGGAAAAGGGCCGGCTGTTCCTCACCCGGGCCGGCACGGTCATCCTGGCCGGCGCCACCCTGGTCTGGTTCCTTTCCCACTATCCCGGCATCACCAACAAGACCTGGGTCGCCGAGCGCCAGGCCCAGGAAATGGCCATCCACGCCCAGCAGCTGGCCCCGGCAGCCGAGAAGGACAAGCTCGAAGAGCTCGACCTGGTCTCAGAAGGCCGGATCATGAACTCGAGCCTGGCCGCGCGTTTCGGCCACGTGCTGCAGCCGGCCCTGGCCCCCATCCTCGACCCCGGGCACAAGCGGCCGGAAGCCTGGAAGGACGTCGTGGCCCTCACCGCGGGCTTCGTCGCCAAGGAGATCGTCGTGGGCACCATGGGCGTGCTCAACCAGGCCAAGGCCGAAAAGGATCCCGACAGCCCCGGCATGAGCCCGCTGCAGGACTCCCTCCGGCAGCACTCCGGCTTCACCCCGCTGACCGCCTTCGCCTTCATGGTCTTCATCCTGCTCTACACCCCCTGCCTGGGCCTGGTGGGGATGATCCTGAAAGAGACCGGCAGCCTGGCCTGGACCAGTTTCTCGGTGGCCTACGGCCTCGCCCTGGCCTGGTTCATGGCCTGGGGCACGGTCATGATCGGCCGCATGTGCGGCTTCGTATGAGGAGTTCCCGATGAACGTGCAAGGCTGGATGGTGCTGGGGGCCGCGGTCGTGGCGGTGCTGTTCTTCGGCCGGAAGGCGTTCCGCAACCTGGGCCGCAAGGGCGAAGGCGCCGGGTGCGGCTGCAGCGGGGGCAGTGGCGCCTGCGGCAAGGGCAAGCGCCGCGCCTGATTCAATTTTACCAGTTGCATCTTGGTTTTTTCAGGCAGAATGGGGCAGTCACCGCCCAGGAGGGCCCATGATCAGCCAAACCATGCAGGACGCCTTGAACAGCCAGATCAACCTGGAGCAGTTTTCAGCCCAACTGTACCTGGCCATGGGCGCCCACTGCGAGACCCTCGGCTTCAGGGGCTTCGCCCACTGGCTGCGGATCCAGGCCGGGGAGGAGACCGCCCACGCGGTCAAGCTCATCGACTTCCTCCTGGACCGCAAGGGCAAGCTGGAACTGAAGGCCATCGCCGCGCCGCCCCAGGAGTTCGGCGGCGTCATCCAGGTGTTCGAGCAGACGCTGGAGCACGAAGTCGGCATCACCCACAAGATCAACGCCCTGTTCGAGCAGTCCCGCTCGGAAAAGGACTACGCCAGCGAAATCAAGCTGCAATGGTACGTGTCCGAGCAGGTGGAGGAGGAGTCCAACGTCGGCCAGGTGGTGGACCACCTGCGCGCGGTGGGCGACCAGGGCGGCGGCATCTGGTACCTGGATTCCCGGATGGCCAAGCGGGTGGCCAAGTAGGTCCGCTAGCCGAAGGTCCGCCGCGGGACCATGGCGTTGGCCATGAGCAGGCCCAGCATCAGCGCGACCGTCACCGCCAGGGACTGGAAGCCGGCCTGCAACCCCTCCAGGGTCTGCCGCTGCATCATCATGGTGAGGCTGTGGAGGCCCAGGCTGCCGGGCAGGATCAGCATCAGCGAAGGCAGCAGCAGCACCGCGCCGGGCCGCCGGGTGGTCCGCGCGTAATGGTTGCACCCCGCTCCCAGCGCCAGCGCGGCGATCCCGGCGCCGGCCACCGGCCCGAGGAAATGCGCGGCCAGGTGCGCGGCGGTCCAGGCCAGGGCGCTGGCGCCCAGGGTCCAGCCGTAGTCCACCAGGCGCCCCTGGAAGATGACCAGGTAGCCCAGGGCCACCACGGCGATGGCCGGAACCACGGTCCAGCCCGGCAACGCCAGGGGCTCCGCCGGGTTCACCGGCAGCCACGAGGCGCCGAGCTGCTGGCCCAGGCCCACCCCGAAGGCCAGCAGCACGAACACCAGGCCCGTGCCGGCCATGCGCGCCGTGCCGGAAACCAGGTTGCCGGTACCCAGTTCCTGCATGGAGACCAGCAGCCCGAGCCCCGGCAGCAGGCTGATGACCCCGCTGAGCGCCAGGATGGGATAGGAAGCGGAGGGCAGCCACCAGCCGATCAGGCCGCCTGCCAAGGAACTCAGCAGACCACCCAGGAGCGGCGCCAGCCGAGCCAGATGGGGCCTTGCCAGCGCCAGATGCACGGCGAGCCCCACCAGCAGGCCCACCGCGGCCCCCAGCAGCACCTCGCGCCAGCCGCCGCCGAAGATGTTGGCCATGCCCATGGCCGCCATCCCGTGGCCGCTCACTTTGACCCAGAAGCCGAACCGGGCCGGGCGGGCGGAAAGGGCGGCCAGGCGCTCCCGGGCCGTTTCCACGTCCAGCCGGTCCGCCAGCACCAGATCCACCATCGACTCGGCCTCGGCCAGCTTTTCCAGGCTGGACCTGCCGGCATCCACCCGCATGAGGTAGGTCTTGCTGTGGTGCCCCTCCTTGCGCAACGAGGCGAGGAACCCGGTGGGGGTGGCGAACACCGCGCCCTCCAGCCCCAGGTGCTGGGCGACCCGGCCCAGGGCGTTCTCCAGGGTCGAGGCGCTGACGCCGAACGCCTGCATGGTGCGCCCCAGCTCCAGCACGAAGGCGACTTCGGGGATGGAGCTGGTCAGCGGTGACGTTTCGAGGCCGGAAAAGGGCATATCCATGGATATATCATATCCAGGACAGCCGCTCTTCCCCGGCCCGGACCGGGCGCGCATCCCTGACAGAGAAGCTCAGGACCGCTTGGGAAGCTGATCCAGAAGCCGCTCAACGGCAATAAGGAGGGCCGGGTTCGCTTCGCGCATCTCCCCAGGAATATTTTTTGCAGCTTCCCCGATGATTTCCCGATTCCGAATGATCGCGTCGTAGGCCATTCCGCTGACCTCAAAGTCCTCCTGGGTCAAGCCATGGGCATAGGACAGCGCCTTGTTCACGCAATCCCGGATGTCCTGAAGGTAAAGTTCAGGGTCACGCGACATGAATAAGTTCCCGTTCGACCTGCGGCCGCAGCACAGGCCTCAGGGCTTTGGGCGTGACCAAGTCGACTCGGGTACCCAGGAGCGCTTCCAATTCGAACTGAAGCCCCATGAAGGCGCGTTGACCAAGTCGCGCTCCCAGCGCTTCGAACCGCTTGGGTTATACTGGCCCATACCGCCCGCGGGCCCTGGCACCCGCTCCACCCCAGGAAACGCCCCATGACCGCCCTCGGCCGCTTCAACGATATGAAAATCATCACGATGTCATCGCGCGGCGCGCTGCTCGACGGCGGCGCGGCCGGCGAAATCCTGCTGCCCGCCGGGGAAGTGCCCCCCGGCAGCGGGCCCGGCTCGGTCCTGAAGGTGTTCCTCTACCTGGATTTCCAGGAAGCGGTAGCCGCCACCACCACCGCGCCGGCCGCCCAGGTGCGCGAAGCGGCCTACCTGAAGATCGTCTCGGTGGGCGATGCCGGCGCCTTCCTGGACTGGGGCCTGCCCAAGGACCTGCTGCTGCCCTGGAGCGAGGTGAAGCGCGAGCAGAAGCGCCTGGTGGTGGCCGGGCGCCGCATCCTGGTGTGCGTGTTCCAGGCCGAGGACGGCCGGATCGCCGCCTCGGCCCGGCTGGATGATTTCCTGCTGGACGAGGCCGACGAATTCAAGGAGGGCGACCAGGTTTCCCTTCTGGTCGCCGACCGCACCGACCTGGGGCTGCGGGTGATCGTCAACCACCAGTACTGGGGCGTGGTGCACAACAACGAGGTGTTCGGCGACGTGCCGCGCGGGCGGCGCCAGGACGGCTGGGTCAAGGCGCTCCGGCCCGACCGCAAGCTCAACATCGCGCTCAGCGCCCCGGGCTACGCCAAGGTGGACGCGGCGGCCCAGGGCGTCATGCAGGTGCTGCGCACCCACGGCGGGTTCATGGCGGTCAGCGACAAGACCGCGCCGGAACGGATCCACGCGCTGTTCGGGGTCAGCAAGAAGGTGTTCAAGCAGACCATCGGTGCCCTGTACAAGGAACGGAAGATCCTCATCGACGAAACCGGCATCCATGCCGTGAAATGAACGGGGCGGAGGGATCGCTCCCCCCGCCCCGCCTTCACGTCCCCGCTATTTCAGCGGCACCGGCACGAACAGACTGGCCGCCTTGCGCTTCACCAGGAGCAGGATGCTGCCCTTCTTGCGGCTCTCCGCCACGGCGCTCTGCAGCTCGCCCACCTTGGTGACCCGCTTGCGGTTCACTTCCAGGATCAGGTCGCCTTCCTGCAGCCCGGCCTCGGCGGCGGGGCTGCCCTGGTCCACGTCGGCGATGACCAGGCCGGACTTCTCGCTGAGCCCATAGCGCTGCGCCAGTTCCGGCGTCAGCGGCTGCAGGCTGAGACCCAGCTTGACCGCCTGCTCAGGCGTGGCTTCGGCGCTGTCGGTCTCCGCGGCCTCCGCCGGCGCCTCGCCGATGGTGGCCGTGAGCGTCAGGTCCTTGCCGTCGCGCTTCACCACCAGCTTGGCCTTGGCGCCCGGGGCGACGTCGCCCACCCGGTTGCGCAGTTCGCGCACGCCCTCGATGTCCTTGCCGTTGAAGCTGGTGATGACGTCGCCGACCTTGACCCCGGCCTTTTCCGCGGCGGAGCCGGGGGCGACCGAGGTGACCAGGGCGCCGTTGCTGTCGGCCAGGTCGAACTGCTTGGCCAGGTCCTCGCTCAGGTCCTGGATGCCCACGCCCAGCAGGCCCCGGGTGATCTTGCCGCCCTTGGTCAGGGTGGGCAGCATGTTGTTGATCAGGTTCGACGGGATGGCGAAGCCGATCCCGGCGGAACTGCCGCTGTTGGTGGCGATGGCGCTGTTCATGCCGATCACCTCGCCGTTCATGTTGACCAGCGGGCCGCCGGAATTGCCGGGGTTGATCGGCGCGTCGGTCTGCAGGAAGTCCTCGTAGTCGGTCAGACCCACATCCGAGCGCCCCATGGCGCTGATGATCCCGGTGGTGACCGTCTGGGTCAGGCCGAACGGCGCGCCGATGGCCATCACCAGCTCACCCACGCGCAGCTTGTCGGAATTGCCCAGCTGCACCGTCGGCAGGTCCGCAGGGACCTTGTCCTTGATCCGGATCACCGCCACGTCGGTCCTGGGATCGGAGCTGACCACCACCGCCTTGAACTCGCGCTTGTCGGGCAGCCGCACCTTGATCTCGTCCACATCCTTCACCACATGGTAGTTGGTCAGGATGTGCCCGGCCTTGTCCAGGATCATGCCCGAACCCATGCCGCGCTGGGGCACCCGCTGCTCCTTCGGCGCCTGCCGGCGCTGGGGAGCCTGCTGGCCGAAGAACTGGCGGAAGAAGTCGTCACCGAAGGGGAACCCGTTTTCCGGCGACTGCATGCGCACCATCTTTTCCGAATAGACGCTCACCACCGCCGGCCTGACATGGGCCGCGACCGCGGCGTAGGCGTCGCTCAAGGCCTTGGCCGGAGCGGTGACGGCCGCGGTGAGCGGTGGCGGCGGATCCGGCCTGGGGGACGAGCAGAAACCGGTGACGGCCAGCATGCCGCCCCCTACCAGCATGGGCACGGCCAGCAGGCTGGCGGTATAGACGATAAAGCGTTTCATAGGCGATCTCCTTGTGGGCCGGATGGTGAAGGACACCTGCCTCCTTCCCCCAGCATCCTAATCAAAAACCGGGCCATCTCGCAAAGGGCCGGAAAACGCCCCCCATTCTGCAACAGCCCGGGCGGAATCGGGCATTTTTCCCTGGCCACCCGACATTTTTCCCGGCCGGGCCTGGGCGCGCGCCCCCGGCCGCCCCGGAACCTGGAAGAATCGGTTTGGCCTCTCCTTTGCTAGCAGAAGCCCAGGAGCATCAGGTGATCAAGCATGCCTTCGCCGCCGACCCGCCCGTGACCCGACCCGGCCAGGGCGTGGTCCGGCTCTGGCTGCTGGGGGTCACCATGCTCCTGGCCCTGGGCCTCGTTCTGGGGGTGAACCTGTTCCTGGAGACCCGGGAGGCCCGGACCGCCTTTGAGGATTTCAAGGAGTCCCAGGTGAAGGTGGCCACGGCGGCGGCCTGCGTCCTGCTGTCCAACCTGGAGGCTTCGCCCACGCCCCTGCCCTGGGTCCTGCGCGACCTGCATCCGCTGGAACAGCCGGGCATCACCCGGTTGTTCGTGCGCCCGCCGAACCTGCCCTGGCTGAGCCTGGATGGCCTGGAGGTCGATGCCGCCCCGCTGCATCAGGCCTACGCCGCCAACGGCCGCTGGTTTTCGGTCAGCCCGGCCGACGCCGCCACCCTGGGCCTGCCGGACCGTACCGCCGCCCTGGCCCTGAGCGGCGCCATGGACCGCGCCGGGCGGACCTGGGTGGTCGCGGTGGCCGGCACCGCCTTCCGGGAACCGGACCGCTCCATGCACGCCCGCTGGCGGCTGCTGGCCAGCTTCCTGTCCATGGGCGCTTTCCTGTTCACCCTGGCCTGGTGGGCCTTGCGCTTCCAGAAACAGGAGATGGAACTGGCCCGGGAGATCGAGCTGCGGGAGCTGGCCCGGCAGAAGGACCAGGCCCTGAGCCAGGCCGACCGGGCCGCCACCATGCTGACCCTGGCCTCGGGCGTGGCCCATGAGATCGGCACCCCCCTGGGGGTGATCTCCGGCCGGGCCGCGCAGCTGGTGGCCCGGGTGCATGACGACGAGCGCAACCTGCGCCTGACCCAGACCATCCAGGAAGAAGTGGAGCAGATCAACCGCACCATCCGCCGGTTCCTGGAACTGGCCCGGGGCGGCACCCCCCGGGCCGAGGAATTCGGCACGGCCGACCTGGTGCGCGCCGCCGCCACCATGGTCGAGCACCGCTTCCAGAAGGCCGGCGTCGACCTGGTGGTGGACTCCGCGCCGGAGCTGCCCGCCATGCGCGGCGACTTCCAGCTGCTGCAGCACCTGCTGGTCAACCTCCTGCTCAACGCCTGCGACGCCTCCCGGCAGGGCGACCGGGTGGAGGTGCGGGCCCGGGCGGCGGAGGGACGGATGCTGCTGGAGGTGACCGACCAGGGCAAGGGCATCCCCGAGGCCCTGGCCGAACGGGTGCTGGAGCCGTTCTTCACCACCAAGCCGCAGGGCCAGGGCAGCGGCCTGGGCCTGGCCATCGCCCGCGAGATCGTGCGCATGCACCGGGGCGACATCAGCATCGAACGGCTGCAGCCCCGGGGCACGCGCATCCGGATCGCCTTGCCGACATAGGAGGAATGATGGGATCCCGGGTACTCGTGGTGGATGACCACCTGGAAATGGCGGAAATGCTGGTGGAGTCGCTGGCCGACGCCGGTTTCGAGGCCGAGGCCCTGGCCTCCGGCAGCTCGGCCCTGGAGCGACTGGAGGCCGGCGGCATCGATGCCCTGGTCACCGATCTGCGCATGAACCAGGTGAGCGGCCTGGACCTGCTGGCGGCCAGCAAGCGCGCCTCGCCCCAGCGCCCGGTGATCGTCATGACCGCCTACGGCGCCATCGACACCGCGGTGGAATCAATCCGCCAAGGGGCCTACCACTACCTCACCAAGCCGTTCCAGCCCGACGAGCTGATCATCTTCCTCAAGCGCGCCCTGGAAGAGCGCAACCTGCAGCAGGAGGCCAAGCTGTTGCGCCGTGCCCTGCGCGGCCAGCTGGGCGGCGGCATGATCGGCACCAGCCCCGGCATGCGCGAAGTCATGGAGCTGACTGAACGGGTGGCCGCGGTGGACGTGCCGGTGCTGCTGCGCGGCGAGACCGGCACCGGCAAGAGCATGGTGGCCGGCGCCATCCATTCGCTCAGCCCGCGCCACGCCGCGCCCTTCGTGGCCGTCAACTGCGCCGCCCTGCCCGAGGCCCTGCTGGAGAGCGAACTGTTCGGCCACATGAAGGGCGCCTTCACCGGCGCCACCTCCGACCGCCCCGGCCTGTTCGTGGAAGCCGAGCGCGGCACCATCCTGCTGGACGAGATCGGCGAGCTGCCGCTGGCCATCCAGGCCAAGCTGCTGCACGTGCTGGAGCGCGGCTCCGTGCGCCCGGTGGGCTCCTCCCGGGAGCGCCAGGTGGACGTGCGGATCATCGCCGCCACCCACCGGGACCTGCTGGAGATGGCCCGGGCCCAGAAGTTCCGGGAAGACCTGCTCTACCGCCTGGACGTGGTGGCCATCGAGATCCCCGCCCTGCGCCACCGGCGCGAGGACATCCTGCCCCTGGTGGAGCACTTCCTGGAGGCCTTCCGGACCAAGTATCCCAACAGCCCGGTCACCGGCTTCACCCCCGCCGCCCTGCACCGGCTGATGGACTACCCCTGGCCCGGCAACGTGCGCGAACTGGCCCACCTGATCCAGCGCATGGTGGTGCTGGGCCGCACCGCCGTGGCCGACCTGGAGGACCTGCCGCCCAGCCTCATCCAGGACCCCCAGGCGCCCCAGGGCGGCTTCAGCGAGCTCATGCCGGCCCGGGAGCTGCAGCACCGCTATGCCGCCTGGGCCCTGGAGCAATGCGGCGGGCACAAGAGCCGCACCGCCGAGCGACTGGGGATCGACATCAAGACCCTGAACCGCT
>CAZVHQ010000053.1:0-22940 GCA_964627225.1 uncultured Mesoterricola sp.
CACAGGCATGAACCTGCCCCAGGGCGCCTACAACCCCTGAGGCAACGCCCCCTAGACCGGGACGACCCCGGCGCCATCCCAGCGCAGGGCGATCACCTTGACCCGTATACCGGCCCGCGCGAACCCGCTCCGCAGGACACCGAGGTTTTCCGCCCCCTTCCGGCGCACGGAACGGCAGGTGATCCCCGAGCGCCCTTCGGCCGCGGCACGTCTGCCGAAGGACTGGGCCGGGGCCCAATCCTCGGCATGATGCAGGGCCGGGAAACCCCTGCGCACATCCAGCGCCTCCCCCGCCAGCGTGAAGCGGGCGAGCAGGAAGCAGTGGATCCGGCCCTTGGCCGCGCCGGTCTCACCCAGGGCGCGTCCCAGGTGGTGCCTGACCTCCGCGAGGCAGGCTTCCGGCGCATCGCCCATGTACACGATGGGAAACGATCCATCGGAATACCGGCTGGGCCCGGTCCGGTCGGTGCGCGCCAGATGATCCCTGAGCTTGTCCATGGGGTCCGCGTCCTCGTCCCAAGCACGCCCGAGGGGCAGGTCCACCCCATAGCCCTTCAGGAAGGCACCCAGGGGGCGGCTCTCTTCCCGGGTCGCCAGGGCGCCGGTTGGGGACTGGTCGACCAGGGCCCGGAGGTTGAAGCGGAACGCCGCGCGGTACTCCAGCAGCGGAGCAGAACGCCGTCCGGCCACCTTGGCCGCCGGTTTGCGGACTGGCCCGAAGGCTGGAGGATCTCCGCAAACGATGGCGGACGGCACGGCGCCGCAGGATTCCCTGGCCATCGAGGCACCTCCCGCGGGGATCGATCCTTTGCGCCCGGACAGCGGCTTGGCTGCCTGAGGGTTCTTGGCCACGGCCCACCTCCTGACAGCCAGGATGGTCCGTTTCCGGACGCCAGCAACATTAACGGATAATTCTCGACGGGTAAAGCTTCAAGCTCGCCGGGCTTATTTTTTTTCCAGGGTGATCGCGACCTTGATGTCGCCGCCGTCCCGCCCGGCCCATTCCGGTTTGGCTGCGGTCTCGCTGCGGGCCCGGTCCGAGGCGGCGCGGATCTGGTCCAGCACGTCCACCACCTTCTGCCAGCGCTGCTCGCCGTCGACCTTGAGGAACACCCGGCGCATGCCGGCCGGCTGCAGCTGCACCACCGGCACCAGCGCGTCGGCCAGCCGGGACAGCTCGATCCGGTCGCTCTGCAGCCGCAGGCCGGCGTCGGCGTCCAGGGTCACCACCAGCGGCGGGTTGTGCGCCGGCGGCGGGGCGCCGGTCTGCACCACCCGGGGCACCGCCACCGGCAGCGCCTTGGTGAGGCCGGGCACCAGCACGATGAACACGATCAGCAGCACCAGCACGATATCGATCAGCGGCGTGACGTTGATCTCGGATTTGGCTTTGCCCCGCACCCCGCCGGCGTCCATTCAGTCGCCCCCCTGCCCGGACCCCTTGTCCTCGCGGGTCACCACCGACGCTTCATCGGCCCCGCCCTCCCGGCACACCTGGAACAGGTCGTTCACCTGCCTGAAGGGCAGGTCCAGATCGGCCTTGAGGTAGACCCGCCGGTCGCCGAGGTAGGCCACGGCGTTGCGGATGAAGCCCACCAGCCGGCCGCGCCCCGCCGGATCGGCCAGGTCGAAGCTCACCGGCCGGCCCTGGGCATCCTTGCCCGCCTGGCCTTCCACCAGCACCGTTCCGGGGCCGGACAGCGCGCCGGAGGCATCCCGGTGCGCCGCCAGGACCAGGGTCAGGTAGCTGGCATTGCGCTCCCGTTCCGGGATGAAGCTGTGCCTGGCCACCGGCAGCCGCACCGCGTTGTTCACCGCCGGGGTGATCACGATGAAGATGATCAGCAGCACCAGGACGATGTCCACCAGCGGGGTGACGTTGATGTCGGCCTTCACCCGCCGCCCTCCCGGCGGATGATCTCGTCCACCATCTGCGAGGCGGCGTTGCTGATCCGGGTGGCCATCTTGTCCTGCTGGGCGGTGAAGTAGTTGTAGATCCACACCGCGGGGATGGCCACCATGAGGCCCAGGGCGGTGGTGGCCAGGGCCTCGCCGATGGAGCCGGCCAGGGCGTTGATATCGCCCGCGCCCTTGCTCTTCAGGTCGGAAAACACGCGGATGATGCCGATCACCGTGCCCAGCAGGCCGATGAACGGCGCCAGGGCGCCGATGGTGGCCAGGGACAGCATGCCCTTCTTGAGCAGGTCGCCGGCCTCGGCGCTGCCCCGGGCGATGGCCCGCTCCACCGCCTGGATCACGTCATGATCCTCGCGCAGCGTCTTGAGCTGCTTCTCGTACAGAAAGATCACCAGCCCCTGCTTGAGCACCAGGGCCACGTGGCTCTTGCCGTGGGCGGAGGCGGCCTGCCGGGCCGCCTCGAAATCGCCGCGGCGCAGGGCCGCCACGAACAGCTTGAGGAAGGAGCGGGTGGCGGCGTTGCTCTGGGCGTAGACGAAGCTCCGCTCCACCGCGATATACAGCTGCAGCACCAGCAGGCCCAGCAGCAGGCAGATGATGCCCTTGTTCGGGAGCGAAGCGGCCTCCCAGATGGCCTTGGGACCGAACGCGTTGTCGGGCATTTCAGCCAGCGCCAGGCAGAACGGTGCGGCGGGCAGGATCATCGCGCCGCCTTCGCCCGGGACGGACGCAGGGAATGGAACATGCTTTTATCCATATGGTTAGTTTATCCTATAGGTGACTTTGATGGTGAACCGCCTGATCACGGGGGCCCCGTTCTCCTGGTAGGGGTTGAATCGGAAACCCAAGGCGTGGGCCACGGCGGCGGACCGGAGCATGAACGGGCCTTCCAGGGCGCGTCCGCTGGTGGGAACGCCATCGGCGCCCACGAGCAGCTGGACCACCACCGTGCCCTGGATCCCCGCGCTCCTGGCCATGGGCGGATAGTCCGGCCTGGGCGGGCGGGACAGCTCCTGGATCGTGGCGCCGTCCAGATCGATGATCCGGCCACCGGCGCCGCCTCCGGCCGCCCCCGTGCCCACGGCCCCGGCGCCGCCGCCGCCCGTACCCGTGCCGGTGCCCGAACCTTCACCGCCACCGCCGCCCTGCTGCCGCGAATGATCCTCCTTGGGCAGTTCCCGCGGCGTCGCGTCGGGAACGCCGTCCCCGGCGGCAACCGGCGGCGGCGCGGCAACAGGCGTGGGCTGAAGCGCAGCCGGAGCCGGAGCCGGGCTCTGCGGCCCCGGCGCCGCGGCCCGCGCCGGGGCCGGGGCCGGGGCGGCCGCATGGCCCGGCGCGTCCGGCGTTTCCTGGAGCACCACGTCGACCGTCCGCGGCTCCCGCTTCCCTTCGGCGCGCCGGCCCAGCAGGAAGGCCGTGGCCGCCAGCAGCACCGCCGCGGCCAGGGTCACCGGCACCGTCAGCCAGGGGCTTGGGCGGCGGATCGCCGCTTCGCCCGGGCCGGGCCGGTAGATCAGCTCCTCCAGCGCCGCCCGGGTGGGCCCGCCATCGGGCTGATTGTCCTCGGGGCCTGTGTCCATGCCGCTCCCAAGCGGAAGGTTGGATGATCCTGGTAAGATGACAAATCGCCGAAGGCCCGTCAAGCACTGGACAGGAGCATCACCATAGCCACGCCATCCCCCTTCTCCCCCTTCGTCCAGGACTCGTCCCTCGATCCCGAAACCCCAGCCAGGGCCGGCCACTTCACCACCGGGCACGGCCCGGTGCAGACCCCGGCGTTCATGCCGGTGGGCACCCAGGGCACGGTCAAGGGCCTCAGCCCGCAGCAGTTGGCCGAGATCGGCCCGCAGGTGATCCTGGGCAACACCTACCACCTGGGCCTGCGCCCGGGGGACGAGCTGGTGCGGGACCTGGGCGGGCTGCATGCCTTCATGGCCTGGCCGGGCCCCATCCTCACCGATTCCGGGGGCTTCCAGGTGTTCTCCCTGGCGTCCCTGCGCAAGATCAAGGAGGAGGGGGTGACCTTCCAGAGCCACATCGACGGCTCCACCCACTTCCTGTCGCCGGAACGGAGCATGGAGATCCAGCGCAACCTGGGCTCGGACATCGTCATGGCCCTGGACGAGTGCCCCCACGGCCAGCTGGAGCGGCCCAAGCTGGAGATCTCCATGGCCCGCACCACCCGCTGGCTGGCGCGCTGCCGGGCCTATCCGCTGGCGGAGCACCAGGGCCTGTTCGCCATCAACCAGGGCGGCGTGCACCTGGATCTGCGCCTCCGGCACCTGGAGGAGATCCTGGAGATCGACCGGAAGACCCCGTTCCAGGGCTTCGCCGTGGGCGGCCTCAGCGTGGGCGAGGCCAAGGAGGAGATGAACGAGCTGCTGGCCGCCTTCGTCCGGCTGATGCCCGCCGACCGGCCCCGCTACCTGATGGGGGTGGGCACGCCCGAGGACCTGCTGTTCGGCATGGCCCACGGGGTGGACCTGTTCGATTGCGTCCTGCCCACCCGGGAAGCCCGGCACGGCACCCTGCTCACCTCCCGGGGCCGGATCAAGATCAAGAATGCCCGGCACCGGACTTCCGCCGAACCTTTGGACCCTGAATGCAACTGTTATACTTGCAGGACCTTCACCCGCGCCTACCTGCACCACCTGTTCCGCTGCGGGGAGATGTTAGGATCTACACTAAACAGTATCCACAACCTGAGCTACACTGTTGGGCTCACCCGCGCCGCGCGGCAGGCGATGCTGGCGAAAACTTTCTCCGCCTTCGCAAGCCGCACGAGAGAAAATTGGAAAACAGAGGAGTCATAAATGAACCTTGCCTTGTTCATGCAATCCGGCCAAAACAGCCCCCTGCCTACCCTGCTTCTCTTCGGCGGCATGGCGGCGCTCTTCTATTTCCTGCTCATCCGCCCCCAGAACAAAGCCCGCAAGCAGATGGAAGAGCGGCTCAGCAAGCTGAAGGCAGGGGATGAAGTACTCCTGTCCGGCGGCCTGTACGCCACCATCGACCGGGTCGAGGACAAGAACATCTACCTGAAGCTGGGGAGCATCGTCGTCAAGGCCCGCCGCAACGCGGTGGTGGCCATGGCCAACGAAGCCGCTCCCGAGCAGAACTGATTGATTTTTCAATTCTCATGGTGAGGGCGGGGGTCAGCTTCCCCGCTCTCCTTGCGTAGGAGTCTTTTTGTGACCAAGCGGAGCCTATGGCGCCTCACGGTGACCCTCCTGATCTGCGGTGCGTGCGCATATTTCTTCATTCCCCTCTCCCAGGTGCGGCTGGGCCTCGACCTGAAGGGGGGCGTCCACTTCGAACTTGAAGTCCAGGGCCAGGAGGCCCTGGAGGCCGATCTGCGCGACACCCGCGACCGGCTCCAGGACCGGCTCAAGGAAAAGGGCTTCCCCGACGCCGTGCTGAAATTGGACGGCAGCGTCCTGCGCGCCGAGGGCGTGCCCGCCGACCAGCGGCCGGCCGCGGAGAAGGTCCTGCAGGCCTTCTACGGCTACGACGCGGTCTTCACCGCCACCGGCTTCAGCCTGACCCAGAAGGCCGCCTACCAGAAATCCCTCAAGGATGACGCCAACAAGCGCGCCCTGCAGATCATCGAGAACCGGATCAACCAGTTCGGCGTGGCGGAACCGGAAATCACCGCCACCGGGGCCGAAGGCAACCGGATCGTGGTGGAGCTGCCCGGCGTGGGCGATGCCGAGCGGGAACGCATCAAGGGCCTGCTCACCACCCCGGGCCGGCTGGAACAGCGCCTGGTGGCCAAGGCCGATCCCACCTCGGGGCGCGGCTTCCCCACCCGGGAGGCGGCCCTGGCCTTCTTCAAGGGCACCCTGCCCAACAACACCGAACTCCTGCCTGAACCGGTGAGCGAGCATGACCTGCGGCTGCAGGGCAAGGACCCCTCCGTGCACAAGCCGGGCGAGGAACTGCCGGTGCGCGCCTGGGTCCTGGTGGAGGAGAAGGTCTACGTGGACGGCGCCGATATCAACAAGGCCGACCCCAGCGTCGACCCCACCACCGACGCCCCGCAGATCAACTACACGCTCAACAAGAAGGGCGCCGACGACTTCGCCGTCCTGTCCGGCATCGCCGCCGACGAGCAGCGCCTGATCGCCATCGTGCTCGACCGCAAGATCGTCAGCACCCTGTCCTGCCGGGAGAAGATCATCGGCGGTTCGGTGCGCATCACCGGCCACTTCACCAAGGCCGACACCGAGGACTTCGCGCTCAAGCTCAAGAGCGGCGCCATGCGCGCCAGCATGAAGTTCCTCGAGGAGCGGGCCATGGGCCCCAGCCTCGGAGCCGACTCCATCCACTCCGGGGTGCGCGCCGCGCTGATCGGCTTCATCACCATCATCGGCTTCATGGTGTTCTACTACCGGTGGTCGGGGGTGAACGCCATCGTCGCCCTCACGGTGAACATCATCGTGATGCTGGGCCTCATGGGCTCCTTCCACGCGGTCATCACCCTGCCCGGCATCGCCGGCTTCGCCCTCACCATCGGCATGGCGGTGGACGCCAACATCCTCATCTTCGAGCGCATCCGCGAGGAGCTGGGCAACGGCAAATCCATACCGGGAGCCATCCAGATGGGCTTTGACAAGGTGTTCTGGACCATCGTCGACAGCCACGTCACCCAGCTGTTCGCGGCCATGCTGCTGTTCATCTTCGGCACCGGGCCGGTGAAGGGCTTCGCCGTGACCCTCACGGTGGGCGTCTGCGCCTCGCTGTTCACCAGCATCTACATCAGCCGCTTCATCTACGACTGGATCCTGGAACGCCATCCCGGCATCAAGACCCTCTCCATCTAGAAGGACTGATCCGATGAAAGTATTCGAGCACCTTCCCCATATCGATTTCATGAAATACAAGGGCATCGCCCTGGCCATCTCCTGGAGCATCATCCTGGCCTGCTTCCTGTGGATCCACCCCTGGAAGGGGGCCGACGCGCACGTCAAGCTGGGCATGCAGTTCACCGGCGGCATCGACATGATGGTGGCGTTCAAGGGCGACGTGCACCAGGATGACCTGCGGGCGGCCCTCTACAACGGCGGCGTGCGCGACGCCGGCGTGGTGGCCTACAGGGACAAGCCCGGCACCAGCGTCTTCTCCATCAAGGTCAAGGCCAAGAAGGGCCAGGACGAAAAGGATTCCAGCGCCCAGATCAAGCAGATCACCGACGCCCTCAAGCACCTGGACGCCAGCGCCGCCAGCGATCACCGCGCCGACCTCAACACCGAGAGCGTGGGCCTGATCGCGGACAGCTGGGTCAAGACCAACCCGCTGGCCCTGCCGGGCGACGAGACCGCGCTGCGCATGGCCTACGAGCCCTGGGTCAACAAGGTCACCAAGGCCCGGGAGCAGTACAGCCCCATGTCCGACTACAACCAGCTGCCCCAGGACCTGCCCGCCTCTCTGCGCAGCAGCATCGAGAAGGAATACCGGCTGGGCACCCTGTCCATCCTGAAGAACGAAAGCTTCTCGCCCTCCATCTCCGGCGAGTGGACCTGGAAGACCCTCAAGGCCGTGTTCTGGGCCATGGGCGCCATCCTGGTCTACGTGATCTTCCGTTTCACGGTCAGCTTCTCGGTGGGCGGCATCGTCGCCCTCATCCACGACATCCTCATGGCGCTCGGCCTGTTCGTGCTGTTCGGCTTCGAATTCTCGGTGCCGGTGGTGGCCAGCTTCCTGATCCTCATCGGCTATTCCATGGCGGACACCATCGTGGTGTTCGACCGGATCCGCGAGAACAGCCACAAGCCCGAGTACCGGCGGGTGGACATCACCAAGCTGGTGAACGATTCCATCAACCAGACGCTGAGCCGGACCATCCTCACCAGCCTGTCCGTGCTGTTCGTGGCGTTCTGCCTGCTGGTCTGGGGCGGCCACGCCCTGCGCGACCTGAGCTTCCCGATCTTCATCGGGGTCATCACCGGCACCTACAGCTCCATCTTCATCGCTTCGCCGGTGGTGGTGTACTGGGACCACTGGTTCGGCGGCGCGGAAAAGATCAAGCAGCACGCCCACCCGCGAACCTAGAAAAGCAACGCCGGCTTTGCCTTTCTCTGCGGTTTGGACTTTTCGTCCGGTCCAATCATTCCCTGCCGGTGGCTCCGGAATCGTTCGTTCCGGTCCCGCGGGTTCGTGCCGACCCATTTCGGGTCCCCCGGCCAGGCGCCGACCCACGCTTACGCTTCGGACTTTCCTTCCTCGCAAGCTGCGGGCGGAAAGTCCGAAGCGTAAGCCGTCCTCCAAACGGCTGAACATTCCGTGATACGGCCTGTTCAAAGCGGTGCTATTCCTACCGGCGCATGAATCGCTGGGTTTCCACTTTTTTTGCACGGATGATTGACCTACCTTCATGTTCGGCCTGGCCGGGCGCTGGAGCGCTGATTTCCGCGCCTTCTCCCGCGGCGACTGGGATGCCCGGACCTGCTTCCGTGGCGTGCTCCACCATGCCGCCCGGTATCTGGGCGACCAGCGCCAGATCGTCATGAGCCTGGACGACACCGGCCTTCCCAAGCGGAGCCGGATGCTATTTGGCGCCCCAGTCCACGCGAATCCGCAGATGGGGCCCTCCCCATCCTCGGAAAACTTTCACCGCCGCCCAATGCTGTTGGAAAGCGGCCCAGAGGATGGTAGCGGATTGCCGGGCAGGACCCGTGGCGATGCCGCGGACCCGAGTTGAGCCGTTTGGAGCACGGCAGACGCTTCGGACTTTCCGCCCGCAGCTTGCGAGGACGGAAAGTCCGAAGCGTAAGTGTGGGTCGGCGCCTGGCCGGGGCACCCGCGTTGAGGCGGCGCCAAGCCGAGGGACCCGGACGGACCCCTCCAGAGCCACCGGCAGGTCATGATGCCATGGGACGGAATGTCCAAACTGCAGGCAACGCCGGCTTTACTTTTCTAATCCTCCTCCACCCGCTTCACCAGCTTGGCGGCCGGCGTGCTGCGGGCCTGGTGGGTGGTGCCTTTCCAGACGTAGCGGGTGCCCCGCTTCTGGCCCTGCTTGACGATGACGCCCTCGTCCTCCAGTTCGGAAAAGAACCGGCGCAGCGTGGCCGGGGCCCAATCGCAGGTCTTCAGGCCCAGTTCCTCCTGGGCCTGGAAGCTGGAAAGGGCGCCCTGGAGCTGCAGGGTCTTCACCAGCTGGGCCTTGAGGTCGGACAGCTCGCCCTTGGAGCGGCGCGGCTTGTTCTTGAAATCCGCAACAGGCTCCGGCTGCGCCACCGGCAAGGAGAGCGGCACGGGCGCCGGCGGGGGCTCCGGCGGCGGAGCCTCCACCGGCGTGGCATCCACCTCGAACAGCAGACCGCCATCCAGCAGCAGGTCCGCTTCTTCCCTTTCAAAGAAAACCACCACCGAGCCGGAGGCGAATCCCGCACTATGCAGGGCCGAAATCACTCGATCGCCGATGCGCTTTTTCTGGTCCGAGGAGAGCCTGGGCGATTTAATGTGCACTGACGGCATAGACACTCCTTTAACAAGGGGGTAATTCAATCTAATCTGTCTTATGAGAGAGGGAAACTCTTTTTGAGCCTCTCGGATACCTTTTCCCAGGGAGTTCGCATGTGTCCCATCCCTAGCACCCCGGCCAAGGCGCATTCGGCGGAAGCTCACCGGTTTGAAGCTTATCTTCGGAGCAAGAAACTTAAGCTAACGGGCGAGCGAATGGAAATCCTTGCCTCCATCTTCCAGAAGAATGCACACTTCGACGCGGAAGAGTTGCATGCGGAATTAAAGCAACAGGGCCGTGACATCAGCCGGGCCACGGTCTACCGCACGCTGGATCTGCTGGTGCAGTGCGGCCTGGTGCGCAAGAGCAGCCTGGGCTCCAGCCACGCCAACTACGAGGCCGCCCACGAGGACGAGCATCACGATCACTTGATTTGTCTCAATTGCAATAAAGTAATGGAATTCTATCGGCCCGACCTGGAAAAGCTCCAGGACGACATCTGCCAGGAGCGCCAGTTCAAGCCGCTGCACCACAGCCTGCAGATTTTCGGCCTGTGCTCCAACTGCGTCGGCAAGGCGGACGATACGATCATCCAGCACCGGATGGCCCAGATCCATACCTAGGGTAGAATCGGGCATGGAAAAACTCACCCTCGAAGACCTGCAGCGGCTTCCCAAGACCGACCTGCATGTGCACCTGGACGGCAGCCTGCGCATCCAGACCATCCTCGACCTGGCCCGGGAACAGGGAGTCGTCCTGCCCGCGGACACGGTGGCGGGCCTGCGCCCGTACGTGGAGATGGGCGACGATTGCAAGTCCCTGGTGGAGTACCTGAAGGCGTTCGACGTGGCCCTTTCGGTGATGCAGACCTACGGCGCGCTGGTGCGGACCGCGTTCGAGCTGGCCGAGGACGCGGCCCGGGAGAACGTCCGCTACATGGAGGTCCGCTACAGCCCGATCCTGCACCAGCAGAAGGGGATGACCCTCTACAGCATCGTCCAGGCGGTGCTGGAGGGGCTGGCCGAAGCGGAAAAGCGCTACCCCATCAAGACCGGGGTCATCCTGTGCGGCATCCGGCACATCGGCCCCGACCTTTCCAACAAGCTGGCCGACCTGACCGTCGCCTTCAAGAACAAGGGCGTGGTGGGCTTCGACCTGGCCGGCGCCGAGGAGGACTTCCCGGCCAAGAAGCACCGGGAGGCCTTCGAGCGGGTACTGGCCAACAACATCAACTGCACCCTGCACGCCGGCGAAGCCTACGGCCCCGAGAGCATCCACCAGGCCATCCACCTCTGCGGCGCGCACCGGATCGGCCACGGGGTGCGCCTGATCGAGGACGGCGACCTGCTCAACTACGTGAACGACCATCGCATCCCCCTGGAGTGCTGCCCTTCGTCCAACGTCCAGACCAAGGCCGTGCGCAAGATGCAGGACCACCCCATCCGGCTGTTCTACGACCTGGGGCTGCGGGTGACGGTGAACACCGACAACCGGATGGTGACCCGGACCACGGTCAGCGAGGAATACCAGGTGCTGCACGACCAGCTCGGCTTCACCCTGGAGGAGATCAAGGAGCTCATCATCATGGGTTTCAAGAGCGCCTTCCTGCCCTACGCCATCAAGCGCGCGATGCTGTCCGAGGTGGTGAACGAATTGAAATCCTTCACGCCCAGCAGCCTGGACAGCAAGAAAGAACAGCTTTAGCTGGCCGGATAGCGGTAATCTTGATCCAAGAGGTCGGAATAGTGTCCATGCTGAATCGGTTCCAGGCATTTCTCGAAGGGCAGGACCGTATCCTGCTCACCACCCATGAAAACCCGGACGGCGACGGCACCGGGGCGATGCTGGGGCTGGCCCACTACCTGCGCGGCCTGGGCAAGCAGGTGCGGATCGTGGTCAGCCCGTCCCTGCCGGCTTTCCTCAAGTTCCTCGATCCCGGCGGCTGGGTGGAGGCCTTCGATCCCCAGGGCGCCCACCGGGACCTGGCGGCCTGGCCCAGCGCCTGGGTGCTGGTGGACGCCTCCGAACCGCACCGCCTGGGCCCGCTGCATCCCCTGTTCCTGGCCACGAAGGCCGTCAAGGCCTGCCTCGACCATCACCTCAAGGAGGCGCCGGCGGGCTTCGACCAGGAATTCACCGATCCCTCCGCCAGCGCCAGCGCGGAACTGGTGTTCGACCTGGCCCAGGGCCGGATGGCGCGGCCCCTGCCCCTGGCCATGGCCGAAGCGCTCTATGCCGGGGTGGTGGACGACACCGGCAATTTCCGCTTCTCCAACGCCAGCGCCAAAGTGCACCGGCTGGCCGCGGAGCTCATCGAGCAGGGGGTGGCCCCGGCCCGGATCTACCAGAACCTCTACCACCAGGGCCGGCCGGAAAAGCTGCGCATCCTGGGCCGGGCCGCGACCGGCATGGCCCTCCTGGACGGCGGGCGCTATGCCCGGCTGAGCCTTACCCGGGCCGACTTCGAGGCCTGCGGCGCCGACCACGACGACCTGGAGGGGCTGGTGAACCGCCCCCTGGAACTGGCCGGGGTGGAAGTGGCCTGCCTGCTCCACGAGCTGGGCGACGGCCGGATCAAGGCCAGCCTGAGATCGCGCGAGCGGGCCGATGTGAACGCCATCTGCAAGCGCTTCGGCGGCGGCGGGCACCGGCTCGCCTCGGGCGCCAAGCTGGACGGCCCGATGGCAAAAGCGCAGACTGACATGGACGCGGCCGTCCTGAGCCAGCTCTCGGTCGATTTCCCGGCCCGATGAGCGCCGATGGATCGCCCGCCTTCTGTTCCTGACACCCCAAGCCTGGGGTGAATTCACCCATCCACGCTTGATTTCTCCTGGTCCGATGAGCCATGTCCCCCAAAGACAGCAGTAGTGCACCCCACCTCAAGTCGATTCCGGATTCCCCGCTGGAAGTGGTCACCCGGCTGGAGACCGAATCCGTGCCGTTCGTGGCCAAGGCCCACGTGCCGTCCATCTTCGGCAAGTTCGTGGTCTACGGCTTCCTGGAAAAGCTCACCGGCAAGGAGCACATGGCCATCGTGGCCGGCGAGATCGACGCCCGCAAGCGGGTGAACGTGCGCATCCACAGCGAGTGCTGGACCGGGGACGTGATGGGCAGCCTCAAGTGCGACTGCCGGGCCCAGCTGGAAGCCGCGCTGCGCACCATCGGCGAGCGGGGCGGAATTGTGCTGTACCTCCGGCAGGAGGGCCGCGGCATCGGCCTGCTCAACAAGCTGAAGGCCTATGCCTTGCAGGAGCAGGGGTTCGACACGGTGGAGGCCAACCACGAGCTGGGCTTCGCCGACGACCTGCGCACCTACGAATCGGCCGTGGAGATGCTGCGCTTCTTCGGCATCCACAAGGTCCGCCTGCTCACCAACAACCCCAAGAAGATCCAGGCCCTGGAGGATTCCGGCATCCACGTGCAGCGGGAGGCGCACCAGCTGGCCGCCAATCCGTACAACCTGCGCTACCTGAAGACCAAGGCCAACAAGTCGGGACACATGCTGGACTTCACCGAGGATCCGTCGCTCTGATTCAGGCCAGCTGGCCGATGAAGTTCTTGATGGCCACCACCTCGGCCAGCGCCTCCTGGTACCAATGCAGGAGGGAAACCGCCTTGACGTCCAGCTGGGCGGTCATGGCGGCCCCCAGGATCTCGCATTGGCTGTCGACGATCGGCACCAGGAGGCTGCGCAGCTTGGCCACCAGGTCCTGGTCGGCGCGGGTTTCCATGCCCCGCTCCAGGGTGACGGTTCCCCGGGTGAAGGAACAGAAGTGCAGGAGCGTCGAAAGCCCGGTGAAGGCGCCGGTGAAGCTGATCAAGGCCGAGGGGTCGTTCTGCAGGGAACCGCCCACGCCCGCCAGGGCGTGCTGCAGCCGCTCCCCGAGCAGGGCCTGCATCCGCCCGATGTGGCCATCCAGCCGCTGGAGGTGCCGCTCCACCGGGTTGCCAGCGATGCTGTAGGTTCCCGGGTTGATGAAGATGGGCTCGGGTTTCATGGAAGCTCCCGCCAGGCTGCAGATGAATAGTTTATTCATGAGCCGCCGGCTGTCAAGCTTCCGGTGCGTTATTCGTCCCGCCTGGGCAGCAGCAGGCTGCGCTGCACCCGTTCCAGGCTGCCCTGCAGCCGCACCTGCTTCCAGGCCAGGATCATGGCGTAGCCAAGCCAGACCCAGAGCAGCCGGGGGTCGCAGGGGGTGCGCTTGAGCGGTTCCAGGCCGATGTCCACCAGCAGCCCGTTGAGGAACCACACCACCACGCCGAAGGCGATGAGCAGATGACCCCAGCGGATCCAGTAGGGCCGCAGGCCCTCCTTGGTCTTCCAGCGCAGCAAAAGCCAACGTTCCATGATGGAACTCTTGGCTTCGGCAAAGTTCAGGGCCACCAGCTGGTCCACCAGCGGGGCGTAGCGGTGCGCCTTGAGTTCGTTCAGTTCCTCCTCGCCGTTCAGCTTCCTCAGGTAGGCCGAACGGATCTTGCCGATGCACTCCTCCCAGGGCGCCTCCTCCCGCTGCAGGGCCAGGTGCAGGCGCACCAGCCCGACCCAGAGCAGGGCCTGGAACACCAGCACCCCCCACAGGGAAAGGCCTTGCCAGCCATGGGAACGGGCCAGTTCCAGAAACCGCGCGAAATCCATGTCTTAACCCCGCTGCAGTTTTTCCATCCATTGCATGAGTTCGGGATCGATCTCCTGGCCCAGGCGGATGGCTTCGTTGAGATCCTTCATCCCCTGGGCCATCTCGCCACGCTTGAAGTGGACGAAGGCGCGGTCGCGGTACGGCAGGCTGTCGTCCGGGGAGAGCAGCACCAGGTGGGTGGAGGTCCAGAGCGCCTCGGTCCAGGCGTGCGCACGCAGGAAGCGCAGGTGCAGGTTGCGCACCAGGCGGACCAGGATGGCGCGGTTGGAGACCGGCAGCAGCATGGCGGGGTCGAAGGTGGCCCGGCCGCCGGTGGCCTGCTCCACCAGCCGGGCAGCGCCCGCCTCGCCCAGGGCGCGGCCGCCGTTGAAGGGATCGAAATGCAGGATGCCCAGGTCCAGCCGGAGCCCGGTGATGAAGTGGCCCGGCAGGGCCACCCCGACGGCGTTGAAGCCCAGCCGGCGGGCCACGTCCATCCACAGGATGGAGAGGGTGATGGGCATGCCGCGCTTGCGGGCGATCACCCGGGGGATGGCGGCGTTGGCCGGGTCGTCGTAGGTCTCCTGGTCCCCCTGCAGCCCCACCTCCTGGAACAGGTACTGGTTGAGCGCGTCGATGGCGCTGTGCAGGTTCCAGGGCAGCGGCATCCGGCCGGCCAGTTCGTGCACCCAGTCCTCCACCGTGGCCAGGGTCGGTGCCGGATCCGGGTCCTCCAGCATGGGGCCCACGGCCAGCACCGCCCCGGTCAGCAGCTCATTGCACTGGGGATCCGCCATGAGAAATTCGTGAAGCGACACGTCAGCCCCTCCTTCGAAGCACGGCCCGGGCCAGCAGCGCCACGGCCGCGGCGGAGAGGCCCACCCAGAGCCACGGCTTCCAGGCGTCGGCCGCCTTTTCCTGGGCGGCCTTGGCTTCGGCCTTGTCGATGTTCGCCTGGATCGACAGCTTCTCCTGGGCCTCATGGGCCTTGGCGATGGCGTCCTGCTCGGATTGGCGGACCGAGTCCAGGTCCTTCTTGAGCGCCGGATCGCCCTCCTCGGCCGGGGCCTTGGCCGGATCCTGGGCCTGGAGGTAGGCGCTCCGGACCGGAGCCCGGCCCTGGTGGTGCCGGGCCCAGCGGGCCGGATGCGGCTGCGGGTCGGCCTGGTCGTCGTCCCAGTCCTGGTCCAGGCTGTCCGCCAGGGCCTGGACGTCCTCGCGCAGGGCCTGGATGTCATCGTGCTGGCGCTGGAGCAGGCTGCCGTGGGTCCAGAGCAGGGCCACCTGGACGGCCAGGAGGGACACGACGCTGCGGCTGAGCCACTTGGGGATGACGGGGTCGGGTTGGGGCTCGCTCATGGGGGGTCTCGGGAAAGGATGAAGAGGGTGCGGTCGTCCCGGTTCTGTTCTTCGTAGTCGGTCACATCGCGGAATACAGCCTCGCAGGCGGCCTTGGCCGAACCGGCTGGCCAGAGACCCTGAATCTGCTGGATGAAACGGGGCAATCCGTAGAGCGCTCCGTCCTTGTTCATGGCCTCGGTCAAACCGTCACTGTACATCACCAGCCACTGCCCCGGGTACAACTGGCCTTCCACCACCTGCCAATTTCCCTCGGAGGCCGGCCGCAAACCGAGGCCCCGTCCGCGCGAAGGGATTTCCCGGGCATCCTCCGGGGCGGCGCCGGCGATCAGCAGGATCGGCGGATGGCCGGCCCGGGCCACCCGGTAGCTGCCCGAAGCGTCCCATTCGAGCAGGGACAGCGTCAGGAAATCCTTTGGCCCCAGTAACTTCCTTAGGGTCTGATCGAGCGATTGGAGGATCCGGTCGAACCCCAGGCCCTCCTGCTGGGCGGCGAAGGTCAGCAGGGCCATGGCCTGGCTCATGTAGAGGGCGGCCGGGAGGCCCTTGCCGCTCACATCGCCCACGGCGGCGATATACCGCCCGGTCGGCCGGCGGGCCACCCACAGCAGATCGCCGCCGGTCTCCAGGGCCGGGGAAAGCCGGAGGGCCACCTGGAAGCCTTCCAGTTCGGGCGCCTTGGAGGTGATCAGGCTTTGCTGGATCAGCCGGGCGGTGTGCAGCTCCTGCTCGATGCGGCCCTGGTCCAGCAGCCGGCCATGCAGCAGCGCCGTCTCCAGCAGCATGCCGGTGGCGATGGCCACCTCCCGGAGCAGCTCCCGGTCCTCCCGGCCGTAGTTCAGTTCGGAGTACTTGCCGCCCAGGATCAGGGCCGCGTAGGGCGCCTCGTTGACCATGATGAGCGCCAGCACCTGCGCCTCCAGGGCATCCACGTGGGCCCGGAGCGCCGGGCCCTGCTCGCGGATCCAGTCGGCTTCATCGCTCTGCAGGCCCAGGACCAACTCCCGGCTTTCCCTGGCGTGGCGCAGCAGGGCCTGGGGCAGGCGCAGGGTCATGGCCGGCCCGGGGTTGCCGCCGCTATCGGGGTCCGAAGGCACCGGCGGCAGGCGGAAGCCGTCTTCGGCCGCGGGCAGCAGCAGGAGCAGCTGGGGCCGGAAGGCCGAATGCAGGGATTCGGCCAGGCGGTCCAGGATGGCCTCTTCGGAAAAGCGCTGCCGGGTGTCGCGCAGATCGCCCAGGATGGCTTCCCGGGCCGTGTTCAGGTCGCGGCGGAACTTCTTGCGCAGGGCCAGGAGGATGGTGCGCAACAGCCAGCTGATCGGCAGGGCGGAAAGCCCGACCAGGACCCCCACCCACCCGGCCGGGATCACCTGCACGCCTGCGGCGAACAGGAAGGCCACGCCGCCCAGGTAGCCCGCCAGGATCAGGCCCAGCACGATGAAGTAGGTGACCCAGCGGAGGATGGTTCGGCGCACGTCGAAAAAGCCGTGGCGGAAGATGGCGAAGGCGAACGACAGGGGCAGCAGGGGCAGCAGCGCGTAGTAGACCCAGCTGCCCCGGGCGAACACCAGGCTCTGCCCGCCGGCGTGCAGCAGGAAGAACCGGTAGGCCATGAGGATCGCGATGCAGGCGGAGCTGAGCAGCAGCGCCGGCAGCAGGGCCTTGCGCTTGCGCGAACGCTGCTTGCGGGTGCCGGCCCAGAACAGGGCGAGGCCGGCCAGGGCGAGCAGCGCGACGAAGCCGGAGAAGCAGCCGCGCACCGGGCCCGACGCCATGAAGCGCTGGAACCCCCCGGTGAGCGCCGGGCGCCCCCAGGCGCGGACCGCCAGCCCCGCCATGACCAGCGCCGTGCCGCCCAGGGAGCAGCCGTACAGCAACGCCAGGAACCGGCGGTTGGTGCGCAGGGCGAACGGGTGTGGAAAGCGCAGGAAGAAGTGCAGCCACAGGGGCGGCCCCAGCCCCGCGCCGAGCCCGCCGAAGCAGAGGGTGAGCGCCAGGAACGGGGCGGGCAGGCTGTCCACCCCCAGCGGGAAGCACAGGCTCACCAGCAGGCTCGCCAGTCCCATGTAATAAAAATGCCGCGCGCTCTTCCGGGACGGGGATGAAATCACCACCAGCAGCCCCGCGGCCCAGGCCACCAGCCCGGTCAGCAACACGATGAGCGAGGTGATGTTGAACGGTTTCACCAACTTCACCGGAAGGCGCAGGGTCCGCCCTTCCCGCTTGACGGTATAGACCAGCACCCGCCCTTCCGGTTGGCCGTTGATGAAACGCTCAGCCTGGTCCAAGGTCTGGGGGGTTACCCTGCGGTACTGGATCAGGACGAGCTCATCGCCTTCCAGCAACCCGGCATTCTCCGCCGCGCCGTTGGGCAGGATCTCCTGGATGAGCACCTGGCGGCCCTGCACCTTCCAGGTGCACTGGTCATCCGAGGAGGCGTAGACCCACTGGTTCAAATAGAACGACCCCAGAGCCAGGACCAGGGCGAAGAGGCTGGTCAGGATCAATCGCCAACGGATGGCTCGAAGGGAGGGAGACAAGAGTAGCCTTAGGACATGGAAAAAGTGAGCGGGGGAAACAGAAAGCCCTGGTGGATCCTGGTGGGTGGCCGGCGCCGCCTGGGCCGCGCGCTGGCGGAGACGCTCGCGCCTGATCACAACCTGGTGTTGACCAGTTCCCTTTCCTGGAAAACCGAGGCCCCCTGGATCACAGAACTTTCCAAACAAACTCAGGTGCGGTGCCTGCGCTGGGGTGCGGAAAACCCGGACATCGTTCCAACGATGATGGCAGATTTGACGGCCTTGGGGGCCGCGGGGATCAGCCTCAATTGCGCCGTGCTGGTCAGCGGCACGTTCCCGGAAAACCTCCTGGGCCAGTGGACTCCCGAGAACCTGGAGGCCACCTGGCGGCTCAACCTCACCTTCACACTGCTGGTGGCCCAGGCGGTGGCGCCCCGGCTGGCCGACGGCGGCTGCATCCAGCTGCTGCTGGATATCGCCATCCACCGGCCGTTCCTGAAGCGGTTGCCCTACTCGGTGGCCAAGTCGGGCCTGGCCGCCCTGGTGCCGGGCCTGGCCCGCCTCCTGGCCCCGCGGGTGCGGGTGGTCGGCCACGCTCTGGGCACGGTGCTGCCCTCCCCGGGCGAAGACCCGGACTGGCTGGCCTCGCGCAGCCTGCTGCAGCGCACCGGCACCCCCGAGGACCTGGCCCGCGCCTTGCGCTACGCCGCCGAGAGCCCGTATCTCACCGGCGAGATCCTGACCCTGGACGGCGGCACCCGGCTGGCCTGAACCCGGCCGGTTATGATGAAGACTAGAGGTTCCGGTGCCATTCAAGGTCAATGAAATTTTTTTTTCAATCCAAGGCGAAGGCTCCCGGGCCGGCCGCCCATGCCTGTTCATCCGCCTCACCGGGTGCCCGCTGCGCTGTGTCTATTGCGATACCACCTACGCCTATCATGAAGGCGGAATGATGGAGCTGGAGGCCATCCTGGCCCGGACCCGGGCGCTGCTCGGCCCGCCCAAGGCCGGCCCCAACGCACCGTTCGTGGAACTCACCGGCGGCGAGCCGCTGGCCCACGCGGACACCCCCGCCCTGCTGGCCGCCCTGCAGGCCGAGGGCTACCAGGTGGCGCTGGAGACCGCCGGCAGCCATGACCTCGGCGTGGTGCCCGCCGGCGTGGTGAAGATCGTCGACCGCAAGACCCCGGGGAGCGGCGAGGAACGGCACTGGCTGGAGAGCAACCTGGGGTTCATGGTGTCCGGACAGGACGAGTTGAAGCTCGTGCTCTGCGACCAGGATGACTACGCCTGGGCCAGGGACTGGTGCCTGGCCAGGGATGTGCTGGGACGGCTGGACGTGCTGTTCAGCCCGGTGTGGGGCGGCCTGGACGCCACCTGGCTGGCCGAGCAGATCGTGCGTGACCACCTGCCGGTGCGCTTCCAGCTGCAACTGCACAAGCTGTTGTGGGGGCCGGACCGGCGCGGGGTTTAGCGGGCGTCATGGACCAGGCCGGGTGGGCGGGAACATCGAACCCACGTGTCAAGAAATTGCGGTCGAGTCTCACTCACATTGAGAAAAATTTCTCAATTTGAAAATAAATGTTTAAACACTAATTTGTTAATTATTGTAATAAATGATGTTCAAATTTTGGCCTTCAAATTGCTTATATAGAGCCAACCGACCGAGACAGAAGGCCGGCCGCAAAAGAGAAAGCCGGGAGCCGCAGACAGGTCTCCTCATCGGCCAGGAATGGTTCCTGGTTGAAGCGCAAACTCCGACATTTGACAGGAGCACCAAAATGCACAGCAACCGAATGAATTTCATGGGCGGACTTCTTCTCCCGCTGGTCTTCTCCTTGGCAGCCCCGGCCTCCACGCAGAGCCTGGCCGCGAACCACACCGACTTCCTCGGTGAATCGGCCTCCGCCCAGCGCCCCCAGCTGGCCGCGAACCACACCGACTTCCTCGGTGAATCGGCCTCCGCCCAGCGCTTCCAGCTGGCCGCGAACCACACCGACTTCCTCGGTGAATCGGCCTCCGCCCAGCGCTTCCAGCTGGCCGCGAACCACACCGACGCCATCGGCGAAAGGATCGCACCGAACGACCGGCAGCTGGTCATCTCCGATCCTTCCAAGCAGTTCGCCCAGATGCGCTTGATCTGAGGCAATCGGCTCCGCACCGGAAGCGTTCCATGTGCCAGAGCCATGGTCGCAATCAGTCGGTTCAAGGGACAGACGCCCATTGATATAATGTCCATGGTCATCTTGATGGCTTGATTGAACTCTTGAGCGAGGTCTGACCATGGATCCTTCCGACCTGGACCTTAGGGAACTGCTCCAGGTCGATTCTGAGGCAGGCATGATCCGCTTTGCCGGACAGCGGGCGATCCTGTTGGATGCGGTCGCCCTTGGCATCCTGCGCAAGGAGCTGATCCATACCCTCGGCATGGCCGGCGCGCGGGGCGTCCTGACCCGCTTCGGCTATGCCCATGGCTGGCGCACGGCGGAGAGTTTCCGCAATCTCTTCCCGAGGGGGGATGCTGGGGACTTGCACCAGGTGGGAGCCAGGCTGCATTCGCTCCAGGGCGTGGTGAAGGTGGACATCCCTTCCCCTGAAAGCTACGCCGCCCGTTCCATCATCGAGGACGTGTGGCATGACTCCTACGAAGCCGAACAGCATCTCCTGCACCTGGGGCAGGCGGAGGAATCCGTCTGCTGGACCCTCTGCGGCTTCGCCAGC
Organism: uncultured Mesoterricola sp.; assembly: GCA_964627225.1. GTDB lineage: Bacteria > Acidobacteriota > Holophagae > Holophagales > Holophagaceae > Mesoterricola. The sequence goes on from CAZVHQ010000053.1 coordinate 20,598, forward strand.
GGCTATCTTTCCTGCTGCCATGGCCAGGAGATCCTCTGCATGGAGGATCGCTGCCAGGGCAAGGGCGACGCCGTCTGCCACGTGATCGGGCGCACCCGCGAGGAATGGGGGGAGGCGGCCACCGAACAGCTTTCCTACTATCATTCCTCCTGCTTGAACGAGGCGCTGGTCGAGGTGACCACGGAACTGAAGCGCGTGGAGCAGCAGCTTGTGGCGCGGCGCCAGACCCTGCGGAGCACCGCGGCAAGCGGGATCGGCGCCTATGGTGACGAGGCCCAAAGCAGGTCCATGGTGAAGGTCCTGGAGATGGCCCGCCGGGTCGCCAAGGTCGATGCCACCATCCTCATCACCGGCGAAAGCGGGGTGGGCAAGGAGCGCATCGCGCGGCTGATCCACGACGAGTCGCCGCGCCTGGGAGGCCCGTTCCTGGCCATCAATTGCGGAGCGGTCCCGGAGAGCCTGCTGGAATCGGAACTTTTCGGCCACGTCAAGGGCGCCTTCACGGGAGCCACCCAGGACCGGCTGGGACTGTTCGAGGCGGCCCAGGGCGGCACCCTGCTGCTGGACGAGATCGGAGAGATCCCGCCGCCGATGCAGGTCAAGCTTCTGAGGGCCCTGCAGGAGAAGGAGGTCCGCCGGGTGGGCGAAAACCGGAGCCGGCCCTTCGAGGCCAGGGTGCTGGCGGCCACCAACCGTGACCTCGCCGCTGACGTGCACGCCGGGAAGTTCCGGCAGGATCTGTACTACCGCCTGCACGTGATCGAGCTGAAAGTGCCGGCCCTGAGGCAGCGTCGCGAGGATATCCTCGCCCTCGCCAGGCATTTCCTGGGCGAGGCCGCGGCCAGGGACGGAAGGCGGCTGACCGGGTTCAGCCCCAGGGCCGCCCACCAGCTCCTGCGCTACGGCTGGCCGGGGAATGTGCGCGAACTGGAGAACGCCATGGAGCGCGCCGCGGTCCTTGCCAGGGGCAGCCGGATCGACCTGGAGGATCTTCCCGATGAGATCGCCCAGATGCTCCCGGACACCTACGTGCGCGACGAGGTCCGCCCGCTCGAGCATGTGGAGCGCGACTACATCCTGGCCGCCGTGAAGGCCAACAAGGGCAACAAGGTCAAGGCGGCGGGCCAACTCCGGATCGGCGCCGCCACGCTCTACCGCAAGCTCGCCCAGTACGAGGCCCAGGGCCTGGAGGAGGCAAACCCGCTCGCCTCCGGCGCCGAAGCGTAGCGCACGGACGTCTATGCCAGAGCGGATCGCCTGAGGATGCGTTCCGAACGAAGGACAAAGAGAATCCATGCCTTGCGTCCCTCCACCCGGTAGATCACCCGGCAGGGCGGAACAACCAGCTCACGCTGGGGCAGGCTCGGAAATGCTGGAATCCTGCGCCCGTTCCTGGGGAAAGCCGCCAGCCGGTCCGTGCTGGCCAGCACCCGTATGGCAACCAGCCGTGCGGCTTCCGGGTTTTCCAAGACGATATAGCCGGCGCTGGGCTCTCCATTTAACCGGAGCTGGAAATTTTGCGCCACGGCCGATCCAATGCAGGCCGATCCAAGCTGGGAGGATGCCCACGTTTTACCGGCGGCGTAGGCGGCACCTCCCTGGGGCACTGTGTGGCGATGAGGTCCTTGTACCGGACAGGTACATGGACAACCGCAAGTTCCAGGACACGGTAGAACCGTATCCCTCGGCTGCGGGAGCGCCGACGGTTGAACCGGAATACAAATTCGTTGAGGTAGCTGGGCAAATGGGCCGCATCCACGGCTCCCTGATGGGTGCCGAGTATCCAGCGCTTGGCCAGAGAGGCGATCCGGTGCACAGCAGGCAGTGAACCAGACGGTGAGCGGAGTCCGAGTCCGGTCAAAGATGGTGCCCGCCGTCACCGAAGTGCGGGCGCCGCATCCTGTGCACATGAACCTGCCATCGCCGATCCGCCACCCCGCAGGATTGCCACAGGGAGGATCTGGGAGTGCAGTTGCTGCGGCGGGTCCTGATCGGGCCCTGTAAATAAAGACTGGCACGACATGGAGGTGGAACGAATATTTTAGCTATCTGGTGGGGCGTTTCCATGGATACCTATCAGTGGGATGGCCCATTGCTGGTGGGGGTCGCTCAGCTTGACGAGCAGCATCGCTTGTTGCACCGGCTGATCATGAGCCTGATCCGGGCGCTTGAAAAAAACCTGGAAGATTCTGGTTCCGAGGATAGTTTCACTGAAATCTTCAAGAACCTGGTTGAGCATTTCAAGGCAGAGGAGGAGTATCTCGAAAATCAGGGATACCCGGATCTCCTTCCGGTCCGTCGCTATTTCGTGTGGGTAACCGGCGGTATAGGCCGGCCGGGATT
>CAZVHQ010000054.1:0-22821 GCA_964627225.1 uncultured Mesoterricola sp.
CAGAGGGCGGGTTCCGGTCTGGCCATGCGGGTATAAGGATCCTCGCCCCCCGGAATTGCGGGGTTGAACAAGCTTGAAGCCTCGTTCAATTTGAAGGCGATAACAGCTCATTCTGATGATTTTGGCAAACGGCCGGCGCCAGCGCAAAAGTATAACTTAATTTCAAATCAAATATTTATGGATTGGCACCAATAATGCCGGGTGACTGCTCAACAGGGGGCAAGCCATGGCATCACAAATTTCCACAATTCGGCCCATCATTTACGCCATTTTTTTCCCGGCGGTCGTTGGATTGCTGGGCATGCAATCCGGGTGTGATACCGTCAGATCCTGGGAGACAAGGCCGACCTCAATGACTTCGGCCTCCGATGTTCCGGCGAGCGAAGGGACAGTGAAGGCGACGCTGGGAGCCAACGGCAATACGAACCTCCAGGTCCGGGTCAAACACCTGGCTCCCGCCTACAAGGTGTATCCGGAAGCGACGGTCTACATCGTATGGATCCAGCGACCGGGTGAGCCCATCCAGAACATTGGCGCGCTGACCTTGACGGACAACCTGGAGGGGAGTCTCAACACAGAGACGCCGTACCGCCGGTTCACCCTCATCATTACCCCCGAGCCGAACCGGCAGGTGGAGCAGCCCACGCATGAGCCTGTCTTCAAATCCGAGGTCACCCGCGACGGCTAGCGCGAGATTCTGGAGCCCATGATGCGCACTCTCCTCATTGAAAAAGTCCTCGCCATCGCCTCGGTCACCTTCCTGGCCGGCTGCTGGAACAACTCCAGTCCTATGGCGGAGCCGCCCATGGAAACCTACCTGGTGCAGCCTGCAACCGCGACCCTGACCGTGGGGCACGGCACCGCCTTCGCGGCCAAGCGTGATGGCAGAGCTGCCTTGGACGTGGCCTGGCGCGTGCTGGAGCCGGGAGGTGGTACGGTGGACGGGACCGGGCAATACCAGGCCCCTGCCACCCCTGGCGTCTATAGGGTCCAGGCGGGATTCAAATACAGCGCGGGCCGGACCGCGACGGCCATGGTGACCGTCGTGCCTCCGCCCGCCGGGGAAATCACGGCCCCCCACGAGGTGAGGCCAGGGGCTGGGGGTCTGGTGGCCAGCATTGCCCCGGTTGCAGGATCGCACTACGTCTGGGCGATCACCGGGGGAAAGCTGACCGGGGGGAGCGGCAGCCCTGCCGTTTCCTTCCAGGCCGGCGCCGGGCCCAAGCTGGTGTTGAGCTGCAGGGTGACCAACGCCGCCGGCGATTCCTTGGATTCGTCCCGCGAGGTCACGCTGGTGCGTGCAGTATCGCTTGCCATCAGCCCCGCGGCTGTGACGATCACCGCGGAACGGACCATGAAGTTCGGCTTCAACATCAGCGGCGGGACCACCTTGGGCGTGGCATGGAACCTGGGTGAACCCGGAGCCGGGAGCATCGACGGCCTGGGGAATTACCTGGCTCCAGCCCTGCCGGGGCTCTATTCGGTGCGGGTCACCTCCCTGGACGATCCCGCCGATACCGTCACGGCCGTGGTGAAGGTCGTACCCAAACCCCCCGAGGCACTTACCGCGCCTGACACCTACCGGCCGGGAGCCCTCGGCCTGTATGCCAGGGAGCCCGAGGCGGACGGAATGACCTACGCCTGGGAGATCGACGGCGGGACCATCGTCATGGGTCCCACCGCCTCCACCATGATATTCAATGCCGGGCACGGCCCCAGCATCACCCTGCGCTGCACGATCACCAACGAAGCGGGCGATTCTTCCTCGACGAAAAAGACCCTCAGAGCCGAATGACCCATCTCTCATGCGTATGCCACATAAGCCGCCGCCTAGGACACCAGGCTGGGAATGCTCCGGCCCTTGAGCTACATCCCCCCCGGCGCAGGGGATGTAGCCCATCTTGTGCGGGTCGATGGTGATCGAATGGATGTGCTCATCCATCAGGAAGTCCAGCGTGGATTTCAGGAAGGCCGGGTTTTCTGACCTCGACCCGAGGAACAAGGCTTCGACGGCAACGTCTTTCTCGCTCTTGTCATTCATTTCGGCACTCACTTCCGCAGCATTGCATTAGCCCATGACGTCCAGTCCGCATGCCAACGAGGATGCCGCTGAAGGCCTGGCCATGATCCGGGCGGCAGGCTTCAGGATGTTCGCCTTCTCCAATGGCACGGCCGATGCCGTCGAGACCCTGTTGGAGCAGGCGGGCCTCCGGGGTTTCTTCCTGGATGTTGTGAGTGTTGACGAGGTGAAATCATTCAAGCCGAACCCCGGCGTATACGCCCACTTTCTCCGGCGTGCCGCCGCCGCGGGGATGCGGGCCGCCTGGGTCAGGCGCAGTCATGATGCCCTGTTCGACCCCTGGGGCATTGAACTTTCCCTGACGGTCGCCAATCTGGTCGACTTGGCGGCTAGGCTTGATGGGCAGGCTGGGCGTCCAATCCACGCCCTGGATGTCCGGGCTCTTTACGTATTCTCTTTCCGCCCAACGAACCCAACCCATTTTCAAGGAGAGATCGCATGGCATCCGTGACCGTGATGGTGGAGCAGATCAGCGGCACTGCATCCAGGGGCAAGGCCCGAGGATTCGGGATCGTGATGGACCGTCCCGAAGCGAAGGGCGGTACGAACGAAGGCATGATGGGCGGAGAAGCACTTCTGAACAGCCTGGGCGGCTGTTTCATGAGCAATCTGCTGGCCGCCGCCAAGGCCCGGAATGTCGAATTGAGGAATGCCGTTGCGGAGATCGAAGGCGACATCGTCGATTCGCCGTCCCGTTTTTCCGTCATCCGCATGTCGGTATCGGCCCAGTGCAAACCGCCTGAAGAGCTGGTCAAGCTGGTGACGGTTGCGGAGCGCGGTTGCATCGTGGCCAATACGCTGAAGGCAGCCGTTGAGCTGAGCATCCAGGTCCATTCGTGACGTCGCCAGTGTTCAGAGCACCCGACACCGCCTGTTCAGGCGATAGCAACCGCTGAACCTTCGGAACCGGGTCAGTCTAGGCAGGCGGCGTCGGCACGACTCCGGTCTTCGACAAGGCTCTGGGCGGGGCGAGATCCGACTCGGGCAGGGGCTTCACCACGGGAAACGCCGGCAGGGGCGGGACCGCCGCCAACGCCGGCTTCGGCCCGGGAGGCGGCGACGGCACCTTCACTGCCAGCACCAGGTCGGTCCAGCCGAACAGCCTGATGTAACAGGTGTCGCTGGTGAGGGGAGTGGCCATCCTGGCCACCTCGCGGCCCGCTTCGATGGTGACGGAAGCCTTTTCCCAGGGCCCAGCGGGGGTGGCGGCCACCGCCTCGATCTGGTCCAGGGACTGGCCCGTGAGACGGAATCCATGGGCGTCCACCTGGATCGCGCCGATGGCCGGCAACTCCAGGAAGGTGGCCGGGAGCGCCAGCCAGTCGCCGGCGCCTGCCTTGTCGTCCTGGACCTGGAGTTCCAGCACTCCGGCGGCCCTTCCGCCCAGCAATTCCGCCGGGTTGAAGGTGAAGGTCGCCTTCTGGCTGCGCCCCATGACCCGGATTTTCGCGGGGAGAATGGTACGGACTTCCGCGGGCTCGTCGGCATTCCGGATGGCCACCCGAAAGGTCGGGTCCGAAGGGAACCGGTAGCCCTTGCCGGTGAGCAGGCTCACCTGGCTGGGCTCGGCGGTGGAGGCGATCGGGATGGCCGCGGTGATGGCCACGCCGGTGGGTTTGGCCTCTGCCTGGATGACCTGCACTTCGGCGATCCGGGGCCGGGATGGCAGCAGGGCTGTGGGCAGTCTCAAAGGCGGCTTGCCCTTCCCGGTGACCACGGTCGCCAGGAAGGACTTCCCGGCTGGGCCCTCCAGGGTCTTCCGGTCCGCGGAACGGAAGACCCGGGCGGGCCCTTCCGGCGCAGCCTGGGCGTCGGGGAGGAAACGGCGACCCCCGATCTCCACCGCCTGGACCCCATTCAGATGCCGTCCCCGCAGCACCAGGGCAGGGTCGTCCAGATGCGCTTCGATGGCGGTGACCTCTGGCGTAGCCTCGGCCAGCGCCAGCGGCCGGGTCAGGGCGGGCTTCCCGGAACCGAAGGTGGTGATTTCCAGGGTACCGGGGCCCGCGTCGCCCTTGGGTGCGAACACCGCCTGCCTGGAGCCGTCCTTGCCGTTCTTGAGCTGCGCGACCAGGAGGGCGGCGCCGGATGCGGCGGGCCGGAAGCTGACCCGCTCCACCGTGCCGGCCCAGGTGGCGGGCAAGCTGATGCTGCATTCCCCGCCGACCTGGAAGGACGCCGTCTCCGCCGGGTCCGGTGTCCACATCGGATCGCATCCGCTGGGGAGGTCCCTGGGGGCCATTTCGATGCTGGTGAAGCCCCAGCGGCCCACGATGCGGGCCTTCACTTGGGAGGCGCCCAGCTTCTGCAGGGCATCCAGGATGGGGGCCGGGGAAGCCACAAAAGATTCCTTGCCGGGGCTGATGGTCAGGGGGAGCGGGGGCAGGCTTTCGCCCTTGGGGCCGGTCAGGAGCAGCTTCCAGTCGTGGCCGTACAGGGCGAAGGGCTTCCGGCTGTTTTCCCTGGGCCGGACCTTCAGCAGGAACTGCTTGTTCAGGATGGATTCCCCAGCGGGCAGATCGAAGTCGAAAGCGGGTGCCGGCCCGTCCTCCCAGTTGCCGGGGCAGCACATGAGGGCGCCGCGAAGGTCTCCGGTGGTGCGGATCCAGGAACTGTAGTAGAGGTCCGCGCTGGAATCATGGAAATCCCGCGCCACCGCGGGCAGGTACTGGAACTGGTGGCCGGGCCAGAGATTGTTGATGATCGCCGCCAGATCGAAGATGATCGAGACGTAGGCCGAGGCAGCCGTCGCCCCGGGCGTCACCGCGACCGGGGGCGCCACCGGCAGGGCCGGGGCGGAACCGGGCACCAGGACATTGGTGTTGCGGAATTCCTGGGTGATCAGGCTGCACTTGTCCAGGTTGGAACTGGGAGTGCCCAGGAACCCCTGCAGGTCCCCGGAAACCTCGTCGCCATAGGCATGCAGGAAACCCTGCAGCGCGTTGTCATACTGGGCCGGGGACAGGCTCTTGTCGATGGCGTCCAAGTCTTGGATGAACTTGTCCGCCGCCGCCCGTTCGGTGGCGATGTCGGCGATCTTGGCGCAAAGGGTCCGGAACGCTTCCAGGTGGTCGTTCAGGTCCTTCAGCACCTTCTTCCGGGCGTTCTTGTCCGGGATGAGGAAGATCATCGGAATCGAATCGTAAGGCACCGAGATGGCCGGGATGACCATCCGCTCATCCTTGCGTTTCAGGGTGAAGTCCACCACGCCTTGGTCCGTCGGGGCGATGGTCCTGGGCAGGAACACCACGATGACGGACCAGTCGGCGCCGGTCACCCGCTGGTCGAACGCCTCACCGGCGAAGGACAGCTCCAGCTTGTCCTGGAATTTCAGGACCGGCACCTGGAACAGGGGCAAGATCGATTGTTCGTTCTTGCCCATGGAGCGGGTCACCTTCGCGGAAATGGAGATGGGGCCTTTCTGGAAGGCCTCGACCAGGGGTGGGGCCGAGGTTTCCGTGGCACTGGGCTTGACGGCGACCGGGGCTCCCGCCAAGGGCGGCATTCCCCCCAGCAGGGCACAAACCACCAAAGCCTGCTTGATTAAGCAAACGGCACCAGGATTTCTCATATTCTTCTTGGACCCCCGCGCGGGCGTCAGGTTTAAGCCGCCCGCGCTGCTCCTGGCGCGGGCGGCATGGCGATTCGACCTACTTCAAGGTGAAATGTGCCCGGCGATTCCTGACCCAGCAGGACTCGACGGATTCCGTGCAGACCGGCTTTTCCTTGCCGTAGGAGGTGGTGCTCAGGCGGGCGGCGGGGACGCCGAGGCCCACCAGGTAGTTCATGGCCGCATGGGCCCGGTGCTCGCCCAGGGCAAGGTTGTATTCGACCGTGCCCCGTTCGTCGCAGTTGCCGTCGATGAACACGTTCGCCTGGGGGTAGGCCTTCATGAACGCGGCGATGGCGACGAGGACCGGCTTGTCGCTCTCGCGGACGTCGGACTTGTCGAAATCGAAATGGACATCCTTGAGGGCGGCTGCCGCAGCCTGCTGGTACGCGGCCTCGGCCTTCCGGGCCGCTTCGGCGGCCTGCTCAGCCATGCGGTTCTGGGTGTCATCCTGCTTGACCGTGTCGGTCTTGGCCGGGGCAGGGGCCGGAACCGCCATGGGCGGTGCGGGCTGTGCGGCCGGGGCAGGTTTGCGGCAGGCCATGCCGCCAGCGGCCAGGAGGGCCGCCATGAGGAAGGGTGTGGATTTGCTAAGAGCTGACATGGCAGCGTCTCCTATGGATGGAAGGTCTCGCCCGTGAGGACGGAACCGGGGAAAAATGGCGAAATCATTCGGTGTTTCCGGCGCAGCATCATGAGGCCTCCCGCACCATCAGGTAGGACACGGTCGTGGCGATCAGGGCGGGCACCACCAGGGCCGCCTGCCCTGTGGTTTCCGCCAGGAACACCACGGGGACCAGCAGGGTTTCATGGGTGGCCCCGGCCAGGGCGGAGGCTCCCACCATGGTCAGATAGCCGGTCTGGCCGATGCCCAGCAGGCCGTCCAACGCGGCCCCCACCGCCGCCCCCATGGCCAGCGACGGCAACCACAGCCCGCCGAGGCCGCCCCCGGCGAAGGTCAGCGCCGTGGCGGCAAGCTTCAGGGCCAGGAACAGCACGGCCTCACGGGGCAGGGCGTTGCCCTGGACCAGGTGCTGGATCATCTCCAGGCCGCCGCCCTGGGTGACCGCGAGGTCGTTCCACAGGAAATGGCTGGGCAGGGCGAGCAGGCTCAGGCCGACGCCAGCCGCCAATCCTCTCCAGAAGAACGGGACCCGGCGCAGGAAGTGCTGAAGCCTGGCCTTGAGCCACAGGTAGGAGGATGCCGCCACGCCGCAGGCCAGCCCCACGAGCAGGGCCCAGGCGATTTCCCGGGTCCTCAGCGTGTAGGGGTAGATCTTGGGCAGAGGCAGCAGGGGGGCGTGGCCCATGATCACGGAAAAGCAGACATAGCCCGAGGCCGAGGCCACCAGGCACGGGAGCAGGGCTTCCGGCGCCAGCCTCCCGTTATGCTCGGCGGCCATGAGCGCCCCGGAGATGGGGGCGCGGAAGACCGCGGCCAGGGCGGCGGCGGCCCCGCTCCTGACCATGACCAGGGCTGGCCGGGCCAGGTGCCTGAAGTGCGATATCCGGGCCGCCGCGGCTCGCAGCAGCCGGTGGTACTGCAGACCCAAAGCGGCGCCGAACCACTTCCCGGGCCCCTCGACCCCCGCGCTTCCGCCGAAGCCGATGGTCAGGACGCAGGCCACGACCTTGGCCACGGAACTCCGGAAGGGGAACACCTTGTAGGGGTTTTTCTTGGCAAGATCCATGTCCTTGAACAGCGATACCGGGCCGATTCCCGTGACGCTGAGCCATGCGGTGGTGAGGAACAAACCGATGGCCGGGAGCAGGATGGTCAGCCCCGTCCTGCCTCCGACCCTCAGCACCATGGGCTCGAACGAGCCCAGGCCGCGCAGCGCCAAGGCCACCAGAAAGCCGGTCCCGGCGCCCAGCGGCAAGGTGACAAGGACGATGTGCCGGGTATGGGCCAGCATGCGCAGCCGGCTGGTGCGGGTCGGGATGAAGCGCCGCAGGGTCGCTGGCGATGGGGGCTGTGCTTTCGGTTTGAGCATGAATGGTTTCAATTCCATCTTTTAAAGTAGATTGATAAGGTTTGATTTGCAACCCAAACGATCTATGGCAAACGTAGAAATGACATGGATCCTAAGACAGCAAGGGCCCAAGGAATGCCGGTCTTGCGGATCGTTTTCCCGTACCGGGGAGACAAAACAATCCAGTGGAAGGGGCATCGGAAAGGAGATTTCGTGCTAAACATGAATTGTTTCGGCCCCACACCTCAACTTGAAAATGGATTGACAATGTTTGGTTTGCAACCCAAATTATAAGTCATGGAAGCCAGGATGCCAGAGGTCACTCAACAGCAGCTCATCCAGGAATGCATGCAGAGCCTTCGCCGGATCGTGAAGGCCCTGGAGGACTATTCGCTCGTGGTGGAAAAGCGGTTCGGCCTCACGGGCCCCCAGTTGTGGGCCCTCTGGGAGCTGGGCCAGAACGGCCCCTGCGCCCTCAAGGACTTGGCTGAGAAGATGAAACTGGACTCCAGTACGGTGGTCGGAGTGGTGGACCGGCTGGTGTTCAAGGGGCTGGTGGTGCGAAACCCGGACCCCCAGGACCGGCGGAGAATTTCCCTCGCTCCGACTCCCAAGGGCGCAGAGATCCTGGCCGCGGCGCCCCACCCGGCCCAGGGCCATCTCCTGGTGGGCATGGAGAGCATGGATCGCAAGAATGTGGAAAACCTGCATGAAGCCCTGGCCACTCTGGTAGGCGTCCTGGAAGCCGAGCAGCTGGAGGCGCCGTTCTTCTTCGCCAAGGAATGACCGGCGCCAGGGGTCAGGTATGGCGTGCCGCCCTGGGTTTGGCCGTTGCCCTGGCATGGGTGCGTTCGGTGTATCGAGGGAAGAAGGCGTTCAGGACCCGGTAGCCCAGGAACAGCGCCAGGAATGCGGCGAAGGTCAACGGCAGCCGAGTGTCCGCCTTCACCAGCATGTAGAAGTGGATCGCGCCGCCCGCCGCCGCCACATAGGCCAGCCGGTGCAGCTTGATCCAGCGTCTGCCCCCGATCACTCGGATCATCTTTGCCGTGGAGGTTATCGCGAGCGGAACCAGCAACAGGAAACTGGTCATGCCCACCATGATGAAGGGCCGCCTGGCCACATCGGCGACGATGGCCCGCACCTGGAAGACCTTGTCGAACCACACATAGGTCAACAGGTGCAGCACGCCGTAGAAGAAACCGAACAGGCCCAGCATGCGGCGCAGTTGCGCCAGCCAAGGCTGACCGGACAGCTTCCGCGCCGGGGTGACCGCCAGCGAAAGAATCAGGAACATGAGGGTGAGGATGCCGGTGGCGCGGGTCGCGAATTCATGGGGGTTGGCCCCCAACTGGTGCCGGTAGCCGTCCGCGGCCAGCAGGGCGAGCGGGACCAGCCCGTTCACCAGGATCAGTTGCTTGAGGAAGCGGGTATCTTGCATCAGCGCGGTCCGTTCAGAAATTGACTTTCAGGTCCATCCCCGCGTAGAGGCTCGCCACCTGGTCCGCGTAGCCGTTGAACATGAGGGTTTCGCGCCGGTCGGACTCGCCGATGCGTTGCTCGGTCCGCTGGCTCCAGCGCGGATGATCCACGTTCGGGTTCACGTTTGAATAGAACCCGTACTCGCTTGGCGTGACCCGGTTCCAGGTGGTGCGAGGCATTTCTTCCACCAGGCTGATCCGGATGATGGATTTGCTGCCCTTGAATCCGTATTTCCAAGGCACCACCAGGCGAAGCGGCGCGCCATTCTGGGGAGCAAGGGTTTCGCCGTAGAGCCCGACCGCGAGGATGGTCAGGGGATGCATCGCTTCATCCAGCCGCAGGCCTTCTACATAGGGCCAGTCCAGGACGGTCGAGCGGATATTGGGCATCTGCTGCGGATCGGCCAGGGTTTCGAAGGCCACGTACCGGGCGCTGCCCATGGGCTGCACCTGATCGAGAATCCTGGAGAGCGGGAAGCCGATCCATGGGATGACCATCGACCACCCCTCCACGCAACGGTGACGGTAGACCCGTTCTTCCGGCGGGTTGAGCCGGCGCAGGTCGTCGACATCGAAGGTCCGCGGCTTGTGCGCCAGGCCTCCCACCTCGACCGTCCAGGGGCGGGAGACGAAGTTCCTGGCACGGGGGGCCACCGCGCGTTTGTCCGTGGAGAACTCATAGAAGTTGTTGTAGTGGGTGATGTCCTGCAAGGACGTGCGGGCGTCCTGGAGCACCGGAATCGGGGACTCGGCGGGAGGGACCACGACCGCGATTTTTTCTCCTGACTTGGCCGCTTCGCCGGGTGAAGCGAACTGGCGGTAGAGCCATGCCGTTCCCATTGAAGTCGCTACCAGCACAGCTCCGCGCAGGAGCCGCCGGCGCGAGAAATAGATCTCCTTCTCAGTGATTTCGCTGCTCTTGATATCCTCAGGCGGCTTGATGAGCATCACACTCTCCAGGAACACCGGAAACCCATTCCGGCTCAGCGCACGGCGCGACCAGCGACCGACTGAGCACGATCACTTCAGCGTTGGCAAGCCAGTGCGCCTGGTCCCCCAACCCGCTTGCGGCGACCAGGGGTAGAAGGATGGACAGGACGGATGAACGCATGTCGCGACTTCAAAGGGTTCACCATGGTTGCATAAGCGTTCTAGTCCAAACAAGAATTTATAGCTTGATGATCATTAATATTCGTAGTTTTTCCAAGTGGCTTTGGGCTACTCCTGCCCGGCTGAACCGGTCCTGAACCGCCAGCCTCTGGTTTGAAGAAGGAAAAAACGAAACAGCGTCGGGTAGGCTATCTGCGAAATATTTGAAACGCAAAGCAAATTATTGCTTGTCGAAAGGAGCCGATCGGTATCAGGCTGTATTCGCTTTTCAAAGTGCCGCGCGGTTGCTCCAACCAACGTGAGGAATTAGTCATGAAGCCATTGCTCGTTCCATCAACCTTTGGGGTGCTGGCTGCGTTCAGCCTTTTCGGCCTTGCCGGGTGCACCCCTGCCGCCACGACCGTTCAGTCTGCCAGTACGGCACAAGCGCCAAATCCCGCGCCTGCCATGGCGGCAACTCCCGCGCCTGAGCCGAAGCCCGCGCCCCTCCCCCAGCCTGAGACGAAACCCGAACTGCCGGCCACGGTGGTCCTTGATGGCACCGTCCTGAAACACACCACTGCTGGATGGAAGCTGGGACCCCAGGGCCGAACGGCCATCCACCAGGCGGCGGTGTGGATTCGGGCCCAGGGTCCTGGCGCCACCCTGGTCGTCACCGGTTACTCTTCCTCCACCGGCACACCCGCCCAGAACCTTGCGGTCAGCCGCCATCGGGCCGAGTTCATCGCGCAGGCCTTGAACAACGAGGGGGTTGCGCTTGGCAAGATCACCGTGCAGGGACGCGGTGCGGAAAAGGCCATTGCGAGCAATGCGACCAGGGAAGGCCGACTGAAGAACGAGCGGGTTGAGGTGTCCTTTCAGAATCCTTGAGGGCGGGCCCGGGCCCGCATCATGCGCTGTGCTGCTTGAGCATCCGGACCAGCACCCGGAACCACAGCAGGAACCGGGTTACCAGGCCTTTGCTGCGCGGTGTGAACCTCGCCTCGATCTGCTCCATTTCCCGCCCGACTTCCACCTGGAGCGATTCGGATTTGGTGATTGAGAGCACCTGAGAGGGGTATACGCTGCGGTGCCCGGTCATCAGGAAACTGATGACGCAAGCCACCGTGGCATAAGGCGCGATGGCCGGGCCAAACAACTCCATGGCGAGGATGCTCGCCGCGATCGGCGTGTTGGCCGAACCTGCCAGGACCGCGACCATCCCCATGGCCGCGAAGGTCGCTGGGTTCAAGCCAAGCACCGAGGCGAAGGCCGAGCCGGAGGTCGCGCCCACGAAGAAGATGGGGGTCACGATGCCCCCGCTGCCACCGAAATTGAGCGTGATGGACGTGAACAGGGGCTTGAGCATGAAGGCGTACCAGGGAACCCGGGTTCCGCCCAGGCAGGCCTCGACGGTCTCCAGCCCCAGTCGCAGGTAGCGGGTCGAGAACACCAGCGCAAGGACCACCAGCGCGCTGCCGCCGAGCACTCCCTTCAGCGGATCCCAGACCCGCAGCCGGGCGGAAAGCCTGCCTCCCGCCTTCATGGTCTCGATCAGCAGCATCGAGCATAAGCCGAAGAACACGCCCGCCAGGATGACCTGGAGGAAGAAGCCTTCGGTGAACACCGGCACGACCTTGACCGGGTGGTAGAAGTAGCGGATCCCCAGCGCGGAGGAGATATGGTAGGCGGTGATCCCCGCGATGAATGAAGGCAGGAGCACTTCGTACAGAATGGCGCCCACGAACAGCACCTCCACCCCGAAGATGGACCCCGCGATGGGGGTGCCGAACACCAGGGCGAAGCCGGCGCTGATGCCGCAGATGACCAGCTTCCTGCGGTCGTGCTCGCCGAACTTCAGGAACCCGGCCAGGATCGAAGCGATCCCGGCTCCGATCTGGGCGCAGGGCCCTTCCTTGCCGGCCGAACCGCCGATGCAGAGCGTGACGAGGGTTGCTGCCAGCTTGACCGGGACCACCATGGGCTTGATCCGGGCGCCGTGCTTGTGGATGGCTTCGATGACCTTTTCCGTTCCGTGGCCTTGGGCGTCGGGGGCCAGGTACTTGACCATCAACGCGCTCAGGAACAGGGCTGCGGGGAGCAGCAGGAAGGCATGGGGATGGTTTTGCCCGGAAGACAGGCCCCAGGTCAGCAGTTTAAGGAAGTAGGTGACCACCACCCCGATCAGGGCGCCCACGCCCGTGGCCAGCACCACCCATTTGATGATGCTGATGAACAGAATGGATTCTTCCGCCAACCGTTGCCGCATGAGGGCGATCCCTTCTCCTGAAGGTTGCTTTATATGGTTAATGAACCAAGTTTATTCCGGGGTATTCGGTCACCGAGACAAGATCCAATGGCGATTGTGGGTGGTTGGCTGAAAAGGTACCTGATAAATATTGCTTTGCAATACAAATTTTTACATCACTTGCTCTTTTTGGCCGTCTTTTCAAGGCCCAGCCCAGCTACTCGCACTCGAGCCGCATCTGATCTTTCGGATCCAAGTGATCCTCGACGTCCCCCCGGTCCAGATCTTCTGGGCACACACCGTAGGCTCGCAAAACCCCCGTCAAAGTCACGATGCCTTCCAAATTATTAATGTTGTTACGGCTTACGACGGGTAAAAGGTCGAGTTTGGCCGCACCCATCCGTTCAAGTGCCCAATACAGCGAATGATCCAGGTGGACGTGGGGGAAGGAATGCCCGTCGACCATCTCCTCCAGCCGTTTGTCCCCTGGACCCTCCCCAAAGGCCCTATCGAGGATCAGCGAATTGATCACCCCGACGACCCCTCGGCCATCGGTCACGGGCCAGGTTCGAAATGGGCCGGAACGGGACTTTTGATAGGCTTCAGAAATGGTCATTTGGGCCGAGAGTGTCTCCAGCGCAGGTTGGATCGCTTGTTTCACCGTGTAACGAGCATCCTGGTGCCGGGTTTCCGAACTCGGCAGATGGATTCCGTCTTGAAAAGCAAGCGCGGCATAGATGGGCTGGGGCTGCAGCCGCTTCGATATATAGAAACTCACCAGATTTGAAATCATTAGGGGGACGATGACCATGTAATCCCGCGTCGTTTCAAAGATCATCAAGACGGAAGTCATCGGGGCCCGGACGATGCCCGCGAACACCGTGCCCATGCCCACCAGGGCATAGACCCCGGGGGTCGCCGTATAGGTTGGGAGCATGTGGTGGGCGATCCATCCGACCGAACCTCCCAGCATCGCCCCAATGAACAAACTCGGCCCGAACAGCCCCCCGGCATTCCCCGATGCATAGCTCGTGGTCACCGCCATGAACTTGAGGACAATCAACAGGGCCATCATCTCGAAAGCCATTCTGCCATTCAGGGCATCCCCGACGAACCCGTATCCCACCCCTAGAACCTGTGGCACGAACCAGCCCATCAACCCCACGACCAGCCCTCCTGCCAGGGGTTGGAACCAGACGGTCTTGATCGGCATCCTGGAAAACCATCCGCGCAGCCAAAGCAAAAACCGGGTGAACGCCACCGAGACCAGACCGCCAGCCACGCCGAGGACAGCGTACACGCCGAACTCCCATGGGTGGATCAGCCGGTACTGTGGCACTTGGAAGAGAGGCGTATTGCCCAGGAACAAGCGCAACACCATCCAGGAGGTCGCCGAGGCCAGCACGACCGAGCCGAGTACGGGCGCATGAAGGTCACTCATCACTTCTTCCAGCGCGAACAACACCGCGGCCAAGGGCGTATTGAAGGCGGCCGCGATGGCTGCGGCAGCGCCAACCGGGATGAGCGCCTTCACTTTTTCCGGCCCGAGGCCGAGGCGTTGCCCCAGGATGGAGGCGATTCCGGCCCCAACCTGGACCGAAGGCCCCTCCCGGCCAAGGGGGATCCCGCTGGCGAGGGTCGCCGAGGTGCAGAAGAATTTTCCCAGAACCGTGCGCAGCGAGATGCGACCTTCATGCACGAAAAGCGCCGCCTTGGTCTGGGGCACCCCGCTGCCCCTGGCTTCGGGAAAGAAGCGGTACAAAAGGAATCCCATGGCAAGTGATCCCAGCACGGGGATCAGCAACCGCCGCCAGGGCGAACTCGCCACCGGGTAGAGCCGAAGCCCGAATCGCTCTGTCACCAGGATGAAGGCGACCACTGCCAGGCCGGTCAAGGCGCCGATCACCAGCGTCAGGACGAGGAAAACCTGTTCTTCTCGCTCATGGAGGATGGCCGCCCATTGCCTTTGAGGGTATTTCAGAAAATAAGCAAGCTTATGGTGTTTGGAGCTCTCCATTGCCGGATATCCCTTCCTGGCCACTCATTCAGCACCCACTGGGCTGGAACCCATGAGAATCCAGTGGAAGGCTACCACAGGGTTGGTGAGGTTCACTTTGTCAGTGCCGGTATCCACCGTGGCATCCCTTTTTCCCAATACGGTGTCCGCACCCAGAGTGACCGTTTCAATCCTCCCTATTTCTTCCTCGTTGAGCTCTCCTTCGAATTTGATCTGGTCTTCCGGGGTTCCGTAAATCGTAAGGCCGTGCATCGGGGATCCCTCCCTACTTGAGGTTAGCGCTGGTGTCACCCTCTTTCTTGCCGGTGCCACCTGGCGGCGCCAATGGCTTCATGCCTTTCAAGGCCCAGCCCAGCCCCACGGGGCCGATCATCGTGGTGAGCAGCAACGCGCCAATGATTCCCGCCTGGACATGGGGGGTGAGCAATGGATGGCCGGCCAAGGTCAAAGTGCTACCCGTGGCGACGAAGATCAAGCCGACTTCGCCTCTGGGCACCATGCCCCAGCCCACCACCGCGGGCCGCAGACCTTTTCCCGCCACGTAACCAGCCAGGAACTTGCCGGCCGTACCCAGTCCGGCGAGACTCAAGGCCAGCAGAAGCGTTCGCCATTGCAACAATACGGCTGGGTCCACCTTCGCTCCCATGAGGACGAAGAACAGCGGGGAAAACGTGACCACCAGGGGTTGCACGAGTTCTCCGAGGGTGTGCAGTTCACGTTCTTCCAGGTCCCGGATATGGGCTGGCTCCAGGATCAGCCCAGCGGCGTAGGCCCCCACGATGGGCGCAAGGCCCGCGCGGTTGCCCAGCCAGCTCAAAAAGAAGGCGAAGCCCAGCCCGGATGGAAGCAGGACCTGCTCGCCGCGCATCCGGTTGGTCAGGTTGAACAGCACCGGCGTCATCCGCCGTCCCAGGGTGAGCGCCAGAACCAGGAAGCCGATCGCAAGCCCCATGGTTTTGCCGAAACCGGCCCAAGGGAAGGCTGCGCCGGCCCCGGTCGCCGCCACGACACCGGAAACCGCCAACAACACCAGGAGCCCAAGGACGTCGTCAATCACCGCGGCCCCCACGATCACCCTCCCCTCGGCGGATTTCGCGGCACCCTTCTCCCGGAGCACCTGGGCCGAGATCCCTATGGAAGTGGCGCACAAACAGGCCCCGATGAAGAGATTCACGCCGATGTGCGTGCCAGCGGGCAGCAGCAGCCAGGCCCCGGCCATGCCGGAGATGATGGGCAACAACACGCCCACGACGGCCACCCGCAAGGAGGGGAGACCCACCCGCATCATCTGCGGCACCGTGCTCTCCAGGCCCACGGCGAACATCAGGACGATCACACCCAGACCGCCGAGCATCACGGCGGCTGGAGATGCCGCCAGATCGGGCAGGGCCGGGAAGTGCTGATGCAAGCTGGCGATGAAGATGCCGGCACCGAGTTCGCCCGAAACCACGGGCAGTTTCAGCCGCAGGGCCAGTTCACCCCCTACCTTGGCCACCAGCCACAACCCCGCCAGCAGGAGGAGAATTTCCGAGATGGGGTCGGCAGTTAGAAGGGCGGGCTGCATGGGCTCCTGGAGGCAATGAAACATGAGAACACGAGTAAGGCGGTGAGCGTTCGCTCTCCTCTCTTTTTCCCAGCCGCATGGAAGAGGCGAGGTCCAGAAGGTCTTGATGGTCTTTGCAGCGACGAAGGAATCGCCGGCTTCGTTGGTGATCCTGCAGTACAGGGAGCTGGTGGGGCCGTCGCTGCCCGGTGGTTTCCGCCAGGAACACCACCGGGACCAGCAGGGTTTCATGGTCAGCCCCGTCCTGCCTCCGACCCTCAGCACCATGGGCTCGAACGAGCCCAGCCCCTCGCGGCCAAGGCCACCAGGAGCCGGTCCCGGCGGCCTACCTGGGGTAGTTGATGATGATATTGACCCGGCGGTTCTCCTGCGCGCCCTCCGCGGAGGTGTTGTAGGCGTAGCGCCAGTTGTCGCCGTAGCCTGAGGCGGTCAGGCGCGAGCGGTCGATGCCGCAATGGTCCACCAGATAGTCCACCACCTTCATGGCGCGGCGCTTGGAGATGTCCATGGCCAGTGCGGGAGTCCCCTGCAGGTTGCCGGTGTGGCCTTCCACCCAGGCGGTGACGGTCGGGTTGGCCTTCAGGAAATCCGCCACCTTGTTGAGCTGGGCATCATATTCCGGCTTGACGTCGGCCTTGTTGCGGTCGAAATCGATGAACACCGCCATGGTCATCCGGGCCGGAGCCACGGAGAGCCCGGCCACGTCGGTCACGCAGGCGATGACGGCATCGGTGCGACGGTTCTGGCGCTTGCCTTCCTCGGTGCTGTTGTCCGCGATGGGACGGGTGTCGCCGTAGCCCACGGCCGACAGGCGGGACGGATCGATGTGGAAGGTGTCCGTGAGGTAGGTCACCACGCTCTGCGCCCGGGCATGGGACAGATCCAGGTTGTGTTGCGGGTTTCCGACATTATCGGAGTGGCCTTCGATCACTGCCGTCGTCGCGGGGTATTTGGTCATGTAGGTTCCCACCACCGCCAGCTTCTCCAGGTCGTCGCGCTGGATCGAGTCCTTGTTGATGTCGAACTGGAGGTCGAGGATGGTGCAGTACTGCTGGGTCGCCGGCACGACGACGACCACCGGGACCGGCGCCGGGGCAGGCGCGGGGGCCGGCGCGGGGGCCTCGGCCACGGGAGGCGCGTAGGCTGCCACCATGGCGGGGTGGCCGCCCCAGCGGAAGCCGATCCCGGCCAGGGCCTGACCTTCGTTGCGGGTGGTCATCGTGTCAACCCGGACCATGCGCGCTTCCAGGGAGGCGAACATCTGGCGGCCCAGCAGGAACTGGGCGCCCACGCCGGCCACTCCGCTCAGGCGGGTGGTGTTCGAGCCGGTGCCGGACAGGGGGGAACCCACCTGGTCGGCGCCCAGGCCGAGGCGCAGGAAGGGGCGGACATTGGACGGGGTGGAGAAGGGGTTGTAGAGGACGGAACCGTAGGCCTGTTCCTCCCTGGCCCGGCCGTAGCCGTAGTCCACGTGGGTGACCAGGCCCGAGGCCTCGATGCCGAAGTGGCCGTTGAACCAGGTGCCCACACCCAATCCGAGGGCCCCCTGGTCTTTCGGGTCGCTTCGGTCGCTGTGGCCGGTCACACCGCCCTGGACCTGGAGCCAGTTGAATGTTGCCGGAGCGTCCGCGGCCACCAGGGCGCCGGAGGCCAGGACGAGGGTGAGAAGGACGAGATGGGTGCGCATGAAGGCTCCAAAAGGCGCGCCCGGAGGGCGCATGGGTATGGATGGGCTGCCGGCCAAGGCCGGAAGGGATTGAGCGACCTGGATGGCCGGGGGGAACCGGAATGTCGGGGGCGAAGAGAGCCCGCCGTTCGGGTCGCCCAGCCGAGGATCGGTCACAAAGGTTAGCAATATTTAAACCAATTAATAAGTATGTTAAAAAACAATAAGTTACTGTTCGGAAAGGGCTGGCCAGGTCCATCAACATGGATAGGCCGACCCTTCCTTTTGGAAGAGGGTGGCCGGGAGAACCGCCCCAAGGTTTTCCCGGCCGCTTCGGCACCTTTGGCGTCCGGAAGGCACCCGACAGTGAGGATCGAGATGCCCAGTGCGGCCGGTGTCAGGCCGTGCCGCCGCGGGGGGAGTGGCGAGTTGGCAGTGACACGGGGAAAGGCCTGGGTGTTCCCCTGGGAAGCCTGGCCCGAGATCTGGGACATCCTCGGGCCCATGACCGAACGGGCCATCACCACCGGGGAGGCCAGCTGGTCCGAGGACATTCTCATGGTCATCGACCGGGAGCTGCCCCGGGAACCCTGGTCGGAACCGGTCCGGCACGCCGTGGTGTTGCCGATCCGGTCCGGCACCGCCGAGCACCTGGCGGGGGTCCTGGTGGCCGGGGTGAGTCCGCGCCGGCCGCTGCCTCTTGCCATGTTCGTGGATCGGGACATGTGGGAAAAGATCCTGCTCAACCTCCTCAGCAATGCGCTCAAGCACACCTTCGAAGGCGGCATCGTCGTCAGCCTGGAGCCCGGACCGCGCCTTCCCTCGGGCGTGCCGTGCGCCCGGCTGTGCGTGCAGGACACCGGCGTGGGCATTGCCCAGGGGGAGTTGCCCCACGTCTTCGAGCGGTTCCACCGGGCCCGCGGAGTCCGGTCCCGCACCCATGAAGGCGCCGGCATCGGCCTGGCGCTGGTGAAGGAGCTGGTGAAGCTCCACGGCGGAGACATCGGGGTGGAGAGCGAGGAGGGCCAGGGCACCCGCTTCACCGTGCGGATCCCCGCCGGCGGCCGCTTCCGCCCCCACTGGCGCGGCGGTGTTCGTGAACGAAGCCCGGGGCGAAGGGGTGACCCATCTCCTGGGCACGTCCATCTCCAAGAAGGCCACGATGCGGCTGAACCTGCACCCGCACCTGCCGCTCATGGAAGCTGACCCGGCCCAGATCCAGCAAGTGGTCATGAACCTGGTCATCAACGCCTCGGAAGCCATGGGTGAGCAGAACGGCGTGATCACCCGGTCGACCTGGCCCGTGGACGTCAGCCCGGCCAGCTTCGAGACCATCCAGGAAGGCCAGCCGGTCCGTCCCGGCCCCCATGTGGGCCTGGAGGTTTCCGACAACGGGTGCGGCATGGCCGGGTTCCTCCAGAAGCCGTTTGCCCTCGGGACCCTGGTCGAGATGGCGCAGCAGTTGTTGGCCCGCCAGCAACAAGCCGGCTAGGAGCCCGGAGGAGCAGGAACTTATTCATTAATTTTTGGCACTTCCCAGGGGGGGCTGGCTTCCAACAGGAGTGGCGATGTTGGCGAATTCAGATACTGAACTGCCCTGGGCGCGGCTCATCGCCAGCCTGCTCCTGATGGTGGGGCTGGCCTGGGCCCAGCCAGGGACCGCCTGCGCCCTGCGGGCCCGTTTCCCCGGCCTGGAGGCCGTGCCGGCATCCAGGATCGCCTACCTCGGGGACGCCTTCGCCGAGGCCCGGGACCCGGCCCTGCGCCGCCTGGAGCGGTGCTGGATCGTGGCCGGGGCGCGGGGGATCTGGGCGCTCTCCCCGGGCGGGGAGGAGATCCCGGTGCCGGGGATCCCCGGGCCGGAACCGGGGCAGGTCTGCCAGGCGGTGGCGGTCCTGCCCCCGGGCGAAGGCCCCTGCGCTCTGGATGCGCCCCGGCTGGTCTATGGCCGCTGCTCGCGGATCTTCGCCCTGGGCCTGGACGGGGCGCACCGGGAATGGGCGCCGGGATGGGCCGGGGACGCGCCAGGCCGGCGCACGGTGCGGGACTTGGCCCTGGACCGGGACGGCAACGTCTTCGTGGCCTGCTTCGAGAACCGGGATATCCTGCGCATCGACCTGGCCGGCAACGTCATCCTCCACGCCCGCCTGCCGGCGGTCCCCGAGGGGGAGGCCGCCGGGGCCGGCATCCTCGCCATGGTCCTGGATCCCGCCTCCGGGGACCTGCTGGCGGGCGACGCCGCCGGCATCTGGAGGGTCACCTGCGACGGAATCGCGGCGCCGGTGCTGGAGGCCGGTCCCGGCCACCCCTTCCGCCCCTGCCACCTGGCGCTGCGCGGCCAGGACCTGGTCATCGCCGACCCGCACCGCCGGGAGGTCCTGGGGTTCAACCTGGCGTTCCGGCAGATGACGACGCTCCTGGGCCCGGCCGAGGGGCCCGGGACCCGGTTCGGTCCGATCCGGATCCTCAACCCCGGCCTGCCGGCGGGCGCTTGCGCCGCCCTGGGCGGGGTCGGCCCTCTGGCCGTCAACCCCGAAGGCGGGTGCCTGCTGGCGGTGGAGCGGGGCTTCGCCGGCTTCGAACTGCCCGAGGCGGCCAAGGCGCCGGCGGATCCCGGCCGGCAGCGCCAGGGCCCCACGGCCCGGCAGAAAGCCCTGGCGCATTTCCGCTGGTTCCAGCTGGGCATCCGGAACCACAAGAAACAGCTGCGCGCGGAAGGGCGGCGGGCCCGGGAGGAGGAGGCACGCGCCGCCCAGGCCCGGAGTCTGGAATCAACCCCGGCCCGGCGGTTCCAGGGCCCGGGCGGGGGCGGGCGGGTCCGGTGGGG
The DNA here is from genome assembly GCA_964627225.1 of uncultured Mesoterricola sp. Classification (GTDB taxonomy): domain Bacteria; phylum Acidobacteriota; class Holophagae; order Holophagales; family Holophagaceae; genus Mesoterricola. The sequence continues at coordinate 20,556 of CAZVHQ010000054.1, forward strand.
GGTCGTTCCGGTCATGGCCATCTGCCTGGCAGGCGACCCATCCGCGTTCCACGCCCTGGCCCAGAACGCCCATCCGCTGCCCTGGAGCCTTGCATCCATGGCCGCCAGAACCTATGGCTCCACCCGGGCGCCGGCCGGATCCTACTCCGCCTCCCTGGACCCGACCGTGGCCTTCGGCTTCCCCTCGGGAACCTTGCCGGGCGTGGACAACCTGGCCCAGGCCTGCGCCTTGCCCGGGGTTGCCGCCCTGGGCATCCCGGATTGCGACACCGGTTCCCTGGCTGCACTGAGGAACCAGACCCACGCCGTCCGGACCCTGCAGTCGCGGTTGCTGGCCGGCCCGGCGGAACTGGGAGCGGGCCCATGCGTGCCGCTGAACGGTTCCGGCGCCACCCCGGAGGCCTTCGCCCTGGTCACCCAGGACCAGTTGGCCCAGTTCGACCAGTTCAGCATCGGCGCCTTGAGCCTGTATTACCGGATCGGCAGTGGCGGCTTCCGTCTCCAGTCGGCGGGGGCAGGGCTCCTGATCGGGCAGGCGGCAGCCATGCCTGGGCTGTCCAATGCCACCCAGCCCGGGAACGTCACCCTCCCGGTGTCCCTCCCGGCCTTCATCCTGGGTGAACTGGGCAACAACCTGGCCGCGGCCGGGGCCTACGTTGTGGCCGGCGGCGGGGCCTACGGCGAGATCGCCGCCGAGGCCCGGGTCCAGAAGGTGCGCTACCAGGACTGGGTCGACAGCCAGGACCCGGCGGCCTGGAACTGCGCCGGAACGTCGGCGTCCCCGGCCGTCCCCCTGGGAGCTGCCATCCCGGCCCAAGTGCCGTCGCCCCTGCCGGCCATGGCCGGCCTGCTGGCCAAGAGGGCGGCCGGGTGCCCCCACCTGGCCCAGCCCGGGATAACCCTGCCGGGTTGCGACGAGGCCTTCCTGACCCGTTGGCAGCGGCAGAATGCCACCCTTGGCGCCCTGTTCCGGGAGAAGATCGCCTGCCTATCCGTCAGGTCCGAGGCCGGCGTCCAGTCATCCTGTCCCGGCCTGCCCCTGGCTGGCGCCCGGGACCGGAAACGGGCCATGGCCGCCCTGGCGTTGTTCGCGGCGGAGACCGAGGTGCCCGGCGTCACGGCGGGCAACCTCGCCTACGGCTTTTTCGGCGGATTCGAGACCCTGTTGGCCCTGGGCAATGCCGCCCAGGAAGCCGGCGCCCCCCTGGCGGCGGACGGCTGGTATGCCGCTGCGGACGCCGTGTTCCTGAGCGCGACCGTCATGTTCTCCGAATGGCTCGACCTGCTGGGGGTCGCCAACACGGCGCGAGCGCTGGAGGTCCGGCTCACCCGGGAATCCCTGGCCGGGAGCCTGGCCCAGCTGCGCCGGACGGCGGCCCTATACTCCCCGGATGAGGAAGATTGACTGACGCGATCCAGACGGCAAGGTCGCGTCCGCCGGTGGCGTTGGCGCAAGCCCGGGAACAGCGGGCCGGGTTGGAGCGTCTAACCGGCAAGACCATCCTTCCGGAGTCCTGATGAAACACTCACTTCTAAAACCCATACTGATCGGCCTGCTGGTGGCGGCCTGGGGCTTTCCCGGTCTGGCCATGGTCCAGGAAGCCGCCGTTCCGGAGCCCTGCCTCCAGGTGGATTCCGACTGGAAGGCCCTGGTGGGCCCCTATCCCCAGCCGGGATCAGGCGGTGCGGAGCGGGACCTGGCCGTTCTTATCTATCTTCAGCAAACGCGCACGCTGGAAGATGTCGGGAGGGCCCGGGCCGGGATCAGGATTGCCATGTCCACCTTTGCCGATCTGCTGGATCGGGAAGCGGATCCAGCCCGGTTCCCGCTCACCTTGGCAGTGCTGGACCAGGCGAACAATGACCTGCAGGGCGTGCTGGGTTCGCTCAAGCAGCATTACCTGCGTCCCCGGCCATTCTCCTCGCATCCGGAACTGGTCCCCGCGATCGAAAAGGAGGCGTCGCACTCCTACCCCAGCGGCCATGCCACCCGGGGCGTGCTTTATGCGGCGATCCTGGCCGAATTTCACCCTGAACGACAGGATCTCCTCCTGGCGCGGGGACACCGCCTGGGCAACGACCGGGCGGTGGGCGGCGTCCATTGGCCCAGCGATGTGCGGGCCGGACAACAACTGGGGGCGGCCTTCGCCAAGGCCTGGCTGGCCGTGCCCGGCCATCGCCACCTGGTGCGAACCGCTGCGGAAGCGGAGTGGAATGCCCGCCCCTAGGTTGCATGTTGGGCTTTGGTTTCGACCGGTCCAAACTT
>CAZVHQ010000055.1:0-21748 GCA_964627225.1 uncultured Mesoterricola sp.
GGGCTGGATCGCCATCGCCCTGGTGGTGTTCGCCACCTGGCGGCCGCTGCGGGTGCTGGTGGGCGCCTACCTGTTCGGTGGCTGCATGATCGCCCAGATGTTCGTCCAGGCTTCCGGCATCCACCTGAACGTTCCGGCCCAGTTTCTCTCCGCGCTGCCGTACTTGGCCACCGTCCTGGTGTTGGTGTTGATTTCCCATAATCGGAGTAACATCAGGCTCAATTCCCCCGCGTCCCTCGGTCAGCCCTTCTTGCCCGACGTATAGAACCGTCCCAATTCCCCCGCCGTTCCCCGGCGGCCTCATCCACATTACTTTCTGGAGGTTACATCCAATGGCTATGCGCAATATCGCACTCATGCTTGTCAGCGGGACACTCCTGGTCGCCCAGGCCCCGGTCAAGGTCGGGTTTGTCTACGTGAGCCCCATCGGCGACGCCGGCTACACCTATCAGCACGACCTGGGCCGCAAGGCGATGGAAGCCGCCCTCAAGGGCAAGGTGACCACCCAGATCGTCGAGAACGTGGAAGAGGGCGCCGACGCCGAGCGGGTGATCCGCAGCCTGGCCACCGACGGCTGCAAGATGATCTTCACCACCTCCTTCGGCTACATGAACCCCACCGCCAAGGTGGCCGAGGCCTTCCCCAACGTGGACTTCTTCCACGCCACCGGCTACAAGTCCAGCAAGAACATGGCTACCTACAACGGCCGGTTCTACGAGGGCCGCTACCTGAACGGCGTCATCGCCGGCAAGATGACCAAGACCCACATCGCCGGTTTCGTCGGCGCCTTCCCCATCCCCGAAGTGATGATGGCCATCGACGCCTTCACCCAGGGCATGCGCAGCGTGGATCCCAAGGCCGAAGTGCATGTGGTGTGGGTGAACTCCTGGTTCGACCCCGGCAAGGAGCGTGAGGCCACCATGAGCCTGATCTCCCAGGGCGCCGACATGATCACCCAGCACACCGATTCCACCGTGGTGGTGCAGACCGTGGAAGAGCAGCACAAGGCCAAGAACGTGTGGTGCTTCTCCTACAACTCCGACATGAAGAAATACGCCCCCACCTCCCAGCTCAGCGGCGACATCACCGACTGGTCGAACTACTACACCAAGACGGTCGAGAACGTGCTGGCCGGCAAGGGCGTCGGGCCCAACACCTGGGACGGCCTCAAGGACGGCATGATCAAGATCGCCCCCTTCAACAGCGCCGTGCCCAAGGACGTCCGGTCCTACGTGGACAAGGTGATGGCCGAGATGAAGGCCGGCAAGGTGCACGCCTTCCAGGGCCCGGTCGTGGCCCAGGACGGCACGGTCAAGGTGCCGAAGGGCAAGGTGATGAGCGACAGCGATCTGGGCGGCATCAACTACTACGTCCAGGGCGTGGTGGGCAACGTGCCCAAGGGCTGAGCGCGCTCCGCGCCGCGCCAGGGAAGGGGGGCTCCGGCCCCCCTTTTTCGTGCTTCGCGTTAACATCGCCTCCGGGGAGGATCCCGTCGTGGAGTACGTCAGCACCAGAGGCGGATGCGCGCCCACGCCCTTTTCGGATACCCTGCTGGGCGGCTTGGCGCCGGACGGGGGCCTGTTCCTGCCCGAGTCCTACCCGGAGCTGGCGTTCATCTCGTCACCGCCAAGTCCGACAACGAACCCGCCTGCGCCGCCGTCAACGCCACCCTCGCCCACCTGGTGGAAGGCGTTGCCAATGCCGAGCTGTTCGACTGGAAGGCCGCGGCGGCGGACCGCCCGGAGCTGTTCTACAGCGACCAGACCCACCTGCGCCCGGTGGGCGCGCGCTTCTACGCCACGGCCCTGCTCAACCAGATCGACCTGCACATGGAGCGGATCAGGGCCTCCCCGCGCTGACGACCCTGCGCCGCGACAGCTGGAGCGCGATGAATTCCGCGACGCCCCAGAGCACGGCGCCGCAGATGGCGGCGCTGGACAGGAACCACAACCGGATGGATGGCTTTCGCATGCATGGATCATAGAATAGCCGGGTGTTACGCACATGTCGCGACGGTTAAAACCGGGTAACAGTGGTGGGAAATCCCTGTGAATTCGGGGGCAAAAGATGGGGGCCGGCGCGGGCGGCGGGTTCCCTCCGCATAATGGGAGCCATGCAGAGCCTGCCCTACCTCGAACAGTTGGCCAGAATCCTCGACCTCGGCGGCCGGCATTTCGAAACGCGCACCCTGTGCGAGGTGGATTGCGGGGGGCGGCGCCTGCCGGTCCAGGCCGTCCTGCTGGGCAACCCCGATCCCGCCCTGCCCGCGGTGGGCTTTTTCGGCGGTTTCCACGGGCTTGAGCGGATCGGCGCCGAGGTGGCCCTGGCCTTCCTGCACAGCCTGGCCACGCGCCTGAAGTGGGACGGCTCCCTGCACCGGGAGCTGGAATCGGTGCGGCTGGTGTTCATGCCGCTGGTGAACCCCGGCGGCATCTGGCGCGGGACCCGGGCCAACCCCAACGGCGTGGACCTGATGCGCAACGCGCCGGTGGAATCCCGGGAACGGGTGCCGTGGCTGATCGGGGGGCAGCGGATCAGCGCGCGGCTGCCGTGGTTCCGCGGTCCGGCGGGCCAGGCCATGGAAGCCGAGAACCTTGCCGTCTGCGAGGTGGTCGCCAGGGAATGCCTGCCCCGCCCCTTCAGCCTGATGGTGGACTGCCACTCGGGCTTCGGGGTCCAGGACCGGATCTGGTTCCCCTACGCCCACACCCGCGCGCCCATCGAGCACCTGGAGGAGATGCACGCCCTCAAGATCCTGCTGCGGGAAACCCTCTGCCACACCCGCTACGTCTTCGAGCCGCAGAGCAGCCAGTACCTCGCCCACGGCGACCTCTGGGACCATCTGTACCTGCAGGCGCTGCGCCAGGGCTCGATCTTCCTGCCCCTGACCCTGGAGATGGGCTCGTGGGCCTGGGTGAAGAAGAACCCGCTGCAGTTCTTCACCCGCCTGGGCCTCTTCAACCCGGTGCTCGAGCACCGCCAGCAGCGCGTGCTGCGCCGGCACCTGCCCCTGCTGGAGTTCTTCATGCGCGCCGCGAGCAGCTACCGGTGGTGGCTGCCGGTCCGGGCGGAGCGGGAGCAGCTCCGCCAGCGCGCCCTTTCCAACTGGTATCCCGAACTCTCGACGGTGCCCAGGCCATGACCACCTGGATCCTGCTGCGCGGCCTGGCCCGGGAAACGGGCCATTGGGGCGGTTTCACCGAGGCGTTCGCCGAGGCGTTCCCGGATGCCCGGGTGCTGCCCCTGGAACTGCCCGGCAACGGCGCCCTCTTCGGCCAGCGCAGCCCGGTGAGCATCCAGGCGCTGGCGGCCCATTGCCGGGCGGCGGCGGCCCGCGCCGGGGCGGCCCCGCCCTATCACTTGCTGGCGCTGTCGCTGGGCGGCATGGTGGCGACGGCATGGGCGGAGCGGCATCCGGAGGAGATCGCCGGATGCGTCCTGGTCAGCACCAGCTTCGGGTCGTTCAGCCCGCTGCACCAGCGGCTGCGGCTCCGGGCCTGGCCGCTCCTGCTGCGCATCGCGTTCCAGCGCTCGGCGCGGGCGCGGGAGCGCCTCGTGCTGGAGCTCACCAGCGGCCGGCCCGAGGCGCATGCCCCGGTGCTGGACGCGTGGACCGCCATCCGCCGTGCCCGCCCGGTCAGCACGGCCAACGCATTGCGGCAGCTGCTGGCCGCCGCGTGCTACCGGCCGCCCCGGGCGGCGCCGGTGGCCACGCTGGTGCTGGCCGGCGCCGGCGACCGGCTGGTGGACCCCAGGTGCTCCATGGCGATCGCCCGCCGGTGGGGTTGTGCCCTGGCGCTGCATCCGGACGCGGGCCACGACCTGCCGCTGGACGATGCCGCCTGGGTCGCCAGGGAGGTGCGCAAGGGATTGCCGGGTTCCGCGGGGTGGCCGGGTCCGTTATCATGAGTGAAGAAGGAGCTCGTGAAAGCTGGGCGCTCAGTGGATTGCGCCGCTCCTTCCGGAACCCGCGGGCTGGCATGAGTTTTAAATAGCTAATGCTGGCCAGGGACATCGGGGAGCCGGTCATTCCATGGAGGTATGCGTGAAGAAGGCAATCCTGTTGGCACTGGTTTCCATGGGCATTTATGCCCAGGACCTGCCCTTGAATACCCAAGTCAAGTTTCTCCGGATCATGATGTCTTCGGCGGGGCAGTACGGCATCGCCTGTCCGGATGCGGCGACCAAGGCCAGGCTGGAGAGCGTCGGCATCAACATCGGCCCCACCTTCAAACTGGGCTTCGCCACCTCGGAGGAAGAGGTGAAGGCGCTCAAGAAGGCGGGCAAGTTGGTGATCGTCAACAATGCCGTCTGGCTCAGCTCGGGCGCCAGCATCGCCATCACCAGCCAGGACGGCAAGCCGCAGATCATGATCAATGCGGCCAACATCAAGGCATCCGGGGTGACCGTGTCCGACACCCTTATCAAGATGGGCAACGGCACCCAGTAGGTTCGCGCCCGTCAGCCGGGAGCCTCCAGCTCGTCCAGCAGGCGCAGGTCCACGGTCGCCATGCCGCTCTCATCGCGCGGGCTGACCATCGGCACGAAGCGCATGCCCCAGCTGATCTCGCCGCTCTTGTAGGAGCTGCGGGCGAAGACGTTCTGGGCGAAGGTGTCGTCGAAGGCCTTGATCAGGACGATGAACTCGGCGTCGGCTTCCTCCAGGTCCCCGGCGCTCATGCCGGCCAGGGGGCTGTCCGGGTCGATGGCGTGGACGATGGTCCAGTTGGAAGGGAACAGGTTGATCCGGGTCCGCTCCAGGGGCAGGGTGGTGAAGAGGTGGGCGCCGCTGTCGGGATCGCGCAGCGACAGGGTGACGTGGGCTTCCAGTTCGATGAGCTGGTTGCTGCGCTCGTTGACGATGCGGAACATGAACGCGGTCCGTCCCTTGTGCGGCGCGATGACGGCGCGCCGGCTGAACAGGATGCGGGCGTGGGGCCGGGAGAAACGGCCGTAGAGCAGCCCGCAGGCCAGGGCGAAGCCCATCAGGCCGAGCAGCGATTCCAGGGCGGCCACGGCGCAGGCCAGGGGGCTGACCGGGTGGATGCGCCCGTTGCCCACGGTGGTGAGGGTCTGGGTGCTGAAGAAGAAGGCGTCCAGGAAGCGATCCAGCAGTCCCGGGCCGCCGGTCCGGTCGAAGTGCTCCATGCCCACGGCCAGGTAGATCCCGGCGAACAGGAGGTTGGCGAGGATGTTCCCGGCCAGCAGCATCAGGCTGAAAATCGGGGCGGACATGGTGATGAGCTGATGATAGAGCTCGTAGGGGCGGAACCGGGGCACCCCGGTGCGCCGGAGATTGAAGCTGCCGTCCTTGTTCACCCCGCGGCTGGGCCCGTCCCGGGTGCCCAGACCAAGGTCATCGCTGTCGGCGGCGAGGCGGCGCAGGAAGGGGAGAGAGAAAGCCATGGTTCAGCTTAACTTACCCGGTTGCCTGGGTGCCGTCTATCGGACATGGGAAATTTCCGGCGTATTTGCCGCCCGGATGGCCTACCATCAACCTTGCAGCCCTCCGGGGCCCGCGGATGGTTCCCAGCGGAGGGCGAGATGTCCCATCAATCCACGATCGTTCTCCACGATTTCCAGAGCCAGCGGCCCGAATATCACGCCGAACAGGGCGCCATCCTGGAATGGATCGCCGCGGCCCACGCCCGGGCCGAACTCGCCCGCGCCCGCCCGGCCAGCGAAGCCGAGCGGGAGGCGACCACCCGCAGGCTGCGCAAGCTGGTGCTGCGGTTCGGCTGCAGCACCGACCGGATCAGCACCCGGAACTCGGCCCTCCATGATTTCACCCACACCGACTGGGACCGGATGCGGATCTTCCAGCTGGACCGGTTCCCGGCCGGGAAGCCGTGCGGCGAGCGGAGCCGGTTCTACGGCGAGGTGGCCGGTGCCGCCTTCGAGCGGTTCTACGCGGACGAGACCGACCCGCCCGGCGTGATCATCCACGTCACCTGCACCGGCTACGTCTCGCCCAGCGGGGCCCAGCAGCTGGTGGCCAGGCGCGACTGGGGGCACGCGACCGAGGTGATCCACGCCTACCACATGGGCTGCTACGCCTCGCTGCCGGCGACCCGCATGGCCGCGGGCCTGCTGGAACGGGGCAAGGCGCGGGTGGACCTGGTCCACACCGAGCTGTGCACCCTGCACATGGACCCCAGCCAGCATCAGCCCGAGCAACTGGTGGTGCAGACCCTGTTCGCCGACGGCATGATCCGCTACCGCGCCTCCCGGGACGCCGGCCGCGGCGGGCTGGAGCTGGTCGCCACCCGGGAGGAGATCGTGCCGGACACCGGGGACGCCATGACCTGGATGGTGTCCGATTCCGGCATGCAGATGACCCTTTCCCGCAAGGTGCCGGACCACATCCGCGCCCACCTGGGCCCGTTCCTGGACCGGCTGGGCGCCGAACGGGGGCTCAGCGCCGCGAGCCTGGCGCGGGAGGCGCTGTTCGCCATCCATCCCGGCGGCCCGCGGATCATCGACGAGCTCGCCCTGCACCTGGGCCTGGGGCCGGAGCAGGTGCGGGCCAGCAACGAGACCCTGCGCGACTACGGCAACATGTCCTCGGCGACCCTGCCCCATGTGTGGAAGGCCATGCTGGAGGACCCCGCCGTGGCCGACGGCCGGCTGATCGTGGCGCTGGCCTTCGGTCCCGGGCTGACCATCGCCGGCGCCATCCTGCGCAAGCGCGGATGAACGACGCGGCCTTCTGGATGCTGCCCTTCGCCCTGCAGGGGCTGGCCATGGGCGTGGACGAATTCGGCTTCCACCGCCGGCGCAGCGTGTCCCGCTGGGAGTGGCTGGGCCACGTGCTGGACACCCTGGTGTTCCTGGGCTGCCTGTCCTGTCCGCTGCTGCTGCCGCCGTCCCAGGTCCGGCTCTATGCGGCCCTGGCGGCGGGCTCCTGCCTGCTGATCACCAAGGACGAGCTGATCCACCAGCGCCTGTGCACGGGCGGCGAGCACTGGCTGCACGCGGTGCTGTTCATCCTGCACCCGGTGGTGCTGATCGCCACGGGCCTGCTCTGGCTCGGCGCGGGGCCGGTGCAGCCGGCCGCGGCCCGGGCCGTGCTCCTGGTCCAGGCCCTGCTGGTGGCCGGCTTCCTGGCGCTGCAGATCGTCTTCGGGGCGGGCCGCAAGGCCCAGGGGGGGATCAACAACGCCGTCTACGACGAGCTGGGCGAAGGCTGGTACTCGGCCCGGGACAACCCGGTCGCCCTGCTCCGGGCCGAAACCCGGCTGCGCTCCGGCTGGGTGCTGGAGGAGCTCAAGGGCCACTTCGGCGAGCGGCCGCTGGACATCCTGGACGTGGCCTGCGGCGGCGGACTGCTGGCCAACCCCCTGGCCCAGGCGGGGCACGCGGTGACCGGCATCGACCTGTCCCGGGGCAGCCTGGAAGTGGCCCGGCGCCACGATCCCACCGGCACGGTAGACTACCTGGTCCAGGACGCCCGCGCCCTGGCCTTTCCCGACGGCCGGTTCGATGTGGTCTGCATGATGGATTTCCTTGAGCATGTCCAGGACCGGGACGGCGTGCTGTCCGAAGCCGCCCGCGTGCTCAAGCCCGGCGGCTGGCTGTTCTTCCACACCTTCAACCGGACGCCGCTCAGCTGGCTCATCGCCATCAAGGGGGTCGAATGGTCGGTGCTGAACACGCCCCGGAACCTGCATGTCTACCACCTGTTCCTGAAACCCGCGGAACTTGCCGGGCTTTGCGCCCGCAACCATATGGCCATCGAGGATCTGCGCGGCCTGCGGCCGCGGGTGTTCACCTGGGCCTTCCTGAAGCTGCTGTTCACGGCCCGGGTGAGCGACGGGTTCCAGTTCGAATTCACCCGGTCAGTGCGGGTCGGCTACTGCGGCCGGGCCCGGAAGATGGAGGGAAATCATGAGTCGAAACGAAGCGCTCCAGCCACGGCATGAACTCGGGATGGTCGGCCTGGGGGTCATGGGCCGCAACCTGCTGCTGAACATGGCCGAGCACGGCTTTCCCGTGGCCGGCTTCGACCAGGACCCGGCCAAGGTGGAGGCGCTGCGGACCGAGGGGCAGGGCATGGACCTGGCGCCGGCGCAGGACCTGGCGTCCATGCTGGCGCTGCTGCGGACGCCCCGGGCGGTGATGTTGCTGGTGCCGGCGGGCGCCCCGGTGGACGCGGTGATCGGCGAACTGGTGGCGCTCCTGCAGCCGGGGGACCTGATCATCGACGGCGGCAATTCCCACTTCAAGGACACCGACCGGCGCGCCGCGGAGCTGGCCGGCAAGGGCCTGGGGTTCCTGGGCATGGGCATCTCCGGCGGCGAGGAGGGCGCGCGCCGGGGGCCCAGCCTCATGCCGGGCGGCTCCGCCGAAGCCTACCAGCGGGTCCGGCCGCTGCTGGAGGCGGTGGCGGCCCAGGCCGGGGGCGAGCCTTGCGTGGCCCACGTGGGGCCCGGGTCGGCGGGGCATTTCGTGAAGATGGTCCACAACGGCATCGAGTACGCCCTGATGGAGCTGATCGCCGAAAGCTACGACCTGATGAAGCGCGGGCTGGGCATGGACAACGCGGGAATCCGCCAGGCTTTCCTGGGCTGGAACCAAGGGGGCGCGGGCGGCTACCTGATGGAGATCACGGCGCGCATCTTCGCCCGCCGGGACACCCGCGGCGGCCAGGACCTGATCGACGCCGTGGCCGGGGTGGCGCGCCAGAAGGGCACCGGCATGTGGACCTCCGGGAGCGCCATGGAACTCCAGGTGCCGGCCCCCACCATCGACCTGGCGGTGGCGCAGCGCGACCTGTCGGCGCTGGACCGCCAGCGGGAGCAGGCCGGCCTCCTGTTGCCGCGGGCCACCGGGCTGCACCGGCACGAAGGGGACCGGGGCGTGTTCCTGGTCTTCCTGGGCCAGGCGCTGCAGGCCGGCATGGTGATGGCCTTCGCCCAGGGCATGGCTTTGCTGGGGGCGGCTTCGGAACGCTACGGCTACCGGCTCGACCTGGCCACCGTGGCGCGCATCTGGCGCGGCGGCTGCATCATCCGCACGCCGCTGCTGGAGGACATCCGGGCCGCCTACGGGCGCCAGGCCGGGCTGGCCAACCTGCTGCTGGATCCGGAGCTGGCGCGCATGGTGCTGGCGCGGGAGGAGGGCCTGCGCTCCGTGGTTGCCGCCGGGACCCGGCTGGCCTTGCCCATCCCCGGGCTGATGAGCGCCTTGGCCTACCTGGACGGCTACCGCAGTGCCTGGCTCCCGGCCAACCTCATCCAGGCCCAGCGCGACTGCTTCGGCGCGCACACCTATGAACGGGTGGACATGCCGGGGCGCTTCCATACCGAATGGGAAGGGGAGTGAAGCCGATGGATACGCCTGTCCAGATGGTCATTTTCGGAGCCAGCGGGGACCTCACGGCGAAAAAGCTGGTGCCCGCCCTGGCCAGCCTCGCCCGCAAGGGCGAACCGGCGGCGGGCTTCACCCTGATCGGCATGGCCCGCCGGGAAAAGACCGACGCCCAGTTCCGCGCGGACCTGCGGGCACAGCAGCCGCCCGAGGGCCTGGCCGACTTCGATCTGCTCGCCCCGCGCATCCGCTATCTGGCCGGCGACGTGCGCCGGCCGGAGGATTTCCGGCGCCTCGGGGCCCTGCTGGACGCCCTGCCGGGGGGCGCCGCCGCCGGGCGGCTGTTCTATTTTTCCCTGATCCCGGGCCTGTTCGGCCCGGCGGTGAGCGGCCTGGCCCAGGCGGGGCTGCTGGAGCAGTCGGGCTCCTGGCGCCGGGTGGTGGTGGAAAAGCCGTTCGGCCACGACCTCTGCTCGGCCCGGGAGCTGAACCAGACCCTGCAGGGCTTCCTGCGGGAGGAGCAGATCTACCGGATCGACCACTACCTGGGCAAGGAGACGGTGCAGAACCTGTTCGCCTTCCGGTTCAACAACACCATCTTCGAGCCGGTGTGGAACCGGCGCCACGTGGAGCTGGTGCAGATCACCGTGGCCGAATCGGCCGGGGTGGAGCCGGGCCGGGCAGCCACCTACGAAGCCTCCGGCGCCATGCGTGACGTGCTGCAGAACCACATGCTGCAGATCCTCGCCATGATCGCCATGGAGCCGCCGTCCTCGCTGGACCCCGAGGAGGTGCGCGGCCAGAAGGTCAGCGTGCTGCGCAGCCTGCGCTTCCACGGTGATCCGGACCACAGCGTGCGGGCCCGCTACCGCGCCGGCGCCGTGGACGGCAAGCCGGTGCCGGGCTACCTGGAGGAGGGGGTGCCGGCGGATTCCACCACCGAGACCTACGTCGCCATCCGGGCGGAGATCGAGAACTGGCGCTGGAGCGGGGTGCCGTTCCTGCTGCGCCACGGCAAGCGGCTGAAGCAGCGCTTCACCGAGGTGAAGGTGCAGTTCCGGGTGCCGCCCATCCAGCTGGCGGACAACATCGTCAACGACGACGGCAGCGGCGCCGAGCCGCTGAGCCTGCCCGACGGCACCGTATGCACGCTCCGGCCGAACGTGCTGACCCTCAGCATCCAGCCGAGGGAGAGCCTGTCGCTCTCCTTCAGCGTGAAGTCCCCGGGCGGTGGCATGGTCATGGTGCCCGCCCACCTGGCCTTCGACTACCGGGACCGGTTCGGCGAGATCACCACGCCCGCCTACGAGCGGCTGCTGCTGGACGCGATCCAGGGCGATCCGTCGCTGTTCCTGCGGGCCGACGAGGTGGAGGCCGCCTGGCGCTTCACCGACGCGGTGCGCGCCAGCTGGAGCGGTCCGCAGGCGCCCCCGGTGCTGGAATACGAGCCCGGCGGCTGGGGGCCGGAGGAGGCCGACGCCCTGTTCCACGGCTGCGAAGGGAGCTGGTCCCGTGGCTAGCTTCCTGCGCGCCGGGGACCCGCCCGCCGCGGCGGCCGTCCTGCTGATCTCCCTGCTGGAGCGGATCGACCTCCAGCGCGGCGCGGCACGCCTGGCCGTGGCCGGCGGTTCCGCCGCGGCGGCGCTGGGCGCGCTGCGGCGCGGGCTGCGGGCCGGGGTCTGGGACCGGCTCCTGCTCACCTGGGTGGACGAGCGCTGCGTGCCCTTCGCCGATCCCCAGTCCAACCGGGGCGGCGCCTACCGGGACGGCCAGCTGGATCCGGCGGATCCGCCCGGGCTGGAGCTGCCGCTCTACCTGGATGGGGAAACGCCCGTGGAGGCCTGCGCCCGGGTGGCGGCCAGCCTGGACGGCGCCTTCCAGGGCGGGCTGGATGCGCTGCTGCTGGGCATGGGGGAGGACGGGCACATCGCCTCGCTGTTTCCTGGCCGGCCCTTCGAACGGATCGGGGAACCGCCGGTGTTCGCCGTGCCGGACAGTCCCAAGCCCCCGCGCCGGCGCATCACCCTGGCCCTGTCGCTGCTGGCTGCGGCGGAAGGCGCGGTGCTGGTGGCCTCCGGGGAAGCCAAGCGGGCCGCCCTGGAGCGCCTGGCCGCGGGCGATCCGGAACTGCCCGGCAGCGCCCTGCCCAACCTGACGGTGATCACCGACGCGCCTGGAGGCTACACTGGATAGGCAAAAGGATGCGCATGGACACCCGACCCGGGCAGGACGCCCACCCCAATGACCCCCTGCATGGCATCACCCTGGAGCGGGTCCTCACCCGGCTGGTGAACCAGTACGGCTGGGAGGAACTGGCCCGGATCATCGACATCAACTGCTTCAAGAAGGACCCGAGCATCAAGTCCAGCCTGACCTTCCTGCGCAAGACCCCGTGGGCCAGGAAGAAGCTGGAAGCCTTCTACCTGATCCACGAGTAGGGAGCACGCTTGATCACCATCTTCGTGGATGCCGACGCCTGTCCCGTGAAGGACGAAGTCTACCGGGTGGCCCGGCGCTACCGGCTCCCGGTGCGGGTGGTGGCCAACAGCAGGCTGCGGGTGCCGGTGGACCCGCTGGTCCGGATGGAGGTGGTCACCGGCCATTTCGACGCGGCGGACGACTGGATCGTCGAGCACATCGAGGCCGGGGATATCGCCGTCACGGCGGATATCCCGCTGGCCGCGCGCTGCCTGGCCAAGGGGGCCCGGGTGCTGGACGCCAAGGGCCGGGTGTTCACCGAAGCGTCCATCGGCGACGTGCTGGCCAACCGCGAGCTGATGGCCTACCTGCGCGATCTGGGGGACGTGGGCGGCGGGCCGGCGCCCTTCGCGCCGCGCGACCGGTCCAGGTTCCTGCAGTACCTGGACGACCTGATCCAGGCCAGCCTCAAGGCTTCCCGGTAGCCGCGCGCACCAGGGCCTGGAACGGCAGGAGCATCTCCGGGTGCTGGCGGACCATGCCTTCGGGGTGCCACTGCACGCCGATGGCGAAGCTGCCGTCCAGCGCCTCCAGGCCCTCGACCACGCCGTCCCGGGCCCGGGCGCTGACCCGGAAGCCCGGGGCCAGGTCCTTCACCGCCTGGTGGTGGAAGCTGTTGGTGGCGAGGCTGTCCTGGCCGAACAGGCGGCGCAGGCCGTCCAGCAGCTCCACCGAGTGGCTGGGGGCGTGGCGCCAGCCCTTCTGCACATGCTGCAGCCCGGAACGGCCCAGATCCTGGTGCAGGGTGCCGCCGAACGCCACGTTGAGCAGCTGCATGCCGCGGCAGACGCCGAGGATCGGCAGGCCCGCCGCGCGGCCCCGCCGGGCCAGGGGCAGCTGGTGCCGGTCCATGTCCGGGTAGACGTCCTCCAGCCCGGGCGCCGGTTCCTCGCCGTAGGTCAGGGGGTCCAGGTCGACGCCGCCGGTGAACAGCAGGCCGTCCAGCAGGGCCAGCTGGGCCTGGAGATCAGGGCCGTCCGCCACCATCGGCAGCACCACCGGCAGCGCGCCGGCGAGCTGCAGGCAGTCCAGGTAGTCCTGGTTCACGTAGGCCCGTTCCGTGCCGGGGAAGGACCCATGGTTGTCCATGAGCACGTTGGCGGGCACTCCGATGACCGGTTTCCTGGTTCCCATGGCGTTCCTTTCAGCTTTGCGCCGGCTCGGCTCCTAGGAAATCACGGATACCTTGCGCCATCAAAGGATAACGTTTCTGGACAAGGGCGTCCCCGGGCCGGAGAATGCCCTCATGTCGATGTTCCGCTTCGCTGCCCTGGCTGTCCTGTTCACCGCCGCCGGCTGTGCTCCGCAGCGGGTCGTGTTCACCGACGACGAAGTGCCCGAAATGGCCATGGCCGTGCCGCTGGAAGCCTCCGCGGCCGGCGACCTCATGGGCCGGGAGGACGATCCGCCCACCCGGGTGATGCGCCTGAACCACGCCGAAGGTGCCGTGTCGCGCCAGCCTCCGGGCATGGACGAGTGGGCCCCGGCCGTGGTCAACCTGCCCCTGGGCACCGGCGACAACCTGTGGGTCGCCCCCGGCGGCAGGGCCGAACTGCATGCCGGTTCCACCGCGCTGCGCCTGGCGTCCGAGAGCGGGCTGGATGTCCTGCGCCTGGACAACCGCGCCCTGCAGCTGGGTCTGCCCCAGGGTTCGCTGGAACTGCAGGTCCAGCCCGGCCCGGAGGTGGATTCGGTGGAAGTGGACACGCCGGACGGCGCCGTGCTGCTGGACCGAGCCGGGGACTACCGGGTGGACGCGGCCGTCAACGGCGCCCCCGACCGGGTCACCGTGCGGTCCGGGCAGGCCGAAGTGACCTCCGCGGGCGTGACCGTCCCGGTCAATGCCGGCACCACCATGGAGCTCGCCGGCGGCCAGGCGCCGCACTACGACCTGGTGGCGGCCGGCGAGCCCGACGGCTTCGACCAGTGGTGCGGGGTCCGGCAACGGCGCGAGAGCAGCTCGGAAAGCGCCATCTACCTGGGGCGCGACCTGACCGGCTACGAAGACCTGGAAGGACAGGGCACCTGGCAGTTGAACAAGACCTACGGCACCACCTGGGCGCCCCGGGTTTCCGCCGACTGGGCGCCCTACCGCGACGGAAGCTGGATCTGGGCCGAACCCTACGGCTGGACCTGGGTGGACAAAGCGCCCTGGGGCTTCGCCACATCCCACTATGGCCGCTGGACCCACAGCGGCGGCGCCTGGCTCTGGGTGCCGGGCCCGAGGACCGCCCGGCCGGTGTACGCTCCGGCCCTGGTGGCCTTCACGGGCGGCCCGGGGATGCGCGGCGCCGCCGCCTCCGGGGCCGCGGTGGCCTGGTTCCCGCTCGGTCCGCGGGAACCCTACCAGCCCGCCTATCCGGCCTCGCGCGCCTATGTGCAGAGCCTCAACCCCGGCAGCCTGCCGCTCGGCACGGCCGGTCACCTCAATCAGGCGGTTCCCGGCGCCATGACCGTGGTGCCGCAAAGCGTCTTCCTGGGCGCGCGCCCGGTGGCCGGCGCGAACCTCGCCCTGCGCGGTTCGGCCCTGGGCCAGGGCTGGCGGGTGGGCAGCGCGCCGGCCCTGGTGCCGCAGCGGGAAAGTGTCCTGGCCACGCCGTCCGGAACGCCCCTGGCGGCCCGCCCCCCCTTCGATCCGGCCCGGCCGCTGATGGTGCGGAATCACCTGCCCCAGGCGGCGGTTCCCTTCGAGGCCCGCCAGCGGGCCCTGGCCGCCGGCTATGGCCGTCCCCTGGCCAATCCCGTGCTGAACGGCCTGCGCCGGCAGCAGCCCTTCCGCGCCATCCCCGCCCGGCTGGCCACGGCACCCACGCCCGGCGGCCCCCTGCGCCCGGTGGGGCCGATGTTCGCGCCCCAGGCCGCGCCGCCCCGCGCCGGCGGCCAGGGCGCGCTGCTCCGTCCCGACCCGGAGCGCGACTTCCGCCAGCAGGGCAACCAGGCCCCAGGGAACCGTCAGCAGCGGGGCCCGGGGGGACCCGGTATGCGCCGCCAGCAGCGGCCCAACCAGGGCCGGCGGCCCGGAGCCGGCCGGCCCGCGCGCGGCCAGCGCCGGGAGGAGCGCCGGGGCGAGCGTTAGATCAATGCCCCTGGACGACCGACTGGCCCACCTTGAGCGTGGCCCGGGGTCCGGTCACCTTGAGGATCGAGGACTCGTCACCCACGTCGGTCACCTGCAGCTGGGTGAGCACCCGGCGCTCCCCCTGGACCAACTTGCCGGTCACCGGATGCACCACGTCCGCTCCCTGTTCCACCAATTGGAAGCTGGCGCCCTTTTCCAGCCGCTGCTTCTGGCCCAGATCCACCAGCACTTCCCGCTCGGAGATCACCTTGATCACGTAGCCGGTCAGGGGGAAGCGGGCGGTGACTTCCTGGTCCAGGTTGCGGCTGAGGTCGTCCAGAAGTAATTCATAGGAGTGGTAGGACTTGGCATCCAGGGAAGCCGCGTGCAGCAGGATCGGCTCGCGGATGGAGCCGTCCTCGGTGTTCACCATGCGCACCCGGACTTCGAGATGGCCCGGGTAGGTGTCTTCCCGGCTCTTGCCGCCGAAGAAGCCGGTCTTGATTTCGACGGTGTGGCCGATGCCGCCGGTGTAGGAACCCACCAGCACGAAGGTGGCGCCGATCTGTTTGCCCAGCCTGGCGGCGGTGGCGTCATCCACCAGGCCGCTCTGCTCGAACTTGCCCTCCTTCAGCACGGCGTTGAGCTGCGAGCGCTCGATCATCTGGAACCGGCCGGTCCTGAAGAAGGCCATGGTCACCCGCTGGTTGATCTGGTCCTCCAGGGCCAGCAGCCGCCCCGGTCCGGCCGGCACCTGCTGGGCCTGCGCCGGCCGGCCCTGGCCGGGGTAGGGGTTGCTGGGCGGCTTGGGCAAGCTGAAGGCGCCCCGCAGCGGCAGCACGGCCAGGGTGGCCATGGCGCCGCCCTCGGCCGGGGCCGCGGCCAGGGCGGCGGTGGCGAGCAGGATGAAGGCGGAAGTCTTGAGTCGCGGCATAGGGTTTCCTGGGACTCCGTGAGGACCGTCACGGCGACGGAAGGGGACTTGTCCATGTCCATCAACCCGGCGATGGACGGTTCCGCATTGATGGTATTACCGATGAGCCATTCCGGAGCCAGTTTTCGCGCGGACAGGCGGAGGCCAGAACTTTGCCAGGCCTGGGCCCACTCTGCATGGAGGGCCGTCCATGCTCGTTCACATTCTGGTCATCTGGCTGACTTTTTTCGTGATGGGTTTCGGCGACGTGCGCGGCAGCTTCGTGGGCATTGCCAAGGAAGTGTTCGGCATATCCTCCGCCCAGGGCGGCCTGATCCCGTTCTGCGGGGCCATGGCCTTCGGCCTGTTCGCGCTGCCCGCCGGCATCCTGGCCACCCGGAAAGGGCTGAAGTCCGTCATGCTGCTGGGCCTGCTCATCACCGCCCTGGGCCACCTGCTGCCGTGCTTCCTGCTCGAGCGGTTCAGCCATCTGCTGCTGGCCATGGCGGTCATCGGGATCGGCATGACCTTCCTGCTGGTGGCAGGCAACCCTCTGCTGCGGGAGGTCACCGAACCGGGCCGGTACGCCCGGAACCTCACCTTCGCCCAGTTCATCAAGAGCCTGGGCTCCCTCGCCGGGCCCTACCTGATCGCCTTCATCGTCAGCCTGGGCTACACCTGGAAGGGGATCTTCCCGGTGTTCACCCTGATCCCCCTGGTCACCCTGGCCGTCTTCGCGGTGGTGCCCATTCCCGAAACGAGCAGGCTGCGGCCCGCCACCCTCGGGGAGGTTTTCCGGGTTCTCAAGGCCCGGACCATCCAGCTCAAGGTCCTGGGGATCTTCCTGTTCGTGGGCAGCGAGATGGGCATGAACACCCTGCTCGCCACCCACATGTGGGAAACCTACGGCATGAGCATCCAGGTGGACGCCATCCGCTACGGCCAGGGGCTGTTCTGGATCTGCCAGGGCGCGGGGCGGATGCTCGGCTCGGTCATCCTGAACTGGATGGAGCCGCGCCGATTCTTCCTGTACTGTTCCCTGGCCGGCCTGGCGGGGCTGGCCGGGCTGATCTTCGGCACCCGGGACCTCGCCGTGGGCGCCGTGGCCCTGTGCGGCCTGAGCTTCTCCAACATCTGGCCGACCCTGTTCGCCCTGCTGCTGGACAGCCGGCCGCACCTGTCCTCGGAGATCGCCGGCTTGGCGGTCATGGCCAATTTCGGCGGCGCCGTCCTGCCCCTGGCCATGGGCCTGGTCACCGACCTCACCGCGGTGCGCTGGAGTTTCCTGATCCCGGTGGGCGCCTTCCTCTACCTCACGGCCCTGGGCCTGACCGGCAGGCGGGCCCGTGCCGTAGAATGAGCCCATGGCGCCATCCGAAAGCAGATCCTGGTGGGTATACATCCTGCGCTGCGGCGACGGGACCCTGTACACCGGCATCGCCCTGGACGTCGCCGTCCGGCTCGCCCAGCACCGGGCCGGCACCGGCGCCAAGTACACCCGGGGCCGGGAGCCGCTGGAACTGGTGTACCAGGAGGCGGCCCCCAGCCGCGCCTGGGCGACCCGGCGGGAGGCCGCCATCAAGCGCTGCTCCCGCGAGGAGAAACTGCGCCTGGTTCACTCCATCGGCATGCCCGAATAGAACCAGTTGAACGCCGCCGGGACGGCCACCAGGGCCCCCGCCACATGGCTGATGCGGTCCGACGGGTCGCCCAGGGGCAGGAAGGCCAGCAGCTGGCCCGGGTCCGCGCCGGCCTGGCGGATCTCCTCGCCCAGCCCGGCCATGGTGGCGAGGGTGTTCTGGACGGGAACGTCCCGGTCGACGAGGCTCTGGCAGAAGAGGATCGGCCGGGTCGGCCGCCATCCGCCGCAAAGGTCGTTCTCCCGCAGGATCTTGCGCAGCGTGCTGGTGGCATAGGCCGGGTCGTCCAGTTCCCGGGCGAGCCAGGCCGGGTTCAGGGTCGAGCGGAGCACCACGGCATCGCCCGGAATGCCCAGGCGCCGGCCGATGAGCGCGTCCACCGCCAGGCCGTCCGTGGCGCCGTCGGCCCACTGGATGACGTTGCCGTCCTCCCGGTTCTCCAGGAGCGCCGGGGCGAAGACCTGCAGCGGATCCATCAGGTCGCCGTAGACGCCCTGGTAGCCGAGGACCACGTAGGGTATGTAGAAGCTGTGGGCGAAAGGGGTCACCGGATCGATGATGGCCCTGCGGGTGGTGCCGGACAGGTCGAACGGGCCCGCCATGCAGGCGGAGCCCTTGAGGGTGAAGCGCTCGCCGTAGTCCGCGGGGTGGGTTTCCAGTTCCTTCACCGCGGCCATGGCCGTATAGGCCCCTTCGGAATAGCCCATGATGAAGAGCCGGCCGTCCCAGCCGTAGTGGCGCTGGGCCAGGTAGGGGTCCTCGCCCACCAGGCGCTCCAGGGCGGGCAGGGCGTCCAGGGTGGAATAGGCCAGCGACTTGGCGTGGCAGAACGGGTGGTAGGCCTGGGAATCGCCGCCCATCCCGGGCTGGTCCGGCATGGCCACGGCGTAGCCGTAGTAGAGCGCCGCGGCGGCGCCCACCACCCACTCGTGGCCGCCGTATTCGGACGGCACATGGGTCTTTTCCAGCATGGTGGCGTGGGTGTACAGCACCAGGGGCAGCCGCCGGGACTTGCCCAGGAGCCGCCAGGAGGGCGGGAAGAACACCCGCCCGCTTTGCGGCACCGTTGCGCAGAGCTGCTTGCCGGCGGCGTCCAGCAGCGGGTCGCCGGAGCGGTCGTAGAGCGGCTTGCGGGAGGAGTAGGTGATGATGGACGAGTGCACGACCCAGTCCGGAAGCTCCCGCCCGGCCCAGCGCTCCACGTAGTCCAGGCACTGGCCGAAGCTCGACCATACGGCGGGGTCGTCCAGCCGGGTGGCCAGCATCGCCTGGGGGATGTGCGGCGGCCTGGGCAAGGCCGGCGCCAGGCCGCCGCAGGCCAGGATCATGCCGAAGGCCCGGAGTGCGCGTGCGAACTTGAGCATGGTTTCCTTTCACGGTGAAAATGCGACCCAGTATCACCCGATCGGAACCCATGCCCGGAAAAGATTTGTCCGGTCACAATGATCATGAACAGGACACCCCAGATTCATGAACGAATCGGAACTGATCGTCCAGGCAGCGGCAGGGGATTCGGACGCCTTCGGCGCCCTGGTGACGCCCCACCTGGGCCTCTTTTTCAACGGAATCCTGCGCATCCTGGGCAATCGGGCGGACGCCCAGGACGCCCTCCAGGAAGCCCTCCTGGGCATCTTCGAGGATCTGCCTTCCTTCCAGGCGCGCAGCCGGTTCAGCAGCTGGGCCTACAAGGTCTGCATCAACGCCGCGCTGATGTTCCGGCGCAGCAGCGCCCGGCTCCGGGAGGATTCCATGGACGCCCTCACCGGCCTGGGCGAGTTCGATGGTGCCGGGCACCACCTGGACACTCCGGCCGCGCTGAGCTGGAGCGTGGCCGCCGAGGCCCTGGACGAGGCCGAGCGCCGGCAGTTGCGGGAATGCCTGGTCCAGGCCCTCGACCAACTGCCGGACCCGCTGCGGGTGGTGTTCGTGCTGAAGGATCTGGAGGACTGGTCCACCGAAGCCATCGCGGCGCGGCTCGACCAGACTCCCCCCACTGTGCGCCAACGCCTGCACCGGGCCCGGGTCCGGGTCCAGGAGGCGCTGCGCGCCCATGTCCAAGGGAGGCCAGCATGAAGCTCCTGCCCACCTGCCGAGAAGTCCGCGAACGGCTCACCGACTATTCCGAAGGCAGCCTCAGCTTGCGGGAGCGGGCCTCCCTGCGCATGCACCTGCTGCTATGCACCGCCTGCTCCACCTTCTACCGCGGGCTCCGGGCCCTGCCCGGCGTGGCCAGGTTCCTGCTGAAGCCCGAACAGCCGCCGCCGGCCGAGGCCACCCAGGCCCTGGAAGGCGCGCTGCGCCGGCTCGGCGGCCATCACCGGTAGCAAAAATCAATGGTGAACATGGCAAAAAGCGCTACGATTCAGCTCGCATCCCGGAGGAATCCATGCGTCGCGCAGCCCTCGCCATCGCCCTCGCCGCCCTGCCCGTCCTGCCGGGCCAGCCGCTCGCCTACCAGGACGGCCCCGTGCGCCTCGCCGGCTATCTGGCCCGCCCCGCCGCCGTGCAGGGGAAGGTGCCCGGCGTGCTGGTCATCCACCAGTGGATGGGCCTCACCGGCCACGAACAGATGATCGCGGACCGGCTGGCCGGCCTGGGCTACGTGGCCGTGGCGGCCGATATCTACGGCGAGGGGGTGCGCCCCAAGGACATGGCCGGCGCCGCCGCCCAGGCGAAGATCTACAAGGGCGACCGGGCCCTGTTCCGCCGGCGCATCCGCGCCGGGCTGGACGCGCTCAAGGCCCAGCCCGGGGTGGATCCGGGCCGGCTGGCGGTGATCGGCTTCTGCTTCGGCGGCACCGGAGCCCTGGAGGCCGCCCGGGCCGGCATGCCGGTGGCGGGGGTGGTCTCCTTCCACGGCGGCCTGGACTTCGTTCCGGCCCTCGATGTCCCCGCCATCACGGCCAAGGTGCTGGTCTGCCACGGTGCCGACGACAGCTACGAATCGCCCCAGGAGATCGCGGCCTTCCAGGACGAAATGCGCAAGACCAAGGCCGATTACACGTTCATCTCCTATGGTGGGGCGGTGCACGCCTTCACCCAGAAAGAGGCGGGCAACGACCCTTCCAAGGGCTTTGCCTACCAGGAGGCTGCCGCGCGCCGCAGCTGGCAGCATATGAAGGATTTTTTGGCTGAACTTTTCTAGCCCGGCACCGCCGCCCGTCCCGGGGGAAGCGGCAAATTCTTCGGTTGCCCAGACTGGGATTATACGTAGACTGGCTATGGTCCAAGGCGTAATTTGACAAGGATACTTCATGATAATGGCGGCTTTTGCGGTGCTGGTGGTGATGGTGGCCTGGGGCTTGGCCTTCTTCCGGAGCGGATTGCCGGTCTGGACGGCGGCGGCGGCCGCCGCACTCGGGGGATGCCAATGGTTGGCCCGGATCTCCGGCGCGCCCTGGGCGGCCGGCACCGGCTGGGCCTTGTGGGGCGTGTTCGCCGCCCTGGCGGTGGCCCTGAACCTGCCGGCCCTGCGCCGGGCCCTGGTCATGCGGCCCCTGCTCGGCCTGGTCCGGAGCAAGCTGCCGCCCCTCTCCCGCACCGAGCGGGAGGCGCTGGAAGCGGGCACGGTCTGGTGGGACGGGGAACTGTTCGGCGGCGCCCCCGACTGGAAGAAGCTGCTGGCCCAGCCCCGGGCCGCCCTGACCCCGGAGGAGCAGGCCTTCCTGGACGGGCCGGTGGAAGAACTGTGCGGCATGCTGGACGACTGGCGGATCGTGGAGGAGCTGCGCGACCTGCCGCCGGAAGTGTGGCAGTTCCTCAAGACCAAGGGCTTCCTGGGCATGATCATCCCCAAGAAATACGGCGGCCTGGGCTTCTCCGCGCTGGCCCACTCCCAGGTGATCATCAAGATCGCCAGCCGCAGCGTCACCGCCGTGGTCACCGTGATGGTGCCCAACTCCCTCGGCCCGGCCGAACTGCTGAACCATTACGGCACCGAGGAGCAGAAGGGCTACTACCTGCCGCGGCTGGCCCGGGGCCTGGAGATCCCCTGCTTCGCCCTCACCGGCCCCGAGGCCGGCAGCGACGCCGCCTCGATGCCCGACACCGGCGTGGTCTGCAAGGGCACCTTCGAGGGCCGGGAGATCACCGGCATCCGGCTCAACTGGGAGAAGCGCTACATCACCCTGGGGCCGGTGGCCAGCCTGCTGGGCCTCTCGTTCCGCCTGCTCGACCCCGACCACCTGCTGCAGCAGGGGAGCGAAGGCATCACCCTGGCCCTGATCCCCACCAGCACCCCCGGCATCACCATCGGCTCCCGGCACAACGCCCTGGGCATCCCCTTCATGGTGGGCCCCAACTGGGGCAAGGACGTGTTCATCCCCCTGGACTGGATCATCGGCGGCGCGG
>CAZVHQ010000056.1:0-21294 GCA_964627225.1 uncultured Mesoterricola sp.
ACCAGACCACCGACGACCGGGTGATGGTGGCCCAGCAGCCCACCAGCGACTGGCGCGACGAGCACTGGGTGCTGGGCCACGGCCTGTTCGTCAATACCCTGGTGTTCGCCTACCTCAAGTCCATGGGCGACCTGGACCGGGCCAAGGCCCTGCAGTCGGCCATCAACGGCCCGGACGACCGCATCGCGCCCAGCCAGCCGGTGGAAGGCCTGGCGGTGCGCGGGCGGCCGACCTATGCCATGTGGTCGTACAAGGTGCTGCGGGACGAGCGCTGCGACCTGCTGGGCAACAGCCTGGCGATCCTCACCGGCCTGGCCTCGCCCTCCCGGTCCAGGCGCATGATCACCTGGATCGAGGCCCAGTGCGAGGCCATGCGCGACAGCGGCAACCTGGCGGTGGAACTGCCGCCCTGCTTCTTCCCCTTCGTGCTGCCCACCGACCACGACTGGCAGCCGCGCTACGGCCTGTACAACCTGCCCGGCAACTACCACAACGGCGGCATCTGGCCCTTCGTGTGCGGCTTCTACGTGGCGGCTCTGGTGGCCGCGGGGCGCCAGGGCCTGGCCGAGACCCGGCTGAGGGCGCTCACCGAACTGGTCAAGCCGGCCCGGGAAGCCAAGGTGGCCTACGGCTTCAACGAGTGGTTCCGGGCCCAGGACGGGCTTCCATCGGGGCAGGACTGGCAGACCTGGTCCGCCTCCATGTACCTCTACGCAGCCACCTGCGTGGAGCGGGGCAGGGCCCTCTATTTCTGAGGTGCGGCGATGCGCGTTGACGATCTGGACCACAAGGAACTGCTTGAACTCGACCCGGAATCAGGGGTGATCCGGTTCGCCGGCCAGCGGGCGATCCTGCTGGACGCCGTGGCCATGGGGGTGCTGCGCAAGTACCTGGTGGAGAACTTCGGCCTCACCGCCGCCCGCACCGTGCTCACCCAGTTCGGCTTCGCCCACGGCTGGCGCATGGCCGAGGCCATGCAGGCCGAGTTCAAGTGGGACAACAGCCAGGACCTGCGCCTGGCGGGCACGCGCATCCACGCCCTCGAGGGCCTGTTCCGGGTCGCCGGCGGCAGCGCCGACCCGCTGTCCCGGGAGGGCGTGATGATCGCCGCCTCCTACGAGGCGGAGCAGCACCTGCTGCATTTCGGCCGGGCCGACACCTCGGTGTGCTGGACCATCTGCGGCCTCATCAGCGGCTACCTCAGCCGGAACGCCGGCCAGGAGATCTTCGTGCTGGAGGACCGCTGCATCGGCAAGGGCGACGCCGGCTGCCACCTGATCGGCCGCACCCGGGAGGAATGGGGCGACGAGCGCGCGGAGGAGCTGCGCTTCTTCCAGGCCGACCGGCTCAAGGACTGCCTGGATGTTTCGCTCACCCGGGTCACCGAGTCGCTGAAGGCGGCCGAACGCAAGCTGCTGGAGCACCGCCGGGCGCTGGTCCGGGTGGCGCCCGAGCTGGAAGAGCCGCTGCTTGGCATCGTCGCCAAGAGCCGCTCGATGATCCTGCTGCTGAACCTGGCGCGCCGGGTGGCCAAGGTGGATTCGACCATCCTGCTCACCGGCGAGAGCGGCGTGGGCAAGGAACGGATCGCGCGCATGGTGCACGATGAGTCCACCCGCGCCACCGGGCCGTTCATCGCGGTCAACTGCGGCGCCATCACCGAGACCCTGCTGGAGAGCGAGCTGTTCGGCCACGCGCGCGGCGCCTTCACCGGGGCGAACCAGGACCGGCCGGGCCTGTTCGAGGCGGCCAACAAGGGCACCCTGCTGCTCGACGAGATCGGCGAAGTCTCGCCGGCCATGCAGGTCAAGCTGCTGCGGGCGCTCCAGGAGCGGGAAATCCGGCGGGTCGGGGAGAACAAGAGCCGGCGGGTGGATGTGCGCATCATCGCGGCCACCAACCGCGACCTGGCGCACGGGGTCAGCGGCGGCGCCTTCCGGCAGGATCTCTACTACCGGCTCAAGGTGGTCGAACTGCACGTGCCGCCCCTGAGGGAGCGCCGGGACGACATCCTGCCGCTGGCCCGGACCCTGCTCGCCAGCGCGGCGTTGTGGATGAACCGCAAGATCACCGGCTTCGCGCCGGGGGTGGCCGACCAGCTGGTGCGCTACGACTGGCCGGGCAACGTGCGCGAGCTGGAGAACACCATGGAGCGCGCCGTGGCGCTCGCCCCCGGGAACCGGGTGGAACTGGAAGACCTGCCCGAGGAGATCCGCCAGGCGGTCCCCCGGCCTGTGGCCGCCCTGGGGCGGATATTGTCGCTGGAGGAGATGGAGAAGGAATACATTCTCACGGCGCTGGAGCTGAACGGCGGCAACCAGACCCGCACCGCCGAGCAGCTCAAGATCGGCGCGGCGACCCTGTACCGCAAGCTCAAGAGCTACCGGGTGACCGGGGTGGAACCCGATCCGAAGGGCGACCCCATCAAAATGGCCGGCTCCGGTGCGCAATGATCGAATGCCCGTTTGAATAGTTAATCAGGTTGCTCATGTTTATACCTAATTCCTTTGATTTTAATGATAAAGACACATGGAACGTTCCTTGCATATTGCTTGGACCGGCCTTTCCAACCCCGCGAGCGGGAAGGAGGGCCGGATCAGAGACTACGCATGGGCCATGACCAGGTCTGTGCGGGTCCCACCTCGCCGGGGATGGACGCTGGTTCAGAGCCCCGCGCGCTTTCCAGGAGTTTCCATGATAGATGCAGGCACAAGAAGTGGCATACGACGGATGGTCATGCTGGGCAATCACACCCCCCGCCAATGTGGCATCGCCACCTTCACCGCGGACCTCAGCTCCGCCATCCGCCATCGTTACCCCAAGCTGGATACCTTCGTCGTGGCCATGAACGATCCGGAGCAGGCCTACCCCTACCCGGACTGCGTGCGGATCGAGATCGCCCAGGAGGAGCTGGCTTCCTACCGGAGAGCCGCGGCGCTGCTCAACCGGCGGCAGGTGGATGTGCTGAGCGTCCAGCACGAGTACGGCATCTACGGCGGCAAGGCCGGCAGCCACGTCCTTGCCTTGATGCGCGACGCTGCCATGCCGATCGTGACCACCCTGCACACCATCCTGGCCGAACCCGATGCCGGCCAATGGGCCGCCATGGACGAGGTGATCCGCCTGTCGGAACGGATCGTGGTCATGAGTTCCCATGGCGCGGGCCTGCTGCGCAAGGTGCACGGCGTGCCCCGGGGCAAGATCGACCTGATCCCCCACGGCATCCCCAGCGTCCCGTTCCAGAGCCAGGACAAGGACCGGCTCGGCCTGGGCGGCAAACCGGTGATCCTCACCTTCGGCCTGCTGGCTCCGGACAAGGGGATCGAATCGGTCATCGAGGCCATGCCCGGCATCCTGGAACGGTTTCCGGAGACGGTCTACGTCGTGCTCGGGGCGACCCACCCCAACATCAAGGCCCAGCACGGGGAAAGCTACCGGCGGATGCTGCAGGAACGCGCCCGGGAACTGGGGGTGGCCGACAGCATCATCTTCCACAACCGCTTCGTCGCCCTGGAGGAGCTGACCGGGTTCCTGGCCGCGGCGGACATCTACATCACCCCCTACCTGAAGATGGAGCAGATCACCTCGGGAACCTTGGCCTACGCGCTCGGGTCGGGCAAGGCGGTCATCTCGACCCCCTACCTGTACGCGAAGGAACTGCTCGCGGACGGCCGGGGCATCCTGGTGCCGTGCCGGGATCCGGCCGCGATCACCCGGGAGGTGGTGGGCCTGCTCGGCAACGATGCCGGGCGCATGGCCATGCGCCGCCGGGCCGCCGAATTCGGCAAGACCATGACCTGGCCGGTGGTGGCCGGGAGCTACATGGCCAGTTTCCGGCGGGCCTGGCAGGATTTCGCCGATCGGGAGGGCGCGCAGAAGCCGCGCTGGGCCGGCGGTCCGGTGTCCCTGGCGCGGCCGGAGGCGCTGACGCCCCTGGAATCGTTCGGTGAAAATGTCTGATTCCGCGTGCACCGCGGCGACCGCCGCGGTGCACGGCTGCAGTTTGGACATTTCGTCCCGTCCCATCCTGACCTGCCGGTGGCTCTGGAATGGTCCGCCCGGGTCCCTCGGCTTGGCGCCGCCTCAACGCGGGTGCCCCGGCCAGGCGCCGACCCACACTTACGCTTCGGACTTTCCGTCCTCGCAAGCTGCGGGCGGAAAGTCCGAAGCGTTTGCCGTGCTCCAAACGGCTCAACTCTGGTCCGCGTCATCGCCACGGCTCCTGCCCGGCAATCCGGTACCATCCTCTGGGCCGCCAAATCCAGGCTCATGACGATCTGGCGCTGGTCGCGCAGATACGGGGCGGCATGGTGGAGCACGCCACGGAAGCAGGTCCGGGCATCCCAGTCGCTGCGGGAGAAGGCGCGGAAATCAGCGCTCAAGCCTCCGGTCAGGCCGTATCACGGGGTGTTCAGCCGTATAGAGGCCGGCAAACGCTTCGGACTTTCCGCCCGCAGCTTGCGAGGCCGGAAAGTCCGAAGCGTAAGCGTGGGTCGGCGCCTGGCCGGGGGACCCGAAATGGGTCGGCGCGAATCCGGGGGACCGGAACGAACGATTCCGGAGCCACCGGCAGGGAATGATTGGACAGGACGAAAACTCCAAACTGCAGGCGTGCACCGCGGCGACCGCCGCGGTGCACGGATGCCTTGGGCCTACTTGTGGCCCCAGTCCTTGCGCTCTTCGAGGACGCCCTTCTTGTCGAACTTCAAGGTGGTCGTCTGGGTGCCGTCGCTGAAGGTGCACAGGGCGCAGCCATTGACCATGTTCTCGCACATGGGCTTGCCCAGCAGCTTGATGGCCTGCGCCTTGGTGGTGACGCCCTCCTTGATCTGGTCGA
The DNA here is from genome assembly GCA_964627225.1 of uncultured Mesoterricola sp. Taxonomy (GTDB): domain Bacteria; phylum Acidobacteriota; class Holophagae; order Holophagales; family Holophagaceae; genus Mesoterricola. The sequence goes on from CAZVHQ010000056.1 coordinate 4,838, forward strand.
GCCGGTCGAGGTGGTTCGCGCCTTCGGCGAAGGCGACGGTGGCGGAGAGGGCCATAAGCAGGCCGGCCGTGGCAGGAGCTGAAAATCGCATAAATCCTCCGGAAAAAAGGGCCGGATCGGGCCCGGGTGAATTGAATTATACAATAACCTTCAACCCAGGCTTTCGCGCTGCGCTGCCCGGGGGCCGGGGTGCCCTGGGGCTCCCTGACAGGAGGCATCGCTGCCTTCGAAGTCCAGGTTACGGCCGCCGGAGAGGCTCGCAACGACGATCGGCTTTTCTCTAAGGCGCCTCTAAGGAAGGGCGGAGGTCTTCTTGGCGAGGCGGGCCAGCAGCCCGTTCCAGGAGGCCGCGAAGGCCTTCGCCCCCTCGTCCTGGAGCTGCACCGCCAGCGCGTTCACATCGACGCCGGCGCGGGCATGGCGGGCGATGACCTCCTCGGCCAGGACGGCGTCGCCGGGCAGCGGCACGCCGAGCGTACCGTGGTCGGCGAAGGCGTGCAGGGTGGCCTCCGGCATGGTGTTCACCGTGTAGGGCGCGGCCAGCGCCTTGACGTAGAGGATGTCACAGGCGGCCGGATCCTTGGTCCCGGTGCTGGCCCAGAGCAGCCGCTGGGGCCGGACGCCGGCGTTCCGGGCGCGCTGCCAGCGCGATGACGCCTGCAGCTCCAGGCCGGCGGCATAGATCCGGTCGGCGATGGCGATGCCCAGCTGGTTGTGCAGCTCGGGCGGAACCCGCGGCGCCGCCGCCACGTCCCAGCGGCTGACGAAGACCGAGGCCACCGAGCGGATGTCGGGATCGAGTCCGGCTGCGATGCGCCGCTCCACCCCGCGCAGCCATGCCTCGGCGGCGGCGAGGTACTGTTCGCGGGAGAACAGCAGCGTGACGTTCACCGGGATGCCGGCGAAGGTGGCCTCCTCGATGGCGGGAAGCCCTTCCCGCGTGCCGGGGATCTTGATGTGCAGGTTGGCCCGGCCGGCCCGGGAGAACAGCTCTTTGGCGGACTGCAGGGTCGCGCTGGTGTCATGGGCGAGCAGCGGCGAGACTTCCAGCGACACCCAGCCGTCCATGCCGGCGGTGCGCCGGTGCACGCCGGCGAACAGGTCGGCGGCCCGGCCGAGGTCGTCCAGGGCCAGGTCGAAGAACAGCGCCTCGCCTTCGCGGCCGGCCTTCACGCCCTCGCGGATGGCGCCGTCGTACGCGGCGCTGTCCTTGAGGGCATGGTCGAAGATGGTCGGGTTGGAGGTGAGCCCGGTGACCGACAGCTCGTCGATGTAGCTTTGCAGGGTGCCGGAGTCCAGCAAGTCCCGGGTGATGTTGTCGAGCCAGAGGCTCTGGCCCAGGTCGTGCAAAACGGCGGTCGCAAGCATTTCTTTCTCCTTATGCCTAGGTTTCGCGCACGTCCAGGATCTCCAGGACGCAGGGCTTCAGGATCTGCACCAGCTTGTCCTTGGCGATATCCTGCACCTTGAGGGTGATTTCCCAGCGGATGCCCTTGGGATCGCTGATCTTGTTGAAGCCGAACCCGACGATGTCGCCCGAGGCCGCGGCGATGGCGGCGGTGATCCTGGCGATGGTGCCCTTCTCGTCGGCGGTGGCGGCCCATACGCGCACGCCCTGCCTGCGGCCGCCCAGCAGCTCCATGAAGGCCCGGAAGATGTCGTTCTGGTTGACCATGCCCACCAGGTGCTTGCCGTTCATGACCGGCAGGCTGCCGATGTTGCGGTCGGCCATGATCCGCGCCGCCTCCTCCACCGGCGTGTCTTCGTTCACCGTGGCCACGTCCTTCACCATCAGCATTTCCACGGTGATCTTGGCCAGCAGGGTGGGGATCTCCCAGAAGGAGAGCAGGGTGGCGGAGGAAGGCGCCGCGTTGTGCAGATCGGTTGCCGAGACGATGCCCACCAGGGTGCCGTGGGAGTTGATCACGGGCATGCGGTGCACCTTCTTCTCGTGCATGAACTTCAGCGCGTCGGGCATGGTCGTGTCGGGGTTCAGCACGGGGGGTTTGGGGATCATCAGTTCGCGAATGAGCATTCGGTTCTCCTTGAAAAGGGTTAGGGTCGCCACTTCCAGTTGCGGATTTCCGGCAGGTCCTGGCCGTGCTGATCGATGTACTGCTTGTGTTCGACGAGCTTGTCCCTGAGCAGGTGCTTCAGGCGGGCGCCCAGGTGCCCGGTGCGCGGCAGCCGGTCGACGGTGTCCATCACCAGGTGGAAGCGATCCAGTTCGTTCAGCACGGTCATGTCGAAGGGCGTGGTGATGGTGCCCTCCTCCTTGTAGCCGCGCACATGGATGTTGTCGTGGTTGGTCCGGCGGTAGGTCAGCCGGTGGATCAGCCAGGGGTAGCCGTGGAAGGCGAAGATCACCGGTTTGTCCCGGGTGAACAGCGCGTCGAAATCGGCGTCGTTCAGCCCATGCGGGTGCTCGGTGTCCGGCTGCAGCTTCATGAGGTCCACCACGTTGACCACCCGGATCTTCAGCTCGGGCAGGTGCTCGCGCAGGATCGACACGGCGGCCAGGGTCTCCAGGGTCGGCACGTCGCCGCAGCAAGCCATCACCACGTCGGGTTCGACCTCCGGGCCGGCGCCGGCCCAGGGCCAGACGCCGATGCCGGCGGCGCAATGCTGGGCTGCGGCGTCCATGGTGAGCCACTGCGGCGCCGGGTGCTTGCCGGCGATCACCACGTTGACGTAGTGCCGGCTGCGCAGGCAATGGTCCATCACCGACAGCAGGCAGTTGGCGTCGGGCGGCAGGTAGACCCGCACGATCTCCGACTTCTTGTTGACCACGTGATCGATGAAGCCGGGGTCCTGGTGGGTGAAGCCGTTGTGGTCCTGGCGCCAGACGTGGGAGGCCAGCAGGTAGTTGAGCGAGGCGATCCGGGCCCGCCAGGGCAGGTGCGCGGTGACCTTCAGCCACTTGGCATGCTGGTTGAACATCGAATCGACGATGTGAATAAATGCCTCGTAGCAATTGAACAGGCCATGCCGGCCGGTGAGCAGGTAGCCTTCCAGCCAGCCTTCGCACTGGTGTTCGCTGAGGGTTTCCATCACCCGTCCGGCCGGGGCGAGGAATTCATCGCCGGGTTCGGTGGCGGCGTCCCATTGCCGGTTGGTGACCTCGAACAGCGCCTCCAGGCCGTTGGAGAGCGTCTCGTCGGGGCCGAATACGCGGAAGTTGCGCTGCTCGGCATTCAGCCTGGCCACGTCGCGCAGGAAGCGTCCGAGCACGTGGGTGTCGCCGATGCCGGGGCTGCCCGGGACCGGCACCTCCACCCCGTAGCGGCGGAAATCCGGCATGCGCAGGTCGCGCAGCAGCCGTCCGCCGTTGGCGTGGGGATTGGCGCCCATGCGGCGCTCGCCCGTGGGCGCGAGCTCGGCCAGCTCCGGGCGCAGGCGGCCCTGGGCGTCGAACAGCTCCTCGGGCCGGTAGCTCCTCAGCCAGTCCTCCAGCAGCTGGAGATGGGCGGGGTGGGCGGCGGGGTCGGACAGCGGCACCTGGTGCGAGCGGAAGCTGCCTTCGATGCGCAGGCCGTCCACCACCTTGGGGCCGGTCCAGCCCTTGGGCGAGCGGAGCACGATCATGGGCCAGCGCGGCCGGCCCGTCTCGCCCTGGTCGCGGGCCCTGGCCTGGATGGCGCGGATGTCCTCGATGGCCCGGTCCAGGGTCGCGGCCATCAGCTGGTGCATGGCCATGGGCTCGTCGCCCTCGACGAAGTAGGGAATCCATCCGCAGCCGCGCATGAACTGCTCCAGCTCCTCTCGCTCGATGCGGGCGAAGATGGTCGGGTTGCTGATCTTGAAGCCGTTGAGGTGCAGGATCGGCAGCACCGCGCCGTCGCCGGCGGGATCCAGGAACTTGTTGGAATGCCAGGCAGTGGCCAGCGGGCCGGTCTCCGCCTCGCCGTCGCCGACCACGCAGGCGACGATCAGGGCCGGATTGTCGAACACCGCCCCGAAGGCATGGCTGAGCGAATAGCCCAGCTCGCCGCCTTCGTGGATCGAGCCCGGGCAATCCGGGGAGGCGTGGCTGGGAATGCCGCCGGGAAAGGAGAACTGCTTGAAGAGCCTCTGCAGCCCGGCCTCATCCTGGCTGATGGCGGGGTAGATCTCGCTGTAGGTGCCCTCGAGATAGGTGTTGCCAACCACGGCCGGACCGCCGTGGCCCGGGCCGGAAACATAGATCATGTCCAGGTCGTACTGCTTGATGACCCGGTTCAGGTGCGCGTAGATGAAGTTCTGCCCGGGGGTCGTGCCCCAGTGGCCGAGCAGCATGTGCTTGACGTCCATGGCCGCCAGCGGCCGCCTCAGCAGGGGGTTGTCGGCAAGGTAGATCTGGCCGACCGCCAGATAGTTGGCGGCGCGCCAATAGGCGTCGATCCGGCGCAGCAGATCAGGTGACAGGGGTTGCGGTAGCAGCATGGTGGACTTCCTTTCGGGACTGCCGGTCTACTTTTCCCCGTCGACCCAATAGGCGGGCCGGCCGTAATAGTCGTAAAGGCGGGATTCATATTCCCGGTTGACCGGCTGCTCGGGTTGCCATTCGGGGCTGTTCCTGATGGCCTGCTTGGGCAGGCTGACGGACACCCGGCTCTCCGCCCAGCTGATCTGGTTGACCCAAAGCGGCGCCAGGAGGACTTTCTTGCCTTCCCACCAGATGCCGGTGTTGACCACCAGGTAGCGGATGGTCCAGGATTCGTCGTCGACGATGAAATCGTCCACATGGCCGATCGCCTCGTCCATGGCCAGGATTTGATAACCCGTGACCTCCATGACGCTGCGCAGGTGGGGGTCGCCGTAGTCCGGCTCTCCGGTCCGTACGGGCGCCTCGTTCCACCAGCCCGGCCAGCCGTAATACAGGGCATGATCCTGCTCCAGTTGCCGGGAGACCGGCTTGGCGGCATCGATGCTCGGGCTGTGCTGCGCCTTCTCCACGGTGAGCGTCAGGTGGAACGTGCGGCTGAGCCAATCCGGCTTGCCGAAGGAGCGGGGCGAGATCAGCACCTCTTTCGCGGCTTGCCAGAAGCCCTGGGTGTTGGCGACCAGATAACGGATGACCCAGCGGCCGTCGTCGAAATAGAAATCCCGCACCCGGCCGATCTCCCCGTCGGAAGCGTTGATGTTGAAGCCCTCGAGATCCTTCAGACTGCGCAGCACGGTCGCGTCCTCCATCCCTTCCTGTGTTGGATATGTCCCGCAAAAGTTCCTTGCGACTGAACAACGGGATCATGCAAATCGCGGGCCAATAATAAGTATCTATAAATTAAAGCAGTTACATCCGAAGCGGGGCTGGTTCCCGGGCCCGGTCCTTCAAAACGACCCGGCACATCCCTCAAAGCGAAGTCCCAGTCGTCATGAACGCGGCGGAATGGTTGAATCATTTTGAAGGGGGCTGGGGCCTGCGCACCACGCTTGTTTGGTAACTATCATATGAATTCGATAGTTACGTTTGGCTAGATCATTGCTTATAGCCTATGCCGGCAAGGCTTCCCTTGCCTGCACCCAGAGGCCGGAGCCATGTGGATGACCAACTTCCTCGGAGTCAAACTGATCGTGAACGATCACCGCAGGCCGCAGGCGCCCGGCGCCGCTGGGGCCCGGAGCTTCGTCCGATACTGGTGGGTCCATTCCAAGGCGGCCCGGACCCGGCTGAACGAGCGCTATCCGCAGGACCTGGGCCTCTGTCTCCGTGGCGCCGGTCAGCTGTGACCGGACCGGCCGCCATCCTGGCCTTTGACCTGACCCGGACTTTCGGCGCCATTTCCTACGGCATCCAGGTCATCCGGCAGCTGCTCATTTCCAAATGAACAGTTGGATCCAGCCCACCCCCAGCACCAGGGAGATGAGGGTGATCAGCGCCGCGGACCGGGTGAATTCCAGGAAAGGCAGCTTCACCCCGCGCCGGGCGGCGGCCTCCGCCACGATGAGGTTGGCCACGGAGCCGAGCAGGGTGAGGTTGCCGGCCAGGGTGGAGGTGGCCGCCAGGGTCAGCCAGGCGGCCTGCGGGTGCGCCAGCTTGCCGATCAGGGGCTTGAGCAGCAGCACCGCCGGCACGTTGCTCACCAGGTTCGACAGGAGCACGGCGATGGCCGAGAACACCACCGCGCCGCCGTTCAGCCACGGCCGCGCGAATTCGAACATCCGGGCCGAAAGTCCGCTCGATTCGATCGTCCCGCTCACCACGAACAGCGCCGCGAAGAACGCCAGCAGCTCGGTGTCGATGGCCTCGAGCATCTTGCTGGGGTTGACTCGGCGGGTGAACAGCAGCGCGCACCCGGCGATGAACGCCGCCTCGGCGGCGGGCGCGCCGGCCAGGAACGCGATCAGCAGGCCGCCGGTGACCAGCAGGCTCTTGGTGAGCAGGGGACGGTCGAAATAGGGCCGCCCGAGTTCGGGTTCGATCGTTCCCGGCCGGAACTCCTCCGGGTAGAACAGCACCAGCACCAGCCAGATGCCGCCGAGCCCGAGCAGCGCGATCGGGGTCAGGGCGGCGGCGAACTGGAGGTAGGAAATGTGCGAGGCGGTGCCGATGATCATGTTCTGCGGGTTGCCGGTGAGCGTGGCCACGGAGCCGATGTTGGAGGCGGTGGCCAGGGCGATGAGGTAGGGCACGGGGTTGCGCCGGGCGCCGAGGGTGATGTCCAGCACCAGCGGGGCCACCATCAGGCAGACGGTGTCGTTCAGGAACAGGGCGCTCAGGACGCCGGCCACGATGATCTCCAGGGCCAGCAGCGACTTCGGGCTGCGGGTGTAGCGCAGCAGTCCGGCGCCCGCCAGCCGGAAGAAGCCGGCCATCTGCAGGTTGGCATTGATGATCATCATCCCGAACAGCAGCACCAGGGTGTCGAGGCTGAGGAAGCCGCCGATCTGCTGGAAGGTGATCTGGTGGGCCGCCAGCAGGATGCCCACGCCCATCAAGGTGATCGTGGTGCGGTTGGAGCGGAGGTACGGGAATTTCCCCAGGGCGATGCCGATGAAGGTCAGGGTCACGATGACCAGGGTCAGCCAGATGTTCATCTATTCAGCCGTCCTCTCCGCCTCGAATGCCAAGCAAGTCCCAGGCCAGGACGGCTCCACTCATTATGAAGGACCCCCTGCCACAAACGGACGCGGCCCATCTCCCAGGCCTTTCCCCATTGGCTTTCAACATTGGCTCGATCGATGCATGCAAGGGGTGCGGCACCCTGGAGAACCGCCATCATGATGAAGATGCATCCACGGCGAGGGCTGGTCGCGGCGCTCATTCCGCCGGTCCTGTGCGCGGTGGCGGTGCTGGCCAGCCTCGTCCACTGCGCCTCGCCGCGCCGGATCCAGGATTACGGGTACATCAATCCCAAGGCCTCCCCGATCATCCTGGGGCCGCAGGGGCAGCTCTCGCCGGCGACCAGCCGCGCGATCATGGCACGGCTGAATGGCCAGGTGGAACCGACCGATTTCCTGCAGCGCCAGGTACTCCTCATGGAGGCCATGAGCGGGAAGCCGCTGGTCACCGGCAACAAGGCGACCCTGCTGATCGACGGCCCCGCCACCTACTTGGCGATGCTGGAAGCCATCCAGGCGGCCAGGAGCACCATCCATTTCGAATCGTATATATTCGAAGACGATGTGGTGGGCCGCCGCTTTGCCGAAGCCCTGCTGGCCAAGCAGGCCGAAGGCGTGCAGGTCGAATTGATCTACGACAGCGTGGGCTGCCTTTCCACGCCGGCGGCGTTCTTCCAGAAGCTGCGCGACGGTGGCGTGCAGGTCCGCGAGTTCAACCCGGTCAACCCCGCCAGGCGCGGGTGGAAATGGCGGCTGGACCAGCGGGACCACCGCAAGCTGCTGGTGGTGGATGGCGCGGTCGCCTTCACCGGCGGGGTCAACATCAGCAACCTCTATTCATCCATCATCTACAGGCGGAAAGTCAAGCACGGCCGCAGCGAGACGCAGCAGCACGCCTGGCGCGATACCGATGTCCAGATCGAGGGACCCGTGGTCGCTGAATTCCAGAAGCTGTTCCAGGAAACCTGGGCCACGGTGGGTGGCCCCGTGTCCAGGGAGGATGCGCTCCCTTCCTTGAAGCCGGCCGGGGCGGACCTGATGCAGGTGCTCGGCAGCACTCCGGGCCGGGACAACCGGTTCACCTACATGATGTATGTCTCCGCCTTCGCCTACGCCAAGGCTTCCATCCACCTGACCACCCCCTATTTCGTGCCGGACGCCCAGATGCTGGACGCCCTCAGGCACGCCGCCGAACGGGGGCTGGACGTGACGATCATCCTTCCCGGGACCAGCGACTCCGCCCTGCTGTCCAGCGCCGGACGAGCCAGCTACACATTCCTCATGAAGTCAGGGGTGAAGTTGTATGAGCGGCGCCATGATTCCATGCTGCACGCCAAGACGGCGGTGATCGACCATGTCTGGTCCACGGTGGGTTCAAGCAACATGGACCCGTTGAGCTTCCTCAATAACGACGAGGTCAACGCGGTCATCCTCAGCCCGGACTTCGCGGACAAGATGGAGGCCATGTTCCAGGAAGACCTCAATCAATCCACGCAGATCCAGATCGAAACCTGGAACAAGCGGCCGATCAAGGAATGGGTCAAGGAATGGTTCGCCACCCGAGTCTCCGGCTGGTTGTAGGCCTCAGTCGTCCCACTGCTCATGGAGGACGTGGCCGTCCTTCACCCAGAAGACGCCACGGCGGAACACGGTCCAGCCCTGGGGGCTCCGGGTGCGGTAGCTGAAGGGGAAGCGCCAGCAGGCGCGGTCGCCCAGATGATCCACGGTGGGTTCGTAAAGAACCGATCCCTCGAAGGTGGCCGGGTCGTTGCCCCGGTTGTGGAAGGCGACGCCGATGGCCATGGTCATCAGCACCGCTCCCGGCCTGGGGCCCGGATCCTGGGGCCCCGACCCGCGCCCCCCGGCGATTCCGAGCACCAGCAACGCCAGCCCGCATACCACCAGGCCCCAGATCAACACCTTTCGGCCCTTGGTGATCGTCAATGCCTGCTCCAAGGAGGACTCTTCGAGCCTACACCCTGGGCTTGCCGGGGCGCAGCGTAGCTGGTCACACTTGCGGGTGGCCTGGTCATGATCCGCCGCAGAAAGGCCCCCTCATGGGGGCCTTTCACTGCAGTTTGGCCATTTCAGCCGTGTCCCGAGTAGGCGTGCGTCAGTTGCTGCGTCGAGTTGGCGAGCATGAGGCGACCCGAATTCTGGTTGGCGCGCCTCATGCTCGCCAACTCGCCCCAGCGGTGATGCCACGCCCAAAACCGCTGCGCAAGGATGCTTCCAGGTCCCGCACCGGCAATGCGATTGATATACTCACGCAGTCGCCGCAGCCGCTGCACCTCCTCGAAATCCTCGAGCAATTGGAACAGCGCGGCCTTCCTGCGACACGCGACAGCCTGGTCTCCGCGCTTACCAAGGTCATCGCACCGTCCGGGCCTGTGGTGCGCGTGGCGCCCAACATGCTATGGCAGCAAGGACCGGGAGATCCGGTTCAAGGAGTTGAGCGGGATCCTCTGGCCCAGCGGAGGGAAGCGTCGCAAGCTACGTCTCATCCGAGATGTTCTGGGCGGAGCCGTGCCCGGAAACGTCCGGCCCGCAAGCCGCCTGGTGCGCCGCCTTACAAGTGGGGCGCCCCATGGACAACGCCCAGCATGGGCGATTGCGGGGACGGCAAACCGCGCCGTGACTCGTTCCGCCTGCGGAACAAGTCACGGACGCGGTGCCGGTGGGTCGGCGCAAGAACTCGGAACCCGTGGTGGGTCGCGGCGAACCGGCGGGGCCGCAACGAGCGATCCCAAAGCCCCCGGCAGGGAATCCTGGAAAGGGACGTAAGGTCCAAACTGCAGAGAAAGGCCCCCTCATGGGGGCCTTTCATTTCTGGCACTGCGCTGGATTGCACCCTCCCCATCGCAGTGGCCTCCCTGGGGAGGACTTAAGCCCGATGCCAAAGCAGAGCGAGAACAGTCAAACGGTACGTCTCTGGCCGAAGGGAGTCAAGGCTTCCATTCCAAGCCCGACAAGAATGCACTGCCGGATATTTCTCAGATCATCGGATGAAATCACACGGGTTATATATACCCGTTTCCCGGCAATATCCCTTTCATGCGGGAGGTTGAGGCGGCCGTAGGAAACGGTGTATAACATATCTCCTTTGACCCAGCAGGATTCTGCCCCATTCGGCTTCGGAAGTGGTGGGTCAAGCTCCAGTAAATAATGATAATTCTGTTCTTTGCTCGGCGGCGTGGTGCTAAGTGGAACAATCGTGCAGAGGTTTCCTCGTCCCCGAAGTCTGGGAGAAACAACAATTGCCGGCCTTCGCTTCACCATTTCGGGAACAACGAACCCAGAAAAATCACGGATCACGATGGTTCCTGGCATTGGATTAAGCGGCAGCGGCATATGATTTCCCTTGGCGGGCATCTTAACTACCGAATTTAGGTGGAGGCAACCCATGGGTTCATATCTGGTCCCTCGCACCGCTGCTGGCAGGTGGGATCGTGCCGTAAGATGCGTCGTCATGGAGGGGCCGTGCCGGGCACAAGCAGCCATGACGGAGCTCCACTCCATAATGGCTGCTAGTGTGGATGCGGGGGTTTCCCATGGCCTGGTCTCTCACTGTCGCGGCGATCATTGAACAGCATGGGCGGTTCCTGTTCGTGGAGGAAACCGACGGGGTGCATCCCGAGCGGGTGTTCAACCAGCCGGCTGGGCACGTGGAGCCCGGCGAAGGCCTGCTGGCCGCGGTGATCCGGGAAACCCGGGAGGAGACCGGGCTTTTGTTCACCCCGGAAGCCTTCGTCGGCATCTACCTGGTCCAGGCCCGCAACGGCCAGGACTATGCCAGGGTCTGCTTCGCCGGCAGCGTGCCGGAGGGCTTGCCGCCGGCGCCCGAGGACCCGGTCATCCTCGGCTGCGCCTGGCTGACCCGGGCGGAGGCCGCCCTGCGTCCCCGTTCCAGCGCGGTCCTGGCCTGCCTGGACGACTACCTCCGGGGCCAGCGCCTGCCGCTGGCGTGCGTGGCGACCTTCCTCAAGGAACGCCCGGAATAAACCTACGCCATGGAGGTCGGCCGGCTCACCGGCCACCTGGGCTCGCGCCCCTGCAGGACCGCGATGACGTCCTCGGCCACCAGGCTCATCCGGCGCATGGCCTCCTCGGTGTGCGCCGACATGTGCGGGGTGCCGACGAACCGGGCGTGCCGGAACAGGGGATGCTCCCGGCCGGCCGGCTCCTGCTCGAACACGTCGCTCCCGGCCCCGGCGATCCAGCCCTGGTCCAGGGCCTCCAGCACGGCCGCCTCGTCCCACAGGGGGCCCCGGCCCAGGTTCACCAGGCAGGCGTCGGGCCGCATCATCCGGATCTGCTCGCGGCCGATGCAATGCCGGGTCTCCGGGGTGAGCGGCAGGTTGAGCGAAACGAAATCAGCGGCGCGCAGCAGCTGCTCCAGCCCGGCGCGCCGGGCGCCGCACTGGGCTTCCGCCTCGGGGCCGGCGGCGCTCCGGCTGTGGTAGAGCACCGGCATCTGGAAACCGTGATGGCAGATGCGCGCCGTGGCGCGGCCCACCCGGCCGAAGCCGACCACGCCGAGGGTCTTGCCGCTCAGCTCGCGGCCGTAATACTCGTGCCGAACTTCCCAGCGCCCTTCGCGCAGCGCCCGGTCCGCCTCCAGCAGGCGCTTGGAAAGGACCAGGGCCATGGCGACGAAGTGCTCGGCCACCGATTGGCAGTTCGCCTCCGGGGTGTAGACCACCCGGATGCCCCGCTCGGCGGCGGCGGCGAGATCGATGGTGTCCAGCCCGGAGCCGTGCCGGCCGATCACCTTCAGCCGCGGCGCCGCCTCCATCAGCCGCCGGGTCACCGCGCCGCCGTTGCGGATCACGATGGCGTCCACCTCGGCCACGGCCGAAAGCAGGGTGGCCTCGTCCAGGGCCGGGGCCAGGACCACCTCGCCCTGCTCGCGCAACAGCCGGGTGCCGGCTTCGTGCATGGGTTCGAACAGCAGGATCCGGGTCATGGCGGCTCCTATTTCTGGCAGTGGCCGCACCAGACCGTGGCCCGGTTGCCCTGCCGGCTCCCGCTGAGGGTGCCGCCGCAGACCAGGCACGGCTCGCCCTCCCGGCCGTAGACGAACAGCTCCTGCTCGAAGTAGCCGGGGCGCCCGTCGGGCCTGACGAAATCGCGGAAGGTGGTGCCGCCGCATTGGATGGCGTGGGCCAGGATCTCCTTCACGGCCCGGGCCAGCAAGGCATAGCGCGGGCGCGAAAGGTCGCCGGCCAGCCGGGCCGGGGCGATGCCGGCCCGGAACAGCGCCTCCGCGGCGTAGATGTTGCCGACCCCCACCACATTGCCCTGGTCCATGAGGAACGCCTTGACGCTGGTCTGCCGGCCGCGGCTGAGCCGGAACAGGTGGTTGCCGTCGAACGCGTCGGACAGCGGTTCCGGGCCGAGGTTCCGGAGCAGTTCGTGGGTCTCCCCGCCGGGCTGCCATAGCAGGCAGCCGAACCGGCGCGGGTCGTTGAAGCGCATCACCCGGCCCGAATCCAGCGCGATGTCCACGTGATCGTGGCGGCCGGCCGGAACGTCCCCGGCCAGCACCCGCAGGCTGCCGGACATGCCCAGGTGCAGCAGGGCGCTGCCCGGCTCCAGGTCCAGAAGCAGGTATTTGGCGCGCCGGCGCACGCCGAGGATGCGCTGTCCCGGGAGCAGGCCGGCGATCTCAGCGGGAATCGGCCAGCGCAGGTCCGGCCGGCGCAGGGTCACCGCGGTGATGCGCCGGCCTTCCAGTTCGGGCGCCAGGCCAAGGCGGGTGATCTCGACTTCAGGGAGTTCGGGCATGCCCCCAGAATAAGCCATCCGCCGCGCTATGATCGCCAGGAAGGATGCCCATGCCGGAAGCCCCCCTGTTCTTCGCCATCGCCGCTCCGGCCGAGGTCCGGGCCATGGCCGGCCGGCTCCAGGAGGAGGCGCGCCGCACCTGCGGCTCCGCCCGGTTCCCGGCCGCGGAGGGCCTGCACCTCACCCTCGCCTTCCTTGGCCGGACCGACCTGGCCCAGGTGCCCGCCCTGCTGGGGCTGGCCGCGCGCGTGGCCGGGCCCAGCCGCGGGTTCATCCTGCGCACCGCCGGCACCGGAGGCTTTCCCAAGCCGGGCCGGACCCGCATCCTGTGGCTGGGGTTCGAGCCCCAGCCGTCCCTGGCCGCCCTGGCCGAGCGGCTCCGGGCGGCCCTGAGATCGGGGCGCATCCCGTTCGACGAGAAGCCCTTCATGCCGCACCTCACCCTCGCCCGCTTCCGGGAACCGCTGGATCTGGACCGGGCGGCCCTGCCGGACCTGCCGCCGGTCGCCTTCAAGGTTGGCGAAATCCACCTGTTCCAGTCGGTGCCCGAACCCCAGGGGATGCGCTACCAGATGCTCGGGAGCGCGCCGCTGGCCTGACCTTCAGCAGGTGGGACGGGCGCCCCAGGTGCGGGGCAGGGGGTCCTCCCGGTCCATGGCCGCGAAGGCCGCCCGTTCCAGCGGGTTCAAGCGGTACAGCTCGCCCAGGTCCGGCCAGCGCCGCTCGGTCAGCAGGATGCCCAGGGGGCGCAGGATGTAGTTGAACAGCTGGGCCAGCCAGGTGCCCAGGGGGCTCCAGCGGCGCATCTGGCGCACGTGAAACAGTTCGTGCCGGAGGATGCGCCAGGTGAAGGTCTCGCCCCGCACCAGGATCAACCCCGGCAGGGCCACGCCGAGGATGCCGCTGGGCAGGAAGCGGAAGCGCAGCACCACCGTCGGCACCACCCAGACCCACAGCCAGAGGACGAGGTCAAGCTCAAGGAGCGGCAACAGGTCGGTTTGAAAAAAACTTGGCAAGGTCGCCCCCGGGATGCGCATTCAGGAGGGCAGCAACGGTGCCCACATCCTATACTTTCAACCGGAGGGGGGCGCATGTATAGAATCACCTCGAACCCCATCCTGGTCCGGTTCACGCTCTGGCTGGTGGCGGTGATCCTGACGGTGTCCGCTTTTCTTTTCTGGGGCGGCGGGCTGGCTCAGTTGCTGGAAAATATTAACGATCTATTCATGCTGCATTGCATTCTCCTCTGATCGAGGTTGAATCCAGCTCCCGGATCAGCGTGGCAGGGATGCCTCCTATGGCTGGAATGAGGTGTTTTATTTAATATAGGAATAATTGAGGTTATACTGCTAAAGGGGGATTTCTGTTTCATTGCCGCCCTACACCCAATACACTCGAATTCATAACTGTTAAAAATCCGCTGACTCCCGCGGGCATTGAACAGGAAAGGAAAGAACCAAATGGCCGAGTTCGAGAAGCGGGTCCTGTTGCTGGGCTGTGGCGCGGTGGGGCAATGTGCCCTGCCCTTGCTGATCAAGCACCTGCAGGTCGCTCCCGCGAAGGTTACGGTGATGGATTTCGAGGATAGGCGGAACGTGATCCGGGAATGGACCGCCAAGGGCGTGACCTTCATCCAGGAACGAATCACCCCGGAAAACCTGGGCTCGCTGCTCGGGCGGCAGCTGGGCGAAGGCGACTTGCTGGTGGACCTGGCCTGGAATATCGACTGTTGCGAAATCCTGCAATGGTGCCATGACCACGGGGTGCTCTATGTGAACACCTCGGTGGAGCTTTGGAATCCCTATGATGCCGGTTCGAAACCTCCCACCGAACGGACCTTGTATTGGCGGCACATGAACATCCGCCGGATGACCGAAGGCTGGCGGACGCCCGGCCCCACCGCGGTGCTGGAGCACGGCGCCAATCCCGGGCTCATCTCCCATTGGACCAAGCAGGGGCTGCTGGACATCGCCCGGAAGATGCTGTCCGACCGGCTCGTGCGGGGCGCCGCGGCCGAGGAGCTGGAACAGCTGGTCCGCAGCCAGACCTTCAACCGCCTGGCCATGGTGCTGGGGGTGAAGGTGATCCACTGCAGCGAGCGGGACACCCAGATCAGCTCCCAGCCCAAGGCCGTGGATGAGTTCGTCAACACCTGGAGCATCGAGGGCTTCCGCGAAGAAGGCACCACCACCTCCGAAATGGGCTGGGGCACCCACGAGCGGACGCTTCCCGGGCTGGCCTACGAGCACCAGGACGGCCCTCGCAACCAGATCTGCCTGGCCCGGATGGGCATGAACGTGCGGGTGCGGTCCTGGGTGCCGGACTACGCCATCCAGGGGATGGTGGTCCGCCATGGTGAAGCCTTCACCATCTCCGACCATCTGACCGTGTGGGAGGACGGCAAGGCCGTCTATCGCCCCACCGTGCACTACGCCTACTGCCCCTGCGACAACGCGATCATCTCCCTGCACGAATTGCGCGGCTACGACTACGCGCTGCAGCCCCGGCTGCGCATCATGACCGACGAGATCACCGGCGGCGCCGATATCCTCGGCGCGCTGCTGATGGGCCACCCGTACCAGTCCTGGTGGACCGGCAGCAGCCTGAGCATCGAGCGTTCCCGGGAGCTGCTGCCGGGCCAGAACGCCACGACCCTGCAGGTGGCCATCTCCATCAGCGCCGCCGCCGCCTGGATCATCCGCAACCCGGACCGTGGCGTGCTGGTCCCGGACGACCTGCCCCACGAATTCGTGCTGGAGATCGCCCGGCCCTACCTGGGCAAGAACATCTCCACCCCGTCGGACTGGACGCCGCTCAAGCACCGGACCCGTTCCTTCCAGGGCTGGGACCGGCCCGACCTGGACCTGACCGATCCCTGGCAGTTCAAGAACTTCCTTATCACCGATAGCGAGGCTTGAGTGATCCCAAAGACGCTTCTCGAGAAACTGGCCCAGGAGCACGGCACGCCCCTGTTCGTGATCGACCATGACCAGCTCCGCGCAAACCTGGCGGAATTCAACCGCTGGCTGCCCAGGGTGCAGCCCTACTTCGCGGTCAAGGCCAACCCCAACCCGTCGATCATCCGCACCCTGTACCAGGCCGGAGCCAGTTTCGACGTAGCCTCGTGGCCGGAGTTCCAGCTGGTCCACGAGAACATCAAGGACCTCACGGCCCAGGAGCGCCAGGACTTCATCTGGGACAAGATCATCTACTCCCATCCCATCAAGGCCAACGAGACCCTGCGCCTGCTGGACCAGTACAAGCCGCTGGTGACCTACGACAACTACGAGGAGATCAAAAAGGTCAAGCAGTACGCCCCCCATGTGGGCATGCTGCTGCGGCTGCGGGTGCCCAACACCGGCGCCATGGTCGAACTGTCCTCCAAGTTCGGCGCGGAGCCGGGCGAGGCGGTGGACCTGATCGAAGCTTCGGAAAAGGCCGGCATCACGGTGGAGGGCCTCAGCTTCCACGTGGGCAGCCAGACCACCAACTTCCAGAATTTCGTCCAGGCGCTGAACATGGCCTCGGAGATCTTCAAGGAAGCCCGCTTGCGCGGCTTCACCAAGATGAACCAGCTGGACATCGGCGGCGGCTTTCCCGCCCCCTATGATGAGAACGTCAAGCCCCTG
>CAZVHQ010000057.1:0-21260 GCA_964627225.1 uncultured Mesoterricola sp.
GTGGATGATGAACCACAAATTCTTGAAGACATGCGCCGCCAGGCACCGCTGCTAGGTAGCGAGTGGGAACCGGAATTCCTGGATAGCGCCAGCAAGGGTTTGCAGGCGTTCGCCCGGGAACCCTTCAGCGTGGTGGCCACGGATCTGCGCATGCCGGGCATGAATGGGGCCGAATTCCTGGAAGAGATCATGGCCCGCTATCCTTCAACCATGCGCCTCCTGCTGGCGGCGGAAGCGGACCGGGAACTGGCGGTGCGGAGCGTCGGCCGGGTCCACCAGTTCCTGACCAAGCCGGCCGACCTCGGCTTCGTCAAGTCCCTGGCGGATTTCAGCCAAGGCCATGGCCGGCGGGTGGGCAACGACCACGTGCGGGAACTGATTGCCCGCATCAGCCAACTGCCTGCGGTGCCCGAACTCTACCGGGAGATCACCGCCCTCCTGGAATCGGATCGGGGCTCGGTGGATCAGCTGGCCGCCGTCATCGGCCGGGACATCGCCATGACCACCATGATCCTCAAGCTGGCCAATTCCGCCTTCTTCAGCCTCAGGCAGGCGGTGACCAGCGTCGCCGAGGCGGTGTCCTACCTGGGCATCGACCTGCTCAAGGCCCTGGTCCTGGCCCACGGCCTGTTCGGCCAGGTGGGCGCCTTCCGCATCCCCTCCTTCACCCTCCAGCACCTGTGGCAGCACAGCCTGTCGGTGGGCGCGGCCAGCCGGCGCATCGCCGAAGCCGAGGATCTGGGCGCGCGGCGGGCCAACGAGTATTTCACGGCGGGGCTGCTGCACGATATCGGCATCCTCATCCTCGCTTCCCGGTTCCCCGAGGACTACGCCAAGGTGCTGGAGACCAACCAGCGCCACGGAGGCGAGCTGGAAGCCTCCGAATACCATGTGTTCGGCGTCACCCATGGGGAGGTCGGGGCCTACCTCCTGGCGCTCTGGGGCATCCCCGAACCGGTGGTGCAGGCGGCCGCCTACCACCACGGCATCAGCCGACAGCCGGTCCGGGGCCTCTCCGCCGCCCTGGCCGTGCACGTGGCCGACACCTTGTACGGCTACAACCCCGACCACCAGATCTTCGCCAAGGCCCGCCTGGACGAGGCCTACCTGGTGAACCTGGGCCTCACCGGCCGGCTGCCGATCTGGACCGCGGCGGCGCAGCCGTAGCAGCCTGTGCCCCCTGGGACTGGATCAGCGTCCTACTGAGGCGTACGTTTCCGTAAAACTAGCCGCGCAGGGCCCGGGCGATCCTGAGGAAGCCCGCCGACTGGGGGCTGTCGGGATGCCCCGCCACGATCGGCACGCCTTCATCGCTGCCCACCCGGATCTCCAGATCGATGGGGATCTCGCCCAGGAACGGCAGGTCCATGCGCTTGGCGGCGGCCTTCACCCCGCCGTGGCCGAAGATGGCCGTCTCGGCGTGGCAGCTGGGGCAGTGGAAGCTGGACATGTTCTCGATGATGCCGGCGATGGGCACCTTCACCGTCTGGAACAGGCCGATGGCCTTGCGGGCGTCCAGGAAGGCCACGTCCTGGGGGGTGCTGACGATGATGGCGCCTTCGACCTTGGCGTTCTGGATCAGGGAAATCTGGGTGTCGCCGGTGCCCGGGGGCAGGTCGATAAACAGGTAGTCGAGATCGCCCCACAGCACATCGCCCAGGAACTGGGTGAGCGCCTTGTTCAGCATGGGCCCGCGCCAGATCACCGGCCGGTCCTCGTCGATGAGGAAGGCGATGGACATCAGCTTGATGCCGAATTTCTCGATCGGCACGATCTTGCCTTCCGGCGTGCCTTCGGGCCCTTCCTTGATGCCGAACATCATGCCCATGCTGGGCCCGTAGAGATCCGCATCCAGCAGGCCGACCTTCAGGCCCAGCTTGCCCATGGCCACCGCCAGATTGGCGGCGACGGTGCTCTTGCCCACCCCGCCCTTGCCGGAGCCCACCACCAGGCAGTGCTTGACCGTGGGCAACAGGTTGCGGAACTCGGGCTCGGGGGTGTGTTCCCACTCCATCTGCAGCTCCACCTGCTCCACGCCCGGCACCCGGCCCACCGCCTCCTGGACCGCCTTGCGGATGACCGCCTCGCGGTCCCGGTAGGCGTCCAGCAGGTGCAGCTGCACCGTCACCTTCGGCTCGGCCACATCGATGCCCCGCACCGCCTTCAGGGCGACCAGCGTGGCCTCGGTCCCGGGCACCAGGTAGCTGTTGAGGGCATCATAGATTGCGGCGCGACTGATTCTCGATCCCATGTGACTCTCCAGTCTATAGCCTGACAGGAACGGGCTGCCGGCTACAGCTGCTGATCCCAGGAATCGGGAAGTTTCTGGGTGGCGGCCTTGATCCCGCTGCTCATGAGGCCGTGTTCATAGGTGCGGACCTGGCTGCGGAGCGGCGGCCAGGAAGGGTCCAGGCCCCGCCGGAGCACGCTGCCGTCCGGCCCCAGGACCCGCCCCTTGGTGGTGTCGTGCAGCTGGAGTTCCAGCAGCTCCAACACCTGGTCGGCGACGATGGGATCCACCAGCGGGAAGGCGACCTCCACCCGGTGGTCCAGGTTGCGCTGCATCAGGTCACCGGAAGCCAGCAGGGTCTCCGTGTCGCCGCCGTTGTTGAAGTGGTAGACCCGGGCGTGTTCCAGGAACCGGTCGATGACCGAGACCGCCTGGATGCGTTCGGACAGCCCGGGCACCCCGGCGCGCAGGCTGCAGGAGCCGCGCACCAGCAGGTCGATGTTCACGCCGTCCTGGCTGGCCTCGTAGAGCCGCTGGATCATCGGCGGATCCACCAGCGAGTTCATCTTGAGGATCATCCGGGCCGGCTCGCCGGCCAGGGCATGGGCGCGCTCCCGGTCGATCCGGTCGTAGAGGGCCTGGCGGAACTGCTGCGGGGCGATGATCAGCCGGTTCAGCTTGGGCGGCCGGGTGTAGCCGGTGAGCAGGTTGAACAGGTTGGAAAGGTCCTCGCCGAACTCCGGCCGGGCCGTGAACAGGCCGATGTCGCAATAGAGCCGGGAAGTGCGCTCGTTGTAGTTGCCGGTGGAGAGATGGCAGTAGCGGCGGATGCCGCCGGATTCCTGGCGGATCACCAGGCAGACCTTGCCGTGGGTCTTGAGGTTGGGCATCCCGTAGACCACGTGCACGCCCGCCTTCTCCATGCGCCGGGCCCAGGCGATGTTGGCCTCCTCGTCGAACCGCGCCCGCAGCTCGACGATGGCGGCCACCTGCTTGCCGCGCTCCGCGGCCCGTTCCAGGGCGGCCGCGACCGGGCTGGTGGGGCTGATGCGATACAGGGTCACCTTGATGGCCAGCACCTTGGGGTCGTCGGCCGCCTCGCGCACGAAGCGGACCACGCTGTCGTCGAAGCTCTGGTAGGGATGCATGAGCAGGATGTCGTTCTTGGCGATGGCCTCGAAGATGCTCGTATGGATATCCAGCTGGGGCACCGGCAGGGGCGGCAGCGGCGGGTCCTTGAGGTGCGGCAGGTCCAGCTGGGAGTAGATCTGCATGAGATCGGAAAAGGCCGCGAAGCCGTCGGTGGGGTAGAGGTCCTCGGGGGAGAGCTCCAGTTCCTCGATCAGCATCTCCAGCAGCACCGGGCTGAGCCCCTGTTCGTACTGCAGGCGCACCACCGCGCCGCGCCGGCGGCTGCGCAGGTGTTCTTCGACCATCTTCATCAGGTCCTCGCCGGGGTCCTCCTCCACCGGCAGGTCCGAATCCCGGGTCACCCGCAGCGCCTGGCAGTTGCGGATGGCATAGCCCTGGAACACCTGCTCGAGGTTCATGCGCACCACATCCTCGAGCATCACGAACATGTGCCCGCCGGTCACCGAAGGCACCCGCAGGAAGCGCGGGGAACCGGTGATGGGCACGTGGATGATGGCCAGCGCCGACACCGGGAGATTCTCTTCCTCCAGGTATTCCGCCGCTTCCAGTTCGGCCATGAGCACCAGCACCCGGTTGCCCAGGCGCGGGAACGGATGCCCGGTGTCCACCGCCAGCGGCGTGATCAGGGGCAGGAGGTTGCGCTGGAAGTAGTCCTGGGCGAATTCCCGCTGGATCTGGTCCAGGTCCTCGGGCTTCAGGATGTAGATGCCCTCGGCATTCATCTGCGGCTCGATGGTCTGGTGGAAAACCCTATGCTGGCGCAGGGCCAAGTCGTGGATGCGCTGGGACAGCACGCCCATCACCTGGCGCGGGGTCCGTCCGTCGGGGCCCGGCTGGACGATCCCGGCGTCGATCTGGCGCCAGATGCCGGCCACACGCACCATAAAAAATTCATCCCAGTTGTTGGATACGATGGCCAGGAACTTGACCCTTTCCAGCAGTGGCACGCTGGGGTCCTCAGCCTCCTCCAGAACCCGTTCGTTGAAGTCCAGCCAGCTCAGCTCACGGTTCAGGTAGTTTTCCGGCTTCGGGAAAGTTTTGCTCATGGCATCCATTATGCGGTAGGCCCCTGCTCCAAAGCCTGATGCCCCGTGTAAATTCATTGTTCCCTGGCCCGCCCGCCGGATTTGCGGTGGTCTTTTAAGGCAATCCAGGATACGCTGGATATTCGTCTTTTTCCGGGGCCGGCAGGTGGGTCCCATATCCCAACGAGAGGGCCGGAACCAACCGGCCAGGTAGGAGGCTTCCATGACCGAAGAGATCATCCCCGTCGCCAAGCGCGAAACCACCGGCAAGGCGTCCAACAACGCCCTGCGCAACGCAGGCATGATTCCCGCGGTCATCTACGGGTTGAACGAACCCCCCGTGGCCATCGCCATCAGCCCCAAGGTCGTCGCCCGCGTCATCGCCAGCAACACCGGCCTGAACTCCATGATCCACCTCCAGCGCGAAGGCACCGACATCAAGCGCCACGTCATCATCAAGGACGTCCAGCGCCACCCGGTCACCGGCCGGCTCAGCCACGTCGACTTCATGCGGGTCGATCCCACCCACAAGGTGCGCGTGAAGGTCCCCATCAAGCTGGTGGGCATGCCCGTGGGCGTCAAGGAAGGCGGCATCCTCGACTTCACCCACCGCGAGATCGAAGTGGAAGTCCTGCCCAGCTTCATCCCCGCGCACATCGATGTGAACGTCGAGCACCTGAAGGTGGGCGACTCGATGCGTCTGGACCAGGTGGTGCTGGATGCCCACATGACCCTGCACGGCGATGCCCACAACGTGATCTGCTCCGTGCTGGGCAAGCAGGCCGAGGAAGAGCTGCCTGAAGCCGCGGCCGCCACCACCACTGCCGCCGCCGCCGTGCCCGCCGCAGCCGCCGCCCCGGCCGCCGCTCCCGCCCCCGCCCCCAAGGGCAAGAAGTAGCTAGTATCAGGTGCGTAGCTTGCTACGCTACTGATGCTTGTGCCTGGAACGGCCGCGAAAACAGGACGAGACCTCACGGTGCAAGCACAGCGGTTCCATCCACGCAGGGCGGGCTTCCGGGTCCGCCCTGTTTTTTTGAGAGTTCCAACCCATGTGGCTGCTCGTCCCCCTCGGCAACCCCGGCGAAGCGTACACCACCACCCGGCACAATCTCGGGCGGCTCATGCTCATGCGCTGGATGCAGACGCACTGCCCGGCCCCGCGGGTCGCGCGCCGGCTGCGAACCGGCACCATCTACCAGCTCGAGCCGCCCTTCCAGGCGCTGGTGCCCGGCACCTACATGAACCTCAGCGGCCTGGCCTGCGCCGAGGCGGCGGCCAGCCATGATCCGGCCCGGATGATCCTGCTCTGCGACGACAAGGACCTGCCGCTCGGCCAGGGCCGGTTCCGCCGCACCGGCAGCGATGGCGGCCACAACGGCCTGAAATCCGTGTTCGCCGAGCTCCAGCGCCAGGACCTGGCCCGGCTGCGCCTGGGCATCGGCCCGTTCCAGCGGCCCCTGGTGGATTTCGTGCTGGGCGAGTGGACCGAGGCGGAGTGGGACCTCATCGATGCCATGGACGCCCCGTTCGCCCGGTTCATGCAGCTGCTCCAGGAGACGGCCGACCTGGGCGCCCTGGCCGGCACCGTCAATCCCGCCTCGTTCTGGCAGCCGGCCAAGGACGTGGCTCCAGGCGACTGACCCAGCCGAACGCCCCCTTCCGGCCCAAGAGCTGGATTGCATGGCCACCATCAGGGATCTCCCGCCCCCGGAGAATCCCCAACCTATCTTGCCTTCCCCCCCACTTGCCCTCCAAGCAGTGTCATGCTGGTTGCACTACTGGGAATCTTTAGTTTGTTGGGGAGGAACAGCCATGGCTGTCTGCTTCGACGTGCCGATCATTCGCTGCGCGGCTCGGCTGCTTCGAACCCTGTCCGCGGCATTCCTGGTCCTGGGATGCCACGGCCTTCCGGCCGGGGCCCAGGCACCGGAAATCTACATGCAGCTGGGCTACAAGACCGGCAGCGAATTCGGGATGGAAAAGCAGGTTGTCTTCTCCTCGGACGGGGGCCTGCTGGCGGCTGTGAGCGGTGACAACCTCATCCGCGTCTGGGATACCGAATCCGGGCGGGAACTGCAGACCCTGACCGGCCATGAGGGAGCGATCGACTGCCTCGCCTTCGTTCCGGGCAGCCGGCGGATCCTTTCGGGCGGCCACGACCGGACCGTCCGCCTCTGGGACATCGACCAGGGCCGCCTGATCCAGACCTTCTGGGGGCACCAGAATCAAGTGCGCTGGATCACCGTGAGTCCAGACGGAGCCCTGGCCGCTTCCCTCGAGGACGTTGCGGTCAGGATCTGGGATCTGTCAAGCGGGGCGCTCGTCATGACCGTGCCGGCACCCGCGGAATCGGGCAGCTCCAGCGGCCATGTGAGCCCCTTGCGCTACGTCTCCTTTTCCGCCGACAGCTCCAAGGTCCTGTTCAACAGCCTGCACGGTGAGACGACGGTGGTCGGCCTGAAGGAACGGAGGATTCTCCGAACCTTCACCTGTGAGCAGCTGGACAGCTACGTCATGGGGCCTTTCCTCGGCTTTGCCCCGGATGGCCGGCCCATTCGCGCGGGGTCCCCCACCTTGATCTACCTGGACCTGGAGCGGGGTGAAGTGTCCTGGAAGAAATTTCCCCAGGGGTGCGCGGTGAACTTTCTTTCGCCGGATGGCTCGATGGTCGCCGGCAGGATCTACAAGAACGGCACCAACGCATGCATTCAAGTCTCCGATGGCGAGGGGAAGGAACTGCGATCCATCCCGGCCCGGGATGACGTGGTGAGCATCGGCTATTCCCCCGCCAAGGGGCAGGTCGCCATCGCCTGCACGGGCGACCACCTGGACCTGTACGATCTTGCTACCGGCATGAAGATCCAGGATTTCTCTGCGCCGGCAATCATGGCCAGGGACGCCCGCTTCTCCGCCGATGGCAATTTCATCTCCCTGCACCGGCAGCGCGTCGTCGGCCGGCACGGCCAGCAGCGGTTCGAGAACTGGGCGGACCACTGGAATCTCAGGACCGCGACCATGGAGAAGCACTTCAGCATCGACGCCTTCAACAACGAGGTGAGCGCGCTGTTCAAGAACGGCGACCCGGGGTCTGTGGCCACCGCCTCCAAGCGGGTCCAGGAGAACAGCTACTACGAAGCCCTGCCCGACGGGTTCTCCGGGTTCGATCCGCAGAACCGCTGTTTCTATTACGTCCAGGTCGTTCCCGAATCCCTATCCGGCGGCACTCCCTTCGTCACCATCTTCCGGATCGACGGCAGCGATGCCGATGACCAGAGCCAGTTCTCGAACTACGCTGCCTGGCGGGTATTCCGCAAGATCAGGGCCCATGACCAGGGCGTCACCGCCTGCGCGGTAAGCTACGGCGCCGATCTCCTGGCCACGGGCGGCGCTGACCGGACCATCAAGATCTTCTCCTTCCGTGACCAGAGCCTGGTCCGGACCCTGCGGGGGCACCTGGGCCCAGTCACCGGGCTGACCTTCTCCCCGGACGGCACCCGCCTTCTTTCGGAATCCGGCGACATGACCTCCCGCCTGTGGGACGTGGCCACGGGCAAGGAACTGGCCCGGTTCATCCTGTTCGCGGACAGCGAGTGGATCGCGGTCACGCCGGAAGGCTACTACAACGCCTCGGCCAACGGAGATCGCCACCTCAACGTGCGCACCGGCGACGGCGTGTTCGGCATCGAGAACTACCGCGAGGCCTTCTTCCGCCCGGATCTGGTCCGGAATGTCCTGAACGGCGGTTCCATGCAGGGCTTCCAGACCCTGGCCGAGATCCATCCGGCGCCCAGGGTCAGCTTCATCCAGACCCCCACGACCGCCGCGGCCCAGGATTTCCGGGTGACCCTGAAGCTGGAGGACCAGGGCGGCGGCATCGGCGATGTGCGCCTGTTCCTGAACGGCTCGGCGATCGTGCTGGACAGCGGTCGGGGCCTGAAGGTGACGGCGGCGGAACCCCAGGGTCCGGTTCGCGGATACAGCCTCAAGCTTTCTCCCGGAGTCAACACCATCCGGGCCGTGGCCTTCAACGCCGGCAACACCATGCAGAGCAATTCCGCCAGCCAGCAGGTGACGGCGACCTTCACCTCCGCCCACAGGCCGGTCCTGCACGCGCTGGTGGTGGGCATCCAGCAGTTCCGCAATCCCAAGCTGGAGTTGAAGTATCCCGCCGCCGACGCCAGGCTGTTCGCCGAAATCTTGCGCAGGGGCGCCCAAGGGCTGTTCGAGCAGGTGCAGATCAAGACCCTGACCTCCCGGGAGGACACCAGCCGGGACAGCCTGATCCGGGCCCTGAAGGGCTACCGGACCGTCAGTCCCGACGACGTGTTCATCCTGTTCCTGGCCAGCCACGGAACCGTGGATGAAGGGGAATACTTCCTCATCACCTCCAACGTCGGCCCCCTGAACACCGAGAAGCTGCAAAGCGACGCCCTGCCCCAGGGCCTGCTGAAGGAGATGGTGGCCAACATCCCCTCCACCAAGAAGCTGATCCTCATCGACACCTGCAACGCCGGCCAACTGGGCAAGGCCATGCAGATGGCGCTGCTCACCCGGGGCATGAGCGAGGACACCGCCATGAAAGTCCTGTCCCGGGCCGTGGGGTGCACCATCCTGAGCGCCTCCACCTCGGTGCAGGAAGCCCTGGAGGGCTACCAGGGCCACGGCCTGTTCACCTGGGCCCTCGCCCAGGGCATGCAGGGCAAGGCGGACAAGGGCCACAGCGGGGTGGTCCAGACCACCGCCCTGGCCGCCTACGTGGAGGAGGTCGTGCCCGATGTGGCGGAGCGGGTCTTCCGGAGAGCCCAGTTCCCCACGGTGTCCATCAGCGGGCAGGGCTTCCCGGTGGGGAAGGTGGTCCAGTGACGGCTAGGAGCGACCCTCTCCGGGCGCCGGCCCCTTGCCTTGCAGGTAGGGGTGCTTGGCGCTCTGGGCTTCCAGGATGTAGAGCACCTCTTCGGCGATGTTGGTGGCCTGGTCGGCGATGCGCTCCCAGTTCTTGATGACCAGGATCAGGTGGCCGGCCCGGTCGATGCACCCGGGGTCCGCTTTCATGAGCCGGATCAGCTCCCGGTAGATGCCGGCGTACAGCTCGTCCACGCTGTCGTCGGCCAGGATCACCGCCCGGGCCAGGGCGGCATCCTTGGTCACGAATGCGTTCATCGCCCGGCTCACCATGCTGCGGGTCTCCTGGCCCAGGCGCTCCAGGCTGCCGTCGAGCAGCACCGGCGGGTGCACCAGCGTCCCGCGCCGGGCGATGTTGCAGCAGTGATCGCCGATGCGTTCCAGTTCCGGAACGATCTTCAGGCTGGAGGCGACGAAGCGCAGGTCCACCGCCGCCGGCGCCTGGAGGGCCAACAGCTCGATGCAGAAGTGGTCCAGCTGGAGCTCCCAGGCGTCCATGCGCCGGTCCAGCTCGCGCACCTGGTTGGCGATGTCCGGATCCGGCACGTTCATGGCCTGGATGCTGCGATCGATCATCTCCTCGGCCAAGCTGGCCATGGCGGTGATGCTGTCACGCAGCCCGTTCAAGTTGGTATCGAAATGGCGCATCAGCCAAACCTCCCGGTGAGGTAATCCTCGGTCATGGGTTTCGTGGGCGCGGTGAAGATCGTCTCCGTATCGCCCTCCTCGATCAGTTCCCCCATCCAGAGGAACGCGGTGCGGTCGCTGGCGCGGGCCGCCTGCTGCATGTTGTGGGTGACGATGACCACCGAAAGCCGCTCCCGCAGGCGGAACATGAGTTCCTCGATCTTGGCCGTGGCGATGGGATCCAGGGCCGAGCAGGGCTCATCCATGAGCAGCACTTCCGGGTCCACCGCCAGGGCCCGGGCGATGCAGAGGCGCTGCTGCTGACCGCCGGAGAGGGTCATGGGGCTCTGCTGGAGCCGGTCCTTCACCTCGTCCCACAGGGCCGCGTCGCCCAGGGCCCGCTCCGCCGCCTCCTGGAGCCGGGCCTTGCTGCCCAGGCCGGAGAGGCGCAGCCCGGCGACCACGTTGTCGAAGATGGACAGGGTCGGGAACGGGTTGGCCTTCTGGAACACCATGCCGATGCGCCGGCGCAGCAGCACGGCGTCCACGTCCTTGTGGTAGATGTCCTTGCCGTTCAGCGTCACGGCGCCGGTGACCTTGGCCCCGGGGGTGAGGAAGTGCATCCGGTTGCAGGCGCGCAGCAGGGTGGACTTGCCGCAGCCCGAGGGGCCGATGATGGCGGTGACCCGCTTCACCGGGAATTCCAGGGAGACGTTCTTGATGACCGCGGTCTTGTTGAATTCGATGGTGACGTTCTTGCAAGCAAGCATGCTGGATTCCCGTTCAGGCGTTGAGGCCGCGCTGGTGCCGCCAGAGGATGAAGCGGCTCAGCAGAGTTGCACCGAGGACCCCCAGCACCAGGACCAGGGCGCCGCCCCAGGCCAGGCGGTGCCAGTCGTCGTACGGGCTGATGGCATAGGTGAAGATGGTGTGCGGCAGGGTGGCGATGGGCGCGTTCGGGTCCAGGCTCTGGTAGGGGTTGCCGAAGGCCGTGAAGAGCATGGGCGCCGTCTCGCCGGCGATGCGGGAAACCGACAGGATCGCGCCGGTGAGGATGCCGGGGGCCGCGGCCCGCAGCGAGATGGAGGCGGCGATGCGCCAGGACGGGATGCCCAGGGCATGGCCGGCCTCGCGCAGGCTGTGCGGCACCAGGTGGAGCATCTCCTGGGTGGTGATGACCACCACCGGCAGCATGATGAAGGCCAGGGCCAGCGATCCGGACAAGGCCGAGAAGTGGTGCAGGGGCCGCACCACCAGCTGGAAGGCCAGCAGGCCCATGACGATGGAGGGGACCCCGGAGAGCACGTCGCAGCAGAAGCGCAGCGCCGCGGTCAGGCGCGGGTCGGCGAATTCGGACATGTAGATGGCCGCCCCGATGCCCACCGGAATGCCCACCCCAGTGGCCATGCCCACCACCAGCAGGGTGCCGAGGATGGCGTTGCGCAGCCCGCCGCCGACCTCCCCGGGGGGCAGCGGCAACTGGGTGAAGAGGGCCAGGGTGATGGCGCCGGCCCCCTTGGCGAACAGCTGCCACAGGAAGGCGAACAGCGGGATCATGGCCACCACGGCGGCCGCCAGGCAGAGCCCCTCCATGGTGCGGCCGAACAGTTTGCGCAGGTGGTGGGTCGTGTTCATTTCACCTCCCGGGTGCCCATGCGCCGGTTCAGGTAGAGGATCATGAGCCGCGCCCCGGCATTGAGCACGATGGTCACCACCAGCAGGATCAGGCCCAGGCTGATGAGCGCGCTGATGGCCAGTTCCGAGGGTGCCTCGGTGAACTCGTTGGCGATGACCGAGGCCAGGGTGTAGCCGGAGGCGAACAGTGAAGCCTTGATCTGGGGCGTATTGCCGATGACCATGGTCACGGCCATGGTCTCGCCCAGCACCCGTGCCAGGCCGAGCAGGCCGGCGCCGAAGATGCCCTTCCAGCTGTAAGGCAGAATGAACCTCCAGATGGCCTGCCAGCGCGTCGCGCCCAGGGCGTAGGCCGCTTCCCGCTGGGAGGCGGGGACCTGGAGCAGCACCTCGCGGGTGACCGACAGGATGAACGGCAGCGCCATGATCGCCAGGATCAGGCCCGCGGCCAGGTAGCCGACCCCCAGGGGAGCCCCGGAGAAGATCGGCAGGTGGCGCAGCCCCGTGGGCGATTTGTAGATGTAGATCTCGAACCTGCGCACCAGCGGCACCAGCTCGAAGATGCCCCAGAGACCCAGCAGCACCGAGGGGATCGCCGCCAGCAGCTCCACCGCCAGGGAGATCAGCTTGGCCGGGCCCCGGGGCAGGATCTCCACCAGGGCCACCGCGGTGAACACGCCCAGCGGCAGGGCGATGGCCATGCCGATCAGGCTGGTGTAGGCGGTGCCGTACAGGAAGGTGAGCGCCCCGTACTTCTGGTTGGTGGGGTCCCACTCCGGGGAGAACATGAAGCCGAAGCCGTGGTCCCTGAACGCCAGCGCGGAGCCCTTGACCATGAACAGGATCACCACCAGCAGGAGGGCGCCCACCACCGCCGCGCACAGGCCGGTGGTCAGCCGGAAGACCCGGTCGGCGCTCCGCCCCGAGCCTTGCCGCTGGAGGTCTTCGGCCCGGTATGGCAGGATCTGGCCAGGGGTGATCCGGCCCGTGGAATCGAGTACTGCATCATCCATCACGAATGGGTATCCCAAAAAGAGGCCCGTGCCCGCACGACCCCATGGTCACTGGACTTCAGATCAGTTCAGCTTGGCGAGATCCTTGAGTTCCCGCTGCACCACCGACTTGGGCAGCGGCGCGTAGCCGAGCCCTATGGAGGCAGCCTGGCCCTTGGTGACCGCCCAGACCAGGAAGTCATGCAGGGCCTTTTTCTTGGCGCCGTCCTGCATGGCCGGCGTGGCCAGGATCCAGGTGAAGGTGGAGATGGGATAGACCCCCTTGCCGGGCGCGTTGGTGATGGAGACCCGGTAGTCCGCCGGAATGTTGGCGGTGGCGGCCGCGCCGGAGACCGAGGCGAGGCTGGCGTTCACGTACTCGCCGGCGGCGTTCTTCACCGGGGAGAAGGCGATCTTGTTCTGCAGCGCGTAGATCAGCTCCACGTAGCCGATGGAGCCCGGAGTCTGCTTCACCAGGCCGGAGACGCCCTCATTGCCCTTGCCGCCCAGCCCCACGGGCCAGGTGACGGAAGTGCCGACCCCGACCTTGCCCTTGAACTCGCCGGAGACCTTGGAGAGGTAGTCCACCCAGGTATAGGTGGTGCCGGAGCCGTCGGCCCGGTGCACCACGGTGATGGGTTCGGAGGGCAGCTTCATGCCCGGGTTGTCCCTGGCGATGGCAGGGTCGTCCCACATGACGATCCTGCCCAGGTAGATGGCCGCGAGGGTCACGCCCGAAAACTTGATCCCGCCCACGGGCAGGTTGTAGACCGGCACCACCCCGCCCAGGGCCATGGGCAGGTGCATGATCGGCTTGACCTTGGATTCCTGGAGCTGCTGGTCGGTCATGGGGCCGTCGGTCTCGCCGAAGTCCACCGTCCGGTCCTGGGAGAACTGCCGGATGCCGCCGCCGGAACCGATGGACTGGTAGTTGATCTGTACCCCGGGGTGCAGCTTGTTGTAGTCGTTGAACCACTTGGAGGCCAGGGGATAGATGAAGGTCCCCCCCGCGCCGGAGATCTTCAGGGTGTCGGCCTGGGCTGCGGGGGTGAGCAGCAACAGGGCCAGGGCGGCGGGGACGAATGTTGGGATTCTCAAATCTTCCTCCAATATGGGTACAACAATGAAAAGCCCGGGAAGCGAACCCGCTCTCTCGATGTGACATTCCTGTGAAATGCCGGGCGGCGATTGGCCTTGTGTTCCGGACCATTCCAAGAGAGACTGGGGGTTCGCGTCCCCGTTCGAGGGGACCTCCTTGCTCCGGTCGCCCGGGGCTTCATATCCATGAGGAGGAACGATGCGTCGCTATGAGACCATCTTCATCGCCTCCCCGACATTGACGGACGAACAAGCTGAAGAGCTGGTCCGGCATTTCGAGGGAATCATTGCCGAGCAGGCTGGCGAACTGCTCAAGACCGAAAAGTGGGGCCGCAAGAAGCTGGCCTACGAAGTGCAGAAGTTCAGCGAGGGCTACTACACCCTGTTCGACATGAACGCGGGTCCCACCCTGATCGCCGAGCTCGAGCGGCGCTTCCGCAACCACGACTCGGTGATCAAGTACATGTCCGTGCGCATGGACGAGCAGACCAAGGCCGCCGAGCGCCAGAAGGTCCGCTACGAGCGCGAAGGCCGCCGCAAGGCCCAGGCCGGGATCAAGGAACGTTCCCTTGAGGAGGTGATGGGATGAAGCGGAAAGCTGACGCCAAGGGCAAGCCCAAGAAGAAGAAAGTATTCGGCGGACGACGCTCGAAGTTCTGCAAGTTCTGCGTCGAGAAGTCCACCTTCATCGACTACAAGGACGTGAAGACCCTCACCGGCTTCACCCCCGAGCGCGGCAAGGTGCTGCCCCGCCGCACCAGCGGCGTTTGCGCCCTGCACCAGCGCATGCTGGTCGAGGCCATCAAGCGGGCCCGCAACATCGCCCTGCTGCCTTTCGCTGCCGACTAGCCGTAGCATTTTGCAAGCTTCCCATCGGGCGCCGGCAACGGCGCCCGATGGTTTTTTACGTTAAGCTGGGGGCATGACCGACCCGACCCCCCTGCCCCAGCTGCCTCCCCCCCTACGGCGCCAGAAGGCGCTCGCGGCCTGCTGGAAGCCGGTCCTGCTGAACTGGCTGGTGCCGGGCGCGGGCTACTGGGTCCTGGGCGAGAAGAAGCGCGCCAAGGCCCTGCTCGCGGTCACCGTCGTGTTCGCCCTGATGGCCTTCCTGCAGCTGACCTACGGCGCGGTGGACGGCGTCAAGGGCGGCGTGTTCGTGCCCCAGCTCTCCCCCCTCCAGTGGATGCCCACCCTCGGCGCGGCCGCCACGGCCGGCGTCGGCCCGATCTACTCTCTGTTCGCCTGGTGCTTCGGCGGCCAAGGCACCGAACCGGTGCGCAACCTCACCCAGGAGTACGGCGCCACCTACATCATGGTGGCCGGCCTGCTGAACTGGCTGTGCCTGATCGATATCTTCGACCGCAGCACCGGCCGCTGGGCCTGGCGCCTGCCCAAGGATGAACAGGACGCCCTGGCCCGGAAGGCTTCGGGAAACTAGGCGTGTGTCCCAGGCGCCTGACCGTCTGCTAACCCGGCATTTCGTGCTGGTGTCGGCCATCACCTTCATCACCTTCTTCGCCGCCTTCCAGTTGTTTCCCACCGCCCCGCTGCAGCTCCGGCGGCTGGGCGCCAGCCTGGCGGAATCAGGCCGGTTCATGGCCGTGTTCACCGCCGGCTCGTCCCTGGGCGCCCTGGCCACCGGGCCCCTGGGCGACCGGGTCGGCCAGCGCCGCATGGTGGTGGCCTGTGCCGTGGGTTTCGGCCTGCTGCTGGGCGCCTACGGGCTGCTGCCGGTGCGCTGGGGCTTCTACCTGCTGGCGTTTCCCCACGGCGTGGTGTGGTCGGGCCTGCTCACCGCCACCATGGCCACCCTGGGCCACGTGCTGCCGCCGCTGCGCCGGGCCGATGGGCTCTCCCTCTACGGACTGGCCAGCCCGGCCGGGGTGGTCTTCGGCCCGCTGGCGGGCATGGCGGTGTTCCAGCGCTGGGGCTTCGCCCCCATGACCTGGAGCCTCGCCCTGGCGTTCGTGGTGCTGGGCCTGCTCGCGCTCAGCCTGCCCGCCGATCCCGCGCGGCAGCTCGAACGCGCCCCGTTCCGGCTGCCCGGCAAGGCCATGCTGGCCCCGGCCCTGGTGCTGCTGGCGACCGCCCTGGGCTACGGCGCCCTGAGCACCTACACCGCCCAGGAAGGCCTTGCCCTGGGCTTCCGGCCTTGGCTGGGCCTGCCCACCGGAGCGGCCTTCCTCTCCTGCATGGCCATCGGCATGCTGCTCACGCGCCTGGTCATGACCCAGGTGGGCTTCGGCCCCCACCCCACCCGGCTGCTGCCGGCCATGCTCTGGGCGACCCTGGCCGGGCTCGTCCTCCTGGCCTGCATGCCCGGAGGGCTGGCGCGCCACGTCTGCTCGGCCCTGCTCTACGGCGGCGGCTACAGCATGGTGCACACCCTGGTGAACACCTACGTGCTGGAGCATACCGAGCCCAGCCGGCGCGGCGCCGCCTTCGGCGCCACCCTGTTCGCCTTCGATTCGGGCATCGGCCTGGGCTCGTTCGCCATCGGCGGGCTGATCGGCTGGAGCTGCGGCCGGTTCGGGGTGCCCGGTTTCCGGGTCGGCTGGGCCGCTGCCGCGGTCCTGGCGCTGGCCGCGGTGCCCCTTTCCCGCAGGCTCACGGCCCTGTCATAATTGATTGCCATAGGTTTTAAAAGGCGCGAAAATAAATCGTATCGAGGTTTGACATGGATGGAATCCAACCTGGCGCTTGCATGCTTTGGAAGCCTGTGGGGGGAGGAGTCAGCGCGCTCGTGACGGTGATGACGCTGGATCTGGATCGGGACAAGGCGCAAGTGCATGTGCAGCGGGCCTCCACGGGCATCTGCGCAAGCCATTGGGTGGACATGAACGCGCTTTCCCCCGCGCCCAAGGGAGCCAAACCCTGTGCCTGCGCCAGTACCCACGGCGAGGACGACCACGCGGCCTGATCAGCCTTCCGTTCCGTTTTCGATCAAGGTTCCGAATGGCATGGGAGGCCGTCAAGTGAAGATCGCGTTTTTGGGGTTAGGGATCATGGGGTTCCCCATGGCCAGGAATTTCGTGAAGGCCGGGCACGAGGTGGCGGTGTGGAACCGGACGCCCAAGGCGCTGGAAGGCGCTCGCCAGGCGGCCACGCCGGCGGATGCCGCCCGGGATGCTGACGTCGTGTGGCTGTGCGTCACCGACACGAACGCCGTCGAGGCGATCCTGTTCGGCGCGGATGGCGTGGCGCAGACGCTGAAGCCCGGCGCCACCGTGGTCGATTCGAGCACCATCGCGCCCGAAGCCACGCGCCGGTTCGGCGCGCGCCTGCAGGCTCAGGGAGCGACCCTGGTGGACGCCCCCATGACCGGCTCCAAGATTGGCGCGGAAAACGCGCAACTGCTGTTCATCGTCGGCGGCCCGGAAGCGACGGTGGCCGCCCTGGATCCGCTGTTCCTGACCCTGGGCAAGAAGGCCATCCGGGTCGGCGGAACCGGCGCGGGCGAAAGCGCCAAGCTCGGGATGAACCTGATGATCGCCTGCATCTTCGAAGGCTTTGCCGAAGCCCTCGCCCTGACCGGCAAACTGGGGGTGGCGCCGGAGATCCTGGTCGAGCTGATCCAGTCCTCCATGGTCCGCAGCGGGGTGACGGACTACAAATCGAGCTTCGTGCTGAACCAGGACTGGACCGCCAATTTCCCGGTGCGGCTGATGCTCAAGGACCTCCTCCTGATGGCGGCCACGGCCCGGGAGGAGAAGCTGGAACTGCCCGCGCTCCGGGAGATCGAGAAGGTCTACCAGAAGGCCGTCGCGGCCGGCCATGCCGATGACGACTACGCGGTGACCGTGGAGACGGTGCGCGGCCTCTAGACCGACATCGAGCTTGACCCGAACCCCCTGGCGCGAGCGCAGGGGGTTCGATCGTTATGCCGTTGTCACCATGACAGTCCTTGGGTGTGATAGATACAGTTCGGCTGTGAAAGTGATGAACTGTACCTATAACTGTGTGGTTTGAACCATTACTATTTTTTCATCCACTCAATACAGGTCATTCATCCAAGGGAGGATCCACGATGAACGTTGCCCCACGAAAGCTGAAGGTCTATATCGACGGCGCCTGGCTGGAGTCTGTTACCAGCCGGTACATGGATTGCTTCGACCCTTCCACGGGCCAGGTGATCGCCCAGGCCCCGCAGTGCACTGCCGATGAAGTGGAACTGGCCGTACAAGCTGCCAGCCGGGCATTCCCGGCCTGGGCGGAGACCCCGCCCAACCAGCGCGTCCAGGTGCTGTTCCGGATGAAGGCCCTGATGGACCAGCACCTCGACGAGCTGACCCACTTGGTCGCCCAGGAGAACGGCAAGGTCTGGAACGAGGCCATGGGCTCGGTCCTGAAGGTCACCGAGGCGCTGGAGTTCGCCTGCGGCATTCCGCATCTCATGAAGGGCCAATCCCTGAACAACTGCACCCAGGGCTTCGACACCACCGCGAACCTCGAGCCCCTGGGCGTCTTCGCCGGCATCTGCCCCTGGAACTTCCCGGCCATGATCCCCATGGGCTGGATGGCTCCGCTGTGCATCGCCACGGGCAACACGATGGTGCTGAAGGCCGCCAGCTTCGCGCCCCAGAGCGCCCTGCGCATCATGGAGCTGTGGCAGGAGGCCGGGCTGCCCAAAGGCGTCATCAACGTGGTGACCTGCGGCCGCCATGAGGCGGAACTCCTGTTGAAGCACCCGGTGGTGAAGGGCATTTCGTTCGTGGGGTCCACCTCGGTCGGGCTGCACATCTATGCCACCGCCGCCGCCAACGGCAAGCGGGTGCAGGCCCTCACCGAAGCCAAGAACCACGCCCTGGTGCTGAAGGACTGCGCGCTGGAACGCACCGCCCGCGGCATCATCAACGCTTCCTGCGGCTGCGCCGGGGAGCGCTGCATGGCGCTGCCGGTCATCGTGGTGGAAGAGCCCATCGCCGACCGGCTGGTGGGGCTGATCAAGAAGCTCATGACGGACCTGAAGGTCGGGCCGGCCTATGACAAGACGTCCCAGCTGGGCCCGCTGGTGAACGCTGAGCACCGCAACTTCGTTGCGGAATGGATCCGCAAGGGCAAGGACGAGGGCGCCAAGCTGCTGCTGGACGGGCGCGGGGTGGTGGTTCCGGGCTACGAGAACGGCTTCTACCTCGGCCCGACCCTCTTCGACCATGTGCAGCCGGGCATGTCGGTGGGCGACAAGGAGGTCTTCGGCCCCGTGCTTTGCGTCAAGCGGGTCAAGGGTTTCGAGGAAGGCCTGGCCTTGATGAACGCGAATGAATTCGCCAACGGCTCGGTCATCTACACCCAGAGCGGCCACCATGCCCGGGAGTTCGCCCGGCGGACCCATGGCGGGATGGTGGGGGTCAATGTGGGCATCCCGGTGCCGCTCGGCATCTTCTCGTTCTCCGGCCACAAGCATTCCTTCTTCGGCGATCTCCATGCCCTGGGCATGGACGGGGTCCGCTTCTTCACCGAACTCAAGACCGTCACCACCCACTGGTTCGAGGACGCCGAAACCCGGGCCGAGGTAGCCAATTCCTGGGACGGCATGATCTCCATGCCGGACGACAAACGCTGATAGGAGCCCACCATGAATGGCGAAGAGATCACCCGGCTGAACCGGCAGTACACCTTGTTCTCCTGGTCGGTGCAGGCCGCGACCAACCCGATCCCGGTCACCCGGGCCCAGGGGGTGTATTTCTGGGACGCCGACAACAAGCAGTACCTTGATTTCTGCTCCGGGCTGGTGTACCTCAACCTCGGCCATCAGCACCCGGCCATCGTCAAGGCGATCCAGGAGCAGGCCGGAAGGCTCTGCTGCATCCAGCCGGCGATGGCCACCGAGCCGCGCGGCAAGCTGGGCCAGATGCTGGTCCACGTGGCTCCCCCGAACCTGAAGAAAGTCTTCTTCTGCCTGGGGGGTGCGGACGCCAATGAGAACGCCATGAAGATGGCGCGCATGTATACCAAGCGCAACAAGTTCATCGCCCGCTACAAGTCCTACCATGGCTCCACCCTCGGCGCCGCGGCGCTCAGCGGCGATCCCCGCCGGGTGTCCGCCGAACCGACCGCGCCCGGGGTGGTGCACATGCTCGACCCGTTCTGCTACCGCTGCCCCTTCGGCCAGAACCCGGCCACCTGCCATCGGGAATGCATCAAGCACGTGGAGCAGGTGGTCCAGTACGAAGGGCCGGAAACCATCGCGGCCATCTTCATGGAGGGCGTGACCGGCTCGGTCAATGGCACCTTCGTGCCCCCGGACGATTACTGGCCCAGCGTCCGGGAGATCTGCGACAAGCACGGCATCCTGCTGGTGGCGGACGAGGTGATGAGCGGCTTCGGCCGCACGGGCAAATGGTTCGCCATCAACCACTGGGATATCGAGCCGGACATGATGACCATGGCCAAGGGCATCACCTGCGGCTACGTGCCCATGGGCGCGGTCATGGTTTCCGGAGCCATCGCCGACGCCTTCGAGAACAGGATGCTCTCCTGCGGACTGACCTACAGTTCGCATACGCTCGCTTGCGCGGCCGGATGTGCGAGCCTGCAGGCGTACAAGGACGAGGGCGTGATCGAGAACTCGGCCCGCATGGGGCGCATCCTGGGCGAATGCCTGGAGGACATGAAGGCCCGCCACCGGTCGGTGGGCGATGTCCGCTCCATCGGCCTGTTCTCGGCCATCGAGCTGGTGAAGGACCGGGTGACCAAGGAGCCGCTGGTGGTGCCCACCCTGGCCAAGGTCGCCCGCGAACGCGGCCTGTCCATCATGGCGCCGGCCAACATGATCTCCATCACCCCGCCCCTGATCATCAGCGAAGCGCAGTTGCGGGATGGCTTGAAGATCGTCGACGGCCTGCTGGACATCGCCGACGGGGCCGTTTCCTGAGCGGGATGCGGACCAGGGATAACGGCAGAGTGTTGATTTTTAAAACCTTCAAATAAATTCGTTCTTTTCTTGGGCCATTTCCGGGTTCCTATATTATCCTCTTGGAAATACTCAAATCCTCTTTCCCATACCAGAATTCCACCGACCGGTGGTTTTCGTGGTGCCACGACCCCTCGCCTGGGAGGTGTCTGGCCCAAATCTCCCCAGGCTCATTTCTAGGAAGTTGCTATGGCTCAAGGTACCGTGAAGTGGTTCAACGCTGAAAAGGGTTTCGGCTTCATCACGCCCGACGAAGGCGGCGCTGATCTCTTCGTTCACCACACCGCCATCCAGGACCGGGGATTCCGCACTCTGCAGGAGAACCAGCGGGTCAGTTTCGATGTCGCCCAGGGGCAGAAAGGCCCCCAGGCCACCAACGTGGTCAAGCTCTGAACCGAGTACGGCCTGCCAAGCCCGTTTTCCCTCAGGCTGTCATGTAATAACTTCAACATGGTTCGGTCGTAGCCTTCGAGCCCCAGGTCAATGTTCGTGTTGACCCGGTGCTGGAACGTCATGCCGACCCGGCTCCCTTCAAATGGGAATGTTTACCCGTAGCGGATGCTTTCTCCGTTGAAACGAAACCGTTAGCTCGATATATTCCATCCCAGTGATCCCGCATTCCGGCGGATCATGTTTCAGCAAAGGGAGTCAAGCTCCCCCTGGTGCCTTGGCCTGGCAAGGACCTT
>CAZVHQ010000058.1:0-21258 GCA_964627225.1 uncultured Mesoterricola sp.
GCGATCAGCGGCCGAGCTCCTACTCCATCGAACTTAGTAAACTCCCGCTAGGGCGGTGAAGGGCATGACGGACTCCTCGGGCACGGCGCTGCCGTGGCTTTCCAGGATGGCCCACTTGCCCCGGTTCGCGGATGTTTCTTTGCCTTGACGAATTGGGTCATTAAACGGCCATGATTTGCTAAAATTTCGTTCTGTCGTTTCAGCAAGGAACCCCATGGAAGTCCTTCCAGTCGCAACAAGCCCCGTGCCTGGGGAAGGCCGGCGGATCGCCCACCTGGATATGGATGCCTTCTTCGCCTCGGTGGAACTGCTCAGTCACCCCGATCTCCGGGGGCAGCCGGTGGTGGTGGGCGGGCCCAGGCGGCCCAATCAGGACGCTTCGGCAAGGGACTATGTCCGGCTGTGCGAATATAAGGGGCGCGGCGTGGCCACCACCGCCACCTACGAGGCCAGGGCGCTAGGGGTGCATTCGGGCATGGGCCTGATGAAGGCGGCCGCCCTGGCCCCGGAGGCCATCCTCCTGCCGGCCAACTTTCCGGAGTACACCCGCTGTTCCAGGCTGTTCAAGGCGGCGGTGGCGGAGCTTGCGCCCACCATCGAAGACCGGGGGATCGACGAGATCTTCATCGATCTCACCGAGGTCCCGGGGGAAGCGCAGGCTTTGGCCCGGCGCATCAAGGACGCGGTGCGGGCCGCCACCGGATTGACCTGCTCCATCGGCATCACGCCCAACAAGCTGCTGTCCAAGATCGCCTCGGAACTGCAGAAGCCGGACGGCATCACGGTGCTCGTGCGGGCGGACCTGGCCACCCGGATCTGGCCCCTGCCCCCCTCGGTCATCAATGGCGTCGGCCCCAAGGCCAGCGCCAGGCTTTCAGCCATGGGCCTGCACAGCATCGGCGCCCTGGCGGCGGCCGATCCCCAGGCGCTGGTGGCGGCCTTCGGCCAGAGCTACGGCAGCTGGTTGTGGGAGGCGGCCCATGGGCGGGACGAGCGTCCCCTGGTCACCCGCCGCGACGTCAAATCCATCAGCCGGGAAACCACCTTCCCCCGGGACCTGCACGCGCTGCGCGACCGGGCCGCCCTCACGGGAATCCTGCTGGACCTGTGCCAGCGGCTGGGCGCCGATCTGGAGCGCAAGGGCCGCCTGGCCAGGACCATCGGCATCAAGCTGCGCTACGACAACTTCCAGACGGTCACCCGGGACTTCACCCTGGAGCGGGCCACCGCCGCCCCCGCCGACATCCGCGACGCGGCCCGCGCCTGTCTGCGCCGGGTGCCCCTGGACCGTCCCCTGCGCCTGCTGGGCATCCGGCTGGGAACCCTGGTGCTGCCCGAGGCGGCCGGGGCCGTGGAGGAGGACCCCTTCGGCGCGACAGCGGCGCGGGTGGCCGGGATGCTGGTGCCACTCGAATAGGCCAGCGGACTGGTTTTTCCAATGGCGATCCATGCATGGCGTGGTTTTCATGGTAAAACCAGCGAGGCTTGGGTAGGCTCAGTCCTGGGAGAAGCCCATGAGCAGCCGCACCCTGAACCTCGACGACAACCTCCGCCAATACCTGCTCGATCATGGACTGCGGGAGCATCCCCAGCAGCTGGCGTTGCGCGCGGCCACCCGGACCCACCCCCTGGCCGGCCTGCAGATCTCCCCGGAACAGGGGGCGCTGATGCAGCTGCTGGTCAAGCTCATGGGCGCGCGGCGCACGCTGGAGATCGGCGTGTTCACCGGCTACAGCGCGCTGACCGTCGCCCTGGCCCTGCCACAGGATGGCTATCTCCTGGCCTGCGACATCAATGCGGAGACAACTGCGATCGGTCTGCCCTACTGGGACCGGGCCGGCATGGCCCGCAAGATCGATCTGGTGCTGGGTCCGGCCCAGGCCACGCTCGAAGCCCGCCTGGCCCGGGGCGAAGCCGGCAGCTATGACTTCGCCTTCATCGACGCGGATAAGGCCAGCTATGACATCTATTACGAACACTGTCTGAACCTCCTGCGCCCAGGTGGCCTGATCGCCATCGACAACGTCCTGTGGAGCGGCCGGGTCAGCCGGGCCGTGGAGCCGGGCCAGGATCCGGACACCGCGTCCCTGCGCCAGCTCAATGCCAAGCTGCATCTGGATGAGCGGGTGGACCTGTCGATGGTGCCGATCGGCGATGGGTTGACCCTGGCCCGCAAGCGCTGAGGGATTCGCAGCCCCTTGTCACATGGTATGAATAAAATATACTTTGAATGGAGGTCTCCGGCCCCATGCGGCCGGACCCGTCGAAAAAATGCTTACCCGCAGCCGCATAGGATTCGCCCTGCTGGTCATCCTGCGGGACTTCATCGGTCCGGAGCGATTGGTTTCCCCCAGGATGTGCCAAGGGCCCTCCTGGGAGGGCCCTTGGGTTGGCGCTTGTCTGGATTTGCTAGAAGCTGTAGCGGGCGCCTAGGCCGAAAATATTGTTGGAGGCCAAGGGATAGCCGGCCGCCAAACCTTCGTTGTACTGGGAGTTCATGTAACCAGCATATACATCGAAGGGCTTGGAAAGATGGTAATCAAGGATGATCGATCCGAACTTGCCATTGCCCGATTTGTCGGCGGCCGTGGCAGTGCCGTTGGAGAAGTCGTTCTGCCTGATTTCGAACCAGCCGAGGGCGACGTTGAACTTGGCCGTCACGTCGTAGTTGCCGCCGAGCCACATGACGTCAAGCTTCTTGGTCTGCGCGGCGCCGCCGATGGTGAGAGGCGTGGTGCTCCATGCACCCACCGACTGGCCATAGATGCTGGTCAGGGTGGCGTCCTGGGTCGGGTTGCTGGGATTGGTGTATTCGATGTGCTGGTAGCCGCCCTTGATCCACACGCCGCCGACCTTGTACTTAGCCATCAGCAGGGTGGCCTTGGTGTCGTAGAAGGTGGCCTTAAGGGTGGCCACAGTGGGCGCGACGGTATATGTGACGACGCCACCAACGACGGTGCTGGTGCCATTGGAAGCCACCGTGTTGGTGCTGAGGGCGGTGTTGTCCGTGACGGTCATGTAGCCCACCTGCACGCCCCAGAATCCGCCATCGTAGCCCGCGATGAGGTTATCGGCCGAGCGGGAAGAGGTAGAGCCGCTGACGCCGCCGAACTTATGAATCCAGCCAGCGTCGAAGCCATAGGCCTTGTAGATATACTTGAGGCTGTTGTCGAGCCGGGCGCTGTCGGTCTCGCCGCCGCCGCCGGCCCAGGTGGAGGAATAGCCGATGGGCGAGAACTCCTGCGCACCGCCGGTGGGATCGTAGTCAGGGATCAGGTCAGTGAAGAAGGTCGTGTTCCGGCCGCCGGTGATGGTGCCGTAGGTGGGCGAGCCGAGCCCGAAGAAGGCGGCACGGCCGAAAAGCTGACCGCTGACCCCGGAGTCGGAACTGTACGCGCCGTTGGGGGAAACGTTAGCGGCAGTGGCAGTGGCGGAGGCATTCTGGGACAAGGAAAGGGCGCCGTTGCTCGCGTTGCCGTTGATGATGTTGATGCCCATTTCCAGCTGGAACAGGGCCTTCCAGTCACCGCCGATGGCGGTGCCGCCCTTGAAGCCGAAGCGATCGCCGGACAAGCCGCCGTTCATCATGCCGGTGACGGCCGAGGTGGCGGTCTTGGTGGGCCGGGGGTCACCCGTGTTGCTGTACTGGTCGCTGAAGGTGGCGTCATGCGCAACCCGGGCGACGGCGACGTCGAGGATGCCATAGGCCGTAAAAGTGGAGTCGCCGCTGGCGCTGGTGATCGTGAGGGCGGGAGACTGCGCCAGCATAGGGACGCCAGCACAAAGTGCGAGCAGAACTAGGGAAGTGGTCTTCATGGTTGGCTCCATAAGAGTTGTAACGTTGAGGTAGAGGTTCACAGCACTGTGTAACAAACCAGTGAAATTCACAAATCTTTTTTCAGGGCGAAAGGGAGAAATGGCCCAGCCTGGTCAGCGGCGAGCTGGCCAATTTCTGGCATGGAAACGTAAGTAATTGAAAGGTAATTGGATGGGACTCCAGAATGGGAACTGGAGCAGGATAGCATGGAGCGGAGGAAGCAGCTGGGCCTGCAAAGTTCAAGCCTCTGTGGGCCGGGCATCGGGTCTGGTGCCGTGCTGTTCCCCAAATCACAATCATTCATTGAGATAGGGCAAAGCCACTATAATAATGACTAAGAAATTCGCGGCTCGACCTGAGCCATTCCTCATCCCTTTTTTCAATGGTGCGACCGTGTCGCCCCGGAGCCCGTTCCCGGGCTGCGTCCCCAACCTTTCCAAGGAATCCAGATGCTGAATATCACCGATGTGCGGATCACCAAAGTCGAAGGGGACGAAAAACTCCGGGGTTTCGCCGCCATCGTCATCGACGACAGCTTCATCGTCGGCGATCTGCGGGTGTTGGAGGGGGAGGACGGCTATTTCGTGGCCATGCCCAGCAAGCGCAAGCGCGACGGTACGTTCAAGGATATCGCCTATCCGCTCAACAACGAGGTCCGGGAGGCCATCGAGGAGCGCGTCCTGCTGGCTTTCGAGACCGCCACGGGCAACCGGACCCTTTCCCGGATCGAACGCGGCGAGGCCACCGTGGTGCGCGGCGACCTGCTGGGCGTCGAGGAATTCGGCTTCACCCCCAAGACCAACCCCTGATCTGGACTCCCGGCCCAGGATCACGCTAGAATCCAGGCTCCCTGGGGAGTAGCCAAGCGGTAAGGCAGCAGGTTTTGATCCTGCGTATCGAGGGTTCGAATCCTTCCTCCCCAACCATCCAGCCAAGGCCCCAAAGGGGCCTTGATCCTTTTATGAGGAAGGGTTCGAATCAGCAGTGGCGCGCCGGTAGGGCAAGCGGAGCACGCACTGCGTGCGCAGCGGTCCGCCGAAGGCGGATGCCCGGGCGCAGCCAATGCTGCGGAGCGGAGCGAATCCTTCCTCCCCAACCATCCAGCCAAG
The DNA here is from genome assembly GCA_964627225.1 of uncultured Mesoterricola sp. Classification (GTDB taxonomy): domain Bacteria; phylum Acidobacteriota; class Holophagae; order Holophagales; family Holophagaceae; genus Mesoterricola. The sequence goes on from CAZVHQ010000058.1 coordinate 4,927, forward strand.
GCCCCAAAGGGGCCTTGATCCTTTTATGAGGAAGGGTTCGAATCAGCAGTGGCGCGCCGGTAGGGCAAGCGGAGCACGCACTGCGTGCGCAGCGGTCCGCCGAAGGCGGATGCCCGGGCGCAGCCAATGCTGCGGAGCGGAGCGAATCCTTCCTCCCCAACCATCCAGCCAAGGCCCCGGGGGGGCCTTGATCTTATATCGAAAGACATGGGCATACTGTTCGAACTGCGGCACGGCGCCGCGGGAAATGATCGTTGCACCCTGCGGTCCGGCGTACCATCATCCATTCGATGAACATGGAGTTTCCTGGAATGACTAGCTTGAACGCGCGCCTGGCCGAGGCCCCCTACCCCGTCGTGGGGCTGACCGGGGGCATCGCCGCCGGGAAAACCTATGCCGCCATCCGCCTGGCCGCCTCGGAATGGGTGGTGATCAACGCCGATCAGGTGGCCCGCGAGGTGGTGGAGCCGGGTTCCGAGGGGCTGGCGGCCCTGGTCGAGGCCTTCGGCGCGGAGATCCTCGGCGCCGATGGCAGCCTGGACCGGGCCGGGCTGGCCGGCCTGGTGTTCGCCGACCCGGCCCAGCGGGCCCGGCTGGAAGGGCTGCTGCACCCGCGCATCGAGGCGGGCCTGGCCGCCAGGCTGGCCGCCCTGCCCACCGGGATCAAGGGCGTGGTGCTGGACGCGGCGCTCTGGGTGGAGCGCGGGCAGGCGCACATCTTCGACGCGCTCTGGGTGGTGGAGGCGCCGGAGGCGACCCGGCTCAAGCGCCTGATGAGGCGCGACGGCCTCGGGCACGAGGAGGCCATGGAGCGCATCCGCGCCCAGTCCGCGGGGGCCGAAAAGGTGCTGCACGCGGATCGGGTGTTCCACAATGACGGCCGCGACCTGGACGAACCGCTGCGCCTGGCGGAAGAGGCCCTGCTGGCCCACTGGAAGGCTGCGCGCACCTGCAAGTGGCGGCCGCCGGTGGCCGCCCCGTTCACGCCGGACCAGCTGCGCGCCATCCTGGGCGCCCTGCTGGCCCGCGGCGGCGACTACGGCGAGGTGTTCGTGGAGCAGCGCCGGGCCAACGCCCTGGGCATGGACGACGGGCGGATGGAGGACGTCCTGGCGGCGGAGACCTTCGGCGCCAGCCTGCGGCTCATGGATGGCGAAACCACCCGGTTCGCCGATCTGATCGCGCCGACCGTGGAGGAGCTGGTGGAGGCCGCCCGGACCCTCGCGGCGCCCGGCGGCGGCATCCCGGTGGCGGTGCCCGCGCTCTCGGCGCAGCTGCTGCCCAAGCCCAGCCCCATCGATCGGGAGCCCGGCATGGTGCCGCTCACGGAAAAGGTCGACCTGGTGCGCCGGGCCAACCACCTGGCCCGGAACCGGGCCGATTCCATCAAGCCGGGCCTGCTCCGGCAGGTGGCCCTGGGCTATGGCGACAGCACCCAGAACGTCTGGATCGCCGCCGCCGAGCTCGGCGCGGACGGCTGGCAGGCCACGCTCACCGAGGACCGGCGCATCCAGAGCACGCTCAGGCTCAACGTCACGGTGGGCGAGGGGGACAACCTGCAGACCGGCCACCAGGCCCTGGGCGAGACCCGGGGCTTCGAGCTGTTCACGCCCGAGGCGGTGGAACGCACCGTGCTGGAAGCGGTGCGCCTGGCCTTCCAGGCCCTGTCGGCGCGCCCGGCCCCGGCCGGCACCTTCCCGGTGATCCTCAGCAGCAGCGCCGGCGGCACCATGATCCACGAGGCCTGCGGCCACGGGCTGGAGGCCGACCTGGCCCTGGCCGGGGTGAGCGCCTTCGCCGGCAAGCTGGGCCAGAAGGTGGCGGCGGAGGGGGTCACCATCATCGATGACGGCACCCTGCCGCACAAGCGCGGCTCCAGCGCCAGCGACGACGAAGGCCATCCGGCCCAGCGGGTGGTGCTGATCGAGCGGGGCATCCTCAAGGGCTACCTGCAGTCGCGCAAGACCGCCCGGAAGATGCACGCCGAACCCACCGGCAACGGCCGGCGCGAAAGCTACCGGCACATCCCGATCCCGCGCATGCGCAACACCTTCCTCGCCCCCGGGAGCGAAGCCCCCGAGGCCATCCTGAAGGACCTGGACCGCGGCCTCCTGGTCAAGCACATGGGCGGCGGCCAGGTGGACACGGTGACCGGCAATTTCGTGTTCCAGGTGACCGAGGGCTACTGGGTCGAGCAGGGTGAGATCCAGTATCCGGTCAAGAACGCCACCCTCACCGGCTGCGGCCCCGAGGTGCTGCTGGGGCTCACCCGGATCGGCACCGACCTGCACCACTTCGATATCGGCACCTGCGGCAAGGACGGCCAGGGCGTGCCGGTGTCCGACGCCCTGCCCACCATCCTCTGCCCCGCCCTGATCGTGGGCGGCACGGCCGAAATGCTCCCCGGGATCCTTTGAACCATGTCCTCCCGCCACCTTTCGCAACCTCCGGTGCCGACCATGACCAACCGCCTCAGGCTCCAATTGGGCGACATCACCGCCATGAGGGTGGATGCCGTCGTCAATTCCACCGACAACACGCTCCAGGCCGGCGGGCCGGTGCACGTGGCGGTCCATCGCGCCGCCGGTCCGGAACTGGCCAAGGAGTGCCTGGAAATCGGCGACTGCCCGGTGGGGGAGGCGCGCATCACCGGCGGGCACGACCTGACCGCGCCCTTCGTGCTGCACACGGTCGCCCCGATCTGGGTGGGCGGCACGGCGGGAGAGCTGGACGCCCTGGCCAGCTGCTACCGCAGCTGCCTGCGCCTGGCCGAGGCCCGGGGCATCGAGTCGGTGGCCTTCCCCAGCATCGGTTCGGGCACCCAGCCGCAGATCCCGCTCGAGGTGGCGGCGCCGCTGGCCATCGGCACCATCCTCGACTTCCTGGGCGAGCACGCCCTGCCCCTGCAGGTGACCCTGGTCTGCTTCGATGTCGCCACCTACCAGATCCACCAGAAATCCCTTAAAGAGGCGCTGCCCTGATGTCCGACCAATCCACCTTCCGCACTTTCCTGGATGAAGCCCTGGAGCAGCGGCTCCAGGAGGGCATCCGCCATGCCGCGGGCCTGGGCGCGGCGGGGGCCGAGGCGTTCGTCAGCGTTTCCCGCAGCCGCCGGGCCAAGGTCCAGAACGGCACGCTGCAGGATCTCTCCACCAGCAAGCGGGGCGGGCTGGGGGTGCGGGTCCTGCGGGCCGGCGCCAAGGGCCTGCGCACCGGCATCGCCACCAGCACCGACCTCACCCGCGCCGATTTCAAGGAGCTGTTCGCCCAGGCCTGGCAGCTGTCCGCCCTGGGCGACGAGGACCCCTGGCTGCGCCAGGCGGAGCCCGAAGGCACCGACGACCTGCCCAGCCGCCACGACCGGCGCGGCGACGCCCTCACCCCGGAGCAGCGCATCCAGCGCGCCACGACCCTGGAAGCCGAGGCGCGCAAGGCCTCGGCCCGGGTGGTCGCGGTGCGCGAAGCCACCTGGGCCGACGGCGCCGGCGCCAGCCTGCTGCTCACCCAGAAGGGCGTGCGCGCCCATGACCTGGCCTCCTCCTGCTCGGCGAGCATCGAGCTGGCGGTGGAGCGGGACGGGGACCGCCAGGCCGCGTGGCATTGGGACATGGGCCGGCATCCGGACGCCCTGGACCTGGCGGCCATCGGCCGGGAGGCGGCGCAGAAGGGCGAACGCAAGCTGAAGCCCGCGCCCATGGCCTCGGGCCGCTACGGGGTGGTGCTGCACCCGGAGGTGACCCTGGAGCTCCTGGGGCTGGTGGCCGGCATGCTTTCCGCCGAGGCGGTGCTGAAGCAGCGCAGCCTGTTCGCCGGCAAACTGGGCGAGCCGGTCGCCTCGCCCCTGCTCACCCTGGTGGATGACGGGCGGCTGGCCGGCGGCCTGGGCTCGGAGCCCTGGGACGGCGAGGGCCTGCCCACCCGCCGGAACGTGCTCATCGAGAACGGCGTGCTGGGCACCTACCTGCACACCCTGAAGACCGCGGCGCAGATGGGCGTGGCGGCCACCGGCACGGCCAGCCGCGGCACCGGCAGCAATCCGGGCGTGACCACCTTCAACCTGTTCCCCAAGGCTGGCGACCGCACCGTGGCCGAACTCTACCGGATGGCCGGGGACGGCGTGCTGATCACCGAGATCATGGGGCTGCACACGGTGGACCCGGTTTCGGGCGATCTCAGCGTCGGCGCCTCGGGCGTGCGCATCCGCGCCGGCGAGCTGGCGGAAAGCGTGGACCGCATGACCTTCGCCGGCAACCTGAGGGACTTCCTCACCCGGATCGTGGCGCTGGGTGATGACCTGCGCTGGTACGGCAGCAGCGCGGGCCTGAGCCTGCTGTTGGAGGACATCGCCCTGGGCGGCGCCTGATGCGCTCCCTGGCCCCGCGCAGCTCCGCCATCGCCCTGCTGGTGGCGGCGGCGTTCTTCATGGAGAACCTCGACGGCACGGTGATCGTCACCGCCATGCCGCAGATGGCGGCGTCGTTCGGCGTGCATCCGGTGGATCTCAACATCGGCGTGTCGGCCTACCTGCTGACGCTGGCGGTGCTGATCCCGGCCAGCGGCTGGATGGTGGACCGGTTCGGCACCCGGAGGATCTTCGGCGGCGCCATCCTGATCTTCACCGGCGCCTCGGTGCTTTGCGGCTTGTGCCCGACCCTGGCCACCTTCACCCTCGCCCGCATCCTCCAGGGCATCGGCGGGGCGATGATGGTGCCGGTGGGCCGGCTGGTGGTGCTGCGCACCGCCCGGAAGCACGAGCTCATCACCGCCATCGCCACCATCACCTGGCCCGGCCTGGCCGCGCCGGTGCTGGGGCCGCCGCTGGGCGGTTTCATCACCACCTACGCCTCCTGGCACTGGATCTTCTTTCTCAACGTGCCCCTGGGGATCATCGCCTTCTTCTTCGCGCTCCGGCTGATCCCCTTCGAGGAGCCGGAAGCCGTGCGGCCCTTCGACGGCCTGGGCTTCGTCCTGACCGGCGCCAGCTGTTTCACCCTGCTGTACGGGCTCGACCGGGTCAGCCGCGGGCATACCCCCTGGCCATCGGCCAGCCTGCTCCTGCTGGGCGCCGTGGCCATGGGCGTGGCCGCCATCCTGCACGCCATCCGCCAGGCCCATCCGCTGATGGATTTCCGCGCGCTGCGCATCCGCAGCTACGGGGTGACCATCCTGGGCGGTTCATGGTTCCGCGTGGCGATATCGGCCGTGCCGTTCCTGCTGCCCCTGCTGTTCCAGGTGGGCTTCGGCCTGAGCGCCTTCGTCTCCGGGCTGCTGGTGCTCTCGATGTTCGCCGGCAACCTGGTCATGAAGCCCCTGACCACCCCGATCCTGCGCCGGTTCAGCTTCCGCAACACCCTCCTGGTGAACGGGGGGCTGAACGCCGGGCTCATCCTGGCTTGCGCCTTCCTGACGCCGGCGACCCCGGTCTGGGGCATCATCGCCCTGCTGTTCGCCAGCGGCCTGACCCGGTCCATGCAGTTCACGGCGCTCAACACCCTGGCCTTCGCCGAAGTGCCGGAAGGCTGGATGACCGGCGCCAACACCCTGTTCAACATGGTGCAGCAGATGGGCATGGCCATGGGCATCGCCCTGGGCGCGGTCGCCCTGCGGCTGGCCGCGCTGCTCCGGCCGGGCGCCGCCGCCGCTATCCCGATGGCCCATTTCCGCCTGGCCTTCCTCGTCGTCGGCGCCGTCGCCCTGGTGGGGCAGCTCGATGCGCTCACCCTCGACCGCCGGGCCGGGGATGCGGTGCGCGTCCCTGCCCCGGGTTAGGTGGCGTAGAGCTTCATGCACGGCCCGCAGATCCCGTTGCGGTAGTCGGCGGCGAGCATCTGCTGGCGGAACGCTGCGTAGGCCGGGCCGTTCCAGATCTCCCGCAGGCTCTGGCCGGCCACGTTGCCCAGCACCGTGGCGCCGTTGCAGTCCCGGCAGCAGGGCACCACGTCGCCGTTCCACTGCACCACCAGGTAGCGCCAGGGGAACGGGCACGGCATCCCGGGGGGCAGCTTCTCCCATTCGCCCAGGGGCGCCAGATCGGGGTCGTTCCACGGGAAGAAGGGGCGCAGTTCCACCTGGACGCCGGCGGCGCGCCAGCGTTCGCTGAAGGCCGCGCCCTGGCCGCGGTTGCTCCGGGTCTCGATCATCCGCACCACCACGGGGACTTCGGAGTCCAGCCGGCGGTGCTGCTCCAGCAGGGCTTCGATCCCGGCCAGGGCCTGGGCGAAATCGGCCGCGGGGCCGCGCATGCGCCGGTAGGTGGCGGCATCAAGCGCGTCCAGGGAGCAGATGATCCGGGCCGGCCGGGCGCGCAGCAGGGCTTCGCAGAGGCCGGTGTCCAGCTGGGGCGGGTTCACCGACAGCACCGGCCGCAGGCCGTGGCCGGCGGCGCAGGCCACCAGCTCCGGCAGGCGCGGGTGCAGCAGCGATTCGCCGAAGTGGAACAGCTCGATCTCCTTGGCCCGGGTGGCGGCGGAATAGCCGGCCAGCTCCTCCATGACCTTCTGGAACAGCTCGAACGCCATGAAGCCCTCCGGGCGCGTCATCCGGCGCGGCCGGATGCACATGGCGCAGGCGTAGGGGCAGGCGTTGGTGGGCTCGATCTGGTGCAGGTGGGGCTCCGCCGGGCGCTTGAGCTCCAGATACCGGCCCCAGCCCTCCGGGGAGGACAGGCTGGCGGGGAACTTCGGCCTAGAGGTCAAGGTAGACAAATCCGGCAGCGTTCCGTTGATAGCAGATGAGGATACCCATGACCAGCAGGGTATACCACAGCAGCGTCAGCAGATTGGCCAGGGGCGGGGAAAGCTGCCGGGAGAGATAGGCGTGCATGGGTGGGTTTCCTCCATGGCATAAGGGATCTCAGGGCCTGGTCCAGGCGGGCGGTGACCGGGAAACTGGAGACGACGAACAGCAGGGTGGCCAGGGTGGCCAGGGGGCGCAGCAGGCGGGCCCGGCGGCCGCCCGGGGGAAACCAGCCCCGGGTGGCCGCCGCCAGCCGATGGCTGGCAAGGATCCCGGCGGCATGATAGAGCCCCCACAGGATGTAGCGCAGCGAGCCTTCGTGCCAGAGCCCGATCACCACCATGGCCACCGCCACCGCCAGTACGGGGCGCCGGGTGGCAGCGGCGACCGGGGCGTAGACGTAGTCGCGGCACCAGAGGGTGAGCGAGATGTGCCAGCGGCGCCAGAAATCCGGGATGGAGCCGGCCAGGAAGGGGAAGCGGAAATTCTCCTGGAGGCGGAAGCCCATGGTCAGGGCATAGCCGATGGCCAGGTCGCTGGCGCCGGAAAACGAGATGTAGAGGTCCATCCAGCGGCCCGAGGCGGCCAGGGTGTCGCCCAGGAACGAGGTGCCGGCCGACCGGGACAGCGCCGGCAACAGGACGGGCAGCAGGATCAGGTTGCGCAGGATCACCAGCTTGGCGTAGCCGTGCAGGACCCGCTCCAGGCCCCGGCCCAGGAGCTCGGGATCGAAGCGCCGCCGGCGCAGGTCCACCAGGAATTCCGGCAGCCGGTGGATCGGCCCGACCGGCAGCGGCGGCAGGAACAGCAGGTAGGCCAGCACGCCCCCGGTTTCGTAAGCCGGCAGCCGCCCGGCGTAGCCGTCCACCAGCAGGTGGATCAGCCGGAAGGCCATGTAGGAGATGCCCAGGGGCATGGCCACCCGGGTGGGGTAGGCCCGCTCGCCGGCCAGCTTGAAGGCCGCCAGCACCAGCACCAGCAGCGCCACCAGGGTGGCGGTGAGCACGCCGCGCCGCCGGACCCTGGGCAGGGCCCAGAGCACCAGGGGGATCTGGCACGCCAGCAGCGCCAGCGCGACCCGGTCCAGCACGGCCAGGAACAGGCAGGTGGAAAGGATCACCGCGGGCATCTGCAGGCGGCGCGGCAGCAGCCAGGACAGCAGCACGGTGGCGCCGGTCCAGAGCACCGTCCGCTGGGCCAGGACGATCATGGCCGGGCCCAATCCGCCACCCGGCTCAGGAACCAGGCGGACAAGCGTGCCCTGCCCTGTTCGTTCAGGTGGGCCTCGTCCAGGTAGCAGGCCTGGGGCAAGGGGCAGGCCGGCCGCTCCACCCGGAAGCCGCGCGCGGCAAGCCGGTCCAGCATCGCCTGGAAGCCGCCGGCCAGCTCCGCCGGGAACAGCGCCGCCGCCTCGGGGCTGCGGCCCATGGCCAGGATCACCACCCGGCAGCCGCGTTGCTGCAGGCGCTCCAGGGCCGCCAGGACCTCCTCCAACCGCTGCGGGTCCTGGGGCGTGAAGGTGCGCAGGTACTCCCTGTAGCGGCCGGCTTCGAAGGGCGGGCCGGGGGCGAGCAGCGGCCCGCCGGGAGCGTGGTTGTCGCCCTGGCCGGCATCGGGGTGGCCGGCGTTCCCCCGGCCGCCGATCAGCAGCGCGCGCAGCGCCAGGAAGAGCTTGCGCCGCCGGACTTTCAGCCTCATCCTCAGGCTCATCTCGGCCTGCGCGAGGTCGCCCCAGGCCAGCCATTCGGCTTCCATGACCAGCACGTCCGGGGGCTGCTGCCGGAGGCGCGCAAGCAGGGGCGGCACGGTGTCCAGGCTCCTGCCGTTATGGCTGAAGCGGATGAAGCGCAGCGGGCACCCCTGGGCCCGGCCCAGGGCCTCCAGGTTGTCGTCGAAGGCCAGCCCGTAGCCCACCAGGGAGGACCCGAGCGCCACCACCCGCACCGGGCCCGGGCCCCGGAACCTTTCCAGGCGCGCGGTGGCATAGAACTGATCGGTGTACTCCGGCGTGCGGGTGTCATCGCGTGCCAGCAGCAGGGCGGTCGCCGCCAGGCCCAGCAGCAGGGCCAGGACGAACAGCCACGGGGAGGGCGCCCGCGCTCCGCTCACCGGCCCGGGCTCCGCCCGGCCACCATCCGCACCGCTTCGCCCAGGCTGCCCAGCGCCAGGATGTCGTCCGGCTGCAACTGGATGGCGAAACGCGCCTCCAGGGCGGCGACGAATTCCAGGTGGGCCATGCTGTCCCAGCCGGGGCAGACGACCGGCGTGGTCTCCAGATCCAGGGCCGCCAGCGGAACGTGGAAGCAGAGCGCGGCCTCGGCCAGCACGTCGTCCTGCACGCTCTGGCCGGGCGTGATGGCCAGGGGCTGGACCTGGTCCCGGACCGCTTCCAGCAGCACCTTGCCGGAGCGGCCCCGGGGCAGCGCCTCCAGGAAGGCGATCCGGCTGGGGACCTTCTGCGCTTCCAGGCGGGTCCTGGCGTAGGCCACCAGGGCGGCCTCATCCAGGGCGGGCGCCACCACGGCGCTGATCACCTGCTCGCCCCAGATGGCATCCGGCAGGCCGAAGGTGACCGCCTCCAGGACGCCGGGATGGCCCAGCAGCACCTCGGTGACCTCCTCGGGATGGACGTTGAAGCCGCCCCGGATGATCAGCGCCTTGCAGCGGCCCAGGATGCGGTAGCAGCCGTCCGGATCCTGCACGGCGAGATCGCCCGTGCTGAGCCAGCCGTCCGCATCGAGCACCCGGGCGGTGGCTTCGGGGGCGTTGAGGTAGCCGGCCATCACCATGGCGCCGCGCAGCTGGAGCTCCCCCCGCTCGCCCGGGGCGCAGGTCCGCCCGTCGGCGACGATGCGCGCGGCGCAATCCACCGGCCGGCCCACGGTGCCGTGGCGCCGGCTCGCATCATCTGGACCGGCGAACAGCCCGCCGGCGACCGTTTCGGTCAGGCCGTAGACGTTCACCACCGGCACCCCGAAGGTCTGCTCGAAGCGCTGCCAGAGCTCGGCCTCCAGGTAGGCGCCGCAGGAAACCACCATGCGGAAGTCCGGGGTCAGGAAGGCGTCCCGGCGCTCGGCGCAGTAGCGCGCCAGCAGCGCCAGCATGGTGGGGACCGCGATGAGATGCGAGACCCGGTGGCGGTAGAGCGCATCCAGCAGCTCGGCCATGGTCTGGATCTGGAACGGGAACGGGCGCACCACGCGCAGGCCGTGGGCGAAGGCGAGGACCGGGCCCTGGTCGATGCCGTCGGCGTGGGAAAGGATCAGGTTGTTGAAGAGGCACGAATCCGCGCGAAGCCCGTAGACCCGCCCCAGGGTCGCCAGGTGGCTGAACAGGCCGCCATGAGTGATGCGCACGCCCTTGGGATCGCTGGTGGTGCCGGAGGTGAACAGGACATAGGCGTCCAGCTCCGGATCCAGCTGCCCGGGCAGCGTCCCCGCCGACAGGCCGTCGAGGCAGCCGGGGTAGGTCGCCGCGGGGGGCCGGCTGCGCAGGCGCTCCAGCAAGCCGGCGCGGGTCTCCGGCGCCAGGGCCAGCACCCGCTCCCGGCCGGCCAGCCCCCAGGGTTCGATCAGCTCCTGCTGGGCCAGGAAGGCGTCCGGAGCGCTCACCTCGATGAGCCGGCGCGCCCGGTCCGGGCCGGTGTCCGGGTCCAGCAGCACCGCGGCCAGGCCGCAGCGCAGCAGGGCCAGGAACAACACGGCGGTCGAACGGTCCTCCCGGGAGGCCAGCAGCACCCGGGCGCCGGGCCGCAGGCCCCAGCCTTGCAGCAGCCCGGCGAGCTTGCGGATGCGGGCGCAGGCTTCCCCGTAGGTCAGCTCGCCCAGACGGTCCACCAGGAAGGTCCGGCGCGGCGCGGCCTCGGCGGCGCGCCAGGCGGCGGCCATGCCGGGGGCGCAGGGCACGGGTTCAGCTTTCGCCATGGCCGGCCTCCCGCAGCAAGGCCTGCCGGTCGATCTTGCCGCTGGGCAGGCGGGGGATGGCGGGCAGGAAACGATAGGCGCCGGGCAGGCGCTGGGGACCCAGCCGTTCGCCCAGGAACCGGTGCACCTCGCCGCTGAACCGGCCGGGATTGGCCACCTGGGTCCGGAGGACCAGGAAGGCCACCATCCGGTCCCCGGCGTCACCGGCGATGCCCACCGCGGCGGCGTCCAGCAGACCGGGATGGCCGGCCAGGGCGTCTTCGATCTCTTCGGGAAACAGCAGATCGGTCTGGGCGGTCTTGATGGCGTTGCCGAGCCGGCCGATCAGCTCGATCTGCCCGTCGGCGCGCGCCCGGGCCCGGTCCCCGGTGTGGAAGACCCCGCCGCGCATGGCTTCGGCCGTGAGGTCGGGGCGGCCCAGGTAGCCGAGCATGAGGTTGGGGCCGGCGATGACCAGTTCTCCCGCTTCGCCCGGCGGGCACGGCCGCCCGGCCGGGTCGAGAATCCGGCACTCGGCTCCCACCGGGCGGCCGAGGCTGCCGTCGTCGGTTTCGGCGCTTTCGGCCGTGTGGGCGATGCACAGGCCGGTGGTCTCGGTCAGGCCGTAGTAGTTGATCACCGGACGCCCGGTCCAGGCGCGGAACGCCGCCGCGTCGGCCGGCGCCAGGGTGCCGCCGGTGCATAGCACCTGGCGCGGCGCGCGCCAGGCCTCGGGCTGGAGCCGGCCGCGCAGCTTCACGGCCAGGCGGATCAGCGCCGGGCCGGTGCCCAGGACGGTCACCCGGTGCTCGAGCAGGCAGGCCTGCACGCCGAAGGCATGGGCCCGTTCCGCGGGCGGCGTCAGGATGGCCGCGGCGCCGCAGGCCGCCGGCGCCAGGCAGGTGTTGCGCAGGCCGCTCATGGCGTGCAGGTCGGCCAGGTTGAGGAAGCGGTCGTCGCCGCGCCAGCCGAAGGTGGTCACCACCCCTTGGGCGCTGCGCACCAGGGCGCCCCGGCTGAGCACGACCCCCTTGGGCTGCCCGGAGGAACCGGACGTGAACAGGATGGCCCCCGGCGCCGTTTCCGGGACCGCGCTGGGCGCGCCGCCGGCCTTGGTGGTGCCCAGCCATTCCAGGAAGGTCGCGCTGGGCCGGCCCTGGGCATCGGCGATCGGCAGGGACGCCCCGGCCGCGCCCGCGCCTTCGCCGTGCAGCGCCAGGCGCGCGGCAGCCGCGGCCAGGATGGGCTCCAGGAGGAACGGGGGCCAGAGGGGATCCACCGGCACCAGGACTGCGCCCAGCTGCCAGGCGGCCCAGCTGCTTAGCACCGCCGGCAGGCAGCTGGGGCAGCGCAGCAGGAGGCGATCCCCAGGGCCGACGCCCAGCGCCGCGAAGCGCCCGGCGATCCGGGCCGCCGCCTGGAGCGCCTGGTGATAGGTCCAGGTTCTGCCGGTCGGCGCGTCGACCAGGGCGGGCTGCCCGTCGAAGCGGTGCCCGGCGCTTGCCAGCAGATCGTTGATATCCAGTCGGTCCATATTTGAAAAAGTCTAGACCCATTCAACCCGGGGCGGAGTGTCCGACGCCTTGCACTCCGGGAAATAGGCGCGGACCACGGTGCCCTGGCCGGGCCGGCTCGCCACCGCGACCGCCCCGCCGTGGGCCTGGACGATGCCCAGGACCACCGGCAGGCCCAGGCCGCGCCCGGTGAATTTGGTGCTGAAGAAGGGGTCGAACACCTTTTCCAGATCGGCTTCGCTGATGCCGCAGCCGGTGTCGGCCACCGCCAGGCATGCGTAGAACGGCGCCTGGGGCTGCCAGTTGATGGGAAAGCGATGGGCCGTGGGCACTTCTGCGGCCGGACAGGTGGTCAGCTCCAGCCCGATGCTGCCCGGGGCGCCGTCCAGGGCTTCCCAGGCATTGGTGACCAGGTTGCCCAGCGCCTCCTGGATCAGCGCCGCGGCCGCGCTGATGACCGGACCGGGGTCGGGCAGATCCGCCTCCAGCGTCACGGCCGCGGGCAGCCCGGCCTGAAGGTCCGGCCAGGCCTCACGGCAGATTCCGGCCAGGAAGCGCGGCACCTGGCTGCCCGGGGCCTGGCCAAGATAGACCAGCATGAGCCTGCTCATGAGGGCGGCCCGGTCCACGGCCTGCTTGGCCCTGTCCAGCCGCGGCTCCAGGCCGGAGCCCTGGGGCCCGCGCTTGATCAGCTCCAGGTTGCTCATCACCGCCTGCAGCTGGTTGTTGAAGTGGTGGGCGATGGCCCCGGCCATGCGGCCAAGGCTCTCGGCCTTCTCCAGCTGCCGGCTCTTGTCCGCCAGGGCCGCCCGCTCCGCCTCGGCCTTGCGGCGCATGGCCCGGTAGGCCTCCTGGTCTTCAATGATGTCTTCATTCAGCCTTTGATTCACCATGAGGATGAAGCCGAAGGTCCACAGGATGCTGGTGATGTTCGGGACTAGGAAGGCGGCGATGTGGATGGGCGCCATGTCGGCATAGGATTGGATCGGCGCCGAAACGAGGGTGGAGCCGATCCGCACCGCCAGGAAGCAGCCGTGCAGGAGCATGGCCGAGCCGGTGAACCAGGCCGCGACCCGGTAGCCTTTGTTGTGATTGAAAAAAAGCTCATAGGCGAGTGCGAACAGCACCACCGCAAACGCCGCAGATCCTACGATCGCACGGCCTGAAATGGAATTATGATAATAAATGTTATAAAAATAGGCACCGAAAAATATCAGATAGAAAAGGGTAAATAGCGTTTTATTCTCTCGCTTATTATCAAAACGCAGAAGGCCGATATATAAAAACAGATAACCAAGGACCTGCAAGGGAATCCCGAATCTGGCAAAGAAGCCCACCACCGGCAAGTACAGAGCGGCCATGAGGATGACGCCCATGGACATCATGCCGATGCCCGCCAGCCACCACCCTATGCCGCGATAAACCCGGTTAATGACGAATTGCATCAGAATGGCCAGGAATTCCGAAAAGAACGTCAAGCTCATCACAAGAGTCAATGCACGCAGATCAAACTTCACGATTGACTCCATGAACTATTTTTAAATAACCTCTCGGACCCGTCACCCGGCAAAGGTTAAATATCCAATTTAAACTACATCCTCAAGGTTATCAAGGTCGGCTTCGTCCTGTTCCACCTGCTCGGAGCCCAGCAGCAGGTCGAAGGCCGGCACCACGAACAGGGTGGATTCAGCGCTGGCGGGACATCAGGTTGAAGCCCAGCACCGAAAGGATGATCATGGCGGCGCTGACCAGGTTGAGCGGCAGGAAAGCCTCGCCCAGCACCGCCACCGCGAGCACCATCACCAGTACCGGCACCAGGTTGATGAACAGCGCGGAACGGCTCACCCCCAGGTGCTTGATGGCATGCTGCTGCACCAGGTAGCCGATGAAGGTCGGGAACACGCCCATGTAGACGATGGCCAGCCAGCCCTGGGCGTCGATGGCCAGGCCGTGCCGGAAGGTCTCCACCGCCTGGAACGGCGTGAGGATCAGCACGCAGCAAAGGAAGCTGTAGAAGGTGGTGACGATCGGGTCGAAGCGCTGGACCAGCCGGCGCACCAGGATGGCGTAGCTGGCCCAGCACACCACCGCGGCCGCCATGAGCAGGTCGCCCAGGCCCGGCCCCTGGCGCAGCAGCAGCGCCGGCTGCCAGTTGCTGATGGTCAGCAGCACGCCGGCCAGGGCGGTGAAGATCAGCAGGATCCGACGGCCACTCAGCCGCTCGCCCAGGAACAGGGCGGCCAGCAGCGCCGTCATCAGCGGGTTGGTGGCGCCGATCATCGCCGCCTTGATGGCCGTGGTGTAGCGCATGGCCTGGAAGAACAGCAGGTGATAGCCGGTCATGCCCACCAGCCCCAGCAGCAGCATATCCCACCAGGCCGCGCGTCCGATGCGCAGGGAAAGGCCCTTGCACCGGGCGTACAGGAACAGGCAGATCACCGCGATCAGGAACCGGGTATAGGTCAAGGCCAGGGGCGAGGCCGTGCGCAGGCCGATCTTGGCGGCGATGAAGGCCCCGGCCCAGCAACAACAAGCTAGCAGCATCAGCAGGATCCAACGCATGGTCATCCTCTCCCGAACCGGGGTGGCCCGAAGGGCGGCGAACCCGAATACCTGAAACCGACGAGCCGTGCGCCGGCCCGACGGCCCACGCACGGCATGTGCAATAATATAACTAGAGCAACCTCTGAGGTAAGCCAATCATGGCCACGCCGCTCAAATCCTGGATCGTGCCGCCCGCGCAACCTGGCCCCGGACCGGCGCCCCTGCTGATGCTCATGCACGGCGTGGGCGCCAATGAAACCGGCCTCATGGGTCTGGCCAAGGCGCTGGATCCGCGCTTCATCAAGCTGGTGGTGCGCAGCCCCCTGCCCTTCGGACCCAATGCCTACGGCTGGTTCCACGTGGACTTCACCCCGGCAGGGCCCGTGCACAACGCCGAAGAAGCCGAAGCCGGGCGCCGTCAGCTGGCCGCCTTCATCCCCGAAGCCGTCCTGGAGCATGGCGCCGATGCGCGGCGGGTCTACCTCCTGGGCTTCAGCCAGGGGGCCATCATGGCCATGAGCCTGCTGTTGACCCGCCCCGACCTGGTGGCCGGCGCCGTGGCCTGGAGCGGCCGCATCCTGCCCGAGGCCCTGCGCAACCGCCAGCCGGGCCCGGCCCTGGGCCAGCGGGACGCCCTGGTGATCCACGGCGTGCGTGACCAGACCCTGCCGATCCGGCACGGCCGGGCCAGCCGGGATGCGCTGCTGGCCGTGCCCCTGGGCAGCGTGGCCTACCATGAGCTGGATATGGGGCATGAGGTCAACGAGGAGGAGATCCGGCTCACCAACCGCTGGCTGGAGCCCTTCGCGCATCGCTAGGGGGAATTTACTGGGCCCGGATGGGATCAGGACCAACCATCATGGAGGCATGCACGAAAGCCCTGCCCGAACCTCCAACCCCGATGACCGCATCGTTGCCGCCTTCGATTTCGACGGCACCGTCACCACATCGGATAGCCTGCGCGATTTCATCCTTTTTACAGTGGGCCAGGCCCACTTCGCCGCGGGCGCGGTGCGCGCGGCGCCGTGGATCATCGCTGGGATGGCCCGGATGTGCGACCGCGGCTCGGCCAAGGCGCGGTTCTTGGCCGCGACCATCGGCGGCAGGTCGCGGCTTGAGCTGGAGGCGACTGCGCAAATGTATGTCGCGCAAAGGCTGCCCGCCCTGGTCCGGCCCGAGATGGCCGCGCGGATTCAGGAGCATCAGCAGCTGGGGCATGGGCTGGTCCTGGTCAGTGCGTCACCCACGCTATACCTGGCGCCTTGGGCGGCGCAGGCCGGATTCGATGCCGTCCTGGCGACCGAGCTGGACTATCGGGACGGCCGGTTCACGGGCCGCCTGTCCGGGCCGAATTGCTGGGGACCGGAAAAGGTTCGGCGGCTGCGACAGTGGTTCGGCAGCGACCAGCCAAGGGTGTTCTATGCCTATGGCGACAGCCGGGGCGATCGGGAAATGCTCGCATTGGCCGATCACCCTTGGCTTCGAGGCCACGGCGGGCTGCCGCCGCTCACGGGTTCCGCTTCAGGCGGCAGGGGTGGGGAACAGGCCGGGCAATAGCACCTGGGCGGCCAGCACGGCGGAGAGGGCGAACATGAGCGCGATGATCACCCAGTTGATGCGGTTGTTCCAGGGCCGGT
>CAZVHQ010000059.1:0-21038 GCA_964627225.1 uncultured Mesoterricola sp.
CTGCGGCGCCACCGCTACACCTTGCGCTTCCTGAAAGCCTGGCACGCCTGCCTGCAGGGCGAGAAGCCCGGGGTCATGCTCCGGCTGACGGTCAACAAGGACTACCGCCCCTTCCTGGGCCACCTGGAACGCATCGCCAAGGTGCGGCGCAAACACCCCGAAGCCCTGCCCGAGACCCTCAAGGGCATCTTGCCCGAGATGTTCCGCGGCATGATGCGGCTGATGCTGAAGCGGGCCCGCAAGGGCCTGGGCCCCATCGCCGCCCACTGGGAGGCGGAGGGAGGCGGCCGCAAGGTCAAGTTCGGCGACTGGGTGGACCACCTGGAGGTGCCCAGCCATTTCCGCACGCTCCTGGGCCTGGAATCCTTGAACAAGCCCCAGTCCATGAGCGCCCTGCAGGTGTCATCCCTCCTGGACGACCTGACCTTCCCGAGCCTCATGGCCACGTTCCTGGCCGGGGCCACCGCCGTGGCCACCCACACCCTGCACGGCGGGCGGGAGCTGCTGGACCAGCTGGCCCAGTCCTGCGGCGGGACGGCCCACCCCCGGCGGGTGCTCTGGCTTTCCGACACCTTCTACGACGCCAACGGCGTCTCCAGCTCCCTGCAGTCCGTGCTGGCGGAATGCCGCCGGCGGGATCTGCCGGTGGACTTCCTGATCTGCCACGCCGAGCAGGAGCCGCAGGATCACCTCCGGGTGGTCCGCCCGCTGGAATCCTTTTCCCTGCCCGGGTTCGGTGAACAGACCAACCTCATCCCGGACCTGCTGGAGGTGCTGCGCCTGGTCCAGGACGGCGGCTACGACCGGCTGATCGTCTCCACCGAGGGCGTCATGGGCTGGGTGGGGCTGTTCCTCAAGCACGCGCTGCAGATCCCCGCGCACTTCTTCGTCCACACCGACTGGCTGGTGTACCTGGCCCACAACTCCAGCCTCGACCGGCGCGGCCTGGACCGGGTGCGCCGGCTGCTGCGCTGGTTCTACCGCCGGTGGGACGGCCTGTTCGTGCTCAACCGCCAGCACCGCGCGTGGCTGGCCGGGGAGACCATGGGCATCCCGCCCGAGCGGCTGCACCTCACGGCCCATTGGGCGGCGCCGGAGTACCATCCTTCCCTCGAACCCGAACAACTCCCCGGCGTCGAGGCCGGGAAGCCCATCCTGCTCTTCGCTGGGCGGCTTTCCGAGGAGAAGGGCGTGCTGGACGTGATCGCGGCCTGGAAGCTGATCCGGGCCCGGGTGCCCGAGGCGCGGCTGGTGTTCGCGGGCCGGGGGCCGGCCGAGGCCAAGCTGCGCGCCATGGCGCCCGAAGCCCGCTTCACCGGCTGGGTGGACCGGGAGACCCTGGCCTGCTGGTACCGGGCCAGCACCTTGCTGATCTTCCCGTCCCGTTTCGACACCTTCGGCTGCTCGGTCCTGGAGGCGATGAGCTGCGGCCTGCCCGTGGCCTGCTACCCGGTGAAGGGACCCGCCGACCTGGTGGAGGACGGGGTCAACGGCCTGGTCTGCCAGGACCCCGCGGACCTGGCCGGGCGCGTCATCGCCTACCTGGCGAACCCCAGCCAGCACCAGACCTTCAACCACCAGGCCCTGGGCACCGCCCTGCGCTACCAGGCGGTGGACATCATGGACCGGCTGCTGGCGGACGTGGGGATCACAGATCCCGCTTGATGTAGGCCGAATAGTCGGTCAGCGCGGGATCATAGGGCTTCTTCATGAGCGGCGAGGAGATCAGGAAGTCCGCCGTGCTCCGGGTGCAGGCGATCGGCATGTTGTAGACCACGGCGATGCGCAGCAGGGCCTTCACGTCCACGTCATGGGGATGCGGTTCCATGGGGTCCCAGAAAAAGATCACCACGTCGATCAGCCCCTCGCTGATCATCGCCCCCAGCTGCTGGTCGCCACCCAGGGGCCCGGACTTGAGCTTGTGGATGGGCGGGATGGCGAGCGTTTCCGGGTTCTCCGCCGACTTGCGGGCCAGCGCCTCCTCCACCAGCCGGCCGGTGGTGCCGGTGCAGACCAGCTTGTGCTCCGCCAGGATCGTGTGATTCCAGGAAACCCACTCGATGAGGTCGCGCTTGCGGTTGTCATGGGCGACGAGGGCGATGGTTTTCTGATTCATGGCTGATCCTCGAAAATACTTTCTCATGCTTCTGGATGGCCCGCGCCTGGATGTGAAAGTACGGTTCATTCGAATTGAATGAACGGGTTCAATCCAGAGCTGTTAGATGATGTACTAAATATTGAAATATAAAATGTTATTCGATGGCTTAAATGATGCTTGTCATAGCTGCGTCCGGTTCCTCGATTGAAGCGGAAGCGAAGGGGGACCCATCGGATGTTGAACAACCTGAAACCCAAAGAAGTATTCCACTTCTTCGAAGAACTGACCCGGATCCCAAGGGGGTCGGGCAACGAGAAGCAGGCCAGCGACTTTCTGGTCGGTTTCGCCAAGGAGCGCAAGCTCGAGGTCTTCCAGGACAAGGCCCTGAACGTCATCATCCGCAAACCCGGGACGGCGGGCTACGAGGCTTCCCCCGCGGTGATCCTCCAGGGGCACATGGACATGGTCTGCGAAAAGGCCAAGGGGTGCGTGCACGATTTCACCAAGGATCCGCTGACCTTGAAGATCGAGGGCGACTTCGTGCGGGCGGTGGGCACGACCCTCGGCGCGGACAACGGCATCGCCGTGGCTTTCGGCCTGGCGGTCCTGGACAGTGCCGACCTGCCGCACCCGCCGCTCGAACTGCTGGTCACGACCAGCGAGGAGACCGGCATGGACGGAGCCCATGCCCTCAAGACCGATCATCTCACCGGCACCACGCTGCTGAACATCGACGCCGAGGAGGAGGGGGTCCTGTTCGTCAGTTGCGCCGGCGGCGTGAACCTGGTCTGCGAATTCGCCACCCGCTGGGAGAAAGCGACCGGCGGCACCCTGGCCATCAAGGTCTCGGGCCTGAAAGGCGGCCACTCGGGCCTGGAGATCATCCAGCAGCGGGCCAACGCCATCAAGCTGCTGGGCCGGCTGCTCGACGCGGCCAGGGCGGCCGGCAGGTTCAGGATCGCCGAGCTGTCGGGAGGTTCAAAGTCCAATGCCATCGCCCGGGAAGCCGAGGCGACCCTCACGGCGGAGGCCCCGGTGCTCGCCAAGATCAAGGCCATCGTGGGGCTTCTGGCCAAGGAGCTGGAATCGGAGTTCGCCGTGGCGGATCCGGACATCAAGGTCCGGGTGGCCGCCGGGGCCAAGGTGGCGCGCCAGCTGGGCAGCGCCGCCACGGAGCAGATCATCGATTTCCTGGCGGCCGCCCCCGACGGCGTCCATTCCATGAGCAAGGAGCTGGAGGGGCTGGTGGAAAGCAGCTTGAACCACGGCGTCCTGGAACAGGCGGGCGAATCCGTCAGGCTGACCATCTCGGTCAGGAGCTGCGTCGAATCGATCCGGGAGGACCTCTCCCGCAGGATCGAGACCCTGGCCAACCTGGTCAACGCCAAGTGCGTCAGGGCCAACGCGTATCCCGCCTGGCGCTACGAAGCGGATTCCCGCATCCGGGAACTGTGCCAGAGCGTCTACCAGAAGGTCGCCGGCAGCGCCCCGCGGATCAAGGCCATCCATGCCGGGCTCGAATGCGGCCTGCTCAAGGAAAAACTGCCCGATACCGACATGATCAGCTTCGGTCCGAACCTCTTCGGCGTACACACCCCCGATGAGCACCTGAGCATCGGCTCAGTCGCCAACACCTGGGCCTTCCTGACGGCACTACTCGCGCACATGAAATAGGGGGAAGCAGCCATGGCAGCTAAAGTCGAGAAGACCGGGTTATCCAAGAACTCATATGGCGGCTGCAAGGGCGACGACTATGTGCCCTACGTCCCAACCACCGAGGTGATGCCGGAGATCACCGGGTATTCCATCCTCATGGGCATTCTGTTCGCGCTGCTGTTCGCCGCGGCCAATACCTATCTTGGCCTCAAGGTGGGCATGACCATCTCCGCGGGCATCCCCGGCGCGATCCTGGCCATCGGCCTGCTGAGGAATCTCTTCAAGCGCAACAACATCCTGGAGGCGAACGTGGTCGCCTCGCTGGCGGCGATGGGCGAGTCCATCGCCGGCGGCATCATCTTCGTGCTTCCCGCGCTGATCCTCCTCGGTTTCGGCCTGAGCATCCCGACGATCATCATCGTCACCATCATCGGCGGCCTGATGGGGGTCTTCTTCATCGCCCCGGTGCGGCGCTACCTCATCGTCGAGGAGCACGGCACGCTCATCTTCCCCGAGTCCATGGCCGCCGCGGAGATCCTGGTCACGGGCACCGAAGGCGGCGGGGGCTTCCGGACCATCCTCATGGGCATGGGCGTCGGCTCGGCTTTCAAGCTGCTGGCCGGCGGCTTCTCGGTCTGGAGCGAGGAGGCTTCCTACACCATCAAGTCCTACGAGGGGACCATCGTCAGCGTCGATACCATCGCTTCGCTCATGGGCGTCGGCTTCATCGTCGGCACCAAGACGTCCTCGCTGATGTTCGCCGGCTCCGTGGTGGCCTGGCTGGCGCTGATCCCCCTGCTGAAGCTGTTCGGCACGGGCATGCCGCACCCGCTCTACCCTTCCAAGGTCCTGGTCGCGCAGATGGATGCCAATGCCATCTGGTCCAACTACATCCGCTATATCGGCGCCGGGGCGGTCGCGGCCGGCGGGTTCATATCGCTGATCCGCTCCCTGCCCACCCTCATCAGCAGCTTCAAGCAGGCCGCCGGGGGAATGGGTAAAGGCGATACCGGCAAAGTGACCCGGATGAACCACGAAGCTCCCCTCACCTGGGTCATCGGTGCAGCCGTACTGGGATTCCTCCTGGTCTGGCTGGTCCCGGTGGTGGGCGGCGGCCTGGTCGGCGGGATCATGGCGGTGCTGTTCAGCTTCTTCTTCGCGGTGGTATCGGGCCGGATGGTCGGGCTGATCGGCGCGTCCAACAACCCCGTGTCCGGCATGACCATCGCGGCCCTGCTCATCGTCACCACCGTGCTGAAACTCATGGGCCACACCGGCAACCCGGGCATGACCACCGCGCTCATGGTCGGCGGCGTGATCTGCATCGCCATCGCCGTGGCGGGCGGCACGGCCCAGAGCCTCAAGACCACCTTCATCGTCGGCGGCAACCCCAGGAACATCCAGGCGGGCATGTTCATCGCCCTGGCGGTGGCGTCGGTCGCCGCGGCGGGCACCTTGATGCTGCTGAACAAGGCTTACGGCATCGGCAGCGCGGCGGTTCCCGCGCCCCAGGCGACGCTCATGAAGATGATCGTGCAGGGCATCATGACCGCCCAGCTGCCCTGGACCCTGGTCGCCGTGGGTGTGGCGCTGGCGCTGTTCTGCTTCCTGGCCGACATTCCGATCCTCGCGGTGGCGCTCGGCATCTACCTGCCCATCGGCATGACCGCCGCGGTGTTCTCCGGCGGCATCATCCGGAACCTGGTCGAGCGCAAGGCCAAGCAAACCGCCGATGAAGGGGCAGTGGACAAGGGCGTCCTGCTGGCTTCGGGCCTTGTGGCGGGAGACGCGCTGATGGGCATCGTGGTGGGGCTGTTCGCCGCCCTCCAGATCAACATCGCCTTCGGGATCAAGCTGTTCCCGGCGGTCGCCAAGAACAGCCTGTTGTCGCTGATCATGTTCCTGCTGCTGGCGTCCTGGATCTACTGGTACTCGCTGCGGAAGGCCAAGCCATGAAGAACCCGGTGGATCACGCCAAGGACCCCTGCAACTTCGTGCTCTACGTGCCCGAGATCAGGCACCCCATGTACCGGCTGACCGAAGCGGGCAGGGTCGTGCTGGAGCTGGAGATCAATCCCTTCAAGCGGCTGATGGGCAAGCTGGTGCACCGGACGCCGGTTTCCGAGGTGGAACTGGATGAGCTCTCCTCGTCGACCTGGCTTGCCATGGACGGCACCCGGAGCATCCTGGACCTGGCCCGGAGCCTGGGCGGATCGACCGGCGACGACCTGGACGAGGCGGTGGCGAGAATGGTCAAATTCATGCGCTACATCGCCAAGCGCGGCTGGATCCGGTTCAAGGAAGTGAAGCCGGCCTGACCGCTGGCGCCCCCGGTGCCTGCCTCTGACTGATTCTTATTAAATCGGTAAAAAATAAAAATTAGTTTGACACGAGCCGATCGGATGGGGTCTACTTTCATATGGAAAGAATGATCCTTCTTTTCTGATCAAAATTGTAATAAATCATTTTCGGAGAGCCATCGTGACCAGGACCGTTGCCCACGCAGGAATGACCGAGGTCATGGCCTGTCGCTGTCGGAGCGCAACCACCTGAGTCCTGCGACAAGCTTATTCCGTCTTTTCCCGAGGCCGGACCGATCGCAGAAACGATCGCTCCGGCCTTTCCCTTGGCCGCATCAGGCCTATCCAAGGAGACAACCATGCAGATCCTTCGCACCCTGGCGCTGGCCGCCGGCATCCTGGGAACCCTTTCCGCCGCCCCGCGGCAGACCGTGACCGTCGGCACCGAAGGGGTCTACGCGCCCTTCACCTTCCTCGACGAGAAAGGCGTCATCACCGGCTACGACGTGGAAGTGGTCCAGGAGATCGCCAGGCGGGTCGACCTGGACGCCAAGTTCGTGCCCACGCCCTGGGACAGCATGTTCCTCGCCCTGGACGCCAGGAAGTTCGACCTGGTGGCCAACCAGATCTCCAGGAACCCCCAGCGCGCGGAGAAGTACAACTTCTCCAACGACTACCTGGTATCCGGCGCCCAGATCATCGTCCGCGGCGACCGGGCCGGCCAGTTCAGCCACGGCTATGCGGACCTGAAGGGACTGAAGGTCGGCACGGGGGTCGGCAGCAACTACAGCAAGCACCTCGAGGACTTCAACCAGAAAAACGGCAAGGCCATTGATATCAAGTACTACGATGGAAACCTGACCACCGTGCTGCAGGACATCGTGGCGGGCCGGCTGGACGCCACGGTGAACGATCGCCTGACCGTGGGCTACAACGCCAAGAAGCTCGGCACCAACGTCAAGGTCGTCGGCCAGCCCCTGGATTTCGAGCCTTCCTACTTCGTCTTCCGCAAGGATGCCCAGGGCGGCGCCCTGACCGCCCTGTTCAACAAGGGGCTGGCGGACCTCAAGAAGGACGGCACCCTGGCTCGGCTTTCGCAGAAATGGTTCGGAGCCGACTTCACACGCTAGGAGCCATGGTGAAGCTCTTCGACTTCCAGTTCTTCCTGTCCACCTTTCCGGAACTGGCCAGGGTCATCCCGGTCACCCTGAAGATCACCATCGTGGCCATGCTGGCCTCGGTGGTGACCGCCCTGGCCGTGGCCCTGGTGCGGATCTACCGGATTCCCGGGCTGCGCCAGCTGGCGGCGGTCTACGTCTCGTTCGCCCGGGGCACGCCCATGCTGGTGCAGATCTACCTGTCCTACTACGGCATCCCCCTGGTCGTGCAATTCCTGCGGGACAAATACGGCTGGAACCTGGACGTGAGCCAGATCCCGGCCATCGTCTTCATCTATTTCGCCTTCACCTTCAACGTCGCGGCCTACCTGTCCGAGACCATCCGCGCCGCCATCCTGGCGATCGACAAGGGCCAGATGGAAGCCTCCCTGTCGGTGGGCATGTCCTCCCTGCAGGGTCTGCGCCGGATCGTGCTGCCCCAGGCCCTGGCGGTGGCCCTGCCCAGCTTCGGCAACACGGCCATCGCCCTGGTGAAGGACACCTCGCTGGCCTTCATGATCTCCGTGGTGGAGATGATGGGCGAGGCCAAGATCCTGGGCGCGCGCGGGCTTCGGTTCTTCGAGGTCTACGTGGCGGTGGCGCTGGTCTACTGGGCCATCTGCATCATCATCGAACGCCTGGTGGCGCTCGGGGAGAAGCGGGTGCGGCGCTTCGAGGGGCTGTCGGCGGTGAGGCCATCATGATCAAGCTGGATGACATCTGGAAAGCCTTCCACCACAACCAGGTGCTGAAGGGCATCGACCTGGAGGTCAGGAAGGGCGAAGTGGTGGTGCTGCTGGGGCCCAGCGGCTCGGGCAAGTCCACCCTGCTGCGCTGCATCAACTGCCTGGAGCGGGCGGACAAGGGCACCATCCGCATCGGCGACCTCGAAGTCGACACCGCCCAGCTCCGCAAGCCGCAGATCGCGGCCCTGCGCCGGAAGACGACGATGGTCTTCCAGAACTACAACCTGTTCCGCAACAAGACCGCCCTGGAGAATGTGATGGAAGGGCTGGTGGTCGTGCAGGGCATCCCGGTGAAGGTGGCGCGCGAGCGGAGCGCGGCCTGCCTCGACAAGGTCGGGCTGGGCGACCGTTTCAACCACTTCCCCTCCCAGCTTTCCGGCGGGCAGCAGCAGCGGGTGGGCATCGCCCGGGCCATGGCCATGGACCCGGAGGTGATCCTGTTCGATGAACCCACCTCCTCGCTGGACCCCGAAGTCGTGGGCGGGGTGCTGGATGTCATGAAGGGCCTGGCCCGGGACGGCATGACCATGGTCGTGGTGACGCATGAGATGGCCTTCGCCCGGGAGGTGGCCAACCACGTCGCGTTCATGGATGGTGGCGTGATCGTGGAGGAGGGCACGCCGGCCCAGGTGTTCGAGCGGACCCGCGAACTCCGGACCCGGGCGTTCCTTCAGCGGGTCCGGCGAGACGGCCCCGCGCTGGCGGGTCCAGCTCCGGCAGGGGCGGCCGCCATCCCCGGAGCGGGGCCGGCCGGGGGTGGCCTGCCGGCACTTCAGCGGTAGACGCCAAAGCCTTGGCCTCCGGGATGTTAAACTGGCGGCCGGGAGATGCGATGAAGACCTTGGCCCAGGACTCGGTGGTGGTGCTGATGCGGGATGCGGAGAAGGGCGAGCCCATCGCCGGCCAGACCGTGGAGATCCAGAAGGCCGGCATCCAGTCGGTCATCGGCATCGACGGGCACACCAGTTTCTGGGACGAGCTGGTGGAGGTGCACTGGGAGGGTGCCCACAAGCACCGGCTGGCAGGGGTCGACCACGTCGAGATCAGGAATGCCGACGGCACCGTCCTGGAGTCGCTGCCGGTCAACGCCACCCGTGAAGCCTACGAAAAGGACGGGGAGACGGTGTTCTTCCTCTCCGACGCGGAGTGACTTCAGGCGGGCTTCTCGTTCCACACCTTCAGCAGCTCGGGGCTGGCCTGGGAGCGGATGCCGTTCTCGTTCAGCACGTCGTTGGTTGAGTCGAGCAGCTCCTTGCGCCGGAAGACCAGGTCCTCGCCTTCGGTGCCGGCGCAGTGGATGACGATGAACTCGTCCGTGGCGTCCCGGAGCACGGTGACCAGGTGGCGCAGGTTGCGGATGGCGATGCCGTTGACGCTTTCCAGCACGTTGCCCTGGGGGTTGGAGTAGCCGCGGGCCAGCTTGTGCGGCAGGAACGGCGAGCAGATCACCACCAGCTCCTCGCCCGGGAAGGCGGGCGGGTCGAACAGGCGCTTGAGCATGGGGCTGCTGGCCATGGCCAGCTGGTTGGGGCCCCGGCCGACCATGCCGAAGAACTGGCGGGAAGCCGCGGAGAACACCAGCGGTCCGCAGATGAAATAGGGGGGATAGGCGCCGCCCAGGTCGGGCACCATCACCGGGCGTTCGTAGCTGACCGGCACCATGAGCTCCAGCGGCTTGCCGTCGCGCACCACCTTCAGCAGGATCTTGCCGTCCTTGGCCTGGCGCTGCACCTGGTAGCGGAAATTGACCCGGAGGTCCGGCCGCAGCTGGATCATGCCCTGGTCGTCCACGGGGCAGCCGCCGATCCCGGTGATGACGTCCCAGACCTTGAGCGGGCTGTTCTTACCGTAGGGCGTATGCACCACCACCCCCTGCACCGACTTGTCCAGCTTCAGGAAGGCGCGCAGGGCCGGGTTCTCCAGGGTCGGCAGGTCGTCGAACAGGGCCGGCTTGGCCTCGGCCGCGCCGCGGGCCGCGGCGGCCAGGAACAGGTCGATCTCCTCGTTGGGAATGACGTAGCCGATGCCCTGGGCCATGCCGATGTGGCTGAAGACCAGCCCCACCATCCGGCCTTTCACCACCGCCGGCCCGCCGCTGTTGCCCGGGTTGATGGCCGCGTCCACCTGGATGCGCAGGCCCGAGACCGGGAAGTTGTAGCTGGTGAATTCGATGCGGGAGATGATCCCCTTGGTGATGGAGAGGTTGGAGCCGCCCATGGGATAGCCGTAGGCCAGCACCTCGTCCTTCACGTCAGGGATCGCCGGGTCCCGGGGCAGGGGCTTCCTGGCGTCGAAAAAGCTGTCGTCGTCCAGCTTCAGCAGCGCCAGGTCGATGCCCGGCGCCACCGCCTCCACGGCGGCCGATACCTTGTCCCCGGCGCCGTGGCCCTGCACCTGCACCTGGCTGGCGTACTGGACCATGTGGGCATTGGTCAGGATGCGCCGGCCGGCGAGCACCACGCCGCTGCCGGTGATCTCGAGGGGTTCCTGCCGGCTCCAGGGCTTGACCGGGTCGGGGTTGCGCAGGGTCGAGAACACTTTCACCACCGCATTCTCCACGGCGCCGGATGGGGCCTGGGCGAAGGCGCAGGCCGGAAGCCAGAGCAGGGCGAGGGTGCGCAGGACGTTGCGGAGGGGACGGGGCAGGCTCATGAGGGTCGATTCCTGGTGCTCACGGGATGAATGGTCAAGGGGGATCAGACCATCCTCCCCCAATCACGCCTCTCAGGCTACCGGGTCATCAGGCGGGCGGTCCCGGAAACCCGGATGGAGCTGCCGGGGCCGGGCGGGATCTCGGCCCGGATTCGGGAGCGCATGCCCATGTCCTCGCCCTGCACCAGGTCGATGGCGCCGCCGTGGGGCCAATGGCGATCCCTCAGGTAGCCGGCGAAAGCGGCGCTGGCGGCGCCGGTGGCAGGGTCCTCGTAGACGCCGCCGGAGGCGAACGGATTGCGGGTGTGGAACAACCGCGGCGTTTCGGCATAGGCCAGGTGGATCGTCACCAGGCCGGCCCGGCGCATCAGGCGGCGGCCGGCGTCGAGCTCGTAGGCCATGGCGGCCAGCAGGGCCCGGGTGCCGAGCGCCAGCACCAGGTGGTCGGCCCCGCCGTGGGCGATGGCCGGCGGGAGGCTCGGGTCCAGGTCCCCCGGCACGTAGCCCAGCAGGGCGAGCGCCGCGCGGACCAGCTCCGGATCCGCCGCGCGGCTGCGGGTGGGCGGGGACTGCAGGGCGGCGGCGATGGTGGTGCCGGTCCGCCGGCCTTCGACGGTGATGGCCGTGTCGTTGAGCTGCAGCGCGAACACGCCGTTGCCGAACCGGAGCGCCAGGGCCGCCCCCAGGGCGATGGTGGCGTGGCCGCAGAAGGGCACCTCGGATTCCGGCGCGAAGTAGCGCACCCGCCAGCCGGCGCCGCTGGGCGCGGCGAACGCCGTCTCCGAATAGCCCACTTCGGCCGCGATCCGCTGCATGTCCGAGGCTCCGGGAAGCTGGTCGGCGATGACCACCCCCGCCGGGTTGCCGCCGGCATCCCCATCGGAAAAGGCGGCGATCCTCAACACATCCATGTCCCTCTCCTCAAGCAAACCGGGCCACGCCCATGGCGGCGTTTCCCATTATGGTGCAAGCTTGATACCTGACAGCCGTTAGATTCCCTCGCCGCCGAATGGAGCCTCCCGTGAGCAGCCAGTTCCAACTCATCCGGGAACGCCGCTACTGCCCCTTCTTCGGCACCGCCTTCCTGGGCGCCTTCAACGACAATGTGCTCAAGACCGCCCTGGTCACCCTGGTCACCTTCCGGGCCGGGCAGCTCACCACCATGGACCCCCGGACCCTGGCGACCCTCCTGCCGGGGCTGTTCATCCTGCCGTTCTTCCTGTTCTCGGCCACCAGCGGGCAGATCGCCGACAAGTGCGAGAAGTCCCTCCTGGTGCGCTGGGTGAAGGTGTTCGAGGTGGCGGTGATGCTGCTGGCGGCCTGGGGCTTCATGGCCAGCCTGCTCTGGCCCCTGGTGGCGGCGCTGGTGCTCATGGGCCTGCATTCCACCCTGTTCGGCCCGGTCAAGTACGCCTACCTGCCCCAGCACCTGGAGCAGCACGAACTGGTGGGCGGCAACGGCATGATGGAGATGGGCACCTTCGTGGCCATCCTGCTGGGGGAGGTGCTGGGCGCCGCCCTGGTCACCCTGCCCAGGGGCGGCCTGGTCACCTCCGCCACCCTGGTGGCCATCGCCCTGCTGGGCTACTGGACCAGCCGGGGCATTCCGGACTCCCCGGCCGCCGATCCCGCCCTGAAGATCAACTGGAACCTGGCCACCGAGACCTGGCGCAACCTGCGCTTCGCCCGGAGCAACCGCACGGTCTGGATTTCGCTGCTCGGCATCTCCTGGTTCTGGTTCTTCGGCGCCACCCTCCTGGCGCAGTTCCCGGCCTTCTCCAGGGAGGTCCTGGGGGGCGATGAAAGCGTGTTTATCCTGCTGCTGACGGTATTCTCCTTCGGCATCGGCCTGGGTTCCCTGCTCTGCGAGAAGCTCTCCGGGCACAAGGTGGAGCTCGGCCTGGTGCCGTTCGGCGCCCTGGGCCTCACCCTGTTCGGCATCGACCTCTACCTGGCCTGCCCCGCGGCGGCCCACGGCGCGCCCATGCACTTCACCGCCTTCCTCGGCGCGGCCGCGCACTGGCGGCTGATGGCCGACATCCTGCTGCTGGGCCTGTTCGGCGGCTTCTTCATCGTGCCGCTCTACGCCCTGATCCAGACCCGGGGCGAGCGGAGCCACCAGTCCCGGATCATCGCCGCCAACAACATCCTGAACGCCCTGTTCATGGTGGTTTCGGCCCTGGTGTCCATGCTGCTGTTCCGGCTGGGGTTCAGCATCCCCCAATTGTTCCTGGCCACGGCGCTGTTCAACGCCGTGGTGGCGGTCTACCTCGTCGTGCTGGTGCCGGAATTCGGGGTGCGCTTCCTGTGCTGGATCCGGGTAAGGAAGGAGGCCGCGTGATCGCCTACACCGCCGATCCCGCCGCCGGCGCCGCGGCCATGGCCAGGCTGGCGGCCGCCGGCTATTCCGAGGCGGGCCTCTGCGAGCGCCTCGGCATGGAGGACCTGGCCGATTTCCAAATGAAGGCCCTGCCCATCTACCGGGCCGAGCGGCTGTGCGCGCGGGATCCCCTGGACCTCGCCATCGAGTTGTTCATGCTGGAAGCCGAGCTGCCGAAGGCGGATCTGGACCGGCTGTTCGAGCCCGCGGACCAGGCGGCACTGGAGCGCGCCGGCATCCTGACCCGCGCCGGCGGCTCGGTGCGCGCCGAAGCCTCGCTCTACCCGGTGGGTCGCACCCTGGTGTTCTCGGACCACGCCTGGCCACAGCTGGCGGGCGGCCGCGCCGACGTGCCCTACGACCAGGTGATGTACGTGGGCACCGACAGCCGGTGGCTGGCCCGGGCCACCCTGCGCGGGCCGGTGGCGGCCGCCCTGGATCTCTGCTGCGGCTCGGGCGTGCAGGCCATGCTGGCGGCATCCCATGCGGACCGGGTCAGCGCCGTGGACCTCAACCCGCGGGCGGTGCGCTGCACCGCCTTCAACGCCCGGATCTCCGGCCTGGCGCACCTGGAGGCCCTCCAGGGCGACCTGTACGGCCCGGTGGGCGACCGGCGCTTCGGGCTGATCACCGCCAACCCGCCCTTCGTGCCCGCCCCGGCCCAGGAGGTGGGCTACCGGGACGGCGGGCCCAGCGGCGAGGAGGTGCAGCGGCGCATCGTGGCGGGACTGCCCGGGCACCTGGCGCCGGGCGGCACGGCGCAGCTCGTCACCGAGCTGGGCGAACGGGACGGCGAACCGCTGGAACGGCGCCTGCGCCAATGGCTTGACGGCGCGCCCATGGCCATCCACGTCCTGCGCCTGCGCAGCCATTCCGCCCAGACCTATGCGCTCGGCCACGCCGACGGCGCCGACGAGGCCGCCCTGCTGGATTCGGTGGAGCGCTGGGCCGCCAATCTCAGGGAACAGGGCTACCGGCGGGTGGTTTCGGTGCTGCTGGCCTTCCAGTGGAGCGATCCGGCCTGGTCGAGGGTGGACCAGGCGCAGCCGCCCAGGCGCGCAGCCGGCGCCGAGCTGGAGGCGATCTTCCAGGCGGAGCGGCTGGCCCGGGATCCCGGGCTGGAAGCGCGGCTGCGCCGCGGGCGGGTCGGCCGCACCGGCCCGCTGGCCCTGCTGGACGCCAGTTGCCTGGGGGCTCCGGCGACCCCCACCGCCCAGGCCCGGCTGGCCGGCCAGGCCCTGGCCATGGATCACCCGCTGGAACCCCTGGAACGGGACCTGCTGGGCTGCCTGGAGCAGCCCACGGCCACCGCGGCGCTGCTGGCCGCCGCGGCCCGGGCCGGCGCGGGCGAAGCAGCCGTCCTGGCCGCGTTGACCGCCCTGGTGCGCAAGGGCCTGATCCGTCCCCTCGCTTGATCAATCGTCCGGCGGGAACCCGGCCAGGGCGCGCCGCCGCTCCTGGCGGGCCCGGCTCCGGTTCCATCGGCATGCGGAATCCAGATAAAGTAGGGTCATGAGCCAACTTGATCCCCTTTCCAGACCCACCGTGCTGGTCACCGGCGCCTCGCGCGGCATCGGCCGGGCCATCGCCGGACAGTTCGCCCAGCGCGGCTGCCGGGTGGCCGTGCACTACCAGAAGAACCGGGCCGCGGCGGAGGCGGTGGTGGCGTCCCTGGCGGGCGAAGGCCACCGGGCGTTCGCGGCCGATCTGGCGGCGCCCGACGCGGTGGCGCGCCTGTGGGACGAGGTGACTGCCGCCCTGGGGCCGATCGCCGTGCTGGTGAACAACGCCGGCATCTACGAAACCCGCCCGGTGCCGGACACGGATTACGCCGAATGGCAACGGACCTGGCGCCGCACCCTGGACACCAACCTGCTCGGCCCGGCCAACCTCTGCCACCGGGCCGGGCAGGCCATGGGCGCCGCCGGCGGTGGACGGGTGGTGAGCATCTCCTCCCGCGGCGCCTTCCGGGGCGAGCCCGAAGCGCCCGCCTATGCCGCCAGCAAGGCCGGCCTGAACGCGCTCAGCCAGTCACTGGCCTGGGCCCTGGCTGGACAGAGGGTCTATTTCTTCGTGGTGGCCCCGGGCTGGGTGGCCACCGACATGGCCGCGGCGCACCTGGCCGGGCCGCAGGGCCCCGGCATCCTCGCCCAGCATCCGCTGGGCCGGGTGGCCGGCCCGGAAGAAGTGGCGGCGGCGGCCGTGTTCTGCGCCCTGGACGCCCCGCCGGCCATGACCGGATGCGTCATCGACGTGAACGGCGCTTCCTACCTGAGGACCTGACATGGCTGACGAACCCAAGGCACCCTGGCTCAACTACCTGGCCCTGACCACCGTGATCGTGGCGGTCTGCGCCACCCTGGCCACCTTCAAGGGCGGCGGCTACTCCACCCGGCAGGTGCTGTCCCAGGCCAAGGCGTCCGACCAGTGGGCGTTCTTCCAGGCCAAGAGCATGAAAGGCGATATGTACGCGCTGGCCCAGGCCAGCGCCGAGCTGGAGCGGCAGGTGCTGCCCGCCAGCGCCTCCAGGGCCGTGCAGGACGCCTATGCCAGGCGGATCGGCGAGTACGCCAAGCGGGTGGCCCACTACGACCAGGACAAGGCGCAGATCCAGGCCGAGGCCAAGGCCCTGGAACAGGTGCGGGACGATGCCCAGAAGCACGCGGCCTTCTTCGGCATTGCCGTGATCTTCCTGCAGATCTCCATCCTGCTGTCCTCCATCGCCGCCCTGCTGAAGCAGAAGCCGGTGTGGGTCCTGGGCCTGGTGGTGGGCGCGGCGGGGATCGTCTACTTCCTGAACGGCTTCTTCCTGTTCTTCTAGGAAACGGGCGGTTTCGGCTTGCGCTTGGGCCGGGTGGAGCGGGCGGTCGCGCGCTTGCTGGAACGTGCAGGCGCAAGGGCATTGGGTTGCGGCGGAGCCGCCGGGGGGGCGGCCTGGGGCGGCGGGAGGTCCGGGAGCGCGATCGCCTCGTCCCCCTTCATGGGGAAAGTGATCCCCGGTTCCATCATGGTGCCGACGGCGGAGCCGTCCGCCACGCTGACGATGGACAACGTGCCGATGGTAAGGTTTGATCCGGGCCGCTGCAGGACCACCCTGGAGCGCACCCGCAGGGTTCCGCAGGCCTCTCCCTGGAGAATGTAGATCTTCCCCTGGTCATCGGTATAGGGCGGCAACCCGGTGCGCTCGACGCGCGCCAGGAAGATCCGGGGGCCCGCCAGGACGGAGAAGGTGAGGATGAGCGACGACCAAAGGGAAACCATGAGGAATGTATCGGCAACCTGGCCCGCGGTCTGAAACCTTTGTCGTTTACGGCAGCAGCGCGTTGAAGGCCGAGTTGATCTGGCTCTCCAGACGCAGGCTCATCTCGGCGGCCTCCATGGGGCGGCCCAGCAGATAGCCCTGGAAACCGTAGCAGCCCATGTCCACCAGGACCGCCTTCTGCTCGACGGTCTCCACCCCTTCGGCCACCACCCGCATGCCCATGTCCCGGCCCAGGTGGATGATGGTCTGCACGATGGGCATGGAGGAGACGACCCCGGGCTGGCTGGGGAACATGCCGCGCACGAAGGTCTGGTCGATCTTCAGGGTGTCGATGGGCAGCTGGTGCAGGTAGCTGAGGGAGGAGTAGCCGGTGCCGAAATCGTCGATGCCGAAGCGCACGCCCAGGGCCTTCAGGTCATGGAGCATGGTCTGGCTGGATTTGCCGTTCTTCAGCAGGGTGCTTTCGGTGATCTCCAGCTCCAGGCAGGCCGCCGACAGCTTGGATTCCCGCAGGGTGCGGGCGACGAAGTCCACCCAGTGCGGGTTGGACAGCTGGATGGGCGAGACGTTCACCGCCAGCTTGACCGGGCGCGGGCTCATGGCCTGCCAGATGGAGGCCTGCCGGCAGGCCGTGGCCAGGGCCCATTCGCCCATGGCGTGGATGAGCTGGTTCTCTTCGGCCAGCGGCACGAACTTGGAGGGCGGCACCGTGCCCAGGACCGGATGCTCCCAGCGCAGCAGCGCCTCCATGCCGAAGATGCGGCCGTCCGCGGTGGCCTGGGGCTGGTAGAAGAGCTGCAGTTCGTTCTTCAGGATGGCCTGGCCCAGGTAGGATTCCATCTGCTGCCGCTCGAAGGAGGCCTCGCTGAGGGTGAGGGTGGTGCACTGGATGGTGTTGCCCCCGGCCGACTTGGCCCGGTTGGTGGCGTTCTCGGCCTCCTTCTGCAGGGTCGGCGCATCGTCGCCGTCCTGGGGCGACAGGCTGATGCCGATGCTGGCGGTGATCCGCACTTCACGCTGGCCGATGCGATAGGGGATGCGGATGGCATCCAGCATGGCCTGGGCCATCTTCAGGGGCTCCAGGGGGTCCAGCACCTCCGGCAGGAGCACCACGAACTGGTCGGTGCCGACCCGGGCCAGGGTGTCCCCCGCGGCCAGCAGCACCAGCATCCGCCGGGTCAGCTGCAGGCACAGTTCATCCGCTTCGGCGAACTCCAGGCCCTGGCTGATGGATTTGAAGCGATCCAGTTCGATGAACAGGACCGCCACCAGGTTGCCCTGCCGGCGCGCCCGCAGGATTGCCTGGCCGGTGCGATCCGACAGGCGCATGCGGTTGGGCAGGCCGGTGAGCGGATCCTGGTCCCGGAGCACCTCCAGTTGGGTCTTGAGCTGGGAGAGCTCGGCCCGGGCCTTGGTCAGTTCCTCCAGGAGATCCAAGGCCGTGATGGGAATCTCTTTGGCTTCCTTTTGCGGGGGTACGGGGGCCACTCCATGAACTCCTGCTAGACATCTATTAGTCCATAGTCTCGGCTCCCGGAGCCCCGAATGCGAAATAAATTATAAGAACGCGCAATCCTGATTGTTAAGTTGGATGGAGGTTGCAATAAATCGTGAAATAGATAAATTTTTTCCACCTAGTAAAAAATTTTATTGATTTCCGTGGGTTTGTTTCCAGACTTGACGTGCTCATTCTCCGGAGGACCTCATGGCCAATCCATGTGTCTTGACTCACCTCGATGTGCGCGTAGCCGAACTGGCCGCCAAGTACCGGCCGCTGGCCGCGGCCATGCTCGCCGAGGTCATCCGCATCCCCGCCGACTACGTGGACAAGCCCGTGGAGCAGGGCGGCGATCCCCAGTGCGGCACCTCCAACCACGAATTCCCCCGGCTCGAGTACCTGCGTCGGAAGATCATCGAGATCGGCGCCGTGCGCCGGGCCGAGGACGTCGGGTTCGATGCCTTCGGCAATCTGGTGTGGACGGTGGAGGATCCCGCCGACGGCATCCCGGCGGCCGGGAAGAAGATCATCTACCTGGACGGTCACTCCGACACCGTGCGGGCCCTGCGGCCCCAGTGGCTGGAGAAGCTGGGCGGCGGGGTGGACTGCTACGACGGCCTCACCGACCCTTCAAGGCTGGACCGGGCGTTCCTCAAGCGCGAGCTGGGCTGGCTGCCGAAGGACGACGAATGGGACAACCTGCTGTTCGGGCGCGGCTCGGCGGACCAGCTGGGAGGCGTGATCAGCGAGGCCGTGGCCGCCAAGATCCTGCTGGAACTGGCTCCGGAAGGCGCCCTGCGCGGCGTGATCGTGCGCGCCTACGCCACCGCTTGCGAAGAGGACAACGACGGCGCCGGCCCGATGTACCTGCGCACCCAGGTGTTCCCCGGGGCCAAGGCCGAGCTGATCCCCGACGTGGTGATCCTCACCGAAGGCACCGGCTGCTCCAGGCAGGGCGCCTTGGGCATCTATCGGGGCCAGCGCGGGCGCATGCAGATCGCCGTGACCGTCACCGGCCGCTCCTGCCACGGTTCCATGCCATGGGAAGGCAAGAACCCCCTGGAATACGGCGCCTCCATCCTGAAGGAGGCGGCCGAGAACTATGAAAAGCGGATCGGCTTCCTGGACAACGCCTTCCTGGGCCACGGCACCCGCACCGCCTCCTGGGCCACCCTGGAAAGCCCCAGCGACTGCGCCGTGCCGGACCGCTTCACCTTCCGCTTCGACCGTCGGCTCACCGTGGGCGAAACCCCCGAGCAGGCGCTGCGGGATGTGGAAGACCTGCACGCGGTGGGCGCCGCCCGGGCCGCCGGCCTGAAAGTGGACATCACCGTGCCGGTCTACACCGACGCCACCTGGAAGGGCTATGTCCTGAACAACCCCCAGATCTACCTGGGCTGGGTCACCCCGGAGGAGCACCCGGCCATCCAGGCTGCCGTGACCACCTACCGGGGCGTCATCACCCCACACGTGAAGGGAACGTCCGGCGAGGGCGGCACCATCCCCAGGGAACCCCGGGTCGCCCGCTGGATCTTTTCCACCGACGGCGTGGGCTACCCGGTGCCCAAGGACGATGCGTCCATCCCGGCCGGCGCCGCCAAGCAGTGGGTGGTCTCGGGCGCCTACAAGCACCCGGCCATGTTCGGGATCGGCCCCGGCATCGAGCAGAACACCCACAAGATCGGCGAATGCGTCGATCTGCGCGAGCTGCAGCACGCCATCGCCTTCCTGGCCCGGTTCCCCAGCCAGTTCGCCGAATAAGGAAAAGCCCCGCCGGTTGGCGGGGCTTTCGTTTTGGCTCCGGCGATAGGGATTGAACCTACGACCCATCGGTTAACAGCCGATTGCTCTACCACTGAGCTACGCCGGAATTGCGCAGATATCCATTCTACCTAACTGGAGCGCTGGTTCAAGTCAGTTCTTCTGCAGTTCCATCAGGATC
This sequence comes from uncultured Mesoterricola sp., assembly GCA_964627225.1. GTDB lineage: Bacteria > Acidobacteriota > Holophagae > Holophagales > Holophagaceae > Mesoterricola. Next base: position 19,692 of record CAZVHQ010000059.1, read on the forward strand.
TGCCGGGCGCAGGCCTTGAGCGTCTCGATCACGCCGATCCCCTTGGAGGCCACCGCCTCGATCATCGGCTCGTTGTGGAAGCGCAGCAGCTCCTCCATCTCCTTCAAGGGAGCGGAGGTCGGCATGTCCCGCTTGTTCAGCTGCAGCACATAGGGGATGGTGCGGATATCGAAGCCGTTGTCCTTGAGGTTGGTGGCCAGGTTGGCGATGGACTCGATATTGGCCTCCATGCGCGGGCGCTGACTGTCCGCCACGAAGATCACCCCGTCGCATCCCCTCAGGATCAGCTTGCGCGAAGCGTCGTAGAACACCTGGCCGGGGACGGTGTAGAGGTGGAACCGGACCTTGAAGCCCTTGATCACGCCCATGTCCAGGGGCAGGAAGTCGAAGAACAAGGTGCGGTCGGTCTCCGTGGCCAGGCTGACCAGCTTGCCCCGCTTTTCGGGGTTGGCCTGGGAGTGGATCCACTGGATGTTGGTGGTCTTGCCGCACAGACCCGGACCGTAGTAGACGATCTTGCAGTTGATTTCGCGCGATGCGTAGTTAATAAAGGTCATGGGGATGGTCCGGGAGAGAGGCCTGATTCAATCGCCGAAGAGCTTGTCGATGTCCTCGTCCGTGATTTCCGAGAAGGGGCTTTCGAACCGGGCGGTTTCGGTCGCCTGGGTCTGGGCCCGCTCCTCCACCCGTTCGAAGATCTCCTGCAGTTCGCGGCTGGCCTTCTTGACCCGCAGGCGGACCAGGGCAAGGCTGGAGCTCTGGTCGAAGATGACCACCAGGATGCCCCGTTTGCCGACGATGGAGATGTGCAGGTTGTCCTTTTCCCCCTCGTGGAAGAGCAGGCTGAATTCCTTCTCGCCGATCAGCTTGGCCAGCCCGTCCGTGGCGGCCACGTTGCCCGCGGTGAGCGAGGCCAGGCTGGTGGCGTCGATGCTGCGCACGTCCCCTGAAGCGGCGATCTGCTGGCCGTTCTTGTCCACCAGGAAGACCACCTTGCTGGCGGATTCCTGTTGCAGGCGACCGATGATCTCCTGCAGCTGCTCGAATTCTTCCTCGAACATGACGAGATCCATCTTCGTCACAATGACCTCCAGCCGGTTCCGTTTACCCGAGGATACCGCACTTGTCATGAGTAGGAAGAAACTGCTGGCCGCCAACTCCGGGGGGCTGGGTTCCCGCATCCTTCCTTGGCCGTTGGCCTTCGCCATGTTACGCTTTCAACTCCCTGCCAGGGGAAATCAAGCCAGCCCTCTGGAGAGTTGTCCGAGTGGTTTAAGGAGCACGCCTGGAAAGCGTGTATACGAGCAATCGTATCGGGGGTTCGAATCCCCCACTCTCCGCCAAAAG
>CAZVHQ010000060.1:0-20031 GCA_964627225.1 uncultured Mesoterricola sp.
GCGTGTATACGAGCAATCGTATCGGGGGTTCGAATCCCCCACTCTCCGCCAAAAGCCCTTGCAAGTAACTGACTTGCAAGGGCTTATTTTTGGGGCTCAAATGCTACCTACACCGGTACCTACATCTTGGAGGAGGGTGGAATGGGTAGGGGCGAAGCCATGGAAGATGCGTGACTTCGCACGCATCCGGAGTTGCGGTGTCGAGAGTCTGGTTGATGGCTTCGTCGCTAGACAGCCTGGCGGCGGGCATCTGCACACCTACCTGCCTCTCACGAGGTTGGGGTTGAACTGAGTGCCGACGGGAAGGTCCGAGAGCCAGCGGTCGATGGCGTCCTCCTCCCACACGGATTTCGTTCCGACCTTGCGCGGCGAAGGGAACTGTCCCTTCTTGATCAGCCGATAGATGGTGGGGCGAGAGAGGCTCGTCTTGATGAGCACGGCGGTCAGGGGAATGACGTTCACGGTTCAGGTCCTCCTTGGGATCCGGCCAGGTGTGCGGGTTTGGTGAGTCCTCGGCCAAGTCATGGATGCTTGCGCGAGGCGCAATGGGTGAAGGTAGGTGGAGCACGTCGGGCTGGACCTTGGATGGCTCTGGGGTGCGGTTGGGTGCAGGAGCGCGATTTGAATCCGGCCTGTCAGGATTTTGGTGTGTTTGGTTGTTGTGTCAAGACTGAGTTTTCAAGGATGCAAGGTATAATTAGTTATAATGGCGTAAATGGATGGTAGACCAGGAGATTGCAGGACGTGTCCGGTGAAGGGGGTGTAAAGAAGCATCCTGACGCCGCCATTCAGGCAGTGCCTGGCGGGTTTGGCGGGTTTATGGCGGGTTAAGTGAAACCGGATGCCTGACCCCATCGCGCCGACTCACTCATCGCGGCCCGTGCTCCGCCATGGAAAGGGTGGTGGATTTCCTGTTGGATTCCGCTGTGCGGAACGGCCTGAGGCCGCGCTCCGCGTCCACAGGAAACGGGCTGATTGATGCCCGCCCTTCGGGTCAACACCCTTCCCACGGCATCGGCCGTCGGCTGGAGACCGCGTTCTCCACAAGGGCCGCTAGGGCCACAAGCAGCAGTAGGGCATGAGCAGTCCCCCTTCGCCGGCTGCTACGAAGGAGTATGCCTCCGGCATGGCCATCCCGGATACCTGATAGCCTTCCATCGATAACGCCTTCCTGGTGGTCCAGGGAATTGGGGCGTAGCCCACTGCTTGCCAAGGTGAAGGGTCACGGACGCCGAAAAATTCATGACAGGCCGGGCGTTCTGTTTAGAGGCTCCACAGGAATTGTGATTCACTTCGCTTGACCAGCCACTGGTTCTTCCCTGCCGTCACATCGACTCCTATCGGAAAAACCTTGAGGTTGAAGCTGGAAGCGCTCGGCATCCCCAATTCCGTCCATTGGCGGATACGATCGAGCAGATGCCGGCCCGCACTCGGCTCGCCATAGGTTACGAGCTGATCATCCGCGGCAAGCACGAGCGAGTGCCGCCCGGCGTCCCACAACCCGAAGTACTGATACTCGAAATCGGCGGACTTCAGCTTTTCGGTTTTGAATGAACGATAGAGCGGTTCGGTGATTCCCAAGAACGACCTGATGCCGGCCGTCGCCCACTCGAATCCCAGCCTGCCTTTGGCCCCCCACCAGAAGGGTCTCCGGTTGAGTTCACGGGTTTTCAGCTCAGGCCATTCCATGATGGTTTGCTCGATAACCCTCGGCTCGAGGTGCGCGGCCTCGCGTTTCCCGCGTACCTGGACAAACCCGCAGGGCGTTGATTCGAGCGACTCGAAGTGATCGCCACACTTGCGGAGCAAAAATAGATTGTCGCCGCCTCCCTCAGTCTTGATCACGATCAGCAGCAGGCCACCGTCATTCAACTGATCGTAGAAAGGATGCGGCAGGTCGTAGGTGCCCGCCGTAAAGACGACACGGTCGTACGGAGCCGCAGCGGCATACCCATCGCTGCCGTCACCCTCGATGATGTGTACATTTTCGAACTCGAGCTCGGCGACCGTCTGAGCCGCTGCGCGTGCGATCTCCGGGATGATTTCAAGGCTGTGCACTTCTCCCCGAGCACCGACCAGTTCTCCGATCATGGCGGCATTCCAGCCGCTGCCGGCGCCAAGCTCGAAAACGCGGTGACCGGGTTCAAGCTGCAGTCTATCCAGCATCCAAAGCACGAACGAGGGCTGCGAGATCGTGGACGGCACGTCGGTGTCATCTTCACCGAACAGGATGAGCGAATGGTTTGCGTAAAGCGCGCCGAGATGCTCTGCCAGGTTTTCGCAAGTGACATCATGCCAATGCTTGACTCCCCATTCTCGGTACCGCTTCACAAAAAGATGGCGAGGCGTCTCTAAGTAGGCTCGTTAAACCGACTTGCTGATCGGGGTTTCGCTGTAGATGTACTGAGACTGCTCCAGCAGCTGACGTTGATATTTCTCGGCCGGATGGTCCGTAGTCATCTCAGACGTTGCCTTCTTTTGGTACTGGTTCTGTTTCGATCCATGAATATACCTCGAGATTGAGACAGTTCGGCACCCACTCCCCCGAGGTCATGGCCAGGAAGAGTTCAGAGGTGCCGCAAGATCGGCTCAAGGTTGGAAGGAAAGTCGCTGGCTGGCCGTACAACCGGGTCAAGAATGCTTACGCTTCCGGATCCATTCCGACACGAGGTCCAGAACCTTGGGATCCAGAGTGGTCTCGATGGTGGGATATTCCGCGATTCCACCTGTCCGGGCTGGTTGGAACAGGTGGTTCAGCCCCGGAAGGGTATGAACCTCCACCTGGCTATTGCCCGCTTCCCCGAGGGCCTTTTCCAGTTCCGGGCGGTTCTGGGAAGGCAACACCTGCAGGTCCTTCTCTCCGAACAGAGCCAACACCGGAACTTTCACCCGGCGCAGTGAAGCCCGGGGGTCGAGTGCCAGGAAGCTGCGGAACCATGGCTTCGATGACCTCTGGGCTTGGTAGAGGATCAGGGAATCCCACGCCTTCCGCAACTCCGGAGAGAGTCCCTCCGCCAGCACCTCTCGCAAGGTCCCGGCGGGCGCATCGGGGTTTTGCTGCACGAAGGTGATCAGCCTGTCCCAAAGCCTGCGCTCCAGTTCCAGCGCATTAGGTGTGGCTCCTGCCGCCTTGGCAAGGGCCTCGCTTTGGGCGCGGGTGAGTTCCTCGCCAGTCACCGCAGGGCTCGCCAACAGGACCAGGAAGGTTGGGAGCGAGCTTCGTGCGGCCACCATGGGCACGATTATGCCGCCTTCGCTGTGGCCGAGGAGGCCGAGCCGGCTGGGATCGATTCCAGGTTCAGAAGCGAGAAACCCGAGGGCCGCCTCGGCATCTTCGGCGAAGTCTATCGTGAGCGCTTGATCATAGTTTCCGGTGGAACCCTTGATGCCGCGCTTGTCATAGCGCAGCACGGCAATGCCCTGCCGGGTCAGGTGGTCAGCGAGCACCAGCATTGGCTTATGACCAAAAATCGTTTCATCGCGGTCCAGCGTCCCGGAACCTTGGACCAGCACTACGGCAGGAAAGGGCCCATTGCCTGCCGGAAGGGTGAGAGTGCCTGCCAGCCTTACTCCTGGGCAACTGCTCGGGAAGGCGACCTCCCTGCAGATATATGGGAAAGGGGGCCTGGGCTCCTGGGGACGGCGCGGAGCTTCCAGGAGGCCGCGGCTCAAGGTGAGCGACCGGACCAAACCCTGGGTCCAGGTGCCGACGATCTTTTGCGTGGCTGGATCCATCCGTCCTTGGTAGCTGCCACCTACCTGAGGTATGACGAAAGTAAGAACCCCACCTCTCCAGGTAATGTCGGCCAGCTTCAAACCCATGCCACTTTGGTCCAGGCTGTCGGCAGTCCCACTCAAGCCGCCTTCCGGCAACGGGACGAGGTGCACCACAACCCGAAGCCGGAGGGTGCCGACCTCCATCGTGCCGTGCCAATCCCCATACTGGAAAGACCCATGCGATCCCTGGCAGAGCAGGATTGGGGTCGTGACAATCAGAGCTGTGGCGGTTCTTGCGATACTGCGACCAGGGTGGTAATTCATCGTTTAAACCTGGGATGAGGGATCGACTCCCATTTTTGCATCGGACCCCGGCCTCGGCCAACCTGCCTTGAATCTATTATGCGGAAGCCCAGGGCCGCACACGTAGTCCGCTTCAGGCACTGAATGCATTTTCAGGAATCAAATTTTCCTTCTAACTCCGCCTTGATTGGAACGCGTTGCCGCCATCCCATGCTTCTCGGCATAGAGCTCAAGAGCTTCCTCCACCACGGTGCCGATGGTCGCTTCGCTCCTGGCGTGTTCCCCGCGAACTGCCCGGGCCTGGAGGTCAGCGACCAGCCGTTGAAGAAGTTCGGCCGGCCCCTGTCGAAGCCGCAAGGTGAAAGGGATGGTCGGCTCCTTGATGGGGCGTCCAACCTTGCGTCGCTCGGCGTCCTGGCCCTTTGGTGTTCCCATCGCGCTGACCGGAGCCTTCCCGGATCCAGCCTCCAAGACCTCGGCGAGGAGGGCGTCCTTCCTGGTCTTCTTCGAAGGGGGCATGGTGGCTCCAAAGCGTTTCGATTTCTTGATGTCATAAAATCTAGGCGCTTTGAAGCCAGGATTCAATCCGGGACCACAGTTTCTTGGCTTCGAATGCAGCAGCTCCCCCCAGGTTGACCAGACTGCGCCCGTCGGCGAACGCCTCGGGGAAGGCGGCGCGTTCAGAAATCCGTCCCAGCAGGGGAAGCTTGGCAAGGCGGAGGCCCTCCTCGACCACCCGGTTCCGGGTGGTTTCCCGGAAGTGGTTGAGGATCACCCCCGCCTTCAGGGCCGCTCCTCGCTCCGCAAGCTCGTCCAGGGCCCGGATCGCCCGGCCCAGGGCGTCCAGTTCCGGGCGGCCGGAGCCCGAGGGCAGGAGCAGGGCATCCGCGAGGACCACTCCGACCCCGGCCATCCTTTGATCCCGCAGCCGGCCGGGAGGGCAGTCCACCAGGACTGTATGATCAGGCCCCAATGAGCGGATCAGGTCGGCCGCCTCCTCGGGGGATCGGGGCACCCGGCTGGAAACCCCCGCACGGGTTGCCCAGCCCGAGGCGTCTCCCTGGGGGTCCAAGTCCATGACCACCACCGGACGGTTTTCGGGCCAGGCCCAGCATGCGGCTTGCGCGGTCAGCATGGTCTTGCCGGTGCCGCCCTTGTCGGACCAGAACGTCAGTATTGCCATTCTAAGCTCCAAGAAATCTAGGCATCAAAAAATCAAGAATGGACAAACTCACCAGGCACCCACTGACTGTTCAATGAGCCGCCTGTAATGAGTGGAGAGGTCATAGGCGCCGCGGCAGCGGTCCCGCCGGCGGATGGCTTCCCAGAGGTTTCCTTCCAGTCGCGCCTTCTCCTTCCCGGTAGGGGTCCAGGAAAAGGCCATCGGCCATTCCGGGTTGGCCTCGCGGAAGACCTCCAGCATTTCGCTGGCCGCTTGGAGGTTGGCCTGTGCGACCTGCAGTTCCGTTTCCATGTGAAAGGAGTCCGTCCGGATTTGGTTCAGGACCCCCACCACAACCTTCGATCGCATGGGCTTCGTATTCAGCATCATTGAGCCACCTCGATGGTCAAGATATTTATTGATGTCAAAAAATCAAGAGGCCCGGGAATTATTATTTTAAAATGTCATGATGTCATAATTATTTGCAACCCTTCACAACGGGTTCTTCCGGATGGATAGGCGGATCAATCAGTGGAGACTTGGCCCCGAGCCACCTGCGCTGGGGAATTCGCTCGTCCACCGAGTTCCTGCCTTACCTCTCGGGGCGCAACCCCGGCAAGGAAATTTTGATCCTGGCGGGAACCTTGGCTGGCTGTGGCTCATCCATGTGCCCACCTGGGAGACAGGAACGCCAGCGAGGCGAACGAAGCCGGGATCCCCCTGCGAAGGAACGAACACGGAGAATCACATGCTCAGGAATCGAAGCTCAAAGGTTTACCTTGGATTGTTCCTATCCATGGCTCTTGCCCCTCGGATGGCTGCCGCTGACCAGAAGCCCCAGCCTAAGAACCCACCCCCCGCCAAAGACGGGGCAGCCGGGACGCCAGGTTCACCCCACGGCAATGCTGGAGAACATGGGAAACCTGGCCCCGGGAGCGCCAGGGGCCAGGATGGCGGCCATGGGGGCAAGGGGCACAAAGGAGGAGATGGGGGAGCCGGCGGAAAAGGCGGGAACAGCGATTTCGGCAGAGGGGGAGATGGAGGAAATGGCGGCGACGGGGGCTGAATCAAATGGCCGCGCGGGTTCGACCTGGTCACCAGCGCAAGATGGGTGGCATTGGCCATTTTCAGCAATGGGTCGCCTGCGCAGTTTTTGAACCGCACCCCACGTTTCTGGCAGACACCGAGGCCCAGTGGCAGAAAGGCAGGAAACCGTGATCCAGCCTCTTCTTCCCGTCCGCCTGAACCACCTGAAGCGACTCCAGGAAATCCATCGCCAGCAGCCCAAGGCCGCAGTCGGCGACGTGGCCCTGGGCCAGCCGGTGGATCTGGTCGTGCTCGCCACCAAGAACACCGGCGCCACCTGCCGCCTCGCCAGGGGCACGCATGTGTGCACCTGGATCTATGGACAGGGCCGGGGAGGGGTGCTCACCCTGCGCGCCAACCTCCGCCTGGACGTGGTCCCTGGACGGATCGTCACGGTGATACCCGAGGAGGTCTGGTCCCACGCCGGCCGCTGCTATCTGGGCGGCTACCAGATGGCCGTACGGTTCGAACCCGCCGCCCTGGGTCTGACCCCACTCGCACTGAAGGATTGGGACCCATGGGACCCAGAAGACCACTACTGGGGGGAGGATGGGGAGCCGCTCGAGCCTTGGGCTCGGCGGATCTTCGCCCGGGGGCCGCGCCCGTCCTTCGTGTTCGAGCCCTGCCGGCCGGGGCGAGACCCGGAGGACTATGGTTCGGACCCGATTTATGAAGCCGTCGACTCCTTCGAAAGGGGCGATTCCGTCCACGCTTTGCGGCTGCTGGAGGCGGTCTGCCAGGCCGACCTCCGCTGCCTGGATGCGCACGCCCACCTGGGGACATACTGGTTCGGCCACCGTCCTGAAGTCGCGTTCTGGCATTTCGAAGTGGGCTACGGCATCGGCCAGCTCTCCCTGGGGCCGGCGTTCGACGGGGTGCTGCTCTGGAGCTGCCTCGACAACCGGCCGTTCCTGCGCTGCATGCACGGTTACGGGCTATGTCTGTGGCGACTGGGGCGGTTCCGGGAGGCGAAGAGGATCTTCGAACGGATGCTGTGGATGAATCCTTCGGACAACCAGGGGGTGCGCTTTCTCCTGCGCGCGGTTCGGGCCAAGCGGAACTGGTCGGATTTGACGGAGGAGGGAGCCGGCTGGTAACCGTCGAGCCCGTCCGCCATTGGGTGGTTTGATGGTTTGTTAATTTTGCAGCAGCCTGCTGCAAAATTGGCCGGCACATGGGGCTTGGCCCAGGCATCGAACCTGTCTAGGTGCGCTGAACGCTTTCTTGGACATGGAATGACCATCTCGCTGCCGGCTGATTATCCACGCATATTGAAGGACCTCAAAGCCAGGATCCAGAACGCCCAAAGGAAGGCCGCCCTCGTCGTCAACCTGGAGCTGGTTTCCCTCTACTGGGAGATCGGCCGCGTGATCCTCCAGCGGCAGACGACCGAGGGGTGGGGTGCCAAGGTCATCGAACGGCTGAGCCTCGACCTGCGGAACGCCTTCCCGGACATGAAGGGGTTTTCGCCGCGAAACCTCAAATACATGAAGGACTTCGCAACGGTTTACCCAGGCCCGTCAATTTTGCAGCAGCCTGCTGCAAAATTGCCTTGGACGCACCTCTGCCTGCTGCTGGACAAGGTCAAGGACTCTGAGGCGCGAGCCTGGTACATCCAGGCCACGCTCGAGAATGGATGGGGGCGCGACTTCCTGGCGGTGCAGATCACCACGAACCTCTACCAACGCCAAGCCCTGGTGGACAAGACCACGAACTTCCAGGACCGTCTGCCCCACCCCCAATCCGATCTAGCCCAGCAGACCCTGAAGGATCCCTACGTCTTCGATTTCCTGACCCAGGGAACGGAGGCCCTGGAGCGGAACCTTGAGCATGGCTTGGTCGAGCACATCACCAAGTTCCTGCTGGAATTGGGAGCCGGTTTCGCCTTCGTGGGACGCCAGGTCCACCTGGACGTGGCCGAGGAGGACTTCTACCTGGACTTGCTGTTCTACCACTTGAAGCTCCGCTGTTTCGTGGTGGTGGACCTGAAGGGAGGGACCTTCAAGCCGGAGCATGCCGGCAAGATGAACTTCTACCTGTCCGCGGTGGATGCCAACCTCCGCCACCCGGATGACGCCCCAAGCATCGGGATCATCCTTTGTCGGAACAAGAAACGCCTGATCGCGGAGTATGCCATCAAGGACATGACCAAACCCATGGGCGTCGCGGAGTGGCAGACCAAGCTGGTCGAGTCCCTGCCGGAGGATTTCAGGGGCAGCTTGCCGACGATCGAGGAACTGGAGGCGGGATTGTCCGGGTCGGAGGGATCGGACTGAAGCATAGCTCCGCCACCCGGTTGCCCAACCTCGCTGACCGCGCCGGGTCATATCCCTGATGCTGGCAAGCGGCCAAATCGTCTGTGGGTCGTGGGATCGGCCTGGGTGGCCTTGGCTCTGGCTCCGGCTACCTGCCGCCGGAGCAGGTCTTGCGCGGTCCGGGTTCCGGGATCCAGGGGCATCGAAGGCTGGGGCCCGGTTCCCCCCTGCGCCAGCCACTGAGCCCAGGCGCGCTCAGCCTGTCCTTGGAGATCTGGCTGGGGCGGCGCCAGGCGCTCCCCCAACCACAGGAAGGCAGCCCGGAGGCGCGGCAGCAGGGCGGGGCCCACATGGTCGGCCCCGGCGGTCAGCCTGAACTCGTGGGAAAGGTCCAGGTCCCAGAGCACGCGGTGCAGGAACTCGGCACCATCCTGGAACAGGAGTGCATCGTCGTCGCCGCATTCCAGGAAGATGGGCAAACCTGCCGACTGGATCCGTTCGGCATTTCGAACAGCACGGTTGGCCGGGTTGTCCTGTTCGAATAGGTCTGGGTCGCGATCTGGACCGAGAAGGGCTGCGGGCAGGTCATCCCCCGACACATAGAACCGGTTGCGTGGCCGGACATCCGCGGCACGCAGGGCCGGCTCCAGCATGGGCTCCACCGCTGCCACACCCTTGAAGGCCTCGGGCCGGGCGAAGGCGATCTTGAGAGCGCCGTAGCCGCCCATGGACACGCCCAGAAGCACCACATCTCCGTTCAGGGTGTAGCGCTTACCCAGTTCTTCCGGCAGCCAGGTGCCGACGAAGGTCTCCCAGGCCGTGCTGCCGTCAGGGTGGTCCAGATAGCAGCTGGAAGCCCCGGTGCTGGCTGTGGCCACGACCATGGGAGGAAGGCTTTTCCCGGCCCACCAGGCGGTGATGGGCTCGCGCATCCGCACCAGCATGTCCCGGCCGGACATGCCTCCGTGGAGCAGAAGGCACAGGGGCAATGGGGTGCCGGCCTGCGCCTCCGGCAGCAGCACCGCGCAGGGAACGTCCTCCCGCCCAGGGCCGCCCGGGACGTCCATCAAATCGAGTCGTGAAGCCATCAGCGCCCTCCTTCAGCCATCCAGCTGCGGCCTGGATCCCGCGCTCGGATCTGGGATTGAATTATCGGCTGGCGCCTTCTCCACGCCAGGTGTCCTGGCTTGGGTCTTTGGCGCGCTCTTGGGATGGGAATGACAGCCTCATCCCCGCGTAGCCGGGAGAACCGGACCGTCATTGCCGAACTAGCCCTTTTGGAAGAGGTTGGACGCTGTAGCCAGATTGAATCAGATAAGACAATTAATCTAAATATACCCTGCTTGACAAGCTAACCGTGACTCGGAAATATTGTCGGATTCCTTGGCGCCGCCGGCCTGGGGGATGGGTTCGAAGCCCCTGGGCCATTCGGATCCGCGGACATCCAGGTGAGGTAGAAGATGCAGTCGGTAGTTCCTCTTTGGCGATTCCAGTCCCAACCCGCGGAGCAAGGCCCCGATCCAACCGCATCGAGTGAAGGCTTCCAAGGGCTCCGGCCTCCATTCGCCGACCTTGCCTCATCGCAACTCGAGGTCCTGCACCTGAAATGGCCAAATTTAACTGACCAACTGTGCTGGACATTACTTGTCGCAGAAAAGGAAATTCTCGCCGACGCCAGCCAGCTGGGTGGCACGCCTTGCGACTTCAAGCCCATCTCCTGGACCCGGTGGATGGAGCTGCTGCGGCTCCAGAGCCTCAATGGCATCAAGATCCGCTTGGCGCGCCTGGAAGCGATGGGGCTGATCGAGGTGCAGCCCGGCAAGCGCGGTCCCTTGGGGACCACCCCCAATCTGTATCGCCTCCGGTGCGCATACGACGGGCGGGCAGCTTCCCGCGTCTTCCAAACGTTCCTGTCTGGCCGGACGCGCAAGGTGAAACGGGAAGGCCAAGCCGGGGAGGAGGAGGACCAGCTGGTTGACACCCCCCGGGTGACCCTAGGTGACACCCCCCGGGTGCCCCTGGGTGATACCCCCCGGGTGACCCTGACTGATACCAGCCCTTCAGGAATTACTTCAGTACTCAGTCAGTCCGTCAGTCAGTTAGTAACTGAACTGAACAGACTGAAAAAACTGACTGACGGACTGACTGAATTGATTAATTATCTTAATAAAAATATGAATAAAAATCAATCAGTCAGTCAGTCGGTCTCAGTCGGTACCTCAAAAAATAAGGAGATAGAGTTGACTGACAGGCAGGCTGATGAATTAGCCGAAAAGGATCATATTTTTGATTTAAATGTCGGTTTGAAGGCTATGTTGAAAGCGACGGATCCCAGCCCCTGGCCGGAGGCCCTGCTCCTCGGGCTCGGCAGGATCCTTGATCCCCTTCAGGTCGCTGTCATCGAGGAACGCAGCCCCTGGAGTGCCGCAGGCGCCTGGACGATCCTGTGGACCATCAGCACCGCAGGCCGAAACCTTGGCAACCAGCCGGGAACCCTTTGGAATGCCCTGCTGCGCCAGGAGAAGGGCGTTCGTTGGCTGGCCAAGGCTGGCCCTTCCCCGGGCCCGAATGGTGGTCGCCCTGCCCCCAAGCAGGACAACCCCCCGGAGGGTCGCACTCATGAACCCGGGGGTGAACCCATTTGTCACCAGAGTGACACCCCCCTGTCCTGGCAAGGGGGTGTCACCGAGGGGGATGCCAGCTGCCGGTCCCAAGTCCTGGCCAACGAGGACGAGAACCGCCCCTATCCGGACGAGGAGGAGGCCCAGAAAAGCATGGAACCCGTTTCCCAACCCAACGAAGTGCAGATGAACCGGCCGGAGGAATTCAGCCCGGACCTGAAAGCCGAGCTCAGGATCTCGATCGAGAGCTACCGCAACGTCATCCGGGCCGCCCTGCGCTCTCCCGCGGCCAACCGCCCTGGAGGCTACGACGATTTCAGTCGGTCCTGGAACCACATCGTCGAAGTCCTGGATCCCGTGCTGCCCTTCCAGGTCAGCTTGCCGGACGAATACCGGCCCGTGGCGATCCGCCAGCGATCGCAGATCAAGGCAAATGTCGTCAATGCCATCTATCGGGCCGTTTCCTGAGCCACGGTCCCCGCGGCCGGGGATCCCATTCAATCCTTTTTCCAAATGGAATTACAGATGCTGAAACCCAATCTCGCTGTCCTTCGGAAAGGCGCTGATCCAGCTACGGAAGCATGGGAACCCGCGGTTGCACCCTTCCGGTACCGGGTGAGACGACCGGAGGAATTCAGCCCCATGCTGAAGGCCCAGCTGCGCTACCTGATCGAGGAGTGCAGGGAGGCGCTTCGGTTCGCATTGAGGACGCCCGGCGCCAAAGGGAAGGAAGCCCTGGACGCCTACAGCCAGACCTTCCAGATCATCCAGGGTCTGCTGGAGCCGATGCTGCCCTTCCAGGTCCGCCTTGCGGACCAGTACCAGCCCACCGAAATCCGCGACCCGTCCCGCATCAAGCTGGACGTCGTCAACGGCATCTATGGGGCGATCTCCTGAAGTCCGGCCCGCTGGGCTGGTAACCCTTCATCCCACTCATTCAGAGGAATTTCTGATGTTGAAATCACTTCTTGCAGCCTTGGTCAGCGCCCTTTCCCTCCACGCCGGTGCGCCCCTGGACCTTCGCGACCTGACCCTGAAAACTCTCCCGCCTGACGCCTACCGGCTGTTGGGAAAGGGCGGCGGCCGGGAATCCCTGTCCTGGTCCTGGAAAGACAAAACCCTGGATGCGGACAAGGGTTACCGGGTCGAACAGACCAAGTGGGTCTACGACGAGCGCAACGGTTTCCTTTTCGACTACCTGCGGGACCAGGTGGAACTGGAAGCCCGCCGGGGGGCTCCGAACCTGCTCAGCCTCAAGGTGACCTACTACGCGGTCGACAGTGTCGGCCCGCAGTTGCTGCTGGAAGGCACGATCACCGAGGCCGGCAAGGCGAAGGCCTACTTCGTGGACAGCGTGATCCTGGACCGGGGCGACTCGCCGAGGGGCCTGGTTGACGAGTTCATGGCCGACTTCGCGGCTTTCCTCAAATGAGCTGCAGGCCGATGTCAGCTGGACGTACGGGTGCCCTCATCTCTGTGCAGCTCCGCATTGCCATTGGTTTTTATGGAAACCCTGAGGCCGGCGCCGGTGGTTTCCGCAAGCATTGCGGATCCGGCGCCGGCCCACGTACTGCGCTACTTCTCGAACGCCACGCGGAGCTTGCGTCGCAGTTCCCGCGCCATGATCTGGCTGTCGGAATCAGCGAGGGAATTGGCCAGCGCCTGGGTGCTCTTCACGTGGTCCTGGGCGATCCAGACCGCCTTGCCTTCGCGGTTGCGGGCCACCAGTTCAAAGTACCCCACCGGGTTGGTCATGAAACCCTGCCTCTTGAACCGGTAGACCGTGACCGCAAGAGTCAGGTCTTCCCCCTTGCGGGATTCCTGGTTGACCTGGCCGACCTCTTCTCGCACCTGGGTGAGGAGGTCGGTCGGGGCGTCGGCGACGGCCCAGGAATGGTCCGTGTCCCACTTGAGCAGGCCCCAGTTCCCGTCGAAGCCGGGCGCTTTCCAGAGCTTCTCGAAGGGGCCGTCACCTTCCTTCACCTGGACGAACCTGGTCCTCTCTTCGGGGGTGAGCAGGGTCCTGCCTTCGTGGAAGTCCGCCGCCGAAAGGGTGGCGGCGACGAGAGCCGGGATTGCAATTCGCGTGAAGTTTTGTTTTAAGTTTTTCACGATTACTTGATTCCTTTCTGGTCTTGGATATGTTGTTTGAAGAGAACGTCCTTCCGAATGAAAGCATCGACCGCGCGGCCGATGAGAAGCATCCTCGCTTCGTCACTGGAAATACTCCCCGTCCCGGCTGCCCAGGACACGTAGTCCTCGATCAGCTGGGCCGTGGGAGCCTCCAGGGTGAACTCACGAACCACCTTCGGGCGGTTCTGGGCAAGGATCAGGGGAAGGGTCTGCTCGGCTCGAGGCCGGCCGACTTTTTTCGTTTCGCATTCCGCCACATGGCCTCCGGAATTTCCGGCAAGCATAGTGCCACGGATCGGAGTTTCCAATCCCCCCAACGGACATTTTTCGTCCCGTGGTTCGGCCCGGCTCCCGGCGAATCCACGGCATTTCCCCGCGCGGTAAACCCATGCGTGACGCGCTTTCGCGCGGGGGAACAGCGGAATGAGCTGCTGCCCATTCCTTCACACGACACGCATCTGCGATGCCGCGCTTTCAGCGTTTTCAAGCTGCTTTCGGCAGCCAAATGGCAGCCAAAAAATATCAACATCAAAAAAATCAGCAATAAAGGTGGCAGCCAGACCATTCGCGAAAGGAAGCCATGACCAGGGAATTACGCCTGACCGTCCGGTTGAGCCCGAACGCCATCAACAGGATCAAATTGCGCGCTGAGGAGCTGGGCATTTCGAGCGCCGAGTACCTCCGGGCCGTCGTCGAAAATGACCTTCGAAGGGGCGGCGATGCCGACACCCTGGCGCGCATGAACACCGAGATCACCCTGGTCTCGGGGATGATGCTTCGGGAGTGGTTGACATACGCTCTGGGCAAAGACCGCGCGAAAAGCCTGGAAGATTGGGCCAACGGCCGGGCCTCGGGAGTCATCCAAGAAGCACTCCGGGAAAGGTCGGTCGACCCATGATCCGGGCCAGCGGGGCCCTGACCGCAAGCCAGGGCAAGGACTACTACGACAAGGAGTATTCGCGCGGTGATTACTACACCGAAGATGGCCATGCAGTGCCAGGTCAATGGTCGGGGCTCGCGGCGGAAAGGCTCGGGCTCCAGGGGGAAATCGAGAAGGAAGTCTTCGAAGCGGTGCTCGAAGGGAAAGCGGGTCCGACCGGGGATCAGCTCATTCCTGGCCAAGTGGGAACCGGCAAACACCGGGCGGGCTGGGACTTCACCTGCTCCCCGGAAAAGTCCGTTTCCATCATGGCCCTGGTGGGAGGAGACGCTGGAATCCTGGATGACGTGAGGGCCGCCAACGCCAAGGCCATGGTCGAGCTGGAGCGGTTCGCCATGGCCCGGCAGAAGGACCTGCAACTGGAAACCACCGGCAACCTGGTAATCGCCTCGTTCCAGCATGAGACCAGCCGGAGGCTGGATCCCCAGCTGCACATCCACAACGTGGTGATGAACATGACCCACAGGGCGGACGGGAAATTCGTCGGGCTGGAAACCCGGGAGATGTTCGCCGCCCAGACATTCCTGAAGAGCGTTTTCCATGCCGACCTGGCCCAGCGGCTGAAGGCCAGGGGCTATGCGGTGGAGATCCGGTCCGGCGGCGTGGCGGCGATCCGGGATGTCCCCCTATCCCTGATGGAGGCGTTCAGCCAGCGCCGCCGGAAGGACATTGAACCCTACCTCGCGGCCCGGGGCCAGAGCGGCGCCAAGGCCGCGGAAAATGCCGCCATCCGGACCCGGAAGGTGAAGGACCGGGAGATCAGCCGGGAGGCTCTGCGGACTTTCTGGGCCACCACGGTGAGGGAGCAAGGGGTGGACCTCCAGGCCATCCGAAACCGGGCTGAAAAGGTTCGGTCGGGGGAGCGGGACCTCCCGGGAGCTGACGAGAAAAGGGACCAGGCCCGGGCTGCCCTGGGCTTCGCCACCGAGCACATCTCCGAGCGCAAGGCCGCCTTCGCAGGCCGGGAACTGCTGGGCGCCGCCCTCCGGCAGGGGATGGGGGCAATCACCCTGGAGGACGTGCGCGCCGCGTTGAAGGAAGACAAGGAACTGGTCAAGGTGGAGGCGCCGGACAGCCCCAGCCATCGGTACACCACCGACCGGGCCCTCCAAGTGGAACGCTCGAACATCAAGGCCATGCGCCGAGGGAAGGGGACTGGCCGGGCCATCCTGGACGGGGATCGGTTCGAGCCATCCCGGCCCCTGAGCGACGGCCAGCGCAAGGTCGCCGAGCACATTCTCCTCTCCAAGGACCAGGTCCTGGCGGTGGAAGGAAAGGCCGGGGCTGGCAAGACCTACACCCTGCAGACGGTCGTCGCCGAGGCCACGGCCCGGGGTTGGACGGTCCGGGGGTTCGCGCCGGACACCAGCGCGGTGAAGACCCTGGCCGAAGAGACCGGCGTCCAGGCCATGACCCTTGCCGCCTTGGCCAGGGAACGCCCTGGCGTCCGCGAACCCCCCAAGTCCCAACTCTGGCTGGTTGACGAGGCCGGCAAGATGAGCAGCCGGCAGGCAGCGAAGCTCTTCGAGCAGGCCCGGGCCGCCGGCGCCAAGGTGGTCCTGGTGGGCGACCGGCTGCAGCACGCCGCCGTGGAAGCCGGGATGCCCTTCGCCTATCTCCAAGTGGCCGGCCTGCGGGCGGAGCGGCTGGACGAGATCCGCCGGCAGAAGGACCCAGAACTGCGTGCCGCTGTGGTCGAGGCCTCGGAGGGACGGACCCGCGAGGCGGTAGCCCAGCTGGTGGCCCAGGGGAAGGTGGCCGAACATGCGGACTTGGGCGAACGCCACAACGCCGTCGTGCGTGACTTCATGGCCACCCCTCGGGGGCAAACCTGTATCGTCATCGCCCCCAGCAACGACGAGCGCCGGGACCTGAACCAGCGGATCCGGGAGGCCCAGATTGCGGCCGGGAAGGTGCAGAAGGCCAGCTTCCAGGCGTCGATCCGGATCTCCCGGGGACTCACCCAGGCCCAGAAGAAGGAAGTCCGGGCCTACCAGGTGGGAGACCTCCTCACCTTTCAGCGGGGCTCCAAGGTGTATGGGGTCGCCCAGGGGGCTGTGGGAAAGGTTGCCGGTGTGGACCTGGAGAAAAGGACCGTCCGGGTGGAAATGGCAGGAGGCCACCAGGTGGAGTTCGCGCCGGCTCGCTTCCGGGGGGCGGAAGTCCACCAGATGGAAACCCGGCGGTTTGCTGTGGGGGACCGGATCCAGTACCGGGAGGCCCAGAAACCGGAAGGCAGCCAGATCCAGGGCCAGGGCTTCCGGATCGCCAACGGTGACACCGGCATCATCCGGGAACTGGACCGGGATACCGGCCGGGCACGGGTCGAGCTGGAGGGGAGCCGGCGCAGCGTTCACCTGGACCTGGGCCGGGCCCAGCCGGTGGACCACGCCTACGCCATCACCAGTCACGCCAGCCAGGGCCGAACCGTGGACCGGGCTCTGGTGGTGGTGGACACCGGGCAGAGCAGGGAGCTGGTGAACCGCCAGCAATTCTACGTGAGCGTCTCGCGTGCCCGCCTGGACGCGAGGGTCTACACCAGCAGCCGGGAAGACCTGGCGGCGGCCGTGAGCCGGGATGCGGGCAAGAGCTCGGCCCTCGCGCTGGTGAAGGGTCAAGGCAGGCACAAGGAACGGGAGGTAAGAATTGAACCGAAATTCAGAACAGTCGCCGACGGTGTGGTCAGGCCAAGCGGATCTCCAGCAAGAACGGTCCGACGGAGTAGCGAACGAGCATACGAAGCCATTGGACTCGCCCGGGAATCCAGGGGAACGCTTGGCGGCGGACCTTCTGGCCGCGAGGGAGGCCTTGCTGAACCCGCGGAACCAGCTGCGGAGCGCCGTGGCCTTGCAGATCGGGCAGTTGAACGAGCTTTCGGTGTTGCTGACCGGGCTGAGGACCCTGGTGGAAGAAGCCGGGGCGGCCTGGACCAGCTGGATCGAGCGGGGGCTGGCCGCCCAGGAGGCCACGAGCCACGGCCTGCAGGACCTGGCCGAGGCCAAACGCCGGCAGGAGGACGCGCTGCTGACGTTCCGCCAGGGCCTGACAGCCGCGAAGGACGAGGACACCGCCCGCCTGGAGGCCGGATTGAGGAACCTCGCCTCGGCGGCCCAGGAACTGCGGAACGCCACCGAGACCATGACCGGGACCGGGAAGCGGTTCCAGGCCCAGGTGCAGGAGGCCCTGCAGGAGCTGGAACGGAGGCTCCCGGAAGCCGCGGGGCAGGCGGGCATCACATTGGAGGAACCGATCGGACGGCTGCTGAAGGCCATGCAACCCCTGACCTGGATCGGGGGGACGCTGGGGGTGCTGGTGACCGCGGACCTTCTCGTCCGGGTCCTGAAATGAACCCGGGGGACGAGCGCGAGTTGACACGCTTCCAGGCCGACCAGGCCACCCTGCTGGAGCGGGAAGCCTCCGCGGCCAGGCTCAACGTGCCCCGGGCGTTCAAGGCCCTGGAACCGGACCTGCAGAAGGTGTCCGCCCGGATCCGCGCATGCGGGCTGGAAGACCCCTTCCGGGAGGAGCGGTTGAGGAGCCTTCCGCCCGTCGCCGTGCGGGGCGCGGTGGAGGAAGCGCGCAAGGCCGGCCTAATGGCCGATGGACCGGAATGGGCCACCCGGCGGGACCAGGTGCCGGCCCTGGCAGAGGGCATCCAGAAGTCCTTCCAGCGGCAGCTGGACCTTGACCGGGATCTGCCGGGGATTGCGAGGGGCATCTGATGGCGGCAGATCCAGGTCGGCGGCTGCATCCCATCCGGGTCCTCCATACCCTGGGTTGCCTGGCCATGGCGTGCTGGTTCGGGTGGTATGCCTGGCAGAACCACCCGGTCCGGAAGGCTTTCCAGGCCGGAAGGATTGGCCGGGGCCCGGGCGCCAAGTCGGATGGGGCCAACCGCCGGCTCTTCCTCCCGGCCGATTTCGAAGAACGCCTGGTCCTGCTCCAGGCCGCCCTGCCTGATGTCCTCGGCGGGCTTCTGGTGCTCTTCCTGTTCTCCTTGGGGACAGGCGTGTATGTTCGCAGGTTCGAGGTCTGGCTGGAGGCGCACCAGGCCGGCGAGGCTGCAGCCCTGCGCGGGGTCGGCCTTGACCGGGCAGCCTTGGGAGCTAACAAGGACCGGAAGAAAGGGGCGATTCTTTGACCTATCTACGGTCGTATCTCCGCAACACGCCGCCGGTCCTGGTCTTCCTGGACACCCTGCGGGTCTTCCTGGTGGCCGCTGCCGCCGCGGGGGGCTACTTCGCCCTGCGCTGGCTCGCCACCGCCTGCCCCTGGCCGGCCCCCCTGCACCGCCGGCTTTTGGACGAATCCTGACGTGGCGGCCGCCGGGTCGTTCTACCTGGTCCTCACGGTAGCCAGCACCGTGCTGAACGCCCTATGGCTGACCCGGGTGGTCCGGAACTTCGCCAGGCTCACCCTTGTCCGCCTTGAGAAGGGGGAGGCCGGCAAGAAGGACCTGGAGCAGGAAAAACGGCCTTTGCCGCCTTGGCCTTATACCCGGGAGGGCTTCACCGTCATCCTGGGCGAACTGCAAGCCCGGGATGGGGCCCGGGTGCCGTCGGAACGGGACCCGGAACTCAAGCCTCGCTGGCTGACCCTGCCGGAGGAGGCCCAGTACACAGGGGTCTTCGTGACCGGAGGGATCGGGTCGGGCAAGACCGCCGCCGTAGCCTACCCCTGCCTGAAGCAGATGCTGGGCTTCCGCCGGCCGGTGCCGGTGCGCATGCCCGATGGGCGGATCAGGGAGGAAGAATGGAAGTACAGCGGCCTCCTGCTGGACGAGAAGGGGGACTTCGTCCAGGCGGCCGAGGCCTTCGCCTGGGACTGGGGCCGGGAGCAGGACATCCTCCGGATCGGCCCGGGCGGGAACCTGGTCTGGAACGTCATCTACAACCCCAACCTGGCCCCATGGGCGGTGGGCTACCAGCTGGGCTGGATCATCAGAAACTTTAACCGGGGGGCCACCGTGAGCGACCCCTTCTGGGAGACGGCGCCCAAGGAGCTGGTGATGGACTACCTGGCCCTTCTGGACGACGCCACCGGCTACTACACCCTGTTCGAGTATCTGGAGGTGCTCATCAACGACGACCTCCAGGACCAGCTCCAGGAGAAGGCCCTCAACCGCCAGGCCCACGACCCTGCGCGACTCCTGGAGGTGGAGCGGCGCTGGCGGTCCATCCTGAAGCGGCGTGAGGGCATGAGCCTCAACCTGCGGGGATCCCTGGAGAGCTGCGCCAAGGCCGGGATCGACATGTTCAAGTACCCGGAGCTGCGGAAGGTCTTCTGCCCCACCCGGGAGGAATACTTCACCGGGCCCTGCTGCCCCTGGCCGCGCCGGGAGGACTTGGACAATGAACGGGGCGTGGTCCGGCCCCAGGACCACGTGTTCACCGGGTTTGACCAGATTCTCGACTACGGCAAGATCCTGGGCCTGCAGATGAGCAAGGTGAGCTGGTTCGACGCCGCCACTTTCATCCAGGTCTCCCTCAAGTCCCAGTGGCAGGACGCGGTGCTGCGCCGCGGCGCGGTGGATGCGCGGGGCAAGCTGATCGTGCCCCCGCGGTTCGGGGAGACCATCGGCTACTGCCCCACCTTCCTGATGGCCGACGAGTGCCAGACCAGCGCCACGCCCCGGGACAACGAGTTCAAGGCCCTGTGCCGATCCAAGCGGGGCAGTTGCTGGGAGCTGACCCAGTCTCACAACTCCATCCTGGAGGCCTTCGCGCCTGGCAGGGAGAAGGCGGCGGAGACCTACTTCCAGGTCCGTCGCTATTTCGTGTGGGTAACCGGCGGTATAGGCCGGCCGGGATTCCA
>CAZVHQ010000061.1:0-18578 GCA_964627225.1 uncultured Mesoterricola sp.
CGATCCACAACGAGGACACCGTGGCCAACTACCACAACGAGGGCCGCAGGCTCGGCCGGCTGCTTTACGAGGGCCGCTGGCTGGACCCGCAGTCCCTGATGCTGCGGGAATCGATCCAGCGCTGGGTCGGTTCGGCCATCACCGGCGCGGTGACCCTGCGGCTGCGCCGCGGCGAGGACTACTCGATCCTGGACACCACCGGCCCCGCCCTGTCCTACCACCCCGAAAAGCTGTCGATGGAGCGGGTCGAGGACGCCGCGTTCGGGCCGACCGACCGGATCGGCCAGCTGACCATGCGCAACCTGGATATCGCCGATTCCCGGACCCGCCTCGAGCAGTACGCGGAGATCGGCCTGATCGGCAACGCGGTGTCCAGGCTGATCGGCACGCTGGATACCGGCAAGGCCAAGGCGATCACCACCGGCGAGGGCGCGTCCACGGGGGTGGATGCCGCCCAGCAGCGCTCGGGGATGGAATCCGGAACGGATTAGCCGATCAGGTTGCGCACCGTATCCACCAGGCTGGACTGGTCGAAGGCGTTCTTCAGCAGGTAGGCGTCCGCGCCCACCCGGACGCCGCGCATCTTGTCCTCGGGTTTGGCCATGGAGGTGACGATGATGACCGGCACGGTCTGGTAGCGCTCATCGGCGCGCAGGCGCTCGGTGAGGGTGAAGCCGTCCATGCGCGGCATCTCCACGTCGGTGAGCACCAGGTCGTACAGCTTCTCCCGGGTCTGCTCCAGGGCGTCCTGGCCGTCCTCGGCGGTCTGGACCTGGTAGCCGTTGGCTTCCAGGATGTCCTTTTCGATCTCCCGGGTGTTCAGGGAGTCGTCCACCACCAGGATGCACGGGCGCCGCGGCGCGGCCCGGCCGACCGGGGCCTGGCCGGGATCCACCGCGTGGCGCGCGGCCTTCACCAGTTCGGGCACATCCAGGACGTTGATCACCTGGTTGCCGGTGCCCACGGTGACCCCGTTGACCAGCTTCAGGTTCTTGAGGTGCAGCGGCACCGGCTTGACCACCAGCTCTTCCCGGCTGAGGATGTCGGAGACGATGAAGCCGAGCTGGTCCGCGCCGTCATGGACGATCACGATGTTCACCTTGCCCGCGCCGGACAGGTCGAGCGGGGGCAGCCCGAGCAGGCTCGCCAGGTCTTCCACCGGCAGGGTCCGCTCCTGCCGGCGAATGGTCCGCCGGCCGACGAATTCGACGATTTCCTCCGGCGGCACCGCGAGCATCTCCACGATGGAGATGGTCGGAATGGCACAGGTCCGGGGGCCGAGCCGCACCAGGAAGAGTGGGAAGATCGCCAGGTTGAGCGGCAGCCTCAGGTGGAAGGTGGTGCCGGCGCCGGGCTGGGTGTCGATGGTGATGGTGCCCTTCAACCCCTCGACGATGTTCTTGCGCACCACATCCATGCCGACGCCCCGCCCGGACAGGTCGGTGATCACCGGGCTGGTGCTCAGGCCCGGCAGGAAGATCAGGTTGAGCACTTCCGCCGGGGACAGGCGTTCCAGGGCTTCGGCATCCATGATCCGGGTGGCCAGGACCTTGGCCCGGAGCCTGGCGGTGTCGATCCCCCGGCCGTCGTCGCGCAGCTCGATGATCACGCAGCCGCCCTCATAGCAGGCGGACAACCGCAGGCTGCCGCGCTCCGGCTTGCCGGCCTGCCGGCGCTCCTCCGGGGCTTCCAGGCCGTGATCGAGGGCGTTGCGGATCATGTGCACCAGCGGGTCGCCCAGCTGCTCGATGATCTTGCGGTCCAGTTCGGTCTCGCCGCCGTCGATCTGGAAGTCGATGTCCTTGCCGTGCTCCCTGGCCAGATCGCGGACGGTCCGGCGCAGCGGGTCGAACACCGTCGACAGGGGCAGCATGCGCATGGTGAGGGTGGTGTCCTGCAGTTCGGCGATGAGGTGGTCCTGCATCCTCACCGCGTCCTTCACCATCCCCACCGATTCGTGCAGGGCGGCCAGGGTTTCCCGGTGCGCCAGGTCCTTGGGGTTCGCAGCCCCGGTCCACTGGCCGGCGCTCCGGTCCAGCTCGCGCAGGCGCAGGATCTCGCGCCGGAACCGGCCGTGCTCGGAAACCATCTCGCCCATGAGCTGGATCAGGTCGTCCAGCTTGGTGGCGCGGATGCGCAGGTACTCGGCCCTGGGGGCGGCCGGCTCCGCCGGAACCGGCATGGGCGCGGCCGGGGCGGGCGGCACGGGCAAGGCCGGGGCCGCCTCGCCGGCCGGCGCCGGGGCGCCGCCCAGGGCCTTCAGTTCCAGGCACAGGGCCTCGGGGGCCGCGGGCTGGGTGCCCGGGACGCACTGGTCAAGCATGAGCAGAAGCGCGTCCACGCCCCGGAACAGGGGGTCGGACAGCGCGGGCGTGAAGGCGATCCGCTCGGACCGGAGGGCGTCGAGCACGTCCTCCATGCTGTGGGCCAGCTCGCTCACCCCGGTCAGCTTGAGCATCCGGGCCGAACCCTTGATGGTGTGGGCGGAGCGGAACAGGGCGTGGATGGCCTCGGTCTGGTCCGCCGCCTGCTCCAGGTTCAGGAGGCCGTCCGACAGCTTGGCGCAATGATCCCGAGCCTCTTCCACGAAGCGGGCCAGGAATTTCGACAAGTCCAGGGCCATGGTTCTCCTACTTCTGCAGAAGGGCGAGCTTGTGCCGGCACAGTGTGATGAATTCCCCGGCGTTGAATGAGAGCGGGAAGAAACCCTGCTGGTAGGCCCCGGCGGCCAGGATGCGCAGGGCGGCCTCGAAGCTGGTCCGGGCCCGGGACTGCTCCCCCTTGGCGAGCAGGATCTCCGCCTGGCTGTAGTGGGCGAACCAGCAGGAGGCCTCCAGGTAGATGGCCTCCCGGAACCGCTTGAGCGCCGCCAGGTCGTCCCCCTTCTGGCGGGCGATGATGCCGAGCATGAGGCAGGCCTCCAGGCAGAGCGGATCCAGGGCGAGGGCCGCTTCGCAAACCACCCCGGCCTCCGCATGGCGCGCGCTGGTCATCAGCACGCTGGCCTTCAGGGAATGCGCCTTGACGTGGCCCGGGTCCTCCCGCAGCAGGGCGTCGAGCAGGGCCAGGGCCCGGGCCTCGCTGCGGGCGCGGGCGCACTCCAGGGCGTCGTCGAACAGGCTGCGGGTGCGCCCCAGCGCCGGCTCGGCGACCGGCGCCGGCCGGCGCGCGGACGGCGCGAAAGGCCGGGCGGCCGGGGCCACGGGACGCTCGGGCGGCCGACGGCTCTGGCGCCGGTCCTGGATGGCGAATTCCGGACTTTTCCTGAACAGGTAGAGGGAGTCCCGTTCGATCAGGGACAGGATGCCGAGATCATGGAACAGGGTTTCCGTGGCGCTCACCAGCAGGTAGCCGCCGGGCTTGAGCAGGGCCGCCAGGCGCCGGAAGATGTCCTCCTGGACCTGGCTGGGGAAGTAGATGGAGACGTTGCGGTACAGGATGATGTCCTGCTGCTCCAGCTCGGCGGGGTAGCTGGGGGCGAGCAGGTTCAGCTCGGCGAAGGCCACCCGGCCGCGGACCGCTTCCCGCACCCGCTGCTCCAGGGGGCCGGCCGCCTCGAAATGCCGGGCCTCGAATTCCGGGTCCATGCCGCGGAACGAATGCCGGCCGTAGGTGGCCTGGCGGGCCTTGGCGATGGCGACGGCGTCGATGTCCACCCCGGTGATGGCCACGCCGGCCAGGCAGCTCCGGTCCTGGAGCAGCATGGCCACGGAATAGGGTTCTTCGCCGGTGGAACAGCCGGCGCACAGGATGCGCACCGGGCCCGGTTGCCCCGCCCGCCGTTCCGGCACCAGCTTGTCCACCAGCAGGTTGAGATGCCCCGGCTCGCGCAGGAAATAGGTCTCGTTGACGGTGAGCAGCTCCACCAGCCGGTCCAGCTCGGCCGGGTCCTCCCGGAGCGCGGCCAGGTAGTCCGCCGCGCTGGCGGCGCCGCGCAGGCCCATGCGCTGGTCCAGGCCCTCCTGGAGGGTCCTTTCCCGGTCATTGGCGAAGCTGAAGCCGCAGGAGCGCAGCAGCAGTTCCTTGAAAGGGGCCAGTTCGGGTTCGAGAATCAAGGCGGCCATAGGCTACCGGGGCGCCGGCGCGGCCAGGCGCAGCAGTTCGGCGGCCAGGTCATGGAGCGAGATCACCTTGTCGATGCACTGGTTCTCCACCGCGAGCCGGTTCATGCCGAACACCACCGACGTGGCCTCGTCCTGGGCCAGGGTGAGGCCGCCGGCGGCCTTGATGGCGCGCATGCCGGCCACGCCGTCGCTGCCCATGCCGGTCAGGATGGCCGCCACCGCGCGGCCCTGGTAGGCCTTGGCCACGGATTTCAGCATGAAGTCGCAGGAAGGGTGGTAGATCAGATGGGCGGCGGGCTCCTCGAGCTGCACCACGCCCTCGGCGGTGATCCGCATGGAGTATTCCGGCGGGTTGAGGTAGACGGTGCCGGCGCGGAGGGTTTCGCCGTCCTCAGCTTCCCGGATGGCCAGGGCGGCGGTCCCGTCCAGCCAGTCGGTCATCCCCTTGTTGAAGCCCGAAGTCATGTGCTGGGCCACCACGATGGGACAAGGGAAGGCGGGAAGCTGGCCGAACAGCACCTGGAGCGCCTGGGGACCGCCGGTGGAGGCGGCGATGGCCACGATGCCCAGGCTCTCCACCGAGTGCGCCTTCCGGCCCACGAACACCGGCTTGGGAACGGGGGGAGGGGCCGGCCGGTCGCGGTTCTTCATGGCGGCCAGATGGGCCGCGATGTCCACCTTGGCCAGCAGCCGGACCTTCTTGAGCAGCGCCGGCCAGGGCGCGCCCGGCTGGGCCTGGAGTTCCAGCACGTCCAGGGCGCCCTTGGAAATGGCGCTGAAGGCGGTGCGCACCCCGACCTGGGCGGCGACCACCAGGATCGGCACCGGATGCTCGGCCATGATCCGGTCGATGGCGTCCAGGCCGTTCAACACCGGCATCTCCAGATCCATGGTGACCAGATCCGGATGCAGGGCCAGGACCTGGCTGACGGCCTCCAGGCCGTTGCCCGCCTCCCCCGCCACGCAGATCCCCTCCGATTCCAGCGCCATGCGGATGACCTTCCGGGTCGTCCGGTTGTCATCGACGATCAAGACCCTGATGGCCCCCGCGGCGGACATCGCGGCTACCCCTGACCGGAGCCGGAGCCGGCATCCGCGGCGTCCAGCTTGAAGGTCGTGACCAGGGCCTTGAGGTTGCCGGCCAGCTTGGACACTTCGCCGGTCACCGAGTTCATCTTCTTGATGGCTTCGGTGGAGTGCCGGGCCCCCTGGACGATGTCCTTGATGGCCAGCACCACCTGGTTGCTGGCGATCTGCTGCTGCTGGGTGGACAGGGAGATCTGCCGGGCCGCGTCGGTGGACTCCTCCACCTTCTCCAGCACGTTGTTCAGCACGTGCACCGTGTGCCGGGCATGTTCCTGGCCCTCCATGATCCGCCCGGTGGTCTTTTCCGAGGACATCACCAGCCGGTTCACCGTGTCCAGGATCTCGGTGATCCGGCCCTCGATCTCGGCGGTGGATTCCACCACGTTGTCCGCCAGCCGGCGGATCTCCAGGGCCACCACGCCAAAGCGTTTGCCCGCTTCTCCGGCGCTGGCCGCTTCCAGCGCCGCGTTGAAGGCGATCAGCTTGGTCTGGCTGGCGATGTTGTTGATGATGGCCATGATCTTATTGATTTCCTTTGACTTGCTTCCAAGCTCGACGATCGCGACCAGGTTGGCCTGGAGGTCTTCGCTGATGTCGTTGATCCTGGCCGTGAGGTTCTCCACCTCGCCGGCGCCGACCCGGGTCTCCGCCAGGGTCTCGTCGGCCCGGGCCACCACGCCGTGGCTGTGCTGGGCCACCTGGCTGGCGCTGGAGGAAAGCTCTTCCATGGTGGAGGCGATTTCCGCCACCGAACTGGAAAGTTCGGCCGAGGAGCCGGACTGCATGCTCACGGCGGCGGCGATGCTGTCGGCCTGGATGTAGAGCTCGGCGGTCACCCCGGCGACCATGCCGATGATCCGGTTCAGGTGTTCCACGAACAGGTTGAAGCCGCTGCAGATGGCCCCCAGCTCGTCCCTGCCCCGGTAGTTCAGCCGCCGGCTCAGATCGCCTTCGCCCTGGCCGATGTCCACCACCAGGAGTTCGATGGCCTCCAGCGGCTGCCGGATGGAATGGAGCAGCCGGTAGAACAGGATGCCGCTGATGACCAGGGCCAGCAGCAGCGAGGTCAGCATGACCGTCCTGACGGTGCGGACGGCGTCCTGCACGTCCTGGTTGACCCGCGCCAGGGTCTGGTCCTTCTTCAGGGTGCTGTTGGTGATGGCATCCTCCGCGCCGTGGATGTTCTCCTTGAACGGCCCGATCGTCTCGTTCGCCGCCTTCGCGCTGCTGACCTTGCCCTCATAGATCCGTCCCAGCACTTCCTTGAAGCCCTTGTCGTAGTCGGCGATGCTCTTGGAGATGCCGGCCAGATTGCCCATGCCTTCCGGCGTCGTCTCCAGCTTGTTCATCTCCCCCAGGATCTGTTGCGTGCGGTCCCGCACCTCCTGCCACTGGCGCTGGTAGTCCTTGACCCTGGACAAGTCGCCGATGTTGAGGAAGGCGTCCTTCTCGAAGCGGCGCATGGTGTTGATGTTGGCCCGCAGGCGCTGGGCGTCGTTGGACAGCTTGGCGTCCACTTCGATCAGGTGGTTGTTGATCGCGGCCACATGGTTCGTCTCGTGCAGGCCGAGCCCCCCGACCAGTACGAGAAAGAACAGGTTCAAACCGAAGCCGAGGGTCAACCGTTTGCTGATCTTCATTTTTTGCGCCTTTGCACCAGGAACGACAGAGTGACGAACCCCAGCACCTTTCGTCTGAGGATAGGCTTCAAACTAGCTTGGAATGTGCAACTGGGTCCGGTTGCAGGATGGTATCCGGTTTAACCATCTGCTGCAAATCCACCAGGAAGATGAGCTGGCCCTGGTTCGGCAGGATGCCCCACAGGCCGCGCCTGAGGCTGAACGGTTCCACCAGGTCGGGGAACGGCCGGATCGCTTCCAGCGGGATATCCAGCAGTTCCTCCATGGCGTCAAGCACGATCCAGGTCCCGGACACCAGGGCCTCGGTCGGGGCGCGGTAGCTCGGTGCTGCGGGAAAGCCAAGCAGGGCGTGGCACCAGCGGGCCGGTCCGCTGGCGTCATGGGCGCGCAGGGTTTCGATCTGGCTGGCCAGGACAGCGAACCGCGCCTGCCCGAGCCGGAACAGCAGCAGGTGGACGCGCAGGTCGGGCGGGGTCACAAGGTGACCCTGCCCTGCAGTTTTTCGATGTCCAGGAGGGGGATCAGGCTCTTGCCCAGCTGGATCTGGCCGGCCACCAGGTCGCCCACCCCTTCCCCCAGGGTGATGAGCGGCGGATGGATCGAGCTCACCGGGATGTCCACCACGTCCTCGACCGCGTCCACCATGATCCCGGAGCGGAAGTTCTTGCCGACGGCCATGGCGATCAGCCCCGGCTCCCCCGCCCCCGCGCGGGGTTCGCCCAGGAGGCACTGGATGTCGATGACCGATTCGATGTCGCCCCGGACATTGATCAGCCCCGGCAGGAATTCCGGCAGGCCCGGAACCCAGTAGATCTCGTTGCCGCTGAGGATCTCCCGGATGTTATGGCCATAAAACGCATAGCGCCCCGAACCGGCGCGGAACAGGACGATCTTGACCCATTCCTCGGCCACCTCCGCCACATCCTGGTCGAGCCGGAGGGCCTTGACCTCCTCCAGGAGGCGCGCGCCGACGGCTGGCTGTTCGGAAGGGGGCATCGGCATTTCCTTGGCAGTATTTCGTGGCGTTGCGGCATTTTAGCATTGAACCTTGCTAGCATGTTGAAAAGCTGAATCCGAGGACCGACCATCATGAGCGAGTCGAATGCCACGATCCTGGTTGTGGATGATCACCGATTGACCGCTGAACTCACCGGCATGGCCCTGGAGGCCTCCGGCTTCGCCGTGCTCATCGAGGAGAGCGGTGCGGCCGCGCTGGCGCTCCTGGCCGGGGACGCCTCGATCCGGGCCGTCGTTTCGGACATGAACATGCCCGGCATGGATGGCCTGGCCCTGCTGGACGCCGTGCGCCAGCAAGGCTTCACGCAGCCCTTCATCCTGCTCACCGGCCAGGACGAGACCGGGCAACTGGCCCGCCATCCGGGCCTGGACGCGGTCATGACCAAGGACGAGACGGTCGAGGAGGCGCTGCCGCAACTCCTGGCCGACCTGCTGGGGCGGGCGGCGCCGGCCCCGGCGGCCCAGACCGGCATCCCGGCCGCGCTGCCCGGCCTCGACCTGGAGCATGCCCTCAAGAGCCTGAACAACAACTGGGCGACCCTGAAGATGCTGCTGGACGCCTTCCGGGAAGAATACCTGACCGCAGGCGCGGACTACCGCAAGCTGCGGGACGCCGGCGCCACCGGCGCGTGCCTGGCCAGCCTGCATTCCCTCAAGGGCGCCGCCGGCATGCTGGGCGCGACCCGGCTGCCTTCGGCCATCGCCGACCTGGAGCAGGCGATCGCCGCCAAGGACGACCTGGCCTGCTGGCCCCCTTTCACGACCGCCCTGGACGAACTGCTGGAAGGCATCCAGGGCCTTTGACGCGCACGCCTTTTGGAAAGCCCCCCCATGGCCAGGATTCTGGTGGTAGACGACAGCAAGATGTTCCGCATGCTGGCCAGCGCTCCGCTGACCGAGGCCGGCCATACCGTGCTGGCGGTGGACCCCCTGTCCATCTTCGAAGTGCTGAAGGCCCTCTACGCGTTCAACCCGGACCTGGTGCTGACCGACTACTGGATGCCCAACTGCAACGGCGAAACCCTGGTCAAGGTGATCCGGGAGGACCCGAACTTCCACAACGTGAAGATCCTGGTGTGCAGTTCCCACGGGGAGGAATCCCTGGTGGAGCGGATGGGCCAGCTGCACATCAACGGCTACATCCTCAAGGGCAAGGGGATGCAAAGCCTGGTGGAACGGACCGCGCAGCTGGTGTAGCCAGCACCGGCCCCAGCCTGGCGGGATCCACCGGCTTGGTCAGATGCAGGTCGAACCCGGCCTCGGCCGCCATGGCCTTGTCCTCCGGCGAGCCGAATCCGCTCAGGGCGACCAGCTGAATGTCCCGCAGCCCGGGCATGGCCCGGATGCTCCGCGCCACGTCGTAGCCGCTCAGCTCGCCGGGCAGGCCGATGTCGCAAAGGATGATCTCGGGCAGGAAGCTGGCCGCCTTGTCCAGCCCGGTCCGCCCGTCCTGGGCGATTTCCACCATATGTCCCTGCATTTGCAGTAATAACCGTAAAGTCAAGGCGCTGTCGACCAGGTCCTCGACGATCAGCACGCGGCGGGCGTCGCCGGCCTGCCCGTCCCCGGCCCGCCGCGCCGGCGCGGAACCGGTGGCGCCCTGGAGCAGCGGCAGCAGGACGGTGAATTCCGCCCCCCGGCCGGGTCCTTCGCTCCGGGCCGCGACCGTGCCGCCGTGCAGGGTGACCAGCCCCTTGACCAGAGCCAGGCCGAGCCCGAGCCCGGCCTCCGAGCGGCCAATGGTCTCCTTGGCCTGCATGAACGGCTCAAAGACCGAATCAAGCTGCTCAGGTCGGATTCCCTGGCCGTTGTCCTTGATCCGCACCAGGCACCAGCCGGGCTGATCCAGCCCCACCGCGACGCTGACCGTGCCGCCGGGATCGGTGAACTTGATGGCGTTGTGCAGCAGGTTGCTGACGATCTGGACGACGCGCGCATGGTCCGCCGCGATCCAGACCGGCTCGGCGGGCCAACCCGCCTCCAGGGCAAGGCCGTGCTCATCGAGGACCGGCTGGTAGTCGGCGATGACGCCGCGCACGGTCGCCGCCAGATCGGTCGCTTCCAGCTTCAGATGGACCTTGCCGCGGCTGATCCGGGAGACATCCAGCAGGTCATCCACCAGGCGTCCCAGATGGACCACCTGCCGTTCGATGATGGTGTAGACCGGTTCCGGGTTCGGGGTCTGCTTCCTGAGCAGGTAGACGGCGTTGCGGATGGGGGTCAGCGGGTTGCGCAGTTCGTGCGCCAGCACGGCGAGGAAATCGTCCTTGCGCCGGGCCTCCTCTTTCAGCCGCTCGCCCAGGGCCGCCTCGCGGTCGTAGGACGCGGCCTTGTCCCGGGCATGCCGGTAGAGTTCGGCCACCACGCACATGAACACGCCCATGATCATGAAGATCACCAGTCCCAGGCGATCCACGGGGGAGGCGATGGCGAATTGCCCGACCGGCTCGAGCACCCAGTACTGCACCATCAGCCCCGCCAGGACCGAGGCCAGCAGGCCCGGCCCGAAGCCGGCCACCATCGCCACCGTCATGACCGCCGGGTAGAAGGTGACGTACGGAGGCAACCCGGGGCCGGCCCAGGCGGACGAACCCAGGCGCATGAGGAACGCGATGAAAACCGCCAGCACCGCCGAGCCGTAGCGCAGGCCCCAGCCGACCGGCCGCCACTGGCGCAGCCAGCTGGTGAACGCGCGCTCCCGCCAGGCCTGGGCCACGGCCGCCAGCGCCGTCTGGCCGGCACGGCCGGCACGGCTGCCGTACCGCACCGCCAGGCAAAGGTAGACGGTGCCCCAGGCCCGGGCGGAGCGGGTGACCCACTGCATGGGCGAATCCCCCGCATCGATGAGCATGGAGCCGGCCAGGCCGGTGGCGATCAGCACCAGGCCCAGGGCGTACCAGGACAGGAAGGGCGACGGGGCCCGGCGGTGGGTCTGCCAGAGCAGGCCGGCGCTCACCAGGAACAGCAGCACCGTGGCAAGCACCACGACGTCATGCAGCAGCGTCCCGCCCCGCCCGGCGTGGTGGAACGGCGGGATGGCGCCGGCGAAGGCACCCCAGGCGATCAGCCCCACCGCCGCCAGGCTGCCCAGATAGACCGACACCAGCCAGGGCAGGGCATGATCCAGCCGGATCCTGCCGCGGGAGGCGGCGGCCACCCCGGCCACATGGCACAGGGCCGACAGCAGGAAGGCCAGGTTGTAGATGGTCCAGTTCAGGTTCAGGCTGCGCGAAGCCGCGCCGGCTCCGCCCATCACCCCCAGCGAGAACACCCACACCCCGCACCCCAGCATGAGCACACTGCGCTGGCCGCCGTCCAGGAAGGCGCGGGCGGTCGGCAGGACGATGGCGCCGATCGCGATGATCACCGGGCCATAGGCCAGCAGCCAGAACAGGGGCGGGAAGTGCCAGGTGGCGCTCGGTTCCACCACCCAGATGCCGGCGATGGCGGCCATCAGCAGCGGAATGGGCAGCCACGCCAGCCGCCCGGGCAGCCAGGTTCCTGCCTTGATCCAACCGAAGGATTGCATCACCGCTCCAATGATGGGGTTTCATGCATTGTAGCCAGCGCGGCCGGATCGCCCGGAGATTCTATTTCAGGGCGCCGGCATCCCCCACCAGCAGGCGAACCTCATGGCTGGGCGGGGCTTCGCATTCCACCGCCCCCCTGGCCTTCAGGAAGTCCCCGACCAGGGGCACGCACCCCGGGGAGAAATAGCAGACATACTCGCCGGCCGGATCCCGGGGCCCGAACATCGCCACATCCTTGGCGCCGCGCATCCGCCCCGTGGCCGCCTGGAATTTTTCCTGCAGATGGGTGTGCAGCCCCTTGGCCACATCTTCCGCCGAGATTTTAACCTTCAACCATGCCATGACCACCTCCAGACACACCAGCATAGCCTATGGATTAACGATGGCCGCGGATACCTGTCCCGGCATAAGCTGTCTTTGGATTCATTGGAGGCTTCCGTGACAAGCCAAGTCCAGCCGGTCCTGTTCGTATCCCACGGCGCCCCGACCCTCGCCCTGGATGGCGGCGCCTGGGCGGCCGCCCTGCAGGACTGGGCTGGCGCCCTGCGGGGAGTCCAGGCGATCCTGGTGCTCAGTGCCCACTGGGAAAGCGTCGGGCCCATCCAGGTGATGGCGGCCGAGCTCCCGGAGACTTTGCATGATTTCGGTGGATTTCCCGAAGCCCTGTATCAGATGCGCTACCCATCCCCGGGCGCCCCGGCCCTCGCCGCCCGGGTGGCCGCCCTGCTCCAGGCCGGCGGCATGGAGGCCCGGCTGGACCCGCGCCGCCCCCTGGACCACGGGGCCTGGGTGCCCCTGCGGGCCGCCTTCCCCGAAGCCGAGCTGCCGGTCATCCAGGTATCGCTGCCCATCCCCCGGACGCCCGGGCAGGTGTTCGAGCTGGGCCGGCTGCTCAGCCCCCTGCGCCAGGAGGGGGTGCTGTTCATCGGCAGCGGCGGCATCGTCCACAACCTGCGGCTGCTGGACTGGTCCGACCACCCTGCCCCCGACGACTGGGCGATGGGCTTCGAACGCTGGATCGCCGACCACCTGGGCGCCCAGGACACCCCGGCCCTGTTCGAGGCGTCCCGCCAGGCGCCCGGCTATGCCAAGGCGGTGCCCACCACTGAGCACTTCGATCCGCTCTTCTTCAGCCTTGGCGCCGCCGGCGGTGCGTCACCCCGGTCGGTGTACCAGGGCTGGCAGCACGGCAGCCTTTCCCTGAGAACCTGGACCTGGGACTGATTCTACTTGGGCGTCCGTCGTCTTGTGCCTCGCGCCGACCCAACGCGGGTCCCGGGACCAGGCCCTGACCCACCGGTACTCGGAAATTTAAGATCGTGCTCGCAAGCTGCGCGCGATCTTAAATCCCGAGTTTGCCGTCGAAGCCGACTGGAGGGGGGGCGTTCGTCTCGCCCAACCCAAGTGGAATCGCCTTCCACCCCCTTGTCGCTAAAGCACCGAATCCATCGCTATGCGCGGCTTCTACGGCAAACTCGGAATCTAAAAGCGCGCGCAGCTTGCGAGCACGTTTTTAGAGTTCCGAGTACCGGTGGGTCAGGGCCTGGTCCCGGGACCCGCGTTGGGTCGGCGCGAGGCACAAGACGACGGACGCCCAAGTAGAACCCAAAAAACCGGAGGGACCAAACGGTCCCCCCGGTCTTCAGGCTTGCTTCAGAGC
Source organism: uncultured Mesoterricola sp. (assembly GCA_964627225.1). Lineage (GTDB taxonomy): Bacteria > Acidobacteriota > Holophagae > Holophagales > Holophagaceae > Mesoterricola. Next base: position 12,998 of record CAZVHQ010000061.1, read on the forward strand.
TTAATGCTTCTTGATGGTGTAGTACTTCTCAGGCACCTTCTGGGCGGTGGTGGTCAGGAAGTGCTGGCCGTTGTGGCCGCCGAACACATAGCAGTCCATGTAGACGAGGGCCATGTTCTTGGTGCGCACGCCGGTGTTGGTGTCGGTGTAGAACGCGCCGTTCCACTTGGCGCCGGGGGTGTACTTGCCGTAGGCCGCGAACAGGTCAGGCAGGTTGTTCCGCTTGGCCTTGCCGTTGATGACCCGGATCGCATATTCGCCGAGGCCGGCGCTGACGGTGTAGCCGTAGCTGAAGGCCCAGGTGCCGAACCGGCCGGCGCCGCCCTTGGCGACCACGCCGGCTTCAACCTTCTTCAGGATGGCGGGGAAATTGCCCGCTTCCTTGGAGAGGTCCAGACCGAGGGCGCCGGGATAGCCCATGAGGGGGGAAGGCAGATCGGCTTCGACGAACAGGCCGTTCTTGGAGGCCAGCAGCTGCTTCAGCAGGGGCTCGGTGTGCGCGTCGTTGGTGCAGAAGAAGGCGACTTTCTCGCCGTGGGGGCCGTACTTCTTGAGCCACGCGGGAACCTTCTCGAGGATGAACTGCTGGGCGCCGGCGACCCCCACATCAGAGGTCGGATCAGGAGCCGTTTCGAAGGCGAACTGGAGGCCCAGGTCCTTGCAGGCCGCTTCCATGATCGACCGGCGGCGTCCCATGCTCTCGTAGGACATGTGCCGGGGGAAGGAGATGTGCACGAAGGTCTTGGCGCCCATCTGCTTGGCGGCCCAGATGATCGTGTAGCCGCGGGAGACGAAGTCGTTGGACGCGACGAAGTCGGCGGCGCCGGAGATCACGAGGGGATCCTCGTGGGCTTCGCCGGCCAGACAGAAGATGTCCTTGCGCTTGGCATGGACCCGCTTGAAGGCTTCAGCCGTGCCGGGAATGGCCTGGTTGACAACGATCGCCTTCATCTTGGGGTCGTCGGCCAAGGAAACCACGTTGGAGATGAAGGTTTCCTGCTGTGACATGAAGTCGTCCGGATAGGTCTGATGCTGGATCATCCCGCCGGTCTTCACGGAGCCGTATTCCTTGATGAGGGCTTCCGCGCCACGCAGATCGTCCTCGGACTGGGACACGGTCCCGGTCACGATGCCGACGTGGAACTTGGCGTCGGCCATCGCGCTGGTGCCGATAAAGAGCATCGCCGCCGGCACCAGGGCCGTGGCGATTCTGGTCAATTGACTCATGTTGCCTCCAAAAAGAATGCTTGTTGGACGTCAATTGTAGACCTGAAAAACCATCGGCTAGCAAAAAAAATGACTCCGAATTTACATCAAAAAATAATTTTTTTGTATTATTAAATTATTAAATAAATAGTATATTTAAACAATGGGTAAAACATTGGCCTCCCGCTACGATATTTAGTCCTGCGGCGGCCATCGGGGGCATCCACCTGCCGTCCTCACCGCCAGGGCGCTTCCAGCCAGCCGTTCCTGGAGCGGAGGGCCGCCATGGGAACCCCCTGGGGTTGCTCAGGCGAACCGGGGGGCGAGGCTGGCGGTCCAAGGCGGATCGTCATTAATATTTATATTTAATTTACATCTTGATGGTTTTGGATTCTTCTTGAAATAAAATATTAATTTTTATTTTGCTTTACTTTTTTTTACTGCCGCCATAGCCCCTGATCGTTTTTTCCCATCCTTCACCGTTGATTAAGGCCGAGCTTTTGCCTCAGGCCCAACAATAGTGCCAAGCCCCCGTTCGGTTACACGGCCTGAGTCAGAGCTACTGAAAATTTTTTATCATTGCCTATAATTTTCTTCCCTTAACCATCCATCGCGCCGAACGCCCGCCGCAAAGGAAGCTCTTGCCGCGAATCCGCCCGGCGGTCAAGCGGATACACTGGAGTGGTCCAACCGGGAGAAACAACCATGTTCGCTGCCCAGACTTATGTAGAACGCCGCAATCGCCTGAAAGCCCAGTTCGATTCCGGGCTGCTGCTGTTCCTGGGCAATGAAGAAAGCTCCATGAACTATGTCGATAATACCTACCCGTTCCGTCAGGACAGCAGCTTCCTCTACTACTTCGGCGTGGACCGCCCGGGCTGCGCGGCCCTGATCGATCTGGACGAGGGGCGCACGGTGGTCTTCGGCGATGACCTCACCCTTGACGATATCGTATGGACCGGCCTGCAGCCGACCCTGGCCGAACTGGCCGGGCGCGCCGGCATCGATGCCACCGCCGGGGCCGCCGAGCTGGCGTCCCGCTTGAAGCAAGCGAACGGCCGAGACATCCGGTTCCTCCCGCCCTACCGGCCGGAGCACCAGCTCAAGTTGTTCAAGCTCCTGGGCATCGACCCTGACCAGCTGGCCGCCAAGGCCTCGGTGCCGCTGATCCGGGCCGTGGTGGAGATGCGCGCCCGCAAGAGCGCCGAGGAGCTCCTTGAACTGGAGCGGGCGGTGGACCTCAGCGTGGACATGCACCTGGCCGCCATGCGCATGGCCCGGCCGGGCGTGACCGAAGCGGCGATCGCCGCCAAGGTCACCGAGGTGGCCCAAGCGGCGGGCGCGACCCTGGCCTACCCGGTGATCGGCACGGTGCACGGCGAGACCCTGCACAACCACCACTATCTGTCGACGCTCCAGAGCGGGCAGATGTACCTGCTGGACGCCGGGGCCGAAACCGCCGCCCACTATGACGGCGACCTCAGCAGCACCTGCCCGGTGGACGCCGAATTCACCGACCGCCAGCGGGACATCTACGAGGTGGTGCTGAGCGCCCACCTGGGGGCCATCGCCGCCCTCAAGCCGGGCGTGCCGTTCCGGGAGGTCCACCTGGCGGCCTGCCGCACCATGGTCGAAGGCCTGAAGGCGCTCGGCCTCATGAAGGGCAACGCGGCCGACGCGGTCGAACAGGGCGCCCACGCGCTGTTCTTCCCGTGCGGCCTGGGCCACATGCTCGGCATGGATGTGCATGACATGGAGAGCCTCGGGGAAGTCTGGGTGGGCTACGAAGGCCAGCCCAAGAGCACCCAGTTCGGCCTGAAGTCGCTGCGCCTGGCCCGGCCCCTGCAGCCGGGCTTCGTCCTGACCGTGGAGCCTGGCATCTACTTCATCCCCGAACTGATCCGGCGCTGGGAGCGGGACCGTCACTGCCTGGAGTTCATCAACTACCCGAAGCTGGAAAGCTATTTCGACTTCAGCGGCATCCGCATCGAGGAGAACGTCACCATCACCCAGGACGGCGCGCGCATCCTCGGCAAGGCCCGGCCGCGCACCGCCCGGGAGATCGCCTCGGTCCGGAAGGACGGCTAGGCGTGCGCATCACCGGCGTCAAGATCCTGCCGATCAGCATCCCCAGGCTCAAGGAACTCAAGGTCGCCTATGCGACCCGCACGGTCTACCACGGGTTCCTGGTGCAGCTGGCCACCGACGCCGGCCTGACCGGATGGGGTGAAGCGGCGCCCAACTTCGAGGTCTGCCATGAGACCCTGGACGGCACAGCCGCCGCCCTGGCCGCCATGGCCCCGCTGGTCACCGGCCACGACCCGCTGGAACGCGAACGCCTCCTGGCCCTGCTGGAACCCTGGCGCCGGGACCATGCGGCCGCCCTGGCCGCCTTCGACCTCGCCCTGTGGGACCTGGCCGGGAAGGCTGCGGGACTGCCGGTGCGCGCGCTGCTCGGCGGCTGCCGGCAGCGCATCGCCAACGCCATGACCATCGGCATCATGCCCCTGGAGCAGACCGTGGCCGAAGCCCGGGCGATCCTTGCCACCGGTCAGTACGCCGAGCTCAAGCTGAAGCTCGGCTTGGACCCGGAGCTCGACGTGGCGCGGGTGCGCGCGGTCCGGGCGGCAGCCGGCCCCGGTTTCCCCCTGCATGTGGACGCCAACCAGGGCTACGACCGTGAAGGCGCGCTGCGCGTGCTGACGGCGCTGGCGGATGCCGGCATCGACTTCGCCGAGCAGCCCGTGCCCGCCGGCGACATCGAAGCTCTGCGCTGGGTGAGCGAGCGCAGCCCCGTCCCGGTCATGGCCGACGAGGCGCTGCATACCCCGGAGGACGCGCTCGCGCTGGTGCGCGCCCGGGCCTGCTCGATGTTCAACATCAAGCTGCAGAAGGTCGGCGGCATCTCCCGCGCCCTGGACGTGCTCGCCATCGCGCGGGCCGCCGGCATCCCCTGCCTCCTCGGCTGCATGACCGAAACCCTGGTCGGCATCACCGCCGGGGCCCATCTGGCCCTGGGTTCAGCGGCCGTCACCCACGTGGATCTGGACGGCCACGTGGACTTGGCCCGCAACCCGGTCCAGGGCGGCGCCCGGGTCGAAGAGGATCAGTTGACGGTCTCCGACGCCCCCGGTTTCGGCCTGGAACTCGATGAGGAGCTGCTGAAGCAGCTGGCACGGTAGTGCCCGCGGCCCACGCGTGTGGAGGTTTACAAGTTTTTTGCTGTCCTGCAGCCAAAAAGGCGCGGAAAATGTAAAGCTACCGGGAAAAATTCTAGGGGTAGCTGTATGGTGTTCTGGAAGAACCTTACAATCAGGAAAAAACTGACCTATTCGATCCTGGCGTTCACCGTCGTGCTCGGCTTGGCCGCGTCCCTGGCGACCGGTTTCATGCTCAGCCAGGCCCAATCCAAGTCCATGCAGGTCAAGGGCAACAGCTTGGCCAACCTGCTGGTGGAGGCGGTGACGCCCAACCTGATCAGCGATGAGCGGTACCTCTCCGGGGTCACCGAACATGCGCTCAACTTCATCAAGACCGACAAGGATGTCAGCCTGGCCGGCGTGGTGGTGGTGACGGGCCAGCGTCAGGTGGTGGAATTCCAGAAGAAGTTCACCGAAGACCCCAAGCTCGACCCCTTCTTCATGGCCGAACCCCTGGCCAAGACCGGGCGCACCCAGTACACCAAGGGCGGCTACCAGATCCTGGCCACCCCCATCACCCTGCCCGGGGCGGACCCCGCCAAGAAGTACTACCTCATGCTGGTCATGAACTTCGATAGCATCCACCGCGAGCTCAGGCTCAGCTACCTGCTGATGGTCCTCCTCGGCGTGGGCATGGTGGTGCTGGGCTTCGCGGCCGCGTTCCTGCTCAGCAACGCCATCGTCAAGCCCCTGGAGATCATCAAGCAGGGCATGCATGACATCTCCGAAGGCGAAGGCGACCTGACCGCGCGGCTGGACGCCGACGGCAAGGACGAGATCGCCCAGTTGTCCGCCAACTTCAACCGGTTCGTGGGAAACATCCAGAACATCGTCCACGAGGTGGTCACCATCTCCAGCACCATCGCCTCCGGCACCCTGCAGATGAGCGCAGGGATGAGCGAAATGGATTCCACCGCCGGATCCATCGCCCAGACCGCCGAGAACCAGAAGACCAGCGTCAAGCAGGCCACGGACCGGGTCGGCACCATCGCCCAGTCCTCCCAGTTCATCTACAGCAATGTCGCCAACGCCCTCAAGGTGTTCGAACAGGCCCAGGGCGCCGCCGACAAGGGCGGCGCCGCCGTGGGCGAAGTGGTCAACGGCATGGCGGAGATCAATGCCAATTCCAAGCAGATCGGCAACATCCTGACGGTGATCACCGAGATCGCCAACCA
>CAZVHQ010000062.1:0-18390 GCA_964627225.1 uncultured Mesoterricola sp.
GGCCTGCCCCGGCTGCTGGACATGGGCCAGTGCAACAATGCCTACGGCGCCATCAAGGTGGCCGCGGGCTTGGCCGAGGCGCTCGGCTGCGGGGTCAACGACCTGCCCCTCACCATCGTCCTGTCCTGGTTCGAGCAGAAGGCCGTGGCCGTCCTGCTCACCCTGCTCCACCTGGGCGTGAAGAACATCGCCGTGGGTCCCGCGGCGCCCGCCTTCATCAGCCCCAATGTGTTCAAGCTGCTGCAGGAAGCATACGGCCTCAAGCTGATCGGCAAGGACGCCAAGGCCGATCTCGCCGCGGCCCTGGCCTAGCCTTGCCATCTGAGGCAGGTCACCGCCAGGGCGCCGCCGGCCAGGGCGCAACCGGCCGCGGCCCAGCCCACGGCCCTCAGGCGCCGGGGGGCGGGCGGGAAGAGCCAGATGGCCAGGCCTGCCATGGTCATGGGCAGGGTGGCCAGGCTGGCGAGCCGCGGCAGGACGGCCCGTCCGGCCAGGCCCCAGCCTCCGGCCGTGAACGCCAGCCCCAGCAGGAACGCGGCCAGGCGCGGGGCGGCGGCGCCGCGTTGGCGCAGGGCGAACAGGTGGCCGTGGACCAGGGCGGTGCCGAGGGTGAAGACGGCTGCGAGCAGCACGACCAAGCTCCCGGCCGCGCGGGTTCCCGCGCCCCCGGACAGCGCCACGGGCAGGGCCGCGGCGGCGAAGGTCCAGGCCGCCAGCAGCTCGCCGGCCGGGGTCCGCTCCCGCCGGGCCAGGAACAGGCCGAACAGGCAAAGGCCAAGGAGCGTCACGGGGATCAGGGAGCCAAGGCCCGCGCCCGGCCTGCCGATCCAGGCCCCTGCCCCGGAGAGGCCCCCCAGGGCGGCCAGAAGCCCCAACCGGCCCCAGGCCCGCCCGGTCAGGGCGGGGGGCGCATTGCCCCGGCGCCCGAGCAGCACCAGCAACGGCTCGCTGGCCAGGAACAGGGCGGCGGTGAGCAGGCCCTGCGCCGCGCTGCGCAGGGCCGGGGCCAGGGCGAAGGCTGAGGCCAGGGCTACGCCAAGCTGGGCGTAGGCGCCGTGTTCACGGGGCCAAAGGGAGGGGGCGGGAGGCTTGGACATCGGGGGGCCTTGATGATGGCACGGCTGCGGGTCAGAGCGCGGCTTCCAGCTCGATGGACCGCGGGAACAGCAGATGGCTTTCCAGATAGATGTGCAGGTGAAGGTCCTCCTCCAGGTTCCGCAGTCCCAGGTACAGGGAGCGATAGCTGCCGCAGGCGTCTTCGGGCGCGGTGTAATCGTGGGTGAGGGTCCGCAGTTCCCTCAGGATGTCGCCCACCTGCTCATGTTCGTTCTGCATGGCCCTGATGGGGTTCTGGACGGTGCCGAAGCAGCACCCGGGTGTGCGTTTGCCTGCTTCCAGGTTGCGCACAAAGGGGAACAGGATCTGCTCCTCCTTCTCCAGGTGGGGCCGCAGATCGCTGTCCATGGCTTCGAAACACTGGGCGACGCGGGCCAGTTCAGGATGGTGGTCCCCGTGGACCTTGAGCACCTTCTCCATCAGCGGCGCGACCCGCGCCAGCTCCGAGCGGGTGAAGGCGTGATGGGTGGCCTCGATGTGGTCGATGAGTTCCGTCAACGGGGCCGACTGCCAGACCTTCGGATCCGAGGTCGCGGGCGCCGCGGCCTGGAGCGTCGCCAGTCGCTCCTGGACCTCCTGGAGGTCCCTGCCTGCGTGGGCGCAGGCGTCTGCCAGGGTGCGCTGGCCCCCGCAGCAGTAGTCGATGTTCAAGGATTCGAAGATCCGCATGGTGGCGGGGACCTCGAGGACGATGTCGCCGATCCTGCTCTGGACGTTGAATGACATGGGCTTTCTCCTTGGGCGGGGATCCTTCCCCGGCGTGAATTCCGGTTAAACGTATTGGCGCAGCCGCCGTTCGCCCTTCAGGGCGCGAAGCTGGGTGAGTTCCTGGGTCACTTCCAGGGTGCCGAGGTAGGCCCCCGGCTCGGCCAGGACCTCCTTGAGGGTCTTGATCCGGAGTTCCTGGTTATTGATCAGCTCGTTCATGATTCCCTTCCCTGGGCCCAGCCCATGCCTCAATATCCGACTCATCCGGTCGGATATCCTTGATGCATATCAAGGTCGGGATATTTCTTTGAGCTGGCTCCCCTGGCCCCTATGGGCCATGCCCCTCCATCGGGTTGATCATGAAGCCGAACAGCCCGGCGCCGACCATGTTCCAGAACGCCACCGCCACGAAGGTGATGGTCTCGCCTGGCCGTTCCGTGGTGGCCGCCCAGGAATCACCGCTCCTGCGAACCGGACCCCATCCGCTCGTTCCGCGACAGGTCGCCCGTGCAGGATCTAGAATGTGACTGATCTCCCGGTTCGCCATTCGCATGGGCCGTGATCCGCTCGGATTGGACTGGTGAAGCGACCATTCTTTGCAGGCCCGTCATGCTCATCGATCTCACCCTGTCCCTCGAATTGCAAAGCGAACCCTTCCGGAATCCGGATTCGCGCTCGGCGCGCCGTTTCGCCTTGGGCCACTTCGGGACGCACCTGGACAAGGCTTCCCCCGACCCCCTGCCCCTGGACCTGCTGGAGCGGCCGGGGCTCCTGGTGGACGCGCGCGCCGCGGGCGCCAGCATCGGCCTCGGCATCCTGGAGGGGGTGGAGGTGCGGCCCGGCGATTTTGTCCTGTTCCACACGGGCCACCTTGAGCGGCATTCCTATGGCTCCGAGGCCTATTTCCATGGCCACCCCCAGCTGGACTGGGCGCTGGTGGAGGCCCTGGTCGCACGGGGCGCGCGCCTCATCGGCATCGACGCCCCCGGCCTGCGGGGCGGGTCCGGGCATGGTGAAGTGGACCGCTGGTGCGAGGAGCGCAAGGTCTATGTGGTGGAAAACCTGGCCCGCCTGGAGCAACTGGCCCGCACCGGGCTCCGGCGGTTCCCCCTGCGCCTGGGCTGGATCGGCCACCGCGGGGGCACCGGCATCCCGGTGCAGGTGGTGGCCCAGGTGGATTAGACCGGCTTGCGGGCGGAGAGGATCAGGCTGGCGATGAAATCGGCGGGCCGGCTCCCGGCTGGCATCAGGCCGCTGAGGTGGTCGGCCATGGGGTCGTCGCCGGGCAGCATCGCCTCCACGGCCCCCTCCTTGGGCACCAGGCTCAGCTCCACCAGGCCGGCGTCCCGCATCATGCACTCCAGGTCGGACTTGAGCGCCGCGCCGGCGATGCAGCCCACCAGGGCCTCCACGTCCTGGCGCACCGCCTTCGGCAGCGGCCGCAGCAGCACCATGTCGGAGATGCTGACCCGGCCTCCGGGCCGCAACACCCGGGCGATCTCCTTCCAGACCTGGGCCTGGTCCGGGCTCAGGTTCAGGACGCAATTGGACAGCACCACGTCCACCGAGCCGTCCGGGAGCGGGATGGCCTCGATCTGCCCTTCCAGGAACTCGACGTTGGCCAGGCCGGTGCGCTCACGGAAGGTCTCAGCGTTGCGCCGGGCCTTCGCCAGCATCTCCGGGGTCATGTCCACGCCGATGGCCTTGCCGGTGGGCCCCACCCGCTGGGCCGCCAGGAAGACATCCAGCCCCGCGCCGCTGCCCAGGTCCAGGACCGTTTCACCGGGCTGCAGCCCGGCCAGGGCCGTGGGATTGCCGCAGGACAGCCCCAGGTTCGCTTCCTCGGGCAGGGTGGCCAGTTCCGCGTCGGAGTAGCCCAGGCCCCGGGCCACCTGGCCGGCGCGCCCGCCGCCGCAGCAGGAGGACTGGGGGCCGCAGCATCCGCCGCTTTTTGCAGCGATGCTGCCGTATTTCCTGCGGACGACAACGTGTGTGGCGTTATTGGAGCTGGTCATGGCTTCTCCTTGCACCGTGGGAGCAAACGGGCTTGAAAGGGGTCGCAGCCGCCGCCCCGGCAGCAGTCCTCCCACAGGTAATCGGTGAGGGCCCTGAGGTGTTCGAAGTGGGCGGCGTAGCGGATGGTGGTGCCTTGCCGGGTGGCCTTCAGCAGCCCGGCCCGGTTGAGTTCGGACAGGTGGTGGCTGAGCGTGGAACCTGGCATGGCCAGGCGGGCCTGGATTTCCCCGACCGGGGTGCCCTCCACGGGGCCCTGGACCACCACCCGGACGATGGCAAGGCGCGCGGCATGGCCCAGGGCCTTCAGACGCTGGACGTGGGGTTCGAGGGTGGGATCGAGGGACGTCATGACGTAATTCTATAATTCTAGAAATTTAGGTCAAGAACCCTTTCCCACAAAAAATTCAGCCCCCTCACGGAGGGGACTGAATGAAGAGTGGGGCTAGGAAACTTCTTCCAGCCCGCGCACGAACTCCGGGTCCGGGAACGCGCCGATGCCGGGCCCTTCCGGCAAGGTGATCATCCCGCCCTGGTACTCCACCCCGCCCACGATCCGGTTCTCGGCGTGCTCCAGGCAGGAATCCAGGTCGTAGAACTGGATCACCGGGTTGGCGCAAGCGAAGTGGGCGGCGGCGGTGATGCCCAGGCGCGACTCGGACATGCAGCCGATCATGCAGGGCAGGTGCCCGGCTTCGGCGACGTGGGCGATCTTCTGGGCGTTGTGGATGCCCCCGGACTTGGACAGCTTGATGTTGAAACAGGTCGCGGCGCCCTGGCGGATGATCTCCAGGGCGTCGGCGGCGGAGAACAGCGACTCGTCGGCCATGACCGGAATGGCCGAGGTCCGGCTGAGGTAGGCCATGCCCTGGAGGTCGGCGGCCCGGCAGGGCTGCTCGCAGAATTCGATCCCCAGGTCCCAGAACGCGCCCAGGTGGTGCCGGGCCTGGTTGCGGTCCCAGCCCTGGTTGGCGTCGATGCGCAGCACCACGTCCGGACCCACCGCCCGGCGGATGTTCCCCAGGCGCTTCAGGTCATCCTCGAAGTCCAGCCCCAGCTTGACCTTGATGATCCGGAAGCCCATGGCGCGGCAGGCCAGGGCCTTTTCGCCGGCCTTTTCCGGGTCGCCGATGCCGATGGTGAGGTCGGTCTCCATGGTCCGCCGCCGCCCGCCCAGGTAGGCGTACAGGGGCAGCCCGCAGGCCTTGGCGGCCAGGTCGTGCAGGGCCATGTCCACGGCGCTTTTCAGGGTGCTGTTGTGCGGCAGGTAGGCGTCGATCCCGGCCATCAGGTCATGGACCTCCAGGGGATCGCGGCCGCGCAACAGGGGCGCCAGCTCCCGGGCGGCGGCGATATTGATCAGCTGGGTCTCGCCGACGATGGCCCGGTACGGGGAAGCCTCGCCCCAGCCGGTGAGCCCCTGGCTGGTGCGGATTTCCACCAGCAGGTTCTCCGCCTTGCTGAGGCTCATGGAGGCGATGGTGAAGACCTCCTTCAGGGGGATGTCGAACTTGTAGATGCGCAGACTCTCGATGAGCAGGCCGGAACGGCCGGGGGTGCCGGGGTGCGTCATTTGCTCCCCTCCTTTCAGCAGGACGATGCGATGGATTGGATCAGGCGCTCCACCTCTTCGTCGGTGTGCGCGCTGGAGAAGGTGAAGCGGAAATGCCCGCCCGGCGGGCATCCGGGATAGTTGATGAAGGTCGGGTAGATGCCCGCTTCCAGGAGCAGGGAAGCCAGGCGGCCATTCTTCTTCGCGTCGTGGTGGGTGATGGACAGGATCGGCGCCGGGGACGCGCCGGCCTTGAACCCCAGGGCGGCGACCCGCTCCCGGATCCGCAGCATGCGCGCCTGGAGGCCGGTGATCATGGCCGGGTTCCGCTCCAGGATGGCAATGGAACAGAGCGCCGCCGCCGCCATCGGCGGCGGCATGGGGGTGGCCCCGACGAACGCCCGGCTCCGGGCCGCCACTTGGTCCGCCAACCCCTTCCGCCCTGCCACCAGCCCGCCGAACACGCCGAACGCCTTGGCGAAGGTGCCGGTCTGGATGAAGGCCTCGGGCGGCAGCCCGGCCTGCTCGGGGCTCCCCTTGCCGCTGGCCCCCACCGTCGCCACGCCGTGGGAGTCGTCGACCACCAGGGCGCCGCCCAGGTCCCGGACCAGTTCCCAATACGCCATGAGCGGCGGGAGGTCGCCGTTGCCGGAGACCACCCCGTCGGTGAGCACCAGCGGCTTCTCCCCGGGCCGGAGCCGCGCCTTCAGCTCCCGGGCGAGGTCCTCCGGATCCGCGTCCCGGAAGGGGTGGACCTGGTCCCGGCACAGGGTATCGGCCGGGGTGGCCAGGCTGGCGTGGGCGCCGGTGTCCAGGAAGAACCGCTGGTAGTCGGCGCTGACGGCTTCAAGGGCGACGGTGTTGGCCAGGTAGCCGGCGGCGCACAGCGCCGCGTCCCCGGCGCCCAGGAATCCGGCCACGCGCCGTTCCAGCCGGGGCAGCAGGGGATGGTTGCCGGTGGTGACCCGCGAGCCCGCGCAGCTCAGCCCCTCCACCTCGGCCGCCTCCTGGAACGCCCGGATCACCTCCGGATGGCTGGCGAGCCGGTGGTAGTCGGTCCCGCCGAAAAACACGTAGTCTTTACCTTCGAAAAAAACCTTGGTCCGGTCCAGGAACCGCAGTTCCGCGCCTAGCGGCATGGCATCTCCTTGTTGGTTAGTTGGCTTGCACGTGGCATCGGACCGACCGGTCGCGCCGGCCGGCCACGGGCACCAGGGCCTGGGCCAGGTCGCACCCTTCCTGGGCCATGGGGCACCGGTCCCGGAAGAAGCAGCCGGTCGGCAGGCGAAGGTTGCTGGGCAGCTCGGTGCTGCTGGAGACGGCGTCTTCGGCCACCGGCAGGCCCAGCTTCGGCACCGAATCCAGCAGCACCCGGGTGTAGGGGTGCCGGGGGGCGCCCAGGACGTCCTGGGAGTCGCCCAGCTCGACGAACTGGCCCAGGTACATCACCGCCACCCGGTCGCTCATGTGCCGGACCACCGACACGTTGTGCGAGATGAGGATGTAGGTGAGCCCCTTGCGCCGCTGCAGGTCGTTCAGCAGGTTGAGGATCTGGGCCTGGACCGAGATGTCCAGGGCCGAGGTGGGCTCGTCCAGCAGGATGACCTCCGGCTCGGTGATCAGGGCCCGGGCGATGGCGATGCGCTGGCGCTGGCCGCCGGAGAATTCGTGCGGGAACCGGTCCAGGTAGTCCGGGGGGATCTCCACCTGGGCCGCGGCCTCCCCGGCGGCCCGGCGCAGGGCGTTCCGGGCGATCTTCCCGCGCCGCTGCACGTACAGGGGTTCGGCGATGATGCGCCACACCGGCAGCCTGGGGTCGAGGGAGGACTGGGGGTCCTGGAACACGATCTGCATCCGGGCCGGAGCGCCATCGCCGCCGGAAGGCAGGCGCGACACGGTGCCGGCGGTGGGGCGCACCAGGCCGATCAGCACCTGGGCCAGGGTGGTCTTGCCGCAGCCGGATTCGCCCACCACGCCCAGGGTCTCCCCCGGGCGGACCTCCAGGTCGATGCCGTTCAGGGCATGGACGTGCTGGCGGGCCCGGCCCAGCAGGTCCATGCCGACCGGGAACCGCACCTGGAGATCATGGATGCTCAGGATGGGGGTGGCGCTCATGATCCGGCCTCCTCTTGGCACAGCGCCCAGCAGGCGGCCTGGTGGCTTCCGGCCGGGTCCACGGCCAGCGCGCGCGGCCGGCGGGCGCAGGCCTCCCGGGCCAGCGGGCAACGGCTGGCGAAGGCACAGCCCTCGGGCAGGCGGGTCAGGTCGGGCACGGTGCCCGGGATCGCCTCGATCCGGCCCCGGGGGCCCACCCGGTCCGGAAGCGCCTGAAGCAGGCCGCGGGTATAAGGATGGCGCGGGTCGCCCATCACCTCGGCGGTGGGTCCGCTTTCCACCACGCCCCCGGCGTACATCACGTAGACCCGGTCGCAGAACTGGGAGACGACCGCCATGTCGTGGGTGATGAACAGGATGGCGGTGTCCTTCTGCCGGGCCTTCTCCCGCATCAGGAGCAGCACCTGGCGCTGGACCGTCACGTCCAGGGCGGTGGTGGGCTCGTCGGCGATGAGCAGCTCCGGTTCGCAGGAGAACGCCAGGGCCAGCAGCACCCGCTGGCGCATGCCCCCGGACAGCTCGAACGGGTAGACCTTCAGGATGTGCGCCGGGTCGGCCACGTGCATGTCCTGGAGCAGCGCCTCCGCCTCGGCCAGGGCCTGGGCCTTGCTGACCTTGCGGTGCAGCCGGATCACCTCCACCATCTGGTTCCCCACCCGCTTGGTGGGGTTCAGGGCGGTCATGGGCTCCTGGAAGATCATCGCCACCCGGCTGCCGCGCAGCCCGAGCATGGTCGCTTCCGAAGCCTGGAGGATGTCGTGTCCCAGCATGGTCACGGACCCGCCGGTCACCTGGTAGCTGCCCTCCACCAGCAGGCGCATGGCCAGCATGGAGGTGACCGACTTGCCGGAACCGGATTCCCCCACGACCCCGACGATCTCCCGCGGGCCCACCTCCAGGGTGACTCCGTTCAGGGCCTTGACCGCGCCCCGGTAGATCGGGAACCGCAGGTTGAGTTCCTGGATGGACAAGATGCTGGATTCGGCCATGTCAACCTGCCTGCTGTCTGGGATCGAGCACGTCCCGGAGGCCATCGCCGAACAAGTTGCAGCCGGTGGCGGTGATCAGGATAGCGAAGCCGGGGAAGGCGGAATACCACCATTGGTCCAGGATGAAGTTGCGCCCGGTGGCCACCATCGCCCCCCACTCGGCGGTGGGCTGCTGGGCGCCCAGGCCGATGAAGCCCAGGGCGGCGGCCATCAGGATGGTGCCGCCCACGTCCAGGGTGGCCTGGACGATGATCGGCGGCAGGGCGTTGCGCAGCACGTGCCAGCGCACCACGTGCCACTGGGACGCGCCGAAGGTGCTGGCCGCCTTGGCGTAGTTCAGCTCCCGGATCAGCAGGGCCTGGCCCCGGGCCAGGCGCACGTAGCAGGGGATCCGGACGATGGTGATGGCCAGCATGGCATTGAACAGGCTGGGGCCCAGGGCGGCGGCCAGGGCCATGGTCAGCACCAGGGAGGGCACCGAGAGCACCACGTCGGTCAGGCGCATGATCACCATGTCCACCTTGCCGCCCATGGCGCCGGAGATGCAGCCGGTCACCGAGCCCAGCAGGCCGGAGACCGGCACCACGAACAGGGCGACGCTGACCGATTGCCGGCTGCCGTACAGGATGCGGCTGAGCAGGTCGCGCCCCACCTCGTCGGTGCCGAACCAGTGGGCGGCGCAGGGTGGCGCCAGGCGGTGCTCCAGGTCCACCAGGTTGGGATCCCAGGGCGCCAGCACCGGAGCCAGCAGCATGACGGCCAGCACCAGGACCATGACCGCCAGGCCGGCCAGGGTCAGCGGGCTCTTGCGCACCCGGTACCAGAGCAGGCCCAGGGAGTTGCGGAGGCCGTTGGGCTTCCGGACGGCGGCCGGAAGGGACTCCGGCCTTGGGAGCGCGTTTGCCATGTCAGCCGGCCTCCTTGATTCTCGGGTCAATGACCATGTAGAGCAGATCGACGATCAGGTTGAGGATCACGTAGGCGAACGAGACCACCACCGCGAACCCCATCACCGCCGGGAAGTCCAGCGCCTGGATGGAATTCACCACGTAGGCGCCCATCCCCGGCCAGGCGAACACGGTCTCGGTGAGCACCGCGCCGTAGAGCAGGTCGCCCATGGCCAGGCCCAGCACCGTCACCGACGGGATCAGGGCGTTGGGCAGGGCGTGGCGCAGCACCACGGTCCACTTCGGCAGGCCGTTGGCGCGGTTGGTGCGCACGTAGTCCTCGCCCAGCTGCTCCAGCATGGCCGAACGGATCTGCCGGGCCACCACCCCCAGGTGCACGAAGCCGAGGGTGAAGCCAGGCATGATGATGTGCTTGAGGCTGGCGATCAAGGTGGCGTGATTGCCGCTGATCAGGGAGTCCAGGATGTAGAACCCGGTGATCCGGGTCGGCGGTTCCAGCCCTTCGGGCAGCCGCCCGCCCCCGGGCAGCCAGCCCAGCCTGGCGTAGAACAGGATGATCAGCAGCAGGCCCAGCCAGAAGGCCGGGGTGGAGATGCCGATCACCGAAAGGGTGCGCACCACCTGGTCCACCCACTTGTTGCGGTAGACCGCCGAAAGGATGCCCAGGGGGATGCCCAGCAGGGTGGCCAGGAGCAGCGCCACCAGGGCCAGTTCCAGGGTGGCCGGGAAGAAGGCCCGCAGGTCCTCCAGCACCGGGCGGGAGGTGCGGATGGAGGTGCCCAGGTCCCCGTGCAGGAGGCCGGTCAGGTAGCGCCAGTACTGGACCGGCAGCGGCCGGTTCAGACCGAGGCCCTGGCGGATGTTGGCGACGATCTCATCGGTGGCCCGGTCCCCGGCGATCAGCCGCGCCGGGTCCCCGGGGATGAGGTGGGACACCACGAAGGTGATGACCGAAACGCCCAGCACCACCAGCACGAGCCACAGCAGGCGTTTGATGATTGTGCGTGTAAAGGACATGGAAGGGCCTCGGGGGATCGGTGGCGCAGGGGAAAGCGCCCGGAGGAACTCCGGGCGCCGGTTCCGCTAATGCTTGGTGATGGTGTCCACGTTGAAGATCTGCTCCAGCATCGGCTGGTAGATGAAGCCCTTGACCGACTTGCGCAGAGCGGCCTGGTAGTTGGCCTGGTAAAGGAAGACGTAGGGCGCCTCGTTCACTACGATCTTCTGGGCCTTCTGGTAGAGGGCCGTGCGCTGCTTCTGGTCGGTGAGCCCGGCGGCCTGGAGCACCAGCTTGTCCACTTCGGGGTTGGCGTAGAAGGCGCGGTTCCCGGGCAGGCCGTGCTTGGCGGTCTCGAACCAGTAGTTCATGAACATGTACGGATCGGCGAAGTCCGGGGTCCAGTAGCCGATGGAGATGTCGAAATCGCCCTTGCCCAGGCGTTCGCGCATGGACGCGCTGGCCATGTTCTCCATCTTCACGTTGAAGCCCAGGGCGTTCAGATTGGCCTGGAGGGAGAGGCCGATGGGCTCCCAGTTGGGGTCCTTGGGCGAGTAGAGGAAGGTGAGGTTCTTGTGCGCCGGGCTGGCGCTGGCCAGCAGGCTCTTGGCCCTGGTCATGTCCAGCTTGTACTGCAGCACGCTGGGATCGAAGCCCCACATGCCTTCGGGGATGGGGCCGCGCATCTGCTTGGCCTGCCCCTTCATGACGCCCTTGATGATGCCGTCGTAGTCCACCGCGTAGGAGATGGCCTGGCGCACGGTGGGGTTGTCCAGGGGGGCGCGCTTGTTGTTGAGGTAGAGGTAGGTCACCCGCAGCGAGGGGAACTCGGCCACGTTGACGGCGGGCTTGCTCTTGAGCGCCATCAGCTGGTCTTCGGGCAGGTTCTCGGCGATGTCCAGGTCGCCGCTCTCCAGCTGCAGCCGGCGGCTGGAGGATTCGCCGATGATGCGCACCACCACCTTCTTCAGGGCCGGCTTGGGGCCGCCGTAGTACGGGTTGGGTTCCAGCACCAGGGACTGGCCCTTCTGCCAGCTGGTCAGGCGGAAGCTGCCGGACCCGGCGGAATGGTTGGAGAGGAAGGCCTTGCCGTCCTCTCCGGCGTCCGGCTTGGCCAGCGCCTTGACGTTGACGATGGCGGCGCCGTTATTGGCCAGGGTGTAGAGGAAGGGGGCGAACACCTTGGTGAGGGTGAAGCGGACCGTCATGGGGTCCACCACGCTGGTCTTCATGTCGGGGGGGAAGGCTTCCGACGGCCCCTGGGCAATCTTCATCATGCGGTCGAAGGAGGCCTTCACCGCGACGGCGTCCAGCGGGGTGCCGTCATCGAACTTCTGCCCCTTGCGCAGCTTGAAGTCCCAGACCAGGTTGCCCTTGGCCACCTTCCAGGACTCCGCCAGGTCCCCTTCCACGCTGGTGCTGCCGACGCCCTTGACCACCTTGTAGCGCATCAGGCGCTGGTAGCAGGGATAGGTCACGGTCCAGTCGTTGTTGTCCATGGTGACGGCGGGGTCGAGGGTCTGGGGGTCCTGGGTCTTGCCGATGACCAGGGTGTCGGCCGGCGCCATGGCCCGGGCGGTGGGGCCCAGGCCCAGGCCGGCGAGGACCAGCAGGGCCGGAGCCACGGCGAAGGGGTTGAAGCGGAAACGTGCGCGGGTGCTCATTCCATTCCTCCTTGGGCAAACAGGGACTGAAGGCGCGGGTGCCGGGCAATCCGGTCAGGCGCGGGTGGATTGAAGCTATGGGTTGGAAGCGGGCCCGTCAGAGTTCGAACTGGCCCAGCTCCCGCTGGAGTTCCTTGTTCAAGGCCAATCTGCCGTCGAGGTTGGGCGCCAGCTGCTCCACCGCCGCCGAGAGCAGCAGGTTGTGGAGGCAGGCCAGGGGCGACCAGGTGTCCCAGAACTGGTTGACCTCGGTCTTAAGCTGCAGCAGGTCCACCGGGAAGTCGTGGGCCCAGGGGCAATGGAAATCGGTGATGA
This sequence comes from uncultured Mesoterricola sp., assembly GCA_964627225.1. Taxonomy (GTDB): domain Bacteria; phylum Acidobacteriota; class Holophagae; order Holophagales; family Holophagaceae; genus Mesoterricola. The sequence goes on from CAZVHQ010000062.1 coordinate 12,378, forward strand.
GCAGCAGGGGCAGGCCGCGCCGGGTGGCGGCCTCGCAGTACTTCCGGGTCATGCTGCCGTAGGCCCGGAAGTCCGAAATGATCAAATAGGGCGACGGGAATTCCGAATTGAGCGATTCCACGAAGGCCCCCAGGGCACCGTCGGCGTAGTAGACCCGGGGGCGGAGGTACTCGAGCTGGCTGAAGAAGGTGTTGGCGACCCCGCGCATGGCCTGGATGCCGATGATGAACACGGCGTCAGCGTGGGCGATGCGGTCGGCGGCCCGGGCGAATTCAGGGGTCGCGGCCAGGGCGTAGACGTGCTGGATCGCCTCCAGTTCCAGGGCCCGGGAACGCTTCAGCGCCTCGGCCCCCCCCGGGTATTGGCGGAACGAGTCCAGCCGGTCGGTCTGCATCCAGGGGCGGTCCGCGTCGGTGCGCAGCGACTGGTTCAGGTCTTCCAGGTTGCGGAACCCGATCTGGCGCAGGAACCGTCCCACCGAGATGCCGGTGGTGCCAGTGATCCGGGCGATGCTGTCGGCGGTCTCGAACGGCAGCTGATGCAGGTTCGCCAGCATGTAGCTGGCGATCTTCTTGCCCACCGGCGTGTAGGTGGGAAAGCCCGCTTTCAGGGCCTGCATGATGTGGCGTTCACTCATGGAGTGGGTCGTCCATAGGTTGGTTGACTGTCATTGGTCGTTGGAATGTTATCACCGTAACATAAACAATGAAATGTCCAATAGATATTTTTCGATGCCGCCGGGACTCCCGTTCCAGCCCCTCGTTCTGGAGCGCCAAGTCCAGGAAGACGAAATCCCCCACCACGGAGCTGGACGTCCATGGGACCTGTCGCTCCTTGCACCGACTCCGGCCTCGAACGGATTGAATAGGGAGAGTGCGAGGCGGATCCAGCCCTGGGTGAGCAGATCCAGGTCCAGCGCATTGCTGTGGAACAGGCCGAGGAGCCGAGGATAGGCAGTGGGTTTGAGGTGGAGGACCCGGATAAAGCTGGTCACGCCAGCCAGATCCATGCGACAGCACATGCCCATGAGGGCGAGGACCAGCCACAGGAAAGTCCGGCTTCTGTGACAGGCGGGACGGAGGTTGCGGACGGCGCGATACCAGGCGGACCAAAGGGCCATGCTCGACTCCAAGCTTGACAATTATTAACCGCTAGCGTTATAATGCTATCGGTCAAAAAAGCAAGATCTGGCGCATGTTTCAGCCCGATTTTCTGGAGGAATTTTGCTATGCTTCCCGACATGGACGCCAACCGGGAAACCCAACTGGAAGTCGAGATCAGGAAGTTGAAGGAGCAACTCACCGGCCTCGGAGACCTGCGGCCTGGCAGCCTCTCCACCCAATACAACGTGTGCGGATCACCCAACTGCAAGTGCAAGGCCGACCCGCCCCAGAAGCACGGTCCGTACTACCAGGTGAGTTTCACCCGGAAGGGCAAGGGCAGCTCGAAGTTCGTCAAGGAGGAGGACCTTCCTGCCATCCATGAGCAGTTGGCAAACTACGTACGCATGAAGGAACTCGTCGACCACTGGATCGAACTGTCCATGGAACTGTCGAACCTACGTCTCGCCCGCCACAAGGCTTGACCACGATCGGCCTCCCGACGCCCCGTCAGGGGCGAGGGAGAACTCAGCACTCTCCAGTCAGGAACGGTCCGTCAGGTACTCCTCGAGGGCCTTTTCCGCTTGGCGGAACCCCCGAAGGTAGAGCCGCGAAAAAATGATGGCCCCCTGGGAACGGCAGAACGTATCAGGGTCGGTCTTAAGCATGTTGGCGAAGGTCAGGCTTGCGGCGTAGTTCTTGTGATCGCCGATCATGCTGGCCCAGGAGCAATACCGGTCATCCCTTCCCCGCTCCTTGAACATCGCCTCGATGTACCGGTCGAGTTGGTCCGGGTCTCGGACGTCGGCATGGGCGACCAGGTCCCGGTATCGATCCGGGACAAAGGCCGAAGTGTCCTTGACCGGCCTACCTGGGGATGTGGCAAAGTGTCTGGTCATCGGGCCGCAAGCAAGCGATTCACGATAGTGTGCGCCTACATCAGTCGAAGTGCCCCTTGGCCCCCGAGGGGCGAGTTGCGCAGGAACCCAGAAGCTTGGCGGCGCCCTTCGGCGCCGCATAGGATTGGGCAAAAAATCTGGAGGATCCGGACAACATCGGCGTTGCCGATTCCTTAAACTACCAATATTCATGATGGGTCCAGGATCTGATTTTCCTGTCACTTCGAGTTGCGCTCTGGTTCATGCCACATGCCGGGGCAATGGTCTGGGAGGCGGGTCCGGTGCTCGCTTCAGTCAGGGAGCTGGAATGATTAGGAAATTCTTCGTTTTCTCGCTCATGGCCCTGCTGAGCACCTGGGGTCATGGGCAGGCCCCGAAACCGGTTGCGGCTGAAGGCAAAGTGCTGGTCGCCTACTTCTCCCGCACCGGCAACACCCGCAAGCTCGCCACGACGATCCATGCTGGTGTCGGAGGCGACCTCTTCGAAATCCAGACCGTTGTCCCCTATCCCAGCGATTATGAAGCCGTGAAAGCCCAGGCCAGCCGGGAGCAGGAAACCGGATTCAGGCCGGCCCTGAAGGGCAAGGTCGTAAACTTCGATGCCTACCGGGTCATCTTCCTCGGCTACCCCATCTGGTGGGCCAAGATCCCTCCCCCCATCGCCTCATTCCTGTTGGAGAATTCCTTCTCCGGCAAGACCATCGTGCCCTTCTGCACCCACCAGGGGAGCCATTTTGGCCAGACCCTGTCGGACATAAGCAAGCTCTGCCCACAGGCCACGGTGCTGGATGGCCTTGCCGTCTGGGGCAGGGATGCGGACAATGCGCATCAGGAGGTTTCGCAGTGGCTGCAAACGGTCAAGGTGGGCAAGTGAAACCATACGTCATTTGTCACATGCTCTCCTCGCTGGACGGCAGGATCGACGGCGAAGCGCTCCGGGCCGTGATGGTCAGTGGGGATTACGAAGCCACCGGCGCCATGCTCGGGGGGAATGCCTGGATCTGCGGCCGGACGACCATGCAGCAGCACTTCGCTGAGGCCGAGCCGTTCGTTTCGGCCACCGGCAAGCCGGCTGGGGCACCGTCGGTGCACGTGGCGCGCTGGGCGAAGTCCCATGCCATCTCGGTGGATACGGTCGGCAAGCTGCGCTGGGCCGGCGGCGACCTGGATGGTGATCACCTCATCTGCGTCCTGAGCGAACGGGTGCCGGAGGATTACCTGGCCATGCTGCGGGAGAAGGGCATTTCCTATGTGGTGGCCGGAGCCTCCTCGGTGGACCTGGCGCAAGCCCTGGACCAGCTTGGGAAGCATTTCGAGATCCGCACCCTGCTTCTGGAAGGCGGCGGCCACATCAACGGGGCCTTCCTGGAAGCCGGCCTGGTCGACGAGGTGAGTCTCCTGCTGGTTCCGGGCATCGACGGCCGGCCCGGCATCCCGACTGTATTCGACGGCGTCAGCCCGAAGCTGGGGGGGGCCGTGCCGCTCAAGCTCAAATCGGTGGAACGGCGCGCCAACGATGGGCTTTGGATCCGGTACGAGGTGGCCCAGCCCTGAGCGGGGCATGAACCGGAAAGCCCTGTCAGCGCATGTGCTGGCAGGGCTCGAAGGACCTTATGCCGGGAAGGGGATCCACGGTCCAGATGAATGGGACCTGCTGGCTTATTTCGGAGCGAGGTCTCCGTACCAGTAAGCCGCCGTGACGCCACCGTCCATGAGGAAATCGCTGCCGGTGATGAACCCGCCGTCCGGGCCCATCAGGAGGGCGCCAACGACCCCCACCTCATCCGGGGTGCCGCCGCGCCCAGCGGGGGACAACTCGATCATGCGCCGGTAGCCTGCGCCCCGGGGACCGGTCAGTTCGTCCTTGGCGAGAGGCGTGAAGATGATGCCGGGACTGATGGTGTTGACCCGTGCGCCGCGCTTGCCCCAACGCACCGCCTCGGCCATGACCCGCAGCGAGTTGCCGCGTTTGGAAACCTGGTAGGCGTGCAGCGGATCCGTCATCTGGTCCGGCTGGAGCATCGGCAGGCCGAGCAACTCATCGGCGGGCGTGGTGGCCAGCGCCTTGTCCTGTTCGGGGGTCAGCGCCGGGAGCCGGTGCCCCGATTGCGATTCGACTTCGTGAAGGTCAGATGTTGGTCCGCTTCTCCAGCTCTGGCGTATAACGGTCACCCTGGACCGGGATCCGGGAGGCCGCGGCGTCGATGGCGCGGAGCTCCTCGGCGGAGAGGTCCAGCTGGACCGACCCCAGGTTCTCCTCCAGCCGGGCCTGTTTGGTGGTGCCGGGGATGGGCACGATCCAAGGCTTCTGGGCCAGCAGCCAGGCCAGGGCGATCTGCGCCGGCGTCGCCTGCTTCTCCGCCGCCACCTTGCCGAGAAGCTCCACCAGGGTCTGGTTGGCCTTGCGGTTCTCCGCGGTGAAGCGGGGCACGATGGTGCGGATGTCGCCTTTGGCGAACTGGGTCGTCTCATCGATTTTGCCGGTGAGGAAGCCCTTGCCGAGCGGGCTGAAGGGAACGAAGCCGATCCCCAGCTCCTCCAGGGCGGGCAGCAGTTCCTCCTCCGGGCGCCGCCACCATAGCGAGTATTCACTCTGGACGGCCGTGACCGGCTGCACCGCGTGGGCGCGGCGGATGGTCCGCACCGCCGCCTCGGACAGGCCGAAGCACTTCACCTTGCCCTGCTGGATCAGGTCCTTGACCGCGCCCGCCACGTCCTCGATGGGCACTGCGGGATCGACCCTGTGCTGGTAGTAGAGGTCGATGGTGTCGATCCTGAGCCGTTTGAGCGAGCCCTCCACAACGCGTTTGATGTGCTCCGGCCGGCTGCTGGTCACCGAGAGCCTGGTGGGATCGTCCGAACCTGGCGCGAAGCCGAACTTTGTGGCGATCACCACCTGATCCCGGACCGGGGCCAGGGCCTCGCCCACCAGTTCCTCATTGACGTACGGCCCGTAGAGTTCGGCGGTGTCGAAGAAAGTCACCCCCCGGTCCACGGCCGCACGAATCAGGGCGATCATCTCCTGCTTATCCTTGGCCGGCCCGAAGCCGAAACTCATGCCCATGCAGCCGAGCCCCAATGCTGAGACTTCGAGGCGGCTGTTCCCCAGATTGCGCTTCTTCATGCTGGTATCTCCTATCGTTGGATTTGAATGGAAGTTAGTGTTCAGCGGCCGGTCAGCTTCAGCGAACCTTCTGGAAGACGGGCACCCTGCAAAGGGATCTTCGCGGCGGCCACATCGATCTCCCCAAGGTCTTCGGGGGTGAGCTCGACCGCTGTGGCGCCAAGGTTCTCGTCCAGGCGGTGCAGCTTGGTGGTGCCGGGGATCGGGACGATCCACGGCTTCTGGGCCAGCAGCCACGCCAGGGCGACCTGGGCTGGGGTGACGCCCTTGCGCGCGGCGAACTGGCGGAGCAGGTCCACCAGGGCCAGATTGGCCTTCAACGCCTCGGGGGCGAACCGGGGCACCTGGGCCCGGAAATCCGAACTGTCGAACCGGGTGGTCTCGTCCACCTTTCCGGTAAGGAAGCCCGCGCCGAGGGGACTGAAGGGAACGAAGCCGATGCCCAGCTCTTCAAGGGTCGGCAGGATATCGGTCTCGGGACCGCGCCACCAGAGCGAGTATTCGCTCGGTCCACGGCCGCACGGATCAAGGAGATCATTGCCCCTTTCTCCCCGGCAGGACCATAGCCGGAACTCATGCTCATGCAGCCCAACCCGAGGGCGGATACTTCCAGGTTGCTGTTGCCTAGTTTGCGTTTCTGCATTCTTTCCCCTTTCGTCATACGTCGGCCGCGATTCCGGCCATGCCGGTTTCCCGAAGCCTGGAGATATCCTTCATGGGCGCGCTGCCGAAATACCGCCCGTATTCGCGGCTGAACTGGGACGCGCTGAGGTAGCCCACCTGCCGGCAGGCCGTGCCCGCGTCCATCATCCGAGCCAGCATCAGCCTGCGCGCTTCGTGGAGCCGCAGCACCTTCTGGAACTGCAGGGGGCTCATGGAGGTGACCGCCT
>CAZVHQ010000063.1:0-18284 GCA_964627225.1 uncultured Mesoterricola sp.
GGCCATCCCGCGCGCCCTGGCCGGCGTGGTGGCGGGGGTGGTCTCCCTGCACAACATCCCGCGCAGCGCCCAGAACCTGGGCTTCGCCGCAGTGCCGCCAAACGGGCACAACCTGACGCCGGCGGCCTTCGCCACCATCTACAACCTCGGCCCGCTGCACCAGGCGGGCACCGACGGCCGCGGGGTCAGCATCGCCGTGGTCGGCCGGACCCACATCCCGCTCACCGACGTGGCCAGGTTCCGGCAGAAATACGGGCTGCCGGCGCTGGTGCCCGAAATGATCATCAACGGCGCCGACCCGGGCGATCTGGGCAGCAGCGAGGACGGCGAGGCCAACCTGGACGTGCAGTGGTCCGGCGCCGCGGCCCCCGCGGCCGGCATCCGCCTGGTGATCTCCGCCAGCACCGCCGCCACCGACGGCGTGGACCTCTCGGCCCAGTACATCGTGAACCACAACCTGGCCCCGGTCATGAGCACCAGCTTCGGCCAGTGCGAACCGCGCATGGGCGGCGCCGAGCAGGCCTTCTACAAGAACCTGTGGGCCCAGGCCGCCGCCCAGGGCATCACCTCGGTGGTCGCCTCCGGCGACAGCGGGCCGGCCGGCTGCGACAACGGCCAGGAAAGCGCCGGTTCGGGCCGGGCGGTGTCGGGGCTGGCCTCCACCCCCTACAACGTGGCGGTGGGCGGCACCCAGCTGGACGAAGGCTCGGGCTGCTACTGGAAGGGCGCCGCGGCCCTCGGCTACATCCCGGAACGGGCCTGGAACGAAAGCGCCAGCATCCCAGGCGGTTCCGGGCTCTGGGCCACGGGCGGCGGCACCTCCAGCCTGTATCCGAAGCCCGGGTGGCAGGTCGCCCCCGGGGTGCCCGCCAACGGCCCCCAGTACCAGTACCGCTGCCTGCCCGACGTGGCCCTGGCCGCGGCCTTCCGCCACGACGGCTACCTGATCGAGAATGGCGGCGGCCCCCAGGTCACCGGCGGCACCTCCTGCTCCGCCCCGGCCTTCGCCGGCATCCTGGCCCTGGTGGTGCAGCGGGCGGGGCGCCAGGGCAACGCCAATCCGGCCCTGTACCGCCTGGGCAGCGCCCAGTACCGGGGCACCGGCCAGGCCGTGTTCCACGACATCACCGCCGGCGCCAGCTGCGTGCCCGGCACCCAGGGCTATGACGCAAGGCCGGGCTACGACCTGGCCACCGGCCTGGGCAGCGTGGACGCGGAGGCCCTGGTCGGCGCATGGAGCGCCTCCACCGGCGCCAACGTCAATGCGGTGATCCGCCAGCCCGGGTCGGACCTGACCGTCGCCGCCGGCACCACCGTCCAGTTCCAGGGCTCCGCCCAGGCCAGCGACCCCGGGGCCGGGCTCAGCTATGCCTGGGATTTCGGCGACGGCGGCGCCGGCACGGGGGTGGCCTGCAGCCATGCCTACCTGAACCCCACCTCCGCCCCGATCACCAACCTGGTCACCTTCACCGCCCGGGACAGCACCGGCGCCCAGGGCTGCGACACCCGGAACCTCACCGTGCTGCCGCAGCCGGCCCCGGGCGAGCTGATCGTCAACGGCGGGTTCGAACTGGGCAGCCTGGGCTGGACCGGCCGGGGCGTCGTCATCGGCGACAACCCGGCGGCGCCGGCCCACCAGGGCAGCGCGGACGCCTGGTTCCCCGGCAACCGCAGCGCCGCCGCCGTGCTCCAGCAGACCGTGCGGATTCCCGCCGGCGTGGCCGCGGCCCGGCTCACCTTCTGGCTGCACCTGGACACCCGGGAGACCGCGCCCACGGCGCTGGACCTGTTCGCCGTCAAGGCGCGCGGCGCCGATGGCCGGCTGGCCATCCTGGGCGGCATCACCAACCTCCAGGCCGGGCTGGGCTACCAGCAGTCCAGCCTCGACCTGGGCGCCTACAAGGGCCAGCAGGTCCAGCTCTCCTTCGTCGCCTACCGTTTTTCCGGCGGGCTCACCACCAGCTTCGTGCTGGACGATGTGAGCCTGATCGCCAGGTAGCCGGGGAGGCTGTCCAAGTCATACCGTGGGCAGGCTCCTGCTTATACCGAGGCGTCCGTTGTCCCGGGCCTCGCGCCGACCCAACGCGGGTCCCGGGACCAGGCCCTGACCCACCGGTACTCGGAAGCTAAAACCGTGCTCGCAAGCTGCGCGCGCTTTGAGCTTCCGAGTTTGCCGTCGAAGCCGCACATAGCTTTGAGTTCGGTGCTTTAGCGACAAATGGCTGGAAGGCCATTCCACCTGGGTTGGGCCCGACCGGGGCGTTGACCCACCGAGGTTTGCGATGGTGCGGCGCTTCGGTGCAGGCCGCACCGGCCGGGTTGGCTTTGTCATCATCACCAGCGGGAGCCAGGAGAAAGGGTGGGCTCGGCAATGCGTAGAGTCGTCAGGTGCAACGCGAGTAATTTGCGATCGCTTCTGGCGCTGACCCGGAACAGGCCAATCAGGCTCGGAAATCGGTTGAAGCGAGTGTGAACATGTTCAGCCCAGAGCAGGATGAGTCCATCCTTCGAGAGGCCGGTTTCTCCGATGTCAGGCTTTTCTATGCTGCCTTCACTTGGCGTGGCTGGGTCGCTCACGCCTGAGGGAAAGGCCTATACCATTGAATCTCAGGATGCACGCACGGCTCCCGGAGAGACACAAGATCAAGGTCGCAATGGTCGGTGCTCAATCAAGTGCGATGCAGATTCCAACCAAAAGCAAGGGCGTCCATGCCTAACCGGAGCGTTCGAACTCAGACACCGCCCTGTTTCTGACCCATCGAGCCGGTATCATCATGCCATCGGCCAATCTCCCTTCAGCGCGCCGCCAGGGCGGTGCCGCTCAACGCTGGCGTTGGGCGAGACGGAGCCACCCTCCCGTCGGCTTCGACGGCAAACTCGGGATTTAAGATCGCGCGCAGCTTGCGAGCACGATCTTAAATCCCGAGTACCGATGGGTCAGGGCCGGGTCCCGGGACCCGCGTTGGGTCGGCGCGAGGCCCGGGACAACGGACGCCTCAGCAAGGCTACCGGGTCAGCTTGCGGTAGTGGATCCGGTGCGGGCGCTCGTCCAGGCCGAGCTGTTCATGGCGGTAGGCTTCGTACTGGGAGTAGTTGCCGTCGAAGAAGACCACCCGGCTGTCGCCCTCGAAGGCCAGGATATGGGTGGCCAGGCGGTCCAGGAACCAGCGGTCGTGGCTGATGATGACGGCGCAACCGGCGAAGCTCTCGATGGCCTCCTCCAGGGCGCGCATGGTGTTCACGTCCAGGTCGTTGGTGGGCTCGTCGAAGAACAGCACGTTGGCGCCGCTCTTGAGGGTGAGCGCCAGGTTCAGGCGGTTCTGCTGGCCGCCGGAGAGCTCGCGCACCTTCTTCTGCTGGGCCTCCCCGGAAAAGCCGAACTTGGACATCCAGGCCCGGCCGTTGACCAGCTTGCCGCCCATCTCGATCATGTCGCTGCCGCCGGTGACCGCCTCGTAGACGCTCTTGTCCGGATCCAGCCCCTGGCGCAGCTGGTCCACCACGGCCATCTTCACCGTCTCGCCGATGCGGATGCCGCCCGCGTCCGCGGCCTCCTGGCCGGCCAGCATGCGGAACAGGGTGGTCTTGCCGGCACCGTTGGCGCCGATCACCCCAAGGATGCCGCCCCGGGGAATGGCGAAGCTCAGATCCTCGAACAGCACCTTGTCGCCGTAGGCCTTGCTGACCCCGTCGAGTTCGGCCACCAGGTCGCCCAGGCGCGGGCCGGCGGGGATGAAGATCTCCAGGTCCTTCTCGCGCTGGGCGTTCTCCTGGCTGAGCAGGGTCTCGAAGCTGGAGATGCGCGCCTTGCTCTTGGCGTGCTGGCCCTTGGGCGACATGCGGATCCACTCCAGCTCGCGCTCCAAGGTCTTTTCGCGCTTGTGGTCGCCCTTCTCCTCCAGCGCCAGCCGCGCCTGCTTCTGTTCCAGCCAGCTGGAGTAGTTGCCCTTCCAGGGGATGCCTTCGCCCCGGTCCAGCTCCAGGATCCACTCGGCCACGTGGTCCAGGAAGTAGCGGTCGTGGGTGACGGCGATGACCGTGCCCTCGTAGCGCTGCAGATGCAGTTCCAGCCAGGCCACGCTTTCCGCGTCCAGGTGGTTGGTGGGCTCGTCCAGCAGCAGGATGTCCGGCTTCTGCAGCAGCAGCCGGCACAGGGCGACCCGCCGGCGCTCGCCGCCGGACAGCACGGCGATGGGGGTGTCCGGCTCCGGGCAGCGCAGGGCATCCATGGCCTGCTCCAGCTGGGCATCCAGATCCCAGCAGTCCAGGGTGTCGATCTGGTCCTGCAGGACCCCCTGGCGTTCCAGCAGCGCCTCCATGTCCGCCTCGGGATCGCTGAACTTTTCGCTGATCTCGTTGTACTCGCGCAGCAGCGCCACCTTGGCCGCCGCGCCCTCCTCCACCACTTCGCGCACGGTCTTGCCGTTGTCCAGCACCGGCTCCTGCTCCAGCAGCCCGGTGGTGTAGCCCTTGGACAGCACCGCCTCGCCGTTGAAGTCCTGGTCCACCCCGGCCATGATCCGCAGCACCGTGGATTTGCCCGAGCCGTTCAGGCCCAGCACGCCGATCTTGGCGCCGAGGAAATAGGACAGGGAGATGTCCTTGATGACGGGCTTGCCGTTGTAGATCTTGCTGACCCGCATCATGGAATAGATGATCTCGGGCTGGTCTGCGGGGCGTTTGGCCATGGGGTGCATCCTAATTAAGTCCCTATCTTGCCACGAAAGCGCCAGGTCTTGACCCAGGTCAAGGCGCCGCCCGGCGCGATGGGTCAACCTGGAGTCCTGGGAGAACGCCATGGAACGCCAGATCATCCGGATCGATGAGGAGAAGTGCGACGGCTGCGGCCAGTGCGCCAAGGGCTGCCCGGAAGGGGCGCTGCAGATGATCGACGGCAAGGCCCGGCTGGTCAGCGAGATCACCTGCGACGGCCTGGGCGCCTGCATCGGTGAATGTCCCCGGGGCGCCATTCTTCTGGAGACCCGCGAAGCGGCCCCCTACGACGAGCGCGAGACCCTCGACCACCTCCTGCCCATGGGCGCCAGCACGCTGCGGGCGCACCTCAAGCACCTGCGCGACCACGGCCAGGCCGCCTACCTGGACCAGGCCATGGCCTGCCTGGCGGAGCGGGGCATCGCCGTGCCGGCCCCGGCGGCGCCGCATGCCTGCCCGGGCTCCGCCCCCCGGGCCCTCGCCCCCCGGCCGGCCGCCCCCGCCGGGGGCCGGTCCAGCCAGCTCTCCCAGTGGCCGGTGCAGCTGCACCTGATCGCCCCCCAGAACCCGGTCTTCCACCAGGCCGATCTCCTGCTGGCCGCCGACTGCACCGCTTTCGCCATGGCCGATTTCAACCAGGCGTGGCTGCCCGGCAAGAAACTGGCCATCGCCTGCCCGAAGCTGGACGGCAACCAGGAGGTCTACCTGGCCAAGCTCACCGCCCTCATCGATGAGGCCCAGTTGAACAGTATCACCGTGATGATCATGGAGGTGCCCTGCTGCGGCGGGCTGCTGCGCACCGCCCAGGCCGCGGCGGCGCGGGCCGCCCGGAAAGTGCCCATCAGGCTGGTGGTGGTGGGGGTGGACGGCGCCGTGCGGCGGGAAGGCTGGGTCGCGTAGCCATATCAAACAGCAGATATGGCCCAAGTGAGGTGAAGTCCAGGTAGTATTTTCGGGGAGGACTTCATGACTTCGTCAAACGTGGCTCCGCGCGATTGGTCATTTCAGCCGCAGAGCGTGATCATCGGGACCGGCAGCTGCATCCCCGCGCGAGCCATCTTGAACGAAGATTTCATCAACCACACCTTTTTTGAAGACTACGGCAAGCCCTTCGCACCGGAGGCCATCCCGAAGATCGTCGCCAAGCTCCGGGAGATCACCGATATCTCGGAACGGCGCTACGTCACCGACGACCTGGTGGCCTCCGACCTGGCCTTCGAGGCGGCCGGCAAGGCGCTGGGCTCGGCCGGCATCGATCCGGAAACCCTGGACTACATCATCGTCGCCCACAACTTCGGCGACGTGCAGGCCGGCAACCTGCGCACCGACATGGTTCCCAGCCTGGCCGCCCGGGTGAAGCACAAGCTGCGCATCGTCAATCCCGCCTGTGTCTGCTATGACCTGGCGTTCGGCTGCCCCGGCTGGCTGCAGGCGGTGATCCAGGCCGACTACTACCTCCGCTCCGGAGACGCCAAGCGCGCCCTGGTGATCGGCAGCGAAACCCTGTCGCGCATCGCCGACCCCTACGACCGGGACAGCATGATCTACGCCGACGGCGCCGGCGCCGTGTTGCTGGAGGGGCGCCTGTGCCCGGAGCGGGTGGGCATCCTGGCCCACGCCGTGCGTTCCGACACCCTGGAGCATGCGCACCTGCTCTGGATGGGCGGTTCCTACAACCCCGATTCCGGCGACCACCACCTGTGCCTGAAGATGCAGGGCCGCAAGCTCTACGAGTACGCCCTGACCACGGTCCCCGGCGTGGTCCGGCAGAGCCTCGAGCGGGCCGGCCTCCAGCTGGCCGATGTGGACAAGGTGCTGCTGCACCAGGCCAACGGCAAGATGGACGACGCCATCCTCAAGCGCCTGTTCCGGCTCTACGGCGTCAAGGAGATCCCCGCCGGCATCATGCCCATGACCATTTCCTGGCTGGGCAACAGCTCGGTGGCCACCCTGCCGACCCTGCTCGACCTGATCCAGCGCGGCGAGCTGGCCGACCAGGCCCTGGCCAGCGGCACCACGGCGGTGTTCGCCTCGGTGGGCGCCGGGATGAACATCAATTCCGTGGTCTACCGCTGCCCATAGCGCCGGCCGGAGGCATCTGATCAGAGCGGGGCCGCGCCCCGCCCGATGAGGAGCCCCGCCATGTCCCGCCCATTCCATCGCGCCGCCCTCCTGCTGGCCGCGCTCGCCGTTCCCGTGCTTGGCCGGGATGGCTATGCCTTGGTGACCGAACCCGACCAAGGCCTGGCGCCCATCACCAGCCTGATCTCGTCCGCCCGGGCGTCCATCGACCTGACCATGTACGAGCTGCTGGACCCCGCCGTCACCGGCCTGCTGGACCAGGCGGCGGCCCAGGGCGTGCGGGTCCGGGTCATCCTCGACCAGAACCACAAGCAGCAGGCCAACACCCCCGCCTACAACGACCTCACCGCCAACGGGGTCGCGGTGCACTGGGCCAACCCGGACTACGCCTGCACCCACCAGAAGACCCTCACCGTGGACGGCGCCAGCTCAGCGGTCATGAGCCTCAACTTCACCCCCCAGTACTACGGCAGCAGCCGCGACTTCGCGGTGATCACCGACGATGCCGCGGATGTCTCGGCGATCGAGGCGACCTTCGACGCCGATTTCCTGGACGCGCCGATCGTTCCCGAAGCCGGCGACAACCTGGTGTGGAGCCCCACCAACGCCCAGGCCAGCCTGCTCGGCCTCATCAACGGCGCCGGCACCACCCTCCTGGTGGAGAACCAGGAGATGTCCGACGCCGCGGTGGTCAGCGCCCTCTGCGCCGCCGCCGGGCGCGGCGTTTCGGTGCGCATCTGCATGACCGACCGGGGCTCGTACCACCGGCAATTCGACCAGCTTCAGGGCGCCGGAGCCGAGCTGGCCTTGTATCCCGCCAGCGCCCCCCTCTACATCCATGCCAAGGTGGTGCTGGCCGACTACGGCACGGCCGGCGCCCGGGTGTTCATCGGCTCGGAAAACTTTTCCCGGGCCTCCCTCACCGAGAACCGGGAACTGGGCCTGATCATCCCGGACCCCGGGGTCATGGCCGCGATCAACGCCACGCTGGGCGCCGATTTCGCCGGCGGCCAGCCCTATTGATGGCTGCTGCTGCTCTGGCTCACCAGCTTGATCAGCAGCGTGTCGTCGCGCCCGAACTTGAGGATGGTCATGATCGCCGTGGAGCCCTTGGCGTCCTTGTGCACATAGTCCCAGGAGCAGGTGATGCTGCCGTCCTCGGCGCTGGTGGAGGTGGTGGAGGGCTCCCCGAACAGGGCGATGGCTTCGGCCCGGGTCGTGACGCCCCGTTGCAGCCCTTCCAGCACTGCGTGGTCGATCCGGCGGCCGCTCTCGATGACCGGGGCCGGCGCCGGGACGGCGCAGCCGAGCCCCGCCAGCACCCCGAGGCCTGCGCAGATGGTCGGAAGGTTCCTTGCGGTCATGGCGGGTTCCGGAAGAGGGTTGCCTTCAAGAATAAACCTGTATCAAGTGGAACCACGCCGGCCATGTCCAAATGTCTACTTGACTGATCGGTCCAAAACCTTAAACTCTCCCCATGGCACGATCCAAGGCATTCGACGAGGACGCGACCCTGCAGAGGGCCATGACCCTGTTCCAGGCCAAGGGCTTCGAAGCCACCTCGATCCAGGACCTGGTGGAGCACCTGGGCATCAACCGCCAGAGCCTCTACGACACCTTCGGCGACAAGCAGGCCCTCTACCTGGCCAGCCTGGAGCGTTATGGCGGCGCCATCCACCGGCGCTTCAGGGAACTGCTGGAAGGCCCGCTGCCGCTGCGCAAGGCCCTGGGCTCCCTGTTCGCCCTGGCGGTGGAGCGGTTGCTCTCTCCCGAAGGGCAACCCTGCCTCATGGCCCATGCCGCCCTGGAACGCGACGGCGACCCCGCGACCTGCCTCTGCGTGCGCGGCAACCTGAACCAGTCCTTCGCCCTGTTCGAAGCGCGCCTGGTGCGGGCCCAGGCCGACGGAGAACTGGGCCCGGGGCACGACCCGGCCGCCCTGGCCCGCTACCTCCAGAACGCCTTCCACGGCCTTCAGGTCACCGCTCGTTCCGGCGCCAGCCGGAGTGATCTGGAAGGCATCGTCCGGGTGACCCTCTCCGTCCTCGGGTGATTTTTTTTCAACAATTATGGAACGTTTGTTCCAATACAGGAGTCCCATCATGGGCAAGCTTGACGGCAAGATCGCACTCATCACCGGCGGCACCACCGGCATCGGCCTGGCCTCCGCCCGGCTGTTCCAGCACGAAGGCGCCCGGGTCTTCGTGACCGGGCGCAATCCCGAAACCCTGTCCGAGGCCAGGAAGCTCCTGCCCCCGGACATCACCGTGCTCCAGGCGGACAGCGCCAGCCTGGCCGACCTGGACCGGCTGGTCACCCAGCTCAAGGCCCAGGCCGGACGGCTGGACGTTCTGTTCATCAACGCCGGGGTCGGCGAATTCCGTTCCCTGGAGGAGGCGAGCGAGGCCCACTGGGACCGGATCATGGACGTGAACCTCAAGGGCGCCTTCTTCCTGGCCCAGAGGGCGCTGCCCCTGCTGGGACAGGGCGCGTCCGTGGTGTTCACCACCAGCGTGGTGGGCCGCAAGGGCTTCCCCGGCGCCGCGGCCTATTCCGCCTCCAAGGCCGGACTGGCCGGGCTGGCCCGGGTCCTGGCCGTGGAGCTGGCGCCCCGGGGCATCCGGGTCAACAGCCTGGCGCCCGGCCCCATCGACACGCCCATCCACGCCAAGCTGGGGATGACCGAGGAAGCCCTGGACGCCTTCCGGAGCGGGATCACCGAGCGGATTCCGCTCAAGCGCATGGGCACCGACGAGGAGGTGGCCAAGGCCGCCTTGTTCCTGGCCTCCAGGGACAGCGGCTACATCACCGGTGAGGAGCTGATGGTGGATGGCGGGGCCGCGGTGGCCTAATCCGGGTCGGCTCGATGCCGAAGGGGGTGATGCCCTATGCCGTGGACCCGGAGGCGGCCGAACGCCTTTGGCGGCTGAGCGAGCAGCTGGTATGCAGATCGAGGAGGTGGCCGGCATCCAACGGAACGAGGGTGAAGGGGTGGGCGGAGGTTGTGGCCAAGCCCATTTGATCAGGCCTGTCCGGGGAGCCGGGCCGACAGGACCGCCACCTCAGCCCGGATGGTTTCGATGAACTGGGTCACCAGCGGAGTGAAGGGACGAAATTCCGGGCGCACAATATTGACTCGGAATGGGACCGAAACTGAGAACCGGCGCAGCTCCACCCCGTATCCGGCAAAGGACAGCGCGCTGAACGGATTGACGATGGCCACGCCCAGGCCTTCCCGGACCAGGCAACAAATGGTGCTGGCATCGTAGGCTTCCATGGACATGGTCCGGGTGACCCCGTGTTGGCGGAACACTTCGTCCAGTTCCAGGCGGACCCGGTCGGACGGGGATTGACTAAGGAATGATTCACCCTGGAAATCGGCGGGGTGGAGCACCTCCCGGGCCAGGAGCGGATGCCCCAAAGGTAATACGCAGACCTCGTCAAAGGTGAACAACGCCTCCTGACGTGTGCCCATGGGCGGGACATCCCCTTCGATCAGACCAAGGTCATGGCGCTGGGCCGTGAGCCACTCCTCCAGCAAGGGCGGCTCCTGGGGTACCAAGGAAATCCCCACACCCTGGTGGTCCACCTTGAACCGCCGGCAAACCCCGGGTAGCAGTGCATTGGCGAACCGCGGTACGCAGGTGACCGAGAGCTGGCCCTGCTCGAACTTGCCGATCTGGGCGGCGGTGGCCAAGATGTGGTTGAGGCCGATGTAAGACCGCTGGACTTCCCGGAACAAGGTGATGGCCGAGGCGGTGGGTTTGAGCCGGCGCCCCACCCGCTGGAACAGCTGGTAGCCGAGGATCTCCTCTGTTTCAGACAGTTCGCGGCTGAGGGTGGGCTGAGACGTACCCAACATGGTGGCAGCGGCCGTGAGGCTGGGGGCTTCCATGATGGTCCTGAATATGTCGATGTGGCGATGGGTCAATTTCATATCAAATGTGAATAAGCAGAGGAAAAATTAATATTGGAATCGTTTTTAAATCCATACAGAATCTATCAAATAGAAATCCATATCCTTCCCAATGAACTTTTTTAGCCTTTGCGGGTTCGCAAAGAAGGGAAAGTTTTTGCATAAAATCTCCGCGGAAGCAATGGTCTCAAACCGACCCAAGCTAGGCCTCAAGTGAAGGGACAACAGAGATAGTACATCCAATGGTTGACTGCTGACACGTGGGAGTCTCAGCAGTCTGGGGGAAATCTGTCATATCAAAAGGAGAGAGATATGAAAACTTCAATGGTCTGGCTTCTGCCAGCGCTGGCCCTGTTCATGGTTTCCTGCCAGCCCAAGGGCGCAAAATCCGATACCATTAAAATCGGTTCCTTTGGCTCTCTTTCGGGCGACCAGGCAGTGTGGGGCCAGGCCGACATCCAAGGACAGAAGCTCACAGTCGAACAGATCAACCAGGCCGGCGGAATCCTGGGTAAGAAGCTGGAGCTGATCACCTACGATGACAAGGGCGACCAGTTGGAAGCGGTCAACGCGGTTAAGCGCCTGATCAACGAGGATAAAGTGGTGGCCGTCGTCGGCTGCAATTCCAGCGGCCGGAACATTGCTGTGGCCCCGGTGGTCGAGGCCTCCAAGATCCCGGTCATCTCCACCTTTGCCACCAATCCCAGGGTCACCGTACCGGAACCGGGCAAATTGATGCAGTACACATTCCGGGCCTGCTTCATCGACCCGTACGCCGGTGACGTGCTGGCCCAGTTCGCCTTCAACACCCTCAAGGCAAAAAAGGCCGCGTTACTTTATGAGATCAGCTCAGACTACTCGGTGGGTATGCGCGACTTCTTCAAGCAGTCCTGGCAGAAGATGGGCGGCACCATCACCGCGGATGAGGCGTTCAAGACCGGCGATGTGGATTTTCGTCCCCAACTCACCAAGATCAAGGAATCCAAGCCCGACGTGATCATCATGCCCATCCTTTACAAGGAGGTGGCCTTGTCCGCCAAGCAGGCCCGGGACCTGGGCATCAAGGCCACCATGCTGGGCGGCGACGGTTGGCCCTCCTCAGCTCTGCTGGAAATGGCCGGCGATGCGGTGGAAGGATCCTATTTTGTCAATCACGGCGACGTGGATGCGCCCAACGTCCAGGACTGGCGCAAGTCCTACAAGGATAAATATCAGAAGGATATTGAGATCAATTCAATCCTGGGCCACGACGCCATGATGATGCTCAAGTCGGCGATCGAACGGGCCGGCAAAGCCGACCCTCAGGCCATCCGCGACGCCCTGGAGACGACCAAGAACTTGCAGGTATTCACGGGTGTCATCAACGTCGACCCGGCCACCCACAATCCATTGGGCAAGGCCGCCAGCATCATTACCATCAAGGACAAAAAGTTCGTGTTCGTTAAGCAGTTCGAACCTGCCAAGTAATCCAGGCGCAGGCCCGCAGTTCCAAAAGCTCGGATGGCGACGGCCCAACGCAGCCGCCATCCGGAGCGCACTTGACCGCAAGGCCCGGGAGACTTCAACAATGATTTGGCAACAGGTGATCAATGGCATTTCCATCGGTGGTGTTTACGCCCTCATTGCGGTGGGTTATTCGCTGGTATACAGCGTTCTGAACTTCTCCAATTTCGCCCATGGCGAGGTGCTGATGGTCGGCGCCTACATGGGCTTTTATGCCCTGTCCGCGCTGCACCTGCCCTTTTTTATCGCGGTGGGGTTGGCTGTGGTGGTGGGTGGCCTGATGGCGGTGGCACTTGAGAAAGTGGGCTACCGGCCACTGCGGCTACGCCACGCGCCAACACTCTACTTCATGATTTCCGCCATGGGGTTATCCATCTTCCTTCAGAATTTCACCATCGTCACCATTGGCCCCAATTTTCGCACCTACCCCGACATTTTCCCCACCCATCCGATCATGTTCGGCGCCCTTGCTGTCGGCTACCTGGATCTGGTGATCTTCGTGATTACAGCTATTTCCTTGGGACTGATGACCTGGTTCATCTGCGGTACCCGGTTGGGCAGCGCCATCCAAGCCGCCGCCTATAACATGCGGGTGGCCGGCTTGATGGGGATCAACCCGGAGCTGGTGGTGTCCATTGTGTTCTTTCTAGCCGGGGCCTCAGCGGGAGTCGGCGGGGTCATGTTCGGCATGAAATACACCGTATACCCTTGGATGGGCAACCTCACCATCAAAGCCTTCATCGCCGCGGTGGTTGGCGGCCTGGGGAGCCTCCCAGGCGCGGTGGTGGGCGCATTCGTCCTGGGGATCACAGAAACTTTCGCTGCGGCCTTCGTCTCCTCGGCCTTCCGGGACCTGTTCTCGTTCGCTCTGATGATCCTGATCATCGTCATCCGGCCGGGCGGGCTCATGGGCGTCGTGGCCACTGAGAAGGCATAGGGAGATACAGTGTTCGTATACCTACAAGGCATTATCACGCTCATCTGTATCAACCTGCTCGCCGTATTGGGCTTGTCCCTCCTTACCGGCTTTACCGGTTCGTTCAATTTCGGCCAAGCCGGATTCCTGGCCATTGGGGCCTACGTCGCCGCCCTGTGTACCATGAAGTTGCACGCCCCATTCGTGGTCTCGCTCCTGGCCGGCATGCTGGCCTCCGGCTTGGTGAGTATCCCCCTGGGGTATCCGACCCTGAAGCTGAAGGGCGACTATTTCGCCATCGCCACCCTGGGTTTCGCCGAGGCGATCCGCTTGCTGGTGGAGAACCTTGAGAAGGTCACCGGCGGCTCTCGCGGCATTCCAAGCATCCCTCCCCTCACCACCCTGACCATCCTGCTGCCAGTGACTTTGGCCTGCATATGGCTGGTGCGCAATTATGTCAGTTCCCGCCACGGGCGGAGTTGCGTTGCGGTTCGCGAGGATGAGATCGCCGCCCAGGCCATCGCCGTGGACGTGTTCAAGTATAAGCAGGTGTCGTTCTTCGTGAACGGCTTGCTTGCTGGCCTGGCGGGTGGATTCCTGGCACACTACGTCGGTTTCATCCAGCCATCCATGTTCGGGATGGCGAAGTCCACTG
Source organism: uncultured Mesoterricola sp. (assembly GCA_964627225.1). Classification (GTDB taxonomy): domain Bacteria; phylum Acidobacteriota; class Holophagae; order Holophagales; family Holophagaceae; genus Mesoterricola. The sequence continues at coordinate 13,786 of CAZVHQ010000063.1, forward strand.
AACTGATCGTCATGGTCATCTTCGGCGGCATGCATTCAGTTACCGGCGCGGTGGTGGCGGCGATCATCCTCACCGGCCTGCCGGAGATCCTCCGGGCGGCCGCGGCTTGGCGCCTGGTCATGTATGGCATCGCAGTGGTTTTCATCATGGTTGTCCGCCCCGAGGGCCTGATGGGCTCCTGGGAGCTCACCTTCGCGTCCCTGCGGAGTCTTTGTCTCAGCTGCAAGGCGTTCGCCCGAAGGCTCTACGGGAGGTGCTTCCATGGGATTGCTTAGGATCCGTAACATGACCAAGAATTTCGGCGGCGTCAAGGCGGTGGACTCCTTCAACTGCAACGTCCAGGAAGGGCGGACCCAGGCCATCATCGGCCCCAACGGCGCCGGCAAGACCACCATCTTCAACCTGATCACCGGCATCTACAAGCCCAGTGAAGGAGAGATCGAGTTCGACGGCAAAACCATCACCGGGCATGCCCCGCACCAGATCGCCCGCCAGGGCATCGCCCGCACATTCCAGAACATCCGGCTGTTCCCGGACTTCAGTGTGCTGGAGAACATCCAGGCCGCGGATCACCTGCGGTCCAGCTACTCCCTGTTCCACGGTTTTCTGCCCACCCCGCTGCGTCGCCGGCAGGAGCAGGCTTCCCGTGCCCACGCATTGGAACTCCTGCACTTGGTCGGACTGGAGCAGCGGTTCGGGGAACGCGCCCGAAACCTGCCGTACGGACACCAGCGACGGCTGGAGATCGCCCGGGCCCTGGCCCTGGAGCCCAAGATCCTGCTGCTGGATGAACCGGCGGCGGGGATGAACCCAGAGGAGACCCAGGGCCTGATGGTGCTCATCCAGCAGATCAAGGACCAGTTTCACCTGACCATCTTGCTGATCGAACATCACATGGAGTTGGTCATGGGCCTTTGCGACTTCATCACTGTGATCGATTTCGGCAAGGAGATCGCTGAAGGGACCCCGGAGCAGATCCAGGCCAACCCGCAGGTGATCCAGGCCTACCTGGGCGTGGAGGAGTGACATGGGAGGACTTCTGGAAATCCACGACCTGCATGTAACATATGGCGGAGTCAAGGCCCTGCGTGGGGTCTCCCTGCATGTGGACGAGGGGGAGATTGTCACCATCATCGGCGCCAACGGCGCTGGTAAATCCACGCTGCTGAACGCCATCTCCGCGGTTGTGAAAGTGGCCCAGGGGAGTGTCACCTACCTGGGCGCGCCCCTTCCGACCAGACCGCACCAGGTGGTGGCCCGGGGTGTGATCCAGGTGCCCGAGGGACGCCAGGTGTTCGCCAACCTCACCATCAAACGCAACCTTGAGGTGGGGGCCTTCCTGCGCAAGGACAAGGCCGGGATCAAGCGGGACATCGAGTACATCTACACCACGTTCCCCCGGCTCAAGGAGCGGGAGTCCCAGATGGCCGGCAGCCTCAGCGGCGGAGAACAGCAGATGCTGGCCATTGGCCGGGCGATCATGTCCAGCCCCAAGGTGCTGCTGATGGATGAGCCATCCTTGGGCCTGGCGCCCCTGATGGTGCAGGAGATTTTCAGGGTCATCACCAAGATCAACCGCGAAGGCACCACCATCCTCTTGGTGGAACAGAATGCCCACAAGGCCCTGGCCGTCGCCCACCGGGCGTACGTGATCGAGGTGGGCGAGATCATCCGGGAAGGTAAGGGCCTCGAACTGCTGAACGACGCTGCGGTCCAGGAGGCCTACCTGGGCACCCGCAAGGTGGTGTTGGGGTGACCTGACCTCACCAGCAACAACCGGCTAGCCCAGCCCCAGGGCCCGCCAGGGGAAATGGAGGGGAGTGCAGCCCAGCCCAATCCCGGGCCGGTGGTGCAAAGTCTGGAAATCAAAGTGGAGGGAAAATCGACATGGCATGCAATAAGTTGGTGGCACCGGTGGCATGGCCAGACCAATCAGCCCTTGTGGCCTTCTGCCAGCGGCTGATCCAAACCCCTAGCACCACGGGAAGTGAGGGCCCGGTGGCCGACCTGATCAGGGAGACCATGCTGGAACTGGGGTTCCACCGAGTCTGGATCGACCGCTTCGGCAGCGTGGTGGGTGAGATTCGGGGAGCGCTCCCCGGCCCGTCGATCCTGTTCGACAGCCACATCGACACGGTGGAGGTAGCCGACGGGCCGGACTGGTCCCAGCCCCCCTTCGGCGGAGTGGTCCAGGACGGCCGCATCTACGGCAGGGGCGCGGACGACATGAAATGCGCCCTGGCAGCCATGGTCTTCGGCCTGGCGCCCCTGGCTGTCCAGCCCGATCGTTTGCGCGGTTCCATCTTCGTGTCGGGCACGGTTTGCGAGGAAACGTTCGAAGGGCAGGCCCTGGGCCGGGTGGTAGAGGTGGTCCGGCCGGACTATGTGGTCATCGGAGAGGCCTCCGCCCTGGACTTGAAGCGGGGCCAGCGGGGCCGGGCTGAGGTGGAAGTCACGGTGACCGGGAAGGCCGCCCATTCCTCCAATCCGTCCGTGGGCCGCAACGCCGTGTACCTCGCCATGGACCTGGTGCAGCGGATGCGCCGGGCGCCCCTGCCCACTGACCCGTTCCTGGGCTGCGGCCTGCTGGAGCTGACCGACATTATCTCCACCCCCTACCCGGGGGCCTCGGTGGTGCCCCGCCAGTGCCGGGTGACCTTCGATCGTCGTCTGCTCCCGGGCGAGTCAGAGGCGGACGTGCTGGAGCCCTTGCGCCGATGCGTGCGGGAATGCCAGGCCGATGACCCCAAATTCGAGGCGGTGGTCCGGATCACCGAGGCCAGTCAACGCTGCTACACCGGCGACATGGTGGCGGGCAAGCGGTTCTTCCCGGCCTGGGTGCTGGCGGAGGACAACCCGCTGGTGACTGCCGCCCTGGCCGGGCTGCGTTTGGCTGGACTGGACCCGGCCTTGACCAAGTATGACTTCTGTACCAATGGCAGCTATTCCGCAGGGGTAGCCGGAATCCCGACCATTGGCTTCGGCCCCGGGGACGAGGACGGCGCCCACGTGGTGGACGAAAACATCGAGCTGGAGCAGGTCCAGCGAGCCGCCGTGGGCTACCAGTCCATCGCCTGGCACTTGCTGGAAGGGGAACATCATGCTGTATCAGACCCACGCACGTATCCACCTCGCTAACATCCGCCGAAACTTATTGCACATCCGGGCGTTCCTGGGCAACGGCCCCCGGCTGTTGCTCGCGGTCAAGGCCAATGGCTACGGCCACGACGCGGTGGCGGTGGCCAGGATGGCTGAGTGGGAAGGCCTCGCTGACTGGTTTGGGGTGTCCACCGTGCCCGAGGGGCTTGAACTGCGGGAGGCCGGGGTGAAACGTCCCATCCTCAAGTTCTCCCCCTCCTTCCCGGAGGAGTTGGGGCCGGCCCTTGAGGGCGGCCTGACCCTGGCGGTGGCCGAACCCGCCAACGCCCAGGCTCTGGAAGCCGCCTGCGCCACCCGGGGGGTCCGGACCCGGGTGCACCTGAAGGTGGACACCGGCATGGGCCGGACTGGATTACCCGCTGAGGAGGCCGGCGCTCTGGCCCGGCTGATCCGTCGAACCTGCCCCGCCTTGGAGGTGGAGGGGGTGTTCACCCACTTGTCGGTGGGTGACCAGACCCTGGAAGCGGACTATACACGAGAGCAGATTCGCCGGTTCAGGTCCGCCACCGAGGCAATCGCGGGGGCCCTGGACCGGATGCCCGAACTGATCCACTGCGCCAGTTCCGGGGCGATCCTGTCCCATCCGGAAAGCTGGTTCACCATGGTCCGGGTCGGCTCCATCGGCTACGGCTACTATCCCCTGCACTATCCGGACCGGCCCCTGGACTTGGAGCCGGGTCTGTCCTTTCTCACCCGGATCAGCTTCATGAAGAAGGTGCGGCGGGGCGCCAGCATCGGCTACGGCCGTGCCTGGAAGGCCCCGGTGGATACCTGGATCGCCACCCTGCCCGTGGGCTTCGCCGACGGCTTCGATCGGCTCCTGTCCAATCGGGGGCGGGTGCTTTGGAACGGCAAATACTGCCCCGTCGTAGGCTTGGTGTGCATGGACCAGTGCATGATCGACATGGGACCGGCCACCACCGCCCAGGTAGGGGACGAGGTGGTTCTCATTGGTCGCAGCGGGGACCAGGAGATCACCACCACCGACCTAGCCGAAGTTGAGGGGTCCATTCCCTGTGAGATCACCTGCCAAATCGGCCCCCGGGTACCCCGAGTGATCGACTCTCTGGCTGATCTCACACCGGCCGGATCGGTGCGGGCCTATACCAGAGTTGATCGGCTTGGGGCCCGCTCGAGGGCGGAACCTGAGACTGCGAGGCGGCCCAAGGGATCCGTCAGCTGAATCAAAATGGCGAAAGGCCACCGAAACGGCACGCACCAGCTTCCAACCTGTTCAAGGGAGATCCAATGTCTCGAATCGTGAAAGCTATCAACGGGCCCGTGCTCAAGCGCACCGCCAAACGCTGCAAGGAGCGGGGCATCATCATTCCGACCTTCGC
>CAZVHQ010000064.1:0-18011 GCA_964627225.1 uncultured Mesoterricola sp.
AGGCGCCGCAGGCGACGCAGGACTCGGTGATGGTATGCGACATGGTCGGTCTCCAAAAAGGAACAATCCTAAAGTAAGGCAAAACCAAGGGCATTTTGGTCACAATCCGGACAGGAAGCTCCCGGTCAGGTATTATTGTTGGGAATAAACAACCTGATAATTTTCACGGAGTTGCCATGACCGGCCCCGCCCGGACCGAGCCGCTGTCCACGACCAGCACCCTGGTCCTGCGCATCCTGCTGACCATCAGCTTCTGCCATTTCCTCAACGACATGATCCAGTCGGTGATCCCGGCCATCTATCCGATCCTCAAGACCTCGTTCCGGCTCAGTTTCAGCCAGATCGGGCTGATCACCCTCACCGGCCAGATGACCGCCTCGGTGCTCCAGCCGGTGGTGGGGTTCTACACCGACCGGCGGCCCCAGCCGTTCTCGTTGCCGGTGGGCATGGGCTTCACGCTGACCGGCCTGCTGCTGCTGTCCACGGCCGCCAGCTTCCACATCCTGCTGGTGGCGGTGGCGCTGGTGGGGATCGGTTCGGCGGTGCTGCACCCCGAGTCGTCCCGGGTGGCCCGGGTGGCCTCGGGCGGCCAGCACGGCCTGGCCCAGTCGGTGTTCCAGGTGGGCGGCAACGCCGGCGGGGCCCTGGGGCCTCTGCTGGCGGCCTTCTTCATCCTGCCCAGGGGCCAGGGCAGCATCGCCTGGTTCGCCATCGCGGCGCTGGCGGCCATCGGGCTGCTCACCACGGTGGGCATGTGGTACCGGCGCACCGGGTCGGCCCTCCACAGGTCCGCCAGCCGCGCCCCGGCCACCCACCAGGCCCAGCCGCCGCGCAAGGTGGCCCAGGCCCTGGTCATCCTGCTGGCGCTGATCTTCTCCAAATACTTCTACCTGGCCAGCCTCACCAGCTACTACACCTTCTATCTCATCAACCGCTTCCACGTCTCGGTGCAGAACGCGCAGATCCATCTGTTCGTGTTCCTGGGCGCGGTGGTGGCCGGCACCCTCATCGGCGGCCCGGTGGGCGACCGCATCGGCCGCAAGGCGGTGATCTGGAGTTCCATCCTCGGCGTGCTGCCGTTCACCCTGCTGCTGCCGCACGTCAATCTGCACTGGACCGGCGTGCTCACGGTGGTGATCGGGCTGGTGCTGGCCTCGGCCTTCTCGGCCATCCTGGTCTACGCCCAGGAGCTGATCCCCGGCAAGGTGGGGACGATCTCCGGGCTGTTCTTCGGCCTGGCCTTCGGCATGGGCGGCATCGGCGCGGCCCTCCTGGGGCGCCTGGCGGACCGCACCAGCATCATCCACGTCTACCAGGTCTGCGCCTACCTGCCGGCGATCGGCTTGCTGGCGGGCTTCCTGCCCAGCCTGGAGCGGGTCAGACCTGGAACACGGCGATCTGGTTAGCCAGCTGCTCGGCCACCTTGGAGAGGTCCTTGGCGGTGCGGGCGACCTCGTCGGTGGTGGCGGAGAGCTGGGTGGCCGCCGAGGCGGTCTGGATCGACTCCTGGACGCCCTGCTCCACCTGCCGCGCCGCCTCTTCGCCGGTGCGGCTCTGTTCGGCGGTGGCCTGGGCGATGTGCCCGGTGAGCCGGCCGAAGGCGGTGAGGTTGGTGTGGATGGTCCCCAGGGACTGGACCGTGGCGGTGACGGTGACGCCGCCCCGGTCCACCGCGGCCTTGGCCTGCTGGATCAGCTGGCTCACCTCCTTGGCCGCCTGCGCCGAGCGCTCCGCCAGCTTGCGCACTTCCTCGGCCACCACGGCGAACCCCTTGCCCTGCTCGCCGGCCTTGGCCGCCTCGATGGCGGCGTTGAGGCTCAGCAGGTTGGTCTGGCCGGCGATCTCCTGGATCACCAGGATGGCCTTGGAGATGTCGCCCGCGGTGCGGGTGATGCCGGCCATGGCCTCGGTGGTGTCGGCGCCGGCGGCGGTGCCCTGGGCCGCCGCGGCCTCGGCCTCGGCCAGCTTCTGCCGGGTCTCCTGGGCGCCGCTGGCCACCTGGGAGATGCTGGCGGCGAGCTCGGTGATGGACGCCGCCATCTGCTCGGCGCCCGCCTCCTGGAGCTGGGCGCTGCGGGCGATGGAGCCGGTGGCGGTGGACATCTCGTCGGCCGCGGCGGACAGCTGGTGGGAACCGCTGGCGACCTGGTGCACGCCCTGCATGATGGCGCCCATGATGCGCTGCAGCTGCTCGCCCATGCGGTTGAGGGTGGCGGCCATGGCGCCGAATTCGTCACGGGTGGCCAGCCGGCTGCGCACCCTCAGGTCGCCCGCCGCCGTGGCTTCCAGCACGTCGGAGAACTCCTTCAGGGGGTTGCTGATGCTGCGGCCCAGGATGATCCCCAGCAGCAGGCTCAGCAGCGCCACCGCGCCGCCGGCGCCGAGGATCAGGATGACCGTGCGGCCGTAGGACTTCCGGATCAGCTGGATGGCATCCTTGGCCTGCTCCAGGTCGGAGTCCACCAGCCGGGTCGCGCTGCCGTTCAGGGTGAGGTCCATGGGCAGGAACTTGGCCTCGATGATCGCCGCGGCCTGGTCGTTGTGGCCGGCCCGCGAGGCCGGGAAGATCGCCTTTTCCCGCAGGTCCTTCATGGCGTCGTAGCCGGCGATGATGTCGGCCGCGTTCTGGCCCGCGGTCCGGTCGTCCTTCGGGATGAGCCTGGAGAACAGGTCCATGCCGATGGCGAACTCCTCGTCGTAGTGCTTGCAGATCACTTCGCTCTTGGCGATGGAGTCCGGGTCTTTCACCAGGGTGTGCGCCAGCGTCGCGGCCTGCATGCGCAGGCGTGCCGAATTGGCCTGGCTCAGCTGGGCGATGGGCGTGAGGTTCGTGTTGAACATGCTCTGCGCCTGCCGGAACGAGGCGCGCAGGCTCCACAGGCTGAAGCCGATCAGCCCGGCAAGGAAGACCAGGATGAGCCCGAACGAGACCATCAGCCGTGAACGGATCGATAGGTTATGGAACCAGGACATGCCCATCCAGCAGCCTCCATGTGTGAAGCCCAGTATCATTTCGAGTCAAGGCAAGGAAATAACTCGCCACTGTCTTGCGTAGTTTGCTTGAGTTTGCCATAAACGCCCGGTACTCGATATCATGAGTCTGGATTTTCCACCTGCCCCCCATGCCCTGAAGGCTCGCCGATGAATCAGACCCCCAGCCGAAACAATCCCAAGGACTTCCAGGACCTGGTGGAGGCCATCGTCGCCAGCGATCTGGCGGAGCCGCGCACCCGCCACATCGACGCCGGCTACCTGCCCAACCGCGACACCGTGATCGAGATCGTCAAGCTGCTCAGGGAACTGCTCTTTCCCGGCTATTTCGGACGCCAGCACCTGACTTCCTCGACCCTCGAGTTCCATGTGGAAGAACTGCTGCGGGCCATCGATACCCGGCTGTTCGAGCAGGCGCGCAACGCCATCCGGCACCAGGCCAATCGCCGGGGCGTGCCGTGCCTGGACTGCGACCAGGAGGCGGAACGGATCGTCCGCCATCTGCTGGGCGCCATTCCCCGGCTGCGCGCGGTGCTCGCCACCGATGTCCAGGCCACCTTCGACGGCGATCCCGCCGCGGCGGATTATGATGAAATCATTTTCTCCTATCCCGGCATCCTGGCCATTTCCACCTATCGCATTGCCCATGAACTTAGTATCAATAAACTTCCCCTTATTCCCAGGATCATGACCGAATATGCACACAACATAACCGGAATCGATATCCATCCGGGAGCCAGCATCGATGAATATTTTTTCATCGACCATGGCACCGGGGTGGTGATCGGCGAAACCACGGTCATCGGCAAGGGCGCCAAGATCTACCAGGGGGTGACCCTGGGCGCCCTGTCCACCCGGGGCGGCCAGTCGCTGCGGGGCGCCAAGCGGCATCCCACGCTCATGGACGAGGTGACGGTCTACTCGGGCGCCTCCATCCTCGGCGGCGACACGGTCATCGGCGAGGGGGCGGTGATCGCCAGCAACGTGTTCCTGACCCAGTCGGTGCCGGCCCGCACCCGGGTTTCCGGGAAGAACCCGGAGCTGCAGTACAAGAACCACGCGCCGGTGGAATTCCTCCAGGCCTTTCCCGCCGACTGGGTGATCTGAGTGGCGGATGCCGAGAGCCTCTTCCAGCGCCAGCGCCAGGCCCGCTGGGCGGTCGCGGCCTGCTCGCCGGCGCAGCGGCGGGCCAAGCTGGGCCGCCTGCTGGAAGCCTTGGCGGCGCGCCGGGCGGAGGCCCACGCGGCGCTGCGCGCGGATTTCCGCAAGGTCCCCGAGGAGGTGGACCTGGCCGAGCTGTATCCGCTGTTCAGCGAACTCAAGGGCGCCATGCGCCACCTGGAGCGCTGGATGCGCCCGGTCAAGGTGCCCACGCCGCTCAGCTTCACCGGCAGCAGGGCCTGGATCCGCCATGAGCCCAAGGGGGTGGTCCTGGTCATCAGCCCATGGAACTATCCGCTCTACCTGAGCCTGGGCCCGCTGGTGTCGGCCATCGCGGCGGGCAACTGCGTCGTGCTGAAGCCTTCGGAATTCACCCCGCACACCTCCGCGTTCATGAAGAGCCTGCTGGCCGGCCTGTTCCCGGAAACCGAGGTCGCGCTGGTGGAGGGGGATGAGCGCGCCGCCCAGGCCCTGCTGGCGTTGCCGTTCGACCACGTGTTCTTCACCGGCAGCCCGGCCGTGGGCAAGGCGGTCATGCACGCCGCGGCCGAGCACTTGGCCTCGGTGACGCTGGAACTGGGCGGCAAGTCCCCGGTGCTGGTGGACGCGGACGCCGACCTGCGGCTGGCCGCGCGGCGGATCGCCTGGGGGAAGTTCCTCAACGCCGGCCAGACCTGCGTGGCGCCCGACCATGTCCTGGCCCATGCCCGCATCCACCGGCGCCTGGTGGAGGAGCTGGGCCGGGCCGTGGCCGCCTTCTACGGGGCGAGCCCCGCCGACCGGCGGCGCAGCCCGGATTACGCCCGGATCCTCAATGCCCGCCATCACGCCCGGCTGCGCGGCCTGCTGGAGGGCTCTCCGGGCCGGATCGAGCTGGGCGGCGAGTGGGATGCCGACGACAACTATTTCGCCCCCACGATCATCACCGGGGTCGCAGCCGAGGCGCCGCTGATGCGCGAGGAGATCTTCGGGCCCATCCTGCCGGTGCTGGAAGTGGCCGACCTGGACGAGGCGGTGGACTTCGTCAACGCCCGGCCCAAGCCGCTGGCCCTCTACCTCTTCACCGGCAGGCCGGGCGCCGCCGGGGCGGTCCTGGCGCGCACCAGCGCCGGGGGATCCTGCATCAACGACACGGTGCTGCACTTCGCCCACCCGCACCTCCCGGGCGGCGGGGTGAACCGCTCGGGCCTGGGCAAGGCCCACGGCTTCTTCGGCTTCCAGGCCTTCTCCAACGCCCGGGGCATCCTGCGCAGTTCCCGATTCTCGCCGATCCAGTGGCTGTACCCGCCCTTCACCCCGGCGGTGCGCCGGCTCATCGGCCTGACCTTGCGCCATCTTTGAAACCATCCGGACGGATCCCCCATGTGGCAACGCCTGCTCAGCTTCATCCGGGGCAACCCCGGCAAGACCACCCTGGCCGCCTTGATCCTCCTGGCGGCGGCCGCCCTGGTGTGCGCCGACGCCCTGCTGGCGGGACCGGTGCGCACCTGGGCGGAACAGACGATCAATTCAAACCTGAAGGGCTACACGGTGCGCATCCAGCGGGCCCGCCCGCGCATCTGGAAGCTGGCCCTGGCGCTGGACGGTCTGGTGCTGGTGCAGAACAGCCACCCGGAACCGCCGGTGGCGGATCTCGGCGCCCTGGAGTTCACCCTGGAATGGAGCGAGCTGGTGCGGTTCAAGGTGGCCGCGGATCTGACCATCAGGCACCCCGCCCTGCACCTCAACCTGGCCCAGATCCAGGAGGAGGCGGCCAGCAAGGTCAGCCTCAAGGACCAGGGCTGGCAGCGCGCCGTGGAGGCCATCTACCCCTTCAAGCTGGACCAGGTGCGCATCCAGGACGGTTCCCTGCTCTACCTTGCCGCCAACCCCGCCAGCAAGCCGCTGCAACTCACCGGGGTGGCCATGGTCGCCCGGAACATCCGCAACAGCGCCGCGGCCCGGGACAGCTACCCGTCGCCGGTCGCCCTGGAGGGCGTGCTGTTCGACACCGGCAAGGTCTGGTTCAAGGGCGCGGCGGATTTCCTGCGCGAGCCCTACACGGCGGCCATGGGCGAAATCCGCCTGGAGCGGGTGCCGCTGGACCGGCTCACCCCCCTGGCCCAGGACTACAACCTGAGGACCACGGGCGGGCTGCTGTCCGCCAACGGGGTGGTGGAGTACACCCCGAAGACCCAGAAGGCCCACCTCACCGAGGTCCTGTTCGAGGACCTGCGGGTGGACTACGTCACCAGCACGGCCACCAAGGCCCTGGAAGAGGCCCATGCCGAGCAGGCGTTGCGGCTGGCCAAGGCCGTGCGCAACTCGCCCCGCCTGGTGCTGCAGGTGGATTCCCTGCGGCTGAGCCGCAGCCAGGTCGGTTTCATGGACGAGGCGGCCGTGCCCCCCTACAGGTTGTTCATGTCCGATGTGAGCCTCAACCTGACCCATCTGAGCAACCAGGCCGGCCAGGGCCGGTCCGAGTTTCGCGCCCAGGGGGCCTTCATGGGCAGCGGCAGGACCGTGGTTTCGGGCGGGTTCCTGGGCACCGCCAAGCCGGCGGATTTCGCCATCCGGCTCCAGTTGGATGATGCCAAGCTGACCGATCTCAACAACTTCCTGCTGGCCCAGACGGGGGTGGACGTGGCCAGTGGCCTGTTCTCGGTCTACACCGAAGTCACCGTGAAGGGCGGCCGGGTGGAAGGCTACCTCAAGCCCCTGGTCAAGGACCTGAGGATTTCCGACCAGCGGAAGGACCAGGGCAAATCCTTCGGCAAGCGGGTGGAGCTGCATGTCCTGCAAGGGCTGGCCGACATTTTCAAGAACCGGTCCACCCAGCAGGTGGCCACGGTCACCCGGATCTCCGGTTCCACCAGCGATCCCAAGCTGAGCGAGTGGGCGGCCATCCGCAAGCTGCTGGGCAACGGGCTGTGGCGGGCGATCCTGCCAGGTTTCCTGGACAAGGGGAAGGACGTGAAACCGCCCCATTAACGCCCGGCGAATTCGTCCATGGTCCGGTCCACCCCGAACCAGCGCATCGCCGCATCGAACAGGGTCAGGGGCAGGAGCCGGGCCAGCAGGACCGCCATGACGAACCGGGGCATGACCAGCCGCTGGCGGTCGGCCTGGATGGCGCCGAGGGTCCGGCGGGCCACGTAGCCGGGTTGGAGGATCGGCAGGAGCAGGGGGAAGCGGGTGCGCACGCCGCGGAACATGCCGGTGTCGATGTACCAGGGACAGACCACGGTGGTGCGGATGGGGTGGCCCAGGCGCCTGAGTTCCAGGCGGAGCGATTCGTCGAAGCCCACGGCGGCGAACTTGGAGGCGCAGTAGTCGGTGAGCCGGGACGTGCCGCCCAGGCCGGCGGCGGAGGCGATGGTCACCACGTGGCCCCGGCCCTGGGCGATCATGGCCGGGAGCAGCGCGCGCACGCTCCAGAACAGGGCCAGGGTGTTGACCTGGAAGGTCCGCTCGATGGCCGCGTCGGAGCACTCCAGCAGGGGCTTGCCGGTGACGATGCCGGCGTTGTTGATGAGGATGTCCACCGGCCCCCGGATCGCCAGCACCCGGGCGGCGGTGACCTGGAACCCGGCCCGGTCGCAAAGGTCCACGGGGAACCCGGCGGCGTCCCCCCCCGCCTGGACGATCTCCGCCCGCACCGCCATCAGCCCGGCCTCGTCCAGGTCCAGCAGGGTGACCCGGGCGCCCCGGGCGGCGGCGCCCAGGGCCAGCAGGCGGCCGATGCCGCCGGCCGCGCCGGTGATGAGCACATGGGCGCCGCGGAAGGCGGTCATGGCTGGCGGCGCAGCGCGCCGGCCATGGCCGCCAGGGCGCCGACCCGCTCCTGGGGATAGGCCGCGGCGGCGGCGTCGCGCGCGGCCTCCCGGCCCATGAGGCCGATGAAACCCACTTTCAAGCCGTTGGCCAGGGTCGTCACCACGGCCGGCCGGATCGTGCCGCCCAGGAAGGGGGCCAGGTCAGCGTCGCCGTTGGGTTCCAGATTGGAGGCGACGATCGGGGTACGCAGGGCGTCGGCAAACCACAGGGGCAGGGGGGCGCGGTCCAGGGTGAGGTCGTAGAGCGTGCCCATGCTCCAGCCGCCGGAATCCACCAGCAGCACCGGGTGTCCGCAGCCGGCACGCACCTGCTCCACGTAGGCGGCGATCCGGGCGCAGCCGCCCAGGGCCGAGGGCTCCCCGGCCACATGGCCGGCCCCTTTGGCGTGGTCGTGGAGGTCGGTGGTCTGGAGCAGGGTCACCCGCAGATCGAAGGCCGGCGCGGCGACGGCCAGCAGGACGGGCAGCAGGATCTTGTGGGGGTGCGGCATGGCGGGCTCCTTACATGGGGAAGTGGTACTCGAGGCCGAAGGCGAGGATGAGGTAGCGCTTGTCGTCGACGGGAAGGGTGGAGCGGTTGCCCAGGCCGGCGTAGGTGCAGGCGCCGGTCGCGCCGCGGTGGCGCCGATGGTCTGCAGCGCGGTGGACACGGCCCAGCGCTGGTGCCGGTGGACCGCATTGAAGTTGGGCACCAGCCGGGCCGGATTGTTTGACTCATAAGTGCGCCCGCCTAGCGCCGGGTTGCCCACAGGCCGGACCGTCGCCCGCTGCGGGATCGCCTGGTTGCTGAGATGGCAGGTGAGCCGGGGGGCAGGCCCGCCGTCCCGGCCATGTTGTAGGTGGCGATGTCGGCTTCATCCAACGCCCTGTTGGGGCCGCGGCCAGCACCGCGACGATCCGCCCCATTTCAAACGTCACCTCTTGATTGATAATGATACTTAATAAATTAATTTACTTATCTATTGTTCGTTGCGAAAAATATTGTAAATTTCCCCGTCCGGCCTGTCAATATTGATTTGCGGGAAAGATAGCTGTAACCTTTCGGCCTTCAGATGGCGGTTCCCAGTTGGGATCATCGACTCGCCACCGAGCAGATGGAGGAGTTCCGCGCCATCAAGCGCCACCTTGACCCCCAGGGCCTCCTGAACCCCGGGGGCGTCCTGGGGCTGGACCGCAACCCGGAAGCCGAAAGCTAGGAAAAAATCAGCATGAACTTTCGCCAAGACGCAAATCCGAGCAAAATCATCAAGATTGTTCGATCAGCCCAGCTATGCTTGCTGGCAAGGAGATGATCATGCGCAAGTTCAACACAAAACCAGGGACCACTCCGGGGGGCCCGTGCATGCGCCGCCTGGTCCTGCCGGCCCTGGCGGTTTCGGCCGGGCTGCTCCTGGGCCCCGGCTGCGACCGGGACCAGGTCAGCCACGCCAGCGTCGCCAAGGAGGCCGCGCCGGCGATGCCGGCCCCGTCCCACGCCAGCGCGCCCATGGCCATGCCGCCGGGAGCGATGCCCCCGGGGTCCATGCCTGGCGGGCAGCTGCCCCCGCCCCCCCACCCCACCGGCAAGGGCGCGCTCAAGTGGACCCTGCCCAAGGGCTGGACCGAGGCCCAGGGCGGCGGCATGCGCTACGCCACGCTCACCCCGCCGGGGGCGGGCAAGGTGGAGATGTCAGTGGTCGTCCTGCCCGGCGCCGCGGGCGGCGAACTGGCCAACGTGAACCGCTGGCGCGGCCAGATCGGCCTGCAGCCCCTGGATGACGCCGCCCTGGGCCAGGCCCGGAAGGCCGTGAAGAGCAAGGCCGGCCCGGTGTCGGTCTACGACTTCACCAGCGCCGGCGAAACCAGGACCCGCATGGTGACCGGGCTGCTGGCCACCGCCGAAGGCAATACCTGGTTCTTCAAGCTGATGGGCGATGCCGAGCCGGTGGGCAAGGCCAAGCCGGCATTCATGAAGTATCTGGAGACGCTGCACCTTGATTAAACGATTTGCGCTCCGCAGCTGGAACTTCCTGGCCTCGCTGCAGGTTACCATCGTCGCCCTGGTGCTGCTCATGGCGCTGGTGGTGCTCTGCACCCTGGCCCAGACCGAACTGGGCACCCTTGGCGCGGTCAACGCCTACATGCGCAGCTTCCTGGTCTGGCGCCAGGTCCGCGGGCTGCCGTTCCCGCTGCCGCTGTTCCCGGGCGGGGCGCTGGTGGGGCTGGTGCTGGTGGCCAACCTCACCGCCGCGCTGATCAAGCGCTTCGAGTTCAACCGGCGCAAGCTCGGCCTGTGGATCGTCCACGCCGGGCTGATCCTGCTGTTCGCCGGTGAGTTCGCCACGGGCGCCTTCCAGGTGGACACGCGCATGGCCATCGAGGAGGGCCAGACGGTCAATTTCCTCGAAAGCTACCGGCAGATGGAACTCGGCCTGAGCGATGTGACCGATCCGGCCCACACCGAGGAGTACGGCCTGCCCGACCCGCTGCTGCGGGCGGGCGCCGCCATCCGCGTGCCGGGCACCCCGCTGACCATCAAGGTCAAGCAGTTCTATGTGAACGCGCAACTGGCGATGCGCGCCGCGGGTGACCCGCCGTCCATGGCCAACATGGGCGTGGGGGCCAACGTCAAGGTCACCGAGGCGCCGCCTGCGGCTTCGGACAAGGAGGTCAACCTCACTTCGGCCTTCATCGAGCCGGTGGCCGGCGGCACCAGCTACGGCACCTGGCTGGTGTCCTCGGGGATGGGGGCGCCGCAATCCTTCATCCACGAGGGGCGCACCTACGTGCTCTCCATGCGCCCGCGCCGCTATTACCTGCCCTACTCCGTCACCCTCAAGAAGTTCAGCCACGACATCTATATGGGCACCGACATCCCCAAGAACTTCTCCAGCCTGGTGCACCTCTCCAACCCCGCCCGGGGCGAGGAGCGGGATGTGCTCATCTACATGAACCAGCCCCTGCGCTACGACGGCAAGGCCTTCTACCAGGCCAGCTACGGCAAGGGCGACACCCTGTCGATCCTCCAGGTGGTGGCCAACCCCGGCTGGCTGCTGCCCTACATCTCCTGCGCGCTCATCACCCTGGGCCTGCTGGTGCATTTCTGCATCACCCTGTTCAACGCCATCCGGCGCCGACAACTCGACGGGGAGACCGTATGAAACTCTCCAGATTGTTCACCTGGCTGCCCGGGCTGCTCGCCCTGGCCGTCGTGCTCGCCACCGCCCTGCCGCCGGGCCGGGTTCGGGGCTTCGACATGGACAAGTTCGGCCGCCTGCCGGTGCTGGAAGGGGGGCGGATCAAGCCCCTGGATTCGGTGGCCAGGAATGCCCTCCTGATGATCCGCAGCAAGCAGGGCGTCCGCTTCGAGGGGCGCGAGCTGGGTCCGGACGAGTGGCTGCTGGACGTGCTGTTCCGCCCCGCGACGGCCGACGCGCAGCCGGTGTTCGTGATCAACGACCCGGACGTCCTGGGCCTCATGGGGCTGAAGCAGACCGCCAACCGCTATTTCAGCTTCAGTGCCATCGTCCCCCACATCCAGGAGATCGAGAACCAGGCCCGGGCCGCCCAGGATCTGGAATCGGCCCAGCGCAGCCGCTTCCAGCGCGCGGTGGTCAACCTGTTCGAGCGCCTGGTGCTCTACAACCAGCTGGAGAATTCCGTGCAGCTGGGCGACTCGCCCGGGCTCTACCTGGAACTGCAGTCCATCGGCACCCCCCAGGCCGCCGAACGCACCAAGAGCCTGGCCGGAGCCGCCCGCTTCCGCATCCTGCCGCCGCTGCCCGGGCAGAGCCAGGATGCCTGGCAGAACACCGGCGAGGGCCTGCTCGCCGCCAGCGGCGGGGCGCCGCCGCACCCGGCCCTGGTCTCCCTGGCCCTGGCGGGCGCCGGCTACAAGGCCGGCCAGCCCGATGCCTTCAACCAGGGGGTCGCCGAACTCCAGGGGCTCACCGCCAACCTCAAGCCCCAGGCCCTGCGCCGCGCCGACAGCGAGTTCCTGTTCAACCGGGTCCAGCCGTTCTACCTGGGCATGGTGATCTACGTGCTCGCCCTGCTCACCCTGTTCGCCTCCTGGCTGTGGCGGCGCGATCTGCTCCAGCCGGCGGCCTTCTCCCTGCTGGCCGCCGGCGCCCTGGTGCACACGGTGGGCCTGGTCTCGCGCATCCTCCTGCAGGGCCGGCCACCCGTCACCAACCTGTACTCCTCGGCAGTGTTCGTGGGCTGGGCCGCGGTCATCCTCGGGGTGATCCTGGAACGCATGTACCGGAAGGGCTTCGGCACCGCGGTGGCGGCCTCGGCGGGGTTCGCCTCGCTGATCATCGCCCATCATCTGGCCATGGAGGGCGACACCATGGAGATGATGCGCGCCGTGCTGGATTCGAACTTCTGGCTGGCCACCCACGTGGTGACCGTCACGATCGGCTACAGCGGCACCTTCCTGGCCGGGATCATCGCCATCGCCTACACCCTGCGCAAGCACCTCGCGCCGGAGCTGGACCCCGCCACCACCCGTACCCTGGTGGACATGACCTACGGCATCGTCTGCTTCGCCCTGCTGTTCAGCTTCGTCGGCACCGTGCTCGGCGGCATCTGGGCCGACCAGTCCTGGGGCCGGTTCTGGGGCTGGGATCCCAAGGAGAACGGCGCCCTGCTCATCGTGCTCTGGAACGCGGTCATCCTGCACTGCCGGTGGGGTGACTACATCCGGGAAAAGGGGCTGATGGCCTGCGCCATTTTCGGCAACATCATCACCAGCCTGTCCTGGTTCGGGGTGAACATGCTGGGGATCGGGCTGCACTCCTACGGCTTCATGGACCAGGCCTTCTGGGTCCTGGCCTGGTTCATCGCCAGCCAGCTGGTGCTGATCGTCCTCTGCCTCCTGCCGCGGCGCTTCTGGGCCCCCGGAACAACTTAAACCTGGCAAGTTTCCCCCCCTGGCGGCCGATAGAAAGGCAAGGGCCACGGCTGCCGGGCTTGCGGGAGAAATAATTCATGAGCATGACCAACCCGCCAGTGCCGGATAAGCCCGGGTATCTCCTCCAGACCCTGCTGGACGCCATCCCCTATCCTTTCTTCTACAAGGATCTGAGCGGGCGCTTCCTGGGCTGCAACCGGGCGTTCGAAACGAGCAGGAACCAGACCCGGCAGGAATTGACCGGCAAGACCGTGTTCGACCTCCTGCCCCTGGAGGAGGCCCGGAGGCTGGACCTCAGGGACCGGGAGCTGCTGGACTCGGGGGGCACCGCGACCTTCCCGGAGGAGGTGACCCTGCCGAACCTGGGCCACCGGCAGATGATCGTCAACAAGGCCACCTTCGACCATGCGGACGGGACCCGGGCCGGCATCGTCACCACGGTCATGGACGTCACCGAGCAGAAGCGGGCGGAGGCGGCCCTGCGCCAGAGCCAGGATCTGCTCTCCACCATCAGCCGGAACGTGACGGACCTGATGGCCATCATGAACCCGGAAGGGCGGCGGATCTACAGCAGCCCTTCCTACTCCTCCCGTCTGGGCTACACCCCGGAGGAACTGGACGCGCTTTCGCCCCTGGGCCTGGTCCATCCGGAAGACCTGCCCCTGTTCCGGCAGGCCCTGGCCGAGGTGTTCGACCGGGGCGTCCAGCAGGACGTGGAGTACCGGCTCCGCCACAGGAACGGTACCTGGCTGTACTTCGAATCCAAGGCCAATCCCATCTTCCAGCCGTCGGGCCAGGTGTTCCAGACGCTGGTCGTGGCCCGGGACGTCACCGAGCGCAAGACCGCGGAACTGGGCCGCAAGCAGATGGAGGTCCAACTGCGCCACGCCCAGAAGCTGGAGTCCATCGGTTCCCTGGCCGCCGGCATCGCCCACGAGATCAACACGCCCATCCAATATATCGGTGACAACACCGCCTTCCTGGGCGGCGCCCTGCCCGATCTGCTGGCCTGCCTGGCCGAGCAGCGCCGGTTCCTGCTGGAGCTGGAGGCCCGGCATAGCCTGCCCGATGACGCGGCCGGAATGCTGGCCCGGCTCCAGGAGCTGGACCTGGACTACCTCACCGAGGAGATTCCCAAGGCCATCCGCCAGACCATGGAAGGGGTGGCCCGGGTCGCCGTGATCGTCAGCGCCATGAAGGACTTCTCCCACCCCGGCGGCGAGGGCAAGTCCCTGGCGAACCTGAACAAGGCCATCGAAAGCACCCTCACGGTCTCGCGCAACGAATGGAAGTACGTGGCCAGGCTCGAGACGGACCTGGACCCGGACCTGCCGCCGGTGCTCTGCCTGCAGGGTGAGGTCAACCAGGCCATCCTCAACCTGGTGGTCAACGCCGCCCACGCCATCGAGGAAGTGCTGGGCGGCCGCCATACCGGAAGGCTGGGGGCCATCAAGGTCAGCACCCTGCGGATGGGCCAGGAGGTGCGCATCTCGGTGGCGGACAACGGCCCGGGGATTCCCGAAAACATCCGCGACCGGATCTTCGAGCCGTTCTTCACCACCAAGCCGGTGGGCAAGGGCACCGGCCAGGGGCTGGCCATCGTCCACGCGGTGATGGAGAAGCATGGCGGCCGGGTGACGGTGGATACCGGGGCCAAGGGCACCACCTTCCATCTCTTCCTGCCGCTCGGCAGCGACACGCCATGAAACGGACCATCGCGAAAAGGCTCATCGCGCCCATGGTGGGGATCATCCTGATCACCGCCCTGGTGGTTTCCTGGACCTATTCCTGGGTCCAGGAACGGCACTGGGAAAGGGGTGCCCGGCATGATGTGGCGATCTTCCAGGCGAACCTGATCGACTTCCTCGGCCTCACCCAGGACCAGCTCAACTCGCGCATGGCGGCGGAGATGCGCGTGCTGCAATCCGAGGCGCGCCGGATGGGGGCCGGAAGCCTGGGCGGCAAAGTGAAGGCGGGCGCCCGGGAGGTTCCGGACCTCCACTTCGGCAAGGCCTCCCAGGCCCTGCTCATGGCCCGGGTGGAACCCATGAGCGTGATGACGGAAGGGTCGATCACCATCTTCGGCCGGCTCGGCCGGGACTTCATCCGCCTCTCCAGCCATGGCTTTTCCCCGGACGGCCACCCGGCGGGGCCGGTGCTCGACCCGGCGGGCCAGCCCTGGCTGGCCTTGAGCAAAGGCCGGTCCTACTGGGGCCCCGCCGACCTGGGCGGCGCCGCGCAGTTCGCCGGCTATGAACCGGTCCGCAACGCCAAAGGTGCCATCATCGGCGCCTTCGGGATCGAATTCCCCCTGGCCAGGCTCACCGGGATCGGCCTCTCCATCCACCGGGCCATGGCCGTGGGAGGGGTGGTTCTGACGCTGCTCGACCACCGGGGCCAGCCGCTGTTCGACGGCAGCCCGGTGGACCCGGCGGATTTCCATACCCTGCGCGAGCACGCCACGATCAAGGGCGAGCCCTGGATCGTGAGCCAGCAGACCTTCGCCCCCTGGGGGGTCACGATCCTTAGCGCCTTGCCGACCCGGGAGATCAGGCAAGGGGTGTGGCTGATCCGCTGGAGCGCCCTGGCCATCGCCCTGCTCCTGGCGGCCGTCCTGACCCTCTGCTATTACATGGTGCTGCGCCGGAGCCTGCTGCAGCCCCTGGGCGACGTGCTGGGCATCCTGGGCATGATCACCTTCTACAAGCAGTTCGACATCCGTTTCGAACACCGGTTCGAAGGGGAGGTGGCGGTCCTGACCCGGGCCCTGAACGAGATGCTGGACCAGATCAAGGCCCGGGACACCCAGCTTCTGAGCTACCAGGAGCACCTGGAGGAGCTGGTCGCCCAGCGCCTGGACCAGCTGCTCCAGGCCAAGCAGCTGCTGTCCGCCTCCCTCGATGCCCTGCCCGCCTACATCGCCATCCTGGACGGCGCCGGCGCCATCCTGGTGACCAACCAGCAATGGGACCGCTCCGCCGGGCTCGCCAACCCGTTCACCGCCGGCGCCCAGGTGGGCGTGGACTACCTGGCGCTGCTCGGGAGCGCGAGCCTCGAACCGGAGCACCGGCGCATCGCCCAGCAGCTCAGCGAAGTCGCCCTGGGGCGCCAGGAGCAGGTGCGCATGGACTATGACCTGGAGAACCAGGGCCAGCGCCGGTGGTTCACGGTCCTGGCGATCGGCTTCCGCACCCAGGGAACCCGCCGGGTCGTGGTGATGCACTTCGAGGTGACCGAGCAGCGGCAGATGGAGATCCAGCTGCGCCAGGCCCAGAAACTGGAATCCATCGGCCAGCTGGCCTCGGGCATCGCCCACGAGATCAATACGCCCACCCAGTACATCGGGGACAACATCATCTTCCTGCGCCAGGCGTTCGAAAGCCTCACCGCCCTGCTCGAACCGGTCCGGATGATGCTCGAAGCCCCGGACGGCCGGCCCGGTCTGGACCGGACGGCCCGGGAGGCGCTGGAGCGAGCCGATCTGGACTGGCTCCAGGTGGAGGTGCCCAGGGCCTTCAGCGAATCCCTGGAAGGCATCCGGCGGGTCACGACCATCGTCAGCGCCATGAAGGACTTCAGCCATCCCGGCACCAGCGTCAAAACCCCCACCGACCTCAACCGGGCCATCGAAAGCACCACCCTGGTCTGCCGGAGCGAGTGGAAATACGTCGCGGACCTGGAGCTTGACCTGGAACCCGGGTTGCCGCCGGTGCCCTGCCTGCCGGACGAGGTCAACCAGGTGATCCTCAACCTGGTGATCAACGCGGCCCATGCCATCGCCGAGCGCCCGGAGGCGGGCCAAGGCCGGATCCGCATCGCCACCCGCGCCGTGGCGGGCTTCGCCCGGATCGCCATCGAGGATTCCGGCTGCGGCATCCCCGAGGCGATCCGCCCCCGGATCTTCGACCCCTTCTTCACCACCAAGCCGGTGGGCAAGGGCACCGGACAGGGCCTGGCCATCGCCTACGGCGTCATCGTCAAGCAGCATGGCGGCACCATCGCGCTGGAAAGCGAGGTGGGCAAAGGCTCGACCTTCACCCTCAGTCTGCCGTTCCAGGAAAGCCCATGAAAAAGAAGATTCTCTTCGTCGATGACGAGCCGATGATCCTGCAGGGCCTGCAGCGCATGCTGCGCTCGATGCGGGACGAATGGGAGATGGTGTTCGTGGATGGGGGCGAAAGGGCCCTCGAGGCCATGGCCGGGAACCCCTTCGACGTGGTGGTCACGGATATGCGCATGCCGGTCATGAACGGCGCCCAGCTGCTGATGGAAGTGCGCCGGCGGCACCCCATGACCGTCCGGCTGATCCTGTCGGGCCACGCCGACAACGACCTGGTGGCCCAGTGCCTGGGGGTGGCCCACCAGTACATCTCCAAGCCCTGCGACCCCGAGCAGCTGAAGACGATGATCCAGAACGCCTGCCTGATCGGCGACGACCGGGTCACCGGGTCGGTCAAGGCGCTCCTGGGCTCCATCGACCGCCTGCCCTGCATGCCCGAGGTGTTCAAGGAGCTGGAGCAGGCCCTGGCGGATCCGGACGCCAATGCCCGCCGGGTGGGCGAGATCATCCAGCAGGACATGGGGATGACGGCCAAGCTCCTGAAGATCGTCAACAGCGCCTTCTTCGGGCTGCGCCGGACCATCTCCAGCCCCTTCGAGGCGGTCACCTACCTGGGCATCGACACGGTCAAGGCCCTGGTGCTGGTCAACTCGATCTTCGAGCGGGCCGAGCCGATCCATACCCGGCACCTTGGGCTCGACGACCTCTGGCACCACAGCCTGGCCACCGCCAACGCGGCCAAGGCCATCGCCCTGACCCAAGGGTCCAGCCGGCAGCAGGCGGAGGACATCTTCGTCGGGGGGGTCCTGGAGGATGTGGGCATCCTGGTGCTCGCCGGCAATTTCCCCGAAGCCTACGACCGCGCCGCCGAGGTCCTGCTGGCCGAGCACCTGCTGCTGACCACGGTGGAACAGGAGGAATTCGCCGTGACCCACGCCGAAGTGGGGGCCTACCTCCTGGGCCTGTGGGGCATCCCGGCGCCGGTGCTGCAGATCGTCAGCCTGCACCACAGCCCCCAGCGGATCAAGGAACCGGGCTTCAGCCCGGCACTGGCGGTGTACGCCGCGGATATCCTGGTGGGCGAGCAGGG
>CAZVHQ010000065.1:0-17756 GCA_964627225.1 uncultured Mesoterricola sp.
CTAGGGGGCGTTGCCTCAGGGGTTGTAGGCGCCCTGGGGCAGGTTCATGCCTGTGGTGTGGTAGCGTTCGCTGGCTTGGAGGTGGTCCAGCAGCTGGGACAGGTTCTCGCCGCTGGGGATGACCGGCACGCCCAGCTCACGCTCCAGCTCCGCCAGGGTCATGTCGTCCAGGAACTGGGTGGCCGGGCTGGCCTCGGCGCGGTCCGGCAGCACGTACTGGTCGGTGGGGCCGGTGTGCACCCGCAGGCTGGCGCTGGGCACCACCACGGCATCCACCCAGCGCGGATCGCCGCCGTGGGCCTGGCGGTCGGCGTGGGCGGCATAGGCCAGGTCCTGGCCGCAGAGCAGGCCGGCCACGGTGACGGTTTCACCGAAGGTGTTGTTGCGCGCGGCCACCGCCCGGAGCTGGCTGGCCGAGGCGCGGTTCAGCTGGGCCAGGGTCCGGTTCAGCACCGGCGCGAAACTGGAGCCGGTCAGCAGCAGCGCCCGGCGGCCGGAAAAGCCCTGGGCCTTGGGCTTGTGCAGGAAACGCCGGCTGTGCTCCAGGAACTTGCGCACCAGGCCCACGCCGTTCTCCAGCTGGGCCCAGGATTGGGAATAGAAGCCGCGGCCGGGGACCTCCAGCTGGCCCCGGGTGAACCACTCGTCCGCCAGCAGCAGCCAGGGCTCTCCGTCATTCTCCCGGGTGCAGCGGCGCACCTCCGGCATCCAGCGCTCGGCCCAGGCCCGGGCGAAGCCGGGATCGATGTCGGGGATCTGCGGCAGGCCGTCCCGGTGCCGGGTCAGCCCCACCGGCACGCAGGAGAGCGAGAGCACGCCGCCCTTGCCGGCCCAGCGGCCTTCGGTCTGGAAGGCCCGGCGTTCCCAGAGCTCGCGCACGGTCCTGGCCCAGACCTCGCCGTCGTTCAGCCCGGGCACCAGCACCACCTGGGTGTGGACATCCACGCCGCCCAGCAGCAGCCGGTCGATCTTGCGCAGGATAGCGCCTTCCCTGGGGTTGCCCACCACCTTCACCCGCACCGCCGGATCGGTGGCATGCACGCTCACATGGATGGGCGACAGCCGTTCGCGCACCATGCGGTCCAGTTCGGCGTCATCGCTGGAGGACAGGGTGCTGAAATGGCCATAGCGGAAGGAGAGGCGGATGTCCTCGTCCTTGAGGTAGAGGGACTTCCGGAAGCCCTTGGGCATCTGCAGGACGAAGCAGAACACGCAGTTCTGCTTGCAGACCTTGACCTCGTCCTGGGCCAGGTCCACCCCGATGCCGTCGCCGCCGTTCTCCAGGGTGGCGCTGGCCCGGCCGCCGCCGGGGCGCTGGAAGGTCACGTCCGTGAGGTCCCGCTGGGCGATGAGAAACTGGTAACTTAATTGATCCAGCACCGGTTCGCCGTTGATTTCCAGCAGGGTGTCCCCCGCCCGGATGCCGCCATCAAAGGCGAGGCTTTCCGGTTCCACCGATATCACCAGGACCCCTTTTTGCGCCATGCGCCTCCCGAACCCGGCGTGGGCCGGTCTCCCAGTCTGGGATCAAGCCGCATGAACGGCAAGGTTGCATATTCCTGCATCCCGGGCCGGGCCGCCGCGGACGCGTCACCGGGCGAAGCGCTCCCGTGCGGTCGCCAGCTTGGCTTCGGTGTAGGGAAACCAGCCCGGCTCGGTGTCGCCCAGGCCGTCGTCGATCACCATGCTCTTGGCTTCCGTGAACAGGCGCAGGCCGGTTGGGCCATGGTAGCGGTTGATGCCGGACTGCTTGATGCCGCCGAACGGCAGATCGCGGATGACGTAGTTGACGATGACCTCGTTGATGTCCACCGAGCCGGCCTGAAGCCGGTCGGCAATCTGGTTGGCCCGGGCCAGATCGCCGGAGAACACGTAGGCGTCCAGGCCGAACTCGTTGTCATTGGCCAACTCGATCGCCTCTTCGTCATCCATCACGATCTGGATCGGCAGGATCGGGCCGAACGCCTCCTCCTTCATGATGCGCATGGAGTGATCCACGTTGGACAGCACCGTGGGCGGCCAGTAGAAGCCCGCCTGGATGGCCGGGAAGCCGCCGGTCTCCAGCTTGGCGCCCTTGTCCAGGGCGTCGTGCAGCAGGGTCCGGAGGTTGCCGATGCCCCGGTCGTTGGCCAGCGGCCCCAGGTCCGCGACGGGGTCGGTGTAGGGCCCCAGCTTGAGCGCCCGGGTGCGCGTCACGACCCGTTCGATGAAGTTCCGGGCCACCGCCGCGTGCACGTAGACCCGCTTCACCGCCGCGCAGGCCTGGCCGTTGTTGCAGAACCGGCCGAACACCGCGGCGTTGGCGGCGCGCTCCACGTTGGCGTCCTCGCAGACGATCATCGGATCGCAGCCGCCCAGCTCGAGCAAGGCGGGACGGAGCAGGGGCGCCAGCTCGCCCTGCAGCTTCCTGCCCACGGCGGTGGAACCGGTGAAGACGACGAAATCCACGCCGTCCGCGGTGGCCAGCACCGTTCCCAGCTTGCCCGGGCCATGCACCACCTGGGCCAGGCCCGGCCAGTCCTTGAAGGCGTCGTTGAACAGCCGCTCGATGGCTTCCCCCACCATCGGCACCGCCGACGTGGGCTTGAGCACCACCGCGTTGCCGGCCGCCAGGGCGGCGATGGCGGGGGTCATGGCCAGCTCGAACGGGAAGTTCCAGGGCGAGATCACCGCCACCACGCCGCGCGGGACCGAACGGACAGGGCGCGCTTGTGCGGACCCGCGCCGGCCGGCATCGCCACCGGCTGCTCGGCCAGGTATTCGCCGGCGCGGGCGATGGAGTCCTCCAGGTGCTCGACCACCATGGCCACGTCGAACGACAGCGCCTCCACCAGGGGCTTGCCCATGCCGCAGGAAACGACCTCGGCCAGCTCGTCCGCGCGCGCCGCGATCAGGTCGCGCAACTGCCCGAGCACCCGCGCCCGGTCCTGGAACGACGCCGCGCCCCAGACGCCCGCGGCCCGGCGGGCCCGGGCCACGATGCCCGGGATCTGCCCATCGGTGGTGATGGGCACGGTGCCGATCAGTTCGAAGGTGGCGGGATTCAGGGCCTTGGTGACCTGCTGCCGGTAGACCGGCGGCTCCGACCGCCGCTCGATGCGGGTTCGGGCATTCAGGACTTTGGTTTCCATGGCGGGGGCCTCCTGCATTGGGATTGGGATGCGCTGTTAATTCTTGGGCCGGCGCACCTTGCGGCGCTCAGTGCAAGCTCCATGCCATGCGCCAAGCCGAAGGCCTTCAATTCTGGACGGCCTTCCCGGGGCGGCGAATCCATCACAATGGAAGCCCGCCGACCATTCTGATGGCCGTGGCCCAGGCCGGATGCGGGCTTGGGCTATACTTCCGGAAGGGATGTCTAGGAGCACGCCATGGAGATGCGCAAACTGGGGAGCGGCGGTCTGGAAGTGGGCGCCATGGGGCTGGGCTGCATGGGCATGACCCACGGCTACGTGCGCCCCGAGGACATCGACGAGGCCGAAAGCATCGCCACCATCCACCGGGCCCTGGACCGGGGGCTCACCCTGCTGGATACGGCCGAAGTCTATGGTCCCTTCACCAACGAAGTGCTGGTGGGCAAGGCCATCCGGGGCCGGCGCGAGCAGGTGGTGCTCGCCACCAAGTTCGGCCTGCACGGGGGGCTCAACGGCAGCCCGGAGAACGCCAGGCGGGTCGCCGAGCAGTCGCTCAAGCGGCTCAACATCGAGGTGATCGATCTCTACTACCTGCATCGCAAGGACCCCAGCGTGCCCATCGAGGATTCGGTGGGCGGCATGAAGGACCTGGTGACCGCGGGCAAGGTGCGCTTCCTGGGGTTGTCCGAAGTGGGTTCCGAGACCTTGAAGCGGGCCCAGCGGGTGCACCCGATCGCGGCCCTGCAGAGCGAGTACTCCGTGTTCGAGCGCGGCGTCGAGGCGGACATCCTGCCGACCCTGCGCGAGCTGGGCATCGGCTTCGTCCCCTTCAGCCCCCTGGGCCGCGGCTTCCTCGCCGGCGCCTTCAAGAACGCCGCGGAACTGCCGGCCAGCGATTTCCGCCAGAACGTGCCGCGCTTCCAGGATGCCAACGCGGCGGCCAACGCCAGGATCCTGGACGTGATCCAGGCGGTCGCCGACCGCCACCGGGCCACCCCCGCCCAGGTGGCCCTGGCCTGGGTGCTGGCCCAGGGCCAGGACGTGGTCCCCATCCCCGGCACCCGGCGCCGCACCACCCTGGACCAGAACCTGGACGCCCTGGAACTGCGCCTCACCGCGGAAGACCTGGCGCAGCTGGAGGCCCTGGCCGGGCAGGTGGCCGGGGAGCGCTACACGGCGAAAGTGATGGGCAGCGTCGAACGCTAGGAAACGCCCGGCCATGCAAGAGCCTGCCCGGATGGGCGGGCTCTTTTCATGTCGCGGCTGGGGCGATGACTTCGTAAAAATATCGTGGTTGCCAGGTTTAATTAGTTAATTATAATTCGCTCGGACGTTCAATTTTCACGTTTGGTAGAAAACTCAACACTGCACGCTTTATTGGAAACCAGAGAAACACCGATCTCTTTGGTCTCATGCCAGCAGGAGGCGTTTCGTGTCGCCAGATATGACTGAAGGACGCGCCAATCCGGTGCTTTGCGTGGAAGACGACGGTCCCACCCGGGCGGTCCTGGTCAAGCTCCTGGAACGCCGGTTCGACCACGTGCTGGTGGCCAAGGACGGCCAGGAGGGCCTGGAACTGTTCCTGCGGCACCGGCCCAGCCTGGTGGTCACCGACATCAAGATGCCGATCCTGGACGGCATCAGCATGGTCCGGGAGATCAAGGTGTGGGCTCCCGCCACCAAGATCATCGTCATCACCTCGTACGGTTCGGCGGAACTGCTGCTGGCGGCCATCGAGATCGGCGTGAACGACTACATCCTCAAGCCGCTGACCCCCGACCGGGTCTACGGGGCCATCGACAAGTGCCTGCTGGTCAACCTGCTCGAGCACAAGCTGATGGACGCCAAGGCCCAGACCGAGAACGTCCTGGAGAGCCTGCGCGACGCTTTTTTCGCGGTGGACCGGGATTGGCGCTTCACCCACCTCAACCGCAAGGCCGAAACCCATTTCGGTCTGGACCGGGAAAGCCTGCTCAGCTGCTCCCTGCTGAGCCTGCTGCCCGAGGATTCCTCCGCCCGCCAGGCCTACCAGGAAGCCATGCAGTCCCAGGAACCGCGCATCTTCGAATACCAATCGCCCGGCCGGGAAGCCTGGCACGAGGTCCGGGTGTTCCCGATCGCCGAAGGCTTTTCGGCCTACCTGCGGGATATCACGGAGGCGAAGCGGGCCAAGGAGGAGATCCGCTTCCTGGCCTTCTATGACCACCTCACCAAACTGCCGAACCGCTCCCTGCTGCAGGAACGGATGCTCCATTCGCTGGTCCGCTGCCTGGGCGGCAACCATCAGGGGGCGATCCTGTTCCTGGACCTGGACCGGTTCAAGAATATCAACGATTCCCTGGGGCACGGCACCGGCGACCGGGTGCTCCAGGAGATCGCCAACCGCCTGCGCAAATGCATCCGGGAGTGCGACACCCTGGCGCGGCTGGGCGGCGACGAGTTCATCGTCCTGCTCGACGGGATCGAGCACCCCAAGCATATCCAATGGGTCGTCGACCGCATCCGCAATGCCCTGGCCCAGGACATCCACCAGAACGGGGTGCCGCTCAGCCTCACCGCCAGCATCGGCATCAGCCTCTTCCCCGGCGATGGCGACACGGTGGATGATCTGCTCAAGGCCGCCGATTCGGCCATGTACTACAGCAAGAAGCGGGGCGGCAACGCCCACCATTTCTACCGGCCGGAAATGAACGCGCGCACCCAGAGCCTCCTGGTGCTGGAAAGCACGCTGCGCAAGTCGCTCCAGAACGAGGACTTCGTCGTCGAGTTCCAGCCCCAGACCGATCTGCGCACCCGGGAGCTGCTGGGTTTCGAGGCGCTGGTGCGCTGGCGGCACCCGGAACTGGGCCTGGTGGCGCCGGCCGATTTCATCCCCCTGGCCGAACAGACCGGGTTGATCCTGCCGCTGGGCGAATGGGTGCTGGAGACCGCCTGCCGGCAAGGCCGGGAATGGATGGAGGCGTTCGTCCGGCCCGTGCGCATGGCGGTGAACGTCTCCGGCCGGCAGTTCTGGCAGGGCGACCTGGTGGGGATGGTCTCGCGGGTCCTGGCCAAGACCGGCTTCCCGCCGGTGCAACTGGAACTGGAACTCACCGAAAGCGTGGTCATGGACGACATCGCCCTGGCCATCGGCACCATGCACAGCCTCGCCGCCATGGGGATCCGGCTGTCCATCGACGACTTCGGCACCGGCTACAGCTCCCTTGCCTCGCTCCAGCAGTTCCCCATCCACACCCTGAAAATTGATAAGTCTTTCGTCAAAAACCTCATCACCAACCCCAACGATCTGGCCATCGCCAAGGCCATCATCGGCCTCGCCCACACCCTGCGGCTCGAGGTCATCGCCGAGGGCATCGAGCATGTCGAACAATTGGCCTGTCTGCAGGATCTGGGCTGCGAGTACGGTCAGGGCTACCTGTTCAGCCGGCCGGTCCCTCCGGCCCAGGCGGCGAGCATGTTCATGCAGCTGGCCACCCTGGGCACCCGGAGGGGCCGAAAACCCTAGATAGGCTGCTAGACGATTCCCCTGGTGAGCAGGATGAAGTAGATCGGAATGGTGATCAGGGCGCACATGGTGGTCACCGCGGTCATGACCGCGACGTAGTTGGAGTCGGCCTTGAAGGCCTTGGCGGCCACCGAGGTCTGGGTCATGACCGGCATGGAGGCCTGGATGAAGAAGACGTTCTTGGCCATCTGGGGAATGGGGATGAAGTGGATCACGGCCAGGACGATGACCGGTGCGATCAGGAAGCGCGAAGCCAGGATGCCGAACATGTCCTTGCTGAAGCGGATGCTCTTCAAATCCACCAGGTAGATGACGATGCCGATGAACAGCATGGTCAGCGGCGTGGTCATGCTGCCCAGGTACTGGCTGGTGCTCATGAGGAACACCGGAAGCTTCACCTTCCACAGGATCAAGACCACCGCCAGGATGGCGGCGATCAGCGGGAACGACAGGATGTTCTTGACGGTCTGCAGGCTGAAGATCGAAGGCTGTTCGAAGGTCTTGCCGATGTTGCTCGCGTCCAGCTCGAACATCATCTGGCCGTCCCGGGCGATGCCGTAGGCGCCGATGGTCCAGAACAGGAGCGACTGGACCAGGTAGAACATGAGGGCGAGCGGCAGGGCCTTGTCACCGAACAGCGCCATGACCACCGGGAATCCGATGAACGCCGAATTGGAGACGAAGGTCATCGCCTGGTAGGCGCCCCGGCGCTGGCGCGGAATGCCCAGCAGGTGCGAGGAGCCGATGCCGATGACCCAGCAGATGAGCTGAACCACGGCGGGGACCGCGACGACGAAGCCGAGCTGCAGCAGATCGGCCTTGGTATAGGATTTCATCATGTTCCACAACATGTAGAGTGGAATCGAGATGAACATGGCCATTCGTGAAAACAGTTTTGACGTATCGGCGTCGAACCATCTTTTTTTACTTAAATAATAGCCAAGTATGATCATGATCATACAACTGAAAACGCCACTGAGGGATGAAAGCAAAGCCATGCTGTGCCTCACGAAAAAGACTAAGGGCAATCATTAACCTCACGAGAACGGCCTCGTGATGGTTCTGGGGAAATGCTTATAAGGTCTTCAACTACACATTCGGGCCATCCTGCCGGCCGCGCACCAGCTTGAGCACCGTGGCCATGGGATTTTCCGCGAAGGCGACCGACTTCACCTGCGGGAAGGCCTCCGTGGCCAGCCCGGTGAGGACGTGGCCGGGATGCAGCTCCACGAACAGCGTGGTGCCCATTTCGACCAGGACCTGGGTCGAGTCGTACCAGCGCACGGAATGGGCGATGTTGGTGGCGATGTCCTCCCGTATCCGGTCGAACACCCGGGTCGGGCGGGCGCGCCGGTTGGTCACGTACTGGGCGCGCGGCCGCTGCTGCGGCAGATCCTTCATGGCTTCGATCAACTGCTGGGCCACCCCTTCGAACAAGGGGCAGTGCGAAGGGATCCTGACCGCCAGGCGCTCGGCTTTCGTGGCGCCCAGCGGCCGCGCCAGCGCCAGCACCCGGTCCATGCCTTCGAGGGAACCGGCCACCACGATCTGCCGCGGCGCATTGATGTTGCCGACGAAGACCGGCTGTTCCGGGGTGCTGCATTCGGCCACCAGCCGCAGGACCTGCTGCTCGTCCAGCCCGACGATGGCGGCCAGCCCATAGCCGCTGGGGAAGCATTCCGCGGTGAGTTCGGCGCGCTTGCGCACCAGCGGCAGGCCGTCCTTGAAAGCGAGCGCGCCGCTGACCGTGGCCGCGGTGAAGGCGCCCACGGAGAGGCCCGCCACGGCATCGGGTTCGACGCTTTCGGCGATCAGGGCGCGGGCCGCCGCCACCCCGGCGATGTAGACGGCGATCTGGGTGGCGATGGTGGATTCCAGGACCTGCGCTTCGTCGAGACCATAGGCATCCTGGTGCAGGATGTCGCTGGCCTCCTGCAGGGTGGCCCGGGCCTCGGGGTGGTCCGGCAGGGCGTGCAGCATGCCGGGGCGCTGGGAGCCCTGGCCCGGGAACAGATAGGCGATCGTCATTGGTTTGCTCCTTCTTCATGGTCCCACGGATCCATGACCAGCCTTGGGCCGTCGCAGGTCTTCAGCAGCATCCGGGGGCCCGAGGGTGCCGCCACCTCGCGCAGCGCCACCGACCCCAGCGGCGTCTCGATCTGCACGTCGACGGCACATTCCTGCCGGCGGACCGCCTCCAGCAGGGCACGCGCCGCGCGCTTCGACAGGGGCTCCCGGGCGCGGATCACCAGGTCCAGATCGCTTTCGGGCGTCAGGGCCGGCAGCGCGGTGGCCAGTTCGAAGCCCGCGCTGCCGGTCGGCCCCCAGGGCCATTCCAGGCCGGTCCAGGCCTGGGCCAGCCGGTCCAGGGCGCGCAGGGGGGCCAGGGTTCCGCCCCGTTCCGTGGCACGCCAGTCCTGGCGCGCCAGGAGTTCCTCCGGACGCACCTGCCGGCGCACGCCATCGGGCGCGACCGCCGCCGGGAAGCGCTCCGAGCGCGACATTCCGCGCACGCCCACCGGGATCCGGCCGCCCGCGGGCCTTGCCCGGCGCACCACCACCACCGCCGCCCGGGCCATGGCCCCTGCCACCCAGGGGGGCAGGGGCTGGTCACTGGACAAGGCGTCGGCGCTGGTCACCCAGAGCAGGTCGTGGGGCCACGGCAAGCTCAAGGGAAGGATGGCGCTGGGGGTTGGCTGGGTCATGGGGGCTTTGGCCTGGGCTCAGAGGGCGGCCCACTGTTCGGTCATCCGCCGGCGCACCTCGATGGAGGCCTGGCGGTAGTTGCGCGCGCCGGCCGATTCGAGGCGCTTGTACAGATCGCGCGGGGTGTTGCGGGCGTTGGCGATGGCCTCGACCAGGACCGCCTTGACCTGGGCGGTGGTGGCTTCGGACGGCTGGTCGGGCGTGGCGACCTCGATCAGCTTGTAGAGCCCGCCCAGCTTGTTGAACGACTTGATGTCGTAGGCCATCGGCACGATCTTTTCGCTGAGCTTGTCCAGCTCCGCCACGGTGCGGCGGGTGATCCGCGCGGCCGCGTCCTTGTACATGGCGTGGATCAGCACTTCGGGATCGTCGAAGGCGATCATCTCGTTGGCCTGGCCGCACAGCGCCAGGAAGGAACCGGACACCGCCCGGCCGACGATGAGCGCGATGACCGGGTGGCCGGCCATCCGCGCCTCGGCGTAGGCGGCGATGATGGCGGCTCCAGCGAGGTGGATGCCCACCATCTCTTCACGCCGGCCATAGGCCTGGTTCTTGGAATCCACCACGGTGATGATGGGGCGCTTGACCCCGTTCCTGTCCGCCTCGATCACCTGGTGCAGGGCCCGGGTGCCGTACCAGCCCTCCTCCACCCCGACCTCGGCGACCCGGGCCCGGGGGAACCGGCTCTGGGGGTCCGGGGCGAGGGCGATATAGGCCACTTTCTCATTGCCCAGCTTGGCGTCGGCGATCAGCAGGGAGCCCGGGCCCGCCGCGGGCTTGCCGTCACTGCCGGAGAGCGCCTCGAACCATTTGCGACCGCGGCTTGTCACGATTGCACTCATTTCGCACCTTCCTTCCACGCATTGCGGATCTCTTCGGCCGTCCATTGCCGGGTGGTGTCCAGGCCGGACAGGAATTCGATGTAACGCTCGTACTTGGCGCTGCGCAGCTGGGCCGGCTGGCCCTTGCGGAACAGCTCCTTGACGGCATTGGTGATCTCCTCGGCGTCGTCCTCCACCAGGACATCCGCGGCGCCGGCGGCAAAGCGCTGGGCCCCGCCGCAGTAGCCCCAGATGAAGGGCTTGTCGCTGGCGTCCAGCTCTTCCACGCCGGCTTCCAGTTCGATCACTTCGGGGCCGTTCATGCTGAGCCGGGCCTGGCGGGTCATCACCACATAGCTGGAGAGGCCGGCCGCCAGGGACATGCCGCCGAAGCAGCCGGTGGAGCCGGCGATCACCACGATGACCGGGATGTGCTTGCGCAGCGCCACCAGTTCGGCGTAGATCTCGGCGATCACCAGTTCGCCGATGTTGGCTTCCTGCAGGCGGACCCCGCCGCTTTCCAGGGACAGCACGGCCCGGGTCGGGATGCCCTTCTCGTTGTCCTGGCGGGCCAAGGCGAAGGCCATGGCCATCTTCATGCCGCACACCTCGCCGATGCTGCCGCCCTGGAATTTCCCTTCCATGGCGATGACCACCGCCGGCTGGCCGTCGATGAGGCCCTTGGCCACCACGCAGCCGTCGTCGGATTGCGGCACGATGCCCTGCAGGGGCAGCCAGGGCGATTCGACCCGGTCGAAGGGGCCGAGCAGTTCGTGGAAGGTGCCGGGGTCGAGCAGCTGGGTGGCGCGGGCCCGGGCGTTCAGTTCGATGTAGCTGCGCCGGTTGCTCAGGCGGAGCACTTCCGGGGAGAGTTGGTAGTCAGCGGATGCGGTCATGCCCTGCTCCCTTCCACCGCCTGCTGCAGGCGGAGCGTGACGGTGCCCGGCGTGGCCCCGGAGTCGTGGATCTCGATGCTGGCGGCCTCGTCATAGCCCTCGAAGAAGCGGTCCAGGACGGCCTTCCAGGTGTTCGCGAAGCCGGTGACGCTGGTCAGGATGGTGACGTGGGACTGCGCGTCCTGCGAAGGCTCCAGCAGGATCTCCAGGTCACCGGAACCGACCACGCCGACGTGACAGCGCTTGGGTTTCTTTCCGGAGGCGGAATAGTCAAAGCTCAGTTTTTCCATGGCTCTGCATCTCCATAGTGTTGAAATTGGGGTGGTTGAACCGACAAGTTAACGGTTGAATCGAGGAACAAGGTGGCGGCCAGGAGATCGGCGCTGCCGCCGGGCGAAGCGTTCAGGTGCAGCAACTCCGTGTCCAGCCGCAGGAGCAGGCGCATTCCGGACGGCACGGAAGCGCCCCCCGCCTTGAGCGCCTGGCGGGCGCCGCGCTTGGCGGCGTGCAGCGCGGCAAGGCCGCCGCGATGCAGCAGGCAGGTGTCGTCCAGTTCCGCCATGATGGCCAGGAGGGCGTCGAGCCTGGCCGCGGGTTCCGGCACGCCCAGGGCGCGCGCCCGGGCCAGGGCCGGCAGGCCCAGGCCGATCACGTGCGGGAAGCCCGACTGGGCTTCGCCGGTGGCGCCGTGCACGCCGTACTTCTGGCGCACCCGGGTGCCGTGCGCGGCCACCTGCGGGATGTGGGAATCCGGATGGCGGGCCAGGCCTGCCGCCCTGGCGGCGATGGCCTGGGGCGCTTCGCCGCCGGGGCCCAGGACGCAGCCCGCGACCAGCAGGCCGAGGGCCCAGATGGCGCCCTTGTGGCTGTTGCTGCCGCAGGTTGCAGCGAACATGGCGCGTTCGCCGTCCCGGCCGATGGCCGCCAGCTGCTCGCGCAGGGGCTGGCCCGGGGTCCTGCCCAGCGAGGTTTCCGCGATGGCGTGGAAACACGGGAACAACGAGCGGGCCGAGCGCCGCATGAGGTCGAGGCTGAGGTCGGCATGGGCGCCGGAGCCGCGCCGGTCGACCAGGCCCGGCTTCGGGGTGAGCTCCGCCTCCTCGAGCAGGGCGTTGACGGCACAGGTGGCCAGCCGGGTCGGGAGGGAGGCTTCGGCGAAGGGGGACGCGCCCGGTTCGGCCAGGATGAGGGAGGGGGCGGACACTACCAGTTCCTGAACCGCGTGGGCGGCTTGTAGAGCCCGCCGGACCAGGTCACCAGGTCCTTCATGCTGCCCGCGGACAGCAGGGAGCGGGTCGCATCCGACCGGCGCACGCCGATGTCCTCGGGGTAGGCGATGATCCCCTTGCTGCGCAGTTCGGCGACCTTCTTGCGGTCCGACTTCAGGCCCACGTCCGTGACCCCGGCGACCGCCCTGACGGCGGCGCGGCGCTCTTCCAGGCCGTCGGCCTTGTACAGGTAGGCGATGCCTTCCTCGGTGACGATGTGGGTCACGTCCTCGCCGTAGACCATGATCGGCGCCACGGGCAGGTTGGCGTCCTTGCCGACCTGGATCGCGTCCAGCTTCTCCACGAAGATGGGCACGCCGCCGGCCTTGAAGGTTTCCACCACCTGCACCACCAGCTTGTGGCCGTGCATGGTCGGGGTTTCATGGTTGATGGCGGAAAGCCAGGCGGGGGAGCTGTGGCGCCGGCCGTGGGCATCGCTGCCCAGGTTGGGGGCGCCGCCGAACCCGGCGATGCGCCCGCGGGTGACGGTGGAGGAATTGCCGTCGGGATCGATCTGCAGGGTCGAGCCGATGAACAGGTCGACCGCATAATGGCCGGCCAGCTGGCAGAACACCCGGTTCGAGCGCAGGCTGCCGTCCCGGCCGGTGAAGAAGATGTCGGGGCGGGCGGCGATGTAGGCGCCCATGCCGTCCTCGTTGCCGAACGAGTGGATGCTTTCCACCCAGCCGCTTTCGATGGCCGGGATCATGGTGGGCTGGGGGTTGAGGATCCAGTTGCGGCAGATCTTGCCCTTGAGGCCGAGCTGGGCGCCGTAGGTGGGCAGCAGCAGTTCCACCGCGGCGGTATCGAAGCCGACCCCGTGGTT
Source organism: uncultured Mesoterricola sp. (assembly GCA_964627225.1). Taxonomy (GTDB): domain Bacteria; phylum Acidobacteriota; class Holophagae; order Holophagales; family Holophagaceae; genus Mesoterricola. The sequence goes on from CAZVHQ010000065.1 coordinate 13,154, forward strand.
GAGCGAGGTGACCTGATGGCGCTCGTAGATGCCGCGGATCACCATCATTGCCGACAGGATCTGCAGCTCCTTGATCTGGGCCGGGTCGCGGGTCTGGATCGGCTCCATGGCGAAGGGGCGGTCCGACTGGACGATGACATCCACCCAGCCGGCCGGGATATCGACGCGGGGCAGCTTGTCCAGCACCTCGTTGACCTGGACGATGACGATGCCGTCGCGGAACGCCGCGGCCTCGATGATGCACGGGGTGTCTTCGGTGTTGGCGCCGGTGTAGAGGTTGCCTTCATGGTCCGCCGCGTCGGCGCAGACCAGCACCGCGTTGGGGATGAGATCGACGAACATCCGCGCCGACAGTTCGACGTAGGTGTGGATGGCGCCCACTTCCATCTCGCCGTCTTCCACCATCTGGGCGACGCGCAGGCTTTGCGGCCCGGCGAAGCTGAAATCCACCTTGCGGGCGATGCCCTGCTCGAAGATGGCCAGGTGGTCGGGGCGGGCGATGGCCGAAATGATGATGTGCAGATCGTGCAGCTTCCGGGGATCCGCCTTGGCCAGCGAGCGGGACAGGAAATCCGCCTGCTTCTGCACGCTCTCCACCACGACCTTGTCGCCGGGCACCAGCAGCTCCTCCAGCGCCTGGACGATCTTGTTGGCGGGCAGCAGCTTGCCGGTCATCCAAGGCTCGATCTGCCGCATTCGATCCCTTTTACCTTCGCGCCGGGTCGCCCAGTTCCGGGTGGCCGCTCCATCGAGAGTTACGAGGCTCATTCTTTTCTCCTTTTCCTGGGGTTGCCATGCTTCCGTTTGCGCCTGGCAACCGGTACCCGCCATGGAAGGGTTGCAATGTACCAACAATGAGGCGGTGCCAGGTGAATGGGAATTCGGAAGTTTTGTAGGTTGTGATAAGTTTGACAAATAACCAAGGGGCGGCCCATGGAATTTCGTCTGATGCGCAGCTTTTTGGCGGTGGCCGATTCCCTGCACTTCCGGCGAGCCGCCAAGCAGCTGAACCTGAGCCAGCCGGCCTTGAGCCTGCAGATCAAGGCGCTTGAAGAGGAGATGGGGGTCCAGCTGCTGCAGCGCAACCGGCGGGAGACCTCCCTGACCTATGCGGGGGCGGTCTTCCAGAAGGCCGTGCGCGAGCTGCTGGCGCGCGCGGAACGGGGGGCCGAGCGCGCCCAGCAGGCCGCCAAGGGCATCGACGGGCTGGTCCGGGTCGGTTTCATTTCCACCGCCGCGGCCGCGCACATCCTGCCACCGCTGATCTCGCGCTTCCGCGCGGAACATCCGGAAATCGAGCTCTCCCTGGAGAACCTGCTGACCTCCGACCAGGTGGCCATGCTGGTCGACGGCACCCTGGACGTGGGCTTCTTCCGCCTGCCGGTGACCAACCAGGACCGCCTGAGGGTCGTGCCGATCTACCGGGAACCGCTGGTGCTGCTGCTTCCCGAAGGCCACCCGCTGGCCCGGAAGGAGCCTCTCGAGCTGATCGACCTGAAGCATGCCTCCTTCGTGGCCTATTCACGCAACCACGCGCCCGGCTACCACGACCTGATCCTGCGCATCCTCAACGACGCCGGGTTCAGCCCGATCATCTCCCAGGAGGCCGGCGAGATGTACACCCTGGTCTCGCTGGTGTCGGCGGGGCTGGGGGTCGCGCTGGCGCCCACCAGCGCCCAGAGCTACCGGCTTCCCGGCATCGTGGCGCGCCGGCTGCCGGCGCTGCCCATGGTGGAGATCGCCCTGGGCTGCCGCGAACCCCCGCAGAGCCCCGCCTGCCGGCTGTTCGTCGAGCTCGCCCTGGAACTCCACCGGGCCGGACACTGGGAGAATTAGATGGAACTCAACCAGCTGCGCGGGTTTCTTGCCGTGGCCCAATGGCTGAACTTCAGCCGGGCCTCGGAGCAGATCCACTTGAGCCAGCCCGCCCTGAGCATCCAGATCCGCGGGCTGGAGGAAGAGCTCGGGGTGAAACTGTTCGAGCGCGACCGTCAGAGGACAGCCCTGACCAAGGCCGGGCGGGTGTTCGTGGAGGAGGCCCGGAGTCTCCTGGCGCAGGCGGAGCAGGCGGTGGACAACGCCCGGCTGGCGGCGGCGGGGAACTTCGGCCGGTTGCGCATCGGCTTCATTTCCACGGCGGTGGCGCACGTGGTGCCGGCCCTGGTTTCCGAGTTCAGCCGCACCCATCCGCAGGTCGAGCTGGAACTGCGCCACGCGCTCACCGCCGAGCAGATCGAGCTGCTCGAGCACCGCATGCTGGATATCGGCTTCTTCCGGGTGCCGATCCTGGGGGCCGGCGCGATCCGGACCATCCCGGTGTTCCGCGAGCCCTTCAAGGTCTTCCTGAACGCGGCCCATCCGCTGGCCTACCGGCCCGACCTGGGCCTGCACGACCTGGACGGCACCCAGTTCGTGGCCTATGCGCGCAAGCACGCGCCCGGCTTCCACGACTCGGTGCTCAACCTGCTGAAGGAGGCCGGGGCGGTGCCTGCCGCCATCCACAACGCCAGCGACATGTACACGCTGGTGTCCATGGTCGCCGCTGGCGTGGGGATCGCCATCGCCCCGGCGTCCGTGGAGAACTACCGGCTGCCGGGGGTCGTGGTGCGCGAGGTCGCCGGCCTGCCGCTGTCCGAGGTGGCCCTGGGCTTCCGGGAAGGCCTGGAACACCCGGCCGCGCAGTCCTTCATCAACCTGACCCTGGCCACGCACCAGCTTGACCGCTAGTTGGATGCCGCGGAGGACCCTGGGTGTTCCGATCAGGGCACGGCCGCTGCTTGAGGGTGGACCCGCCGCAAGTCATACAGCGGAAGGTGCAGCCTTTCCGCCATCGCCCTGGCCAGGGTTTCGTAGAAACCATCCGGCTTGGCGTCCGGCGCCGAGGTCCCGGTCGGATACTTCCCGGAACTGGTGATGACCATGGCGGTGATCCGCACGGATCGCACCGGATCGGTGGTCCGGCTGAAGAAGCCCACCTCATTGAACCCATACCGTTCGGGATTGTAGGGTGGGACACCCACCAGATCGGCTGGGGGGCGAATGGGTTCTTTGGGTCCGTAGGCTTGAGTGGCGATGATCCCGGTCTGCGCCTCGAAGGTCTTATGCAGCCGCTCCAGTTCTTCCAGCCTGGGGCGGGGATGAGCAGCCAGGTAGTTCTGGAAGAATTCGTTGAAGGCTGCCTCCTGCGCCGGACTCAGGGGGTTCTCATGCAGGAACCTCTGGCGGAACGCCTTCTGATCGTATGGGAAGGCCTCCATGGGCAGGTAGGCATCCGCTGGATTGGCGTCAATGATGCACTCCAGGGGAACTTCCAGGATGAACCCGATGGGGTACCAGGTCCTTGGCCGGGTCACGTCGATGAGGGTCGCCGAAATGGCGTTGCGCAGACCCAGGACCACCCAGGGCGAAAGGGCGAAGACATCCTCGCTGCCCAGGTCATCGGCGTTCTCGTAATAGCTTTTCAGCAGTCGGCGCTGGGAACTCATGCCGATCCCATGGAAAATGGCGAAGCGGTGGCCGGGAAGGCAACCCGGCACGGGATGCGTCAGGTCTGCCAGCCATTCCTTTTTCAGGGCCGGGTCGATCTCCAGGCCGAGCAGGGTCCGCCATTGTCCGGCCACGGCCGGCGTCGGCTTCCGGCGCTCATCCAACCCGTGCAGGGAGAAGGGAGGGTTGGGTATCTCCATCCCCGGCCGCGGCTTCAGGTGGGCGATCTGCGGCAGGGTCTTGACGGTCTCCAGGGTGACGCCGGGGCTGACAGCGCCGGCCCCGGCCTGGGCTGCCGGCGCCGCGGTCATGGCCCAGGCGCCGCTACCGGCCGGGACGAGAATCACCTTCGCCGTGTCGAAACGGGCCGGATCGCCGGCCACCTGGGCCCTGACCAGGATCGTGACCGGGCGGCCGGGCTCGCCCCCGGGAGCCCGGTAGAGTCCGGTTGCGCTGACGGTGCCGGCTCCCACCGGGATGGGCTGGTGCTCCTGGCCCACCAGTGTCCAGATGAAGGCGGGCGGGTGATCGCCCGGCACCGGGTCCAGCCTGGCCTGGAACTGGCACGTTTCGCCAGGTCCCAGGACGGCCTGACGGGGAAGGATGGTCACGGTATGGGCCTGGAGGACGGAGATCCCCGCCACCAGGACCAAGCCGGGATACCGCAGGCAGGCTGGAAGGAACGGGTGGTGAACCAGGGGCGTCATTGGTGCTCCTGGTTACAATGTATTATTTATTTAAGATGAAACAAGACCAAAGCAGAACCGGGACGTATCCCTGGGGAGCGGCGGCCCGGTCAGTGCCCGCCCTCCCCGGTGAGCTGCCGGGCCAGTTCCCCCACCACCGCCTTGGCGTCGCCGAACAGCATGAAGGTCTTGTCCAGGTAGTAGAGTTCGTTCTCGATGCCGGCGAACCCGGGGTTCTTGGAGCGCTTGATGGCATAGACGGTCTTGGCCTTGTCCGCGTCGATGATCGGCATGCCATAGATCGGGCTGGTCTTGTCGGCCCGGGCGGCGGGGTTGACCACGTCGTTGGCGCCGATGATCAGCGCCACGTCGGCCTGGGGCAGGTCGCCGTTGATCTCGTCCATCTCCACCAGGTCGTCGTAGGGGATCTC
>CAZVHQ010000066.1:0-17707 GCA_964627225.1 uncultured Mesoterricola sp.
GGATTCGAACCCGTGTTATCGCCGTGAAAGGGCGACGTCCTAACCCCTAGACGATAGCCCCCTGGGTTAAAACCTTCCGTGTTGCTGTCAAACGGTGGTGCGAGGTGGTGAGCCCAGCCGGACTCGAACCGGCGACAATCTCCTTAAAAGGGAGGTGCTCTAACCAGCTGAGCTATGGGCCCAAGCCGTTGCCGGCTGAACGGATAGTCTGCCTCGTTTTGCCGGGGGGGTCAAGGCCTGGTTGCGCCGGACGGGCGTCAGATCTTGACGCCCAGCTTGCGCAGGGCGGCCTCCACGCGGGTGTCGCCCGGGCTGAAGCCGACGATCGTCTCGGCCACCCGGCCCTTGGGGTCGATGATGTAGGTGGTGGGGATGCCGTTCACGAAATACCTGCTGGCCAGGGTGGGGCCGGGGTTGCGGCCGGCGGGATCGAAGGCGAACTTGAAGCTGAAGTTGGCGCGGTTCTTCTGCATCCAGGCGTCGAAGTTGGCACGGTCATCCATCACGCAGAGGCCCAGCACCACCACGTTCTGACCGGCCACGGCCCGGGCCACCGACTCCAGGTGCGGCAAGGACTTCTGGCACGGCGGGCACCAGGTGGCCCAGAAATCCAGGACGACCACTTTGCCCAGCTGGCTGGAAAGCTGCATGGTGCCGCCGCCGGCGGCATCGATGCTGAATTCGGGGGCCTGGGCTCCAGCCTTCAGCAGCTCCGGCCGGGCCTTGGCCGGCAGGGAGGTCCCGCCGCCCAAGGCCAGCGCCAGCACCACCGGCGCCAGGCGGCGCATGGATGGCAGGTGGAACCTGGTGATATCGATGGGGGACATGGCCTACCTCCCGATGGGTGACTATAGCAGACCTAATCCAGGATCTCCCGCACCAGCCAGGACGCGTCATAGACCTTGTCCAGGGCTTCCAGGATGGCGCGGCAGTCCACCGAAACGCTGCGGTTGAACCGGGAGTCGTAGTAGAAACGGCCGGGCACGGTGGCGATGTTGCCGTCGAACACCAGGCCCACCAGCTCCCCCTCGCGATTCAGCACGGGCGAGCCGGAGTTGCCGCCGATGATGTCGTTGCTGGAGATGAAATCGAGCGGGGTGCGGGGATCCAGGGCGGCCCGGCGCTCCTGCCAGCGGGGCGGGAGGCCCCAGGAATGGTCTTCGGCATCCGGGCCCCAGCCGTCGGCACGGTCATACAGCCCGCCGAAGGTGGTGAAGGGCTGGGCCAGGGTGCCGTTGGCCGGGCAGCTCTCCACCGAACCGTAGCTGAGCCGCAGGGTGAAGTCGGCGTCGGGGTAGTCGGCCTTGCCGTACACGGCGAACCGGGCCTGGGCGATGCGGGCGCCCTGCTCGGTGATCACGCTGTCGGCCGCTTCGTTGCGGCGCAGGTAGGGGCGGGCCAGGAGTTCAATCCTGCGGGCCAGCGCCACCATCGGATCGGCGCTGTCGCGCACCGCGCCCGGGCGGGCCTGGGCCAGGGCGGTCCGGGCGGCGGGATCCAGCAGCCGGGTGCCGGTCACCAGCGCCCGGGCCCGGTCCCGGGGTGATCGGCCCTCCAGCAGGGCCGCCACGATGGGGTGGGCCGGGCCCAGCTCGTCCAGGGCTTCCTGCAGGCCCTGGGCCAGGCAGGCCTGCTCCACCGCGGGGTCCAGCCGATCGGAAAAGGCGAGGCCGGCCTCCACCTTCTCCAGGTCCCGGGCGGTGCGGTAGCCGACCACACGCTGGGCCTCGGGTTTGGCCGCTTCGAGCTTCCAGCGCAAAACCCCCAGGGCATGGTTCAGCGCCCGGCTGCCCCGGCCGTCGAGCAGGGCGCTCTCCCTGGCGATGGCGCAGCGCTCCTGGACGGCATGCCGGATGAGGCCCCAGCTCTGGCCGGCGCTGGCCTGGAGCCTGGGGTCCTGCGCCACCTTGGCCTGCAGCTGCCGTTCGGCCTCGGTCACCCGGGCCATGGCCACCGGGTCCTTCAGGCCCTCGATCTCGTGCAGGTAGATCTTGTAGGAGTTCTCCAGGGTCATCAGCTGGGCGGACACCAGCCTGGCCTGCTCGGCGCCCTGGGCGGCGAAGGCATGCAGGGCCTTGCGGGTATGGTCGAGGCTGGCCAGCCGGAGCGGGTCCAGCAGGTCGCGGGCGGCCTCCATCTGGGCCAGGGTGTCCTGCCGGGAGGTGCGGGCGGGATGGCCCGCCACGAAGGTCAGGTCGCCGGCCTTGAGCCCGGCCCGGGACCAGCGCAGGTGCTGGGCGGGACGGTACGGCTCGCCGTGCTCGTAGACCCGGAACAGGCAGAAGTCCAGGTCGTGCCGGGGGTAGGTGAAGTTGTCCCAGTCGTGGCCGAAGGCGGCGATGGCGAATTCGGGGGCCATGACCAGGCGCACGTCGCTGTGCACCTGGTAGCTGTAGATCCAGGTTTCGCCGCCATGGTAGAGGGTGACCGGCTCGCTGGCGAGCCCAGTGCGGGCTTCCGCCGCCTGGACCAGGCGCGCCAGGGCTTCCTTGCGGGCCTTGCCGGCTTCGGCGTCGGGGAGGCCCCCCCGCACCGCCTTCTTCAGGGCGGCGGTGACGTTCTCCGTGGCCATGAGCGTGCGCACCTCCAGCCCCGGGACCGGCAGCTCCCGGGACCGGTCCGCCGCGAGGAAGCCGTTTTTCACGTAGTCGTGGCCGGGGTCGGCGATCTTCTCGATCCAGCTGTGCGCCACGTGATGGTTGGTGAGCACCAGGCCGTCCCGGCTGACGAAGGCACCGCTGCCGCCCGGCAGGCGCAAGGCGGACAGCCGCACGTGGTCCAGCCAGGCCGGGTCCGGGGCGAATCCGTACTTGGCCTGGATGCGCGCGGCCGGCACGTTGTCGAAGGTCCACATGCCTTCGTCGGCGCGCAGGGCAGCGCACAGCAGAAGGGCCAGGAACAGTCCGGAAGGGTTGCTAGGGCTCATGGGCCCAGCCTACCGGGCCGGGCGTTCCCCCACAAGCGCACACCCCGCCCGCTGCGCCACCAGCCGGGCCAGGGACAGACAGGCAGTCAGTCCGGGCGATTCGATGCCCAGCAGGTTCCACAGGCCCTTGACCCCATGGCCGGCTTCGTCCTGGATCAGGAAGTCCCGCACCGGGTCGCCGGGCCCCTGCAGCTTGGGCCGGATGCCGGCGTAGGCCGGCTGGAGGCTGCCGCCGGGCAGCCCGGGCCAGTAGCGCCGGATGGCCGCGTAGAAACCGTCGGCGCGGGCCGGGTCCACCGTGTAGTCGATCGCCTCCACCCACTCCACGTCGGGACCGAAGCGGGCCTGGCCGCCCAGGTCGAGGGTGAGGTGCACCCCGAGGCCGGCCGCCTCGGGCACCGGGTAGACCAGCCTGGAGAACGGCGCCGCGCCCGCCAGGGTGTAGTAGTTGCCCTTGGCCAGGTGGATGGGCGGAACGGCCCCTGCGGGAATGCCGCGGAAGGCGCGGGCCACGGCGGCGGCCTGGAGGCCGGCGCAGTTGAACACCAGACCTGCCAGGACGCGCATCGGCTCGGCGCCGCCGATGGCCAGCTCCAGCCCTTCGGCCCGGGGCTCGCCGCCGGTGACCGGGCTGCGCAGCACCAGGGCGGCGCCGTGCGTCTCGGCATCCCGCAGCAGGGCCTGCATCAGGCCATGGCTGTCGACGATCCCGGTGGAGGGCGAGAACAGGGCCGCCGAACATTCCAGCCCCGGCTCCAGGGCGGTGGCCTGGTCGCGTTCCAGCCACTGCAGGTCGCGGATGCCGTTGGCTTCGGCCTGGGCCTGGATCCGCAGCAGGGCGTCGCGCTGGCCCGGCCCGCCCACGATCAGCTTGCCGCAGCGCCGATGGCCGATCTGCCGGGCCTCGCAGTACTCGTACAGGGTCCGGTTGCCTTCCAGGCAGAGCCGGGCCTTGAGCGAGCCGGCCGGGTAGTACATGCCGGCGTGGATCACTTCGCTGTTGCGCGAGCTGGTGCCGGTGCCGATGCCGTCCTCGGATTCGAGCACGACCACTTCCCGCCCGGCCATGGCCAGTTCCCGGGCCAGGGCCAAGCCCACCACGCCGGCCCCGATTACCACGCAATCGATATGTTCCATTCCAGGCTCCTAGGTGATCGGCACCGACACGCTCAGGGTGGTGCCCTTGCCCTCCCCTTCGCTGCTCAGCAGGATCGTGCCGTTCATCATTTCCATCAGGTGCTTGCAGATGACCAGGCCGAGCCCGGTGCCGCCGTATTCGCGCGCGTGGCCCCCTTCCGCCTGGACGAATTTCTGGAACAGGTGGGTCTGGGCTTCGAGGCTGACGCCGATGCCGGTATCCACGACGATGATCGAGACCTCGCCGATGCCCCGCTCCACCAGCACCCGCACGCTGCCCACCTTGGTGAACTTGAGGGCGTTGGAAATGAGGTTGAGCAGCACCTGCTTGAGCCGCCCTTCGTCCACCAGCACCTCCGGGATCTCCGCCAGGCCCTCGGGCCAGATCAGCTCGACCCCGGGCTTGCGCGGGTAGGCCGCGACGATGCTCTTGACCTCGTCCAGCATGGCGCCCACCTGGTGCGGCTCCAGCTCGACCTGCATCCGGCCGCTCTCGATCTTGGCCAGGTCCAGGATGTCATTGAGCAGCTCCAGCAGGTGCTTGCCGGAAGAATAGCTGTCCGCCAGCATCTGCAGCATCTCCTCCTCGTCCTCGTACAGCCCGTCCATGACCAGGCGGGTGAAGCCGAGGATGCCGGTGAGCGGCGTGCGCAGCTCGTGGCTGGTGAGGGCGAGGAATTCGCTGCGGAACCGGTCGGCCTGGAGCAGCGCGGCGTTGGCCTTCTCAAGCTCTCCGGTCTGGGTGCGCAGCACGTCCCGCTGCTCGGCCAGGTCGCGGAACAGCCAGGCGTTGTAGATGCTGACGGCCACCTGGCGCTGGAGGATGGTCAGGGTGTTCTCGTCCTCTTCCAGGATCCGCCCGGTCTCCAGCCCGATGATGGCGAAACCCATGAGCAGCAACTGGTTCTCGAAGGGCACGAAGTAGAGGTCGGGGGCCTCGGATGACGTCAGCGGTTGGAGCAGCCCGCCGTGCACCGCCGGCTCCAGCCACTGGTCCTGGAACAGCACCAGCGGCGCGCTGGGGAACGGGTTGGGGGCGGGCAGCTGCATCCGGCTCCAGCCGGCCCGGGGCAGCCCGTAGCCGGCCCGGGGCAGGTAGCTGGCGCCGGAATCCTCCAGGATCCACACGACGCAGCTGCGCGCGCCGAACTCCTGGACGAACACGTCCAGCACCACGCCCGCCACCTGGGCGACCTTGGGGGTCGCCGCCAGCACCTCGGCCACCCGCTGCAACACGCTCATCTGGTGGCTGCGCCGGGCGAGGCTGGCCTTCAGCTCGGCCATTTCCTGGGTGAGCGAAGAGATCTGCCGCTGGGCGTGGAGCAGGTCGACCAGCAGTTCGGCGCTCTGCTCCTTGTTCATGCCGCTGGGCATGCCGCCCTGGGGATTCGGACGGGCCGATGGTGCGGCAGGTTTGGGGGTTGGAGAAGACGGGTTATTCATTCATTTCAAGGATGGCCAGATGACCTCGGTTTGCAAGTTTTGTTATGACCCCTCCGTAAGGATTCTCGGCCGGATGGCAGCCGGGACGGGGGCCAAACGGGCGCCAGGCCACGCTCTCGGCTTGTTCCGGACCAGGGAAATCGTCACACTCCTCTCGAAGGGAATGGTGGACTGAGAGTCCCGGGTCCGTGCACGGAACCACCCTTACCATTCACCTTCCCAACGTCAGGCTGCGCCGATGAATGCCGTCCTTGAAAGCGAACTCATCTCAAGATCCCAGCAGGGGGATGGCGATGCCTTCAGCAGCCTGGTGGGCCCGTACCTCGGCTTGTTCTACGCGGGCATCCACCGGATCCTGCAGGACACCCTGGATACCCAGGACGCCCTCCAGGAAGCACTGATGAGCATCCATAGCGAATTGCCACGGTTCCAGGGCAAGAGCAAGTTCTCCACCTGGGCCTACCGGATCTGCATCAACGAAGCCTTGATGTTGCGCCGGTCACGAATTCGCAGGAGGGAAGACAACATCGAAGATTTTATGCCACGTTTTTCCCCTGACGGGCATCTCATCAATACGGAGAAAATGCGCGACTGGAGCCAGGACGCGCTGGCCTTGGTGTCGGTTGAGTCGGATCAGGTGCGAGCCAAGATCCGGGAGGGTTTGACCCAGTTGTCTGATGAGCAGAGAGCAGTCTTCATTTTGCGGGACCTGGAAGGCCTTGATACCGACGAAGTGTCCCACATGCTGGGCATCAGCCGGGGGCTGGTGCGCCAGCGGCTGCACCGGGCCCGGCTCGGGCTCAGGGGGATCCTGGACGCCTTCATGTCGGGGAGACGCTGATGGGCATGTTCTACACGTGTGAGGACACCTCCGCCGCCCTGTCGCACTACCTGGACGGCATCCTGCCCCTGGGGCCCTTCCTGAAGACCCGCGCCCACCTGTTCAGCTGTCCCGGCTGCCGGGCCCTGCTGGCCACCCTGCGCGCCATGCCGGCGCTGGTGGCCGCCGCGCTGGAAGAGCCCGATGCCCCGGCCCGGGCCCAGCGGGCCCTTGAGGGCGCCCTGGCGCGCCTGGCCCGGGGCGAGGCGCATCCCCGCTCCGAGGCCCCGCCCCTGGCGGCCCGCCAGGCCCTGGAGGGCGATCCCGACCTGCCCATGCGGCTGCTGGCCGCCACCCACGAGGCCCTGAACCGAAAGGCCGCCCCCCTGGCCCCGTCCTGCCCCCTGCCCCAGGACACCCTGGACCGCCTGCCGCCGCCGGGGCAATGGCCCTGGCGGGAGGACGAGAGCGGGGTCCGGAAGGCCGAACTGCTCGCCGACTCACGCCGGGGCGTGCGCCTGCTGCTGGTCTACGCCCCGCCCAGCTCGACCCTCCAGCCGCACCGCCATCTGGGCTCCGAAAGCATGCTGATCCTGGACGGCGGCCTGGAGGACCGGGGGCGGGAGTACGGTCCCGGCGACTGGGTCCACTACCCCGCCGGTTCCTGCCACGCCCCGCGCATGGCGCCCTCGGGCTGCTGGTGCCTGATCCGCGAGGAGGGCGCGGTGCGCTTCCTGGGGCCCGCCGCCTGGCTGCGCCACCTGCGCCACGCCAGTTGAATCCTTCAAAGTCCCTTCGCCTCCAGGGCCTCCCGGCTCACCACGCCGCGGTCCAGCACGAGGCTGGTGACCAGCTGGACCGGGGTGACGTCGAAGGACGGGTTGTACGCCGGGGTGGCCGCCCCGGCCCAGCGCCAGGCGCCGAAGCCGCGCACCTCGGCCGGGTCGCGCTGCTCGATGGGGATGGCCGCGCCGTCCGGGCAGCGCAGATCCACCGTGGACCAGGGCGCCACCGGGTGGAACGGCACGCCGTGGTGGCGCGCCTGCACGGCCAGCCCGTAGGTGCCGACCTTGTTGGCGAAATCGCCATTGCGGGCGATCCGGTCGGCGCCCACCAGCACCCGCTGCACCTGGCCGTCGCGCAGCAGGATGGCGGCCATGCTGTCGGTGATCAGGGTGTGCGGGATGGCCTGCCGGGCCAGTTCCCAGGCGGTGAGCCGGGCCCCCTGCAGCAGCGGCCGGGTCTCGTCCACGTACACATGGCGCACCAGGCCGGCCTCGAAGCCCCGGCGGATCACCCCCAAGGCCGTGCCGATGCCGGCGGTGGCCAGCCCGCCGGAGTTGCAGTGGGTCAGCACCGCCTCGCCCGGGGCGAACAGGCTGAGCCCGTGCCGGGCCATGCCCTCGCACAGGGCCACGTCCTCGGCGAAGATGGCCTCGGCCTCGGCCCCCAGCGCGGCCGGACCGGCCGCAAGCGCCGCGCTCATGCGGTCCATGGCCCACATCAGGTTGACGGCGGTGGGCCGGGCGGCGCGCAGGGCGGCGGCGGCCTGGACCAGGGCGGCCGGGGCGGCGCCGGCTTCGGCCATGCAGGCCAGGGACAGGGCGGCGGCCACCCCGATCAGCGGCGCGCCGCGCACGGCCAGGCGCTGGATGTGGCCGATCATCACCGCCGGCTCGCCCGCGTCGAGCCATACCTCCCGGTCCGGCAGCAGGGTCTGGTCCAGAATCCGCAAGGTCCGGCCGTCATGGCGCAGGGCCATGGAATCCATCGGTTTCACAGCAACCTCCCGCCGCCCTGGCGGCGGGCCGCGCGCAGGGCCTCCAGCTCAGGCTCCGGCAGCGGCCTGGCGCCGCCCAGCTCATGGGCCGCTTTCAGGATCTGGCAGGCGTGCTCCAGCCGTTCCAGGCCATTGTAGGCTTCCTCAAGGGTTTCGCCCCAGGCCAGGGCGCCGTGCCGGGCCAGGATCATCAGCCGGTGCTCCGGCAGGAACGGGACGAGGTTCTCGCCCATGGCCGCCGTGCCGGGGCGGGCGTAGGGCACGATGGGGATGCTCCCGGCGGCCAGGATCAGCTCCGGCAGGGCGTCCCCGGGCAGGCGGTCAAGCTCCGGGAAGGCCAGGCTCCAGGCGATGGCCGTGGGCGGATGGGCATGCACCACCGCCCGGGCCTCGGGACAGGCCCGGTAGACCGCCAGGTGCATGAGCCGCTCCGAACTGGGACGCCCGGACCGCACCGTGCCGTCCGGGTCCATGAAGGCCATGTCGTCCGGCCCCAGGCCGGCCTTGGCCACCCCGGACGGGGTGATGGCGATCCGCCCGTCCCCGAGCAGGGCGCTCACGTTGCCGTCCGCCGCGGCCAGGAGGTTCCGGGCATGGAGGCGGCGGCAGACGTCGCAGATGGAGGCAAGGGGATCGGCGCGCATATGGTATTTTAGGGTAACTGAAGCGGCCACCGGAGCTGCTCTATATAAAGGATATGCATGATCCCCATGGCGGCTGCCGCTCACTTGATCCAAACTACCTCATAGCCACGGGCGATTCCGCCCATGGCGCTCCCGTTCGGAAGGTCCTTGTGACCATAAATCTTTCACCCCGCAGCGAATCCGTCCTGAAGACCCTCATCGAGACCTACCTCGTCCAGGGGGAGCCGGTGGGTTCCAGGCTGCTGGCCAAGCTGCTGCCCGGATCGCTCTCCTCGGCCACCATCCGCAACGTGCTGTCGGACCTGGAGGAGGAGACGCTGGTCTACCAGCCGCACACCTCCGCGGGCCGGGTCCCCACGGAAAAGGCCTACCGCTACTATGTGGACCGCTGGGTCAAGGCCACCGAGCCCGGCCCCGCCATGGGCGCCAAGCTGTCCGCGGCGTTCGAAGGCATGGGCGATCCCGAGGGCGAGGCCCAGTGGGTGCGCCATGCCAGCAAGGTGCTGTCCGAGGCCATGGAGGGCATCTGCGTGGCCCTGCCCACCCACCTGGCCACCAGCCGCCTGGTGCGCCTGGAGTTCGTCTCCATCGGCGCCGGCAAGCTGGTGACGGTCTGGGTCGGCACCGACGGCGAGGTCGAGCACCAGGTCATGGACAACAGCTGGGCCTTCCCGGACGAGGTGCTGGTGGAGCTGGGCAACTTCGCCACCAGCCATTTCGCCGGGTGCTCCCTGCGCGAGATGCGCGAGCGGCTGATCAAAGCGGTGGAGGAACAGGCCGACCAGACCCAGCAGATCCGCCGCCGGCTGGCGTCCCTGGCACAGCGCATGACCCTGCCGGTGGAGCGCGGCAGCTCCCCGGTGGTGGTGGCCGGCCTGGGCCTGCTGGGCCGGATCCCCGAATTCGGCGACGCCGGCCGCTTCCGCAGCCTGGTGGAAGCCTTCGAACAGCAGGAGCGGCTGGCCCATCTGCTCAACGCCTTCGCCCAGGCCGCGACCCGGGAAGTGCAGCTGCTGCTGGGCACCGAAAACCCATATTTCAATGAAATGCCCTTGGCCACCGCCCTGCGCACCGTGACGGTGCGAAAAAATCAGCATGTCACCTTCGCCTTGGTCGGCCCGTTGCGTATGGATTATGTAAAGCTTGTAGGTAGCCTTGCATGGTGGTCCGATGAGCTCCACCGGCGCGAACCGAACAGCGCATGATGCAACCTTAACTATCTTTTTATATAGAGCATTCAATGAATGAAACCCCAAACCCCAAACCCCTGAGCCCGGCACCCGAGGAGGACCGCCCGGAGGTTGAACCGACCCTTGATCTCGACCTCGCTGAATTCGAAGAGGTGAGAGACCTCCAGGCCCTGGCCGACGAGGTGGCGGAATCCACCCCGGAAGCCACCGCCCCGGCGGAGGCCGGCAAGCATCCCCGTGAAGAAATGGAGGCCAGTCTGTTCAAGGCTAGACAACGCATCGCGGAACTGGAAAAACAGGAAGCGGAACAGAAGGACAAGCACCACCGCCTGCTGGCCGATTTCGCCAACCACAGGAACCGGGTGGGCCGGGAAACCCAGCTCGCGGTGACCCTGGCCGAGAAGAAGCTGCTGCTGGACCTGCTGCCGGTGGTGGACAACTTCGAACGCTGCCTCGCTTCGGACTATTCGAACGTCGAGGACTTCCACAACGGCATCGGGCTGATCCACAAGCAGCTCCTGGAAACCCTGCGCAAGGCCGGGGTGACCGCGGTGGACGTGAAGGTGGGCGACCCGTTCGACGCCATGCAGGCCGAGGCGCTCACCACCACCAGCCAGCCCGGCCTGGCCGACGGCGCCGTGGCGGTGGTCTACGAACGCGGCTACATGCTCCGGGATCACCTTCTGCGCCCGGCCCGGGTGATCGTGAACCACGCGCCCCCCGAGCCGCTTCCGGAATCCAACGACTCAATTCAGTAGGCACCCATGACCCGGAGTCTTCAATGGCTGGCAAGCTGATCGGCATCGACCTGGGCACCACCAACAGCTGCGCCTGTGTCATGGAGGGCGGCGAACGCCGGGTGATCCCCAACCGCGAGGGCAGCCGGACCACGCCCAGCGTGGTGGCCTTCACCGGCAAGGGGGATGTCCTGGTCGGCCACATCGCCAAGCGCCAGGCGGTCACCAACCCGGCCCGCACGCTGTTCGCGGTGAAACGCCTGATCGGCCAGCGCTTCGATTCGCCCAGGGTGCAGGACGCCATGAAGCGGCTGCCTTTCCCCGTGGTCAAGGCGCCCAACGGCGACGCCTGGCTGGGGGTCGGCGAACGCTCCTACGCCCCGCCGGAGATCTCGGCCATCGTGCTCAAGTCGCTGAAGGCCTCGGCCGAAGCCTTCCTGCACGAGGAAGTGGTCGATGCCATCATCACGGTGCCGGCCTACTTCGACGACGCCCAGCGCCAGGCCACCAAGGACGCCGGGCGCATCGCCGGCCTCAACGTGCTGCGCATCATCAACGAGCCCACCGCGGCGGCCCTGGCCTATGGGCTGGACAAGAAGGGGATCCGGCAGGTCCTGGCCATCTACGACTTCGGCGGCGGCACCTTCGACTTCACCATCATGGAGATGAACGACGGCGTGTTCGAAGTGCTGGCCACCAGCGGCGACACCTTCCTGGGCGGCGAGGACTTCGACCAGACCATCCTGCAGTGGCTGGTGGACCACTTCCGCGCCACCACCGGGATCGACCTGACCAAGGACCGCATGGCCCTCCAGCGGCTCAAGGAAGCCTCGGAAAAGGCCAAATGCGAGCTGTCCACCCTGGACCGGGTGGAGGTGCGCCTGCCCTTCATCGCCCAGGGTCCCACCGGCCCCCAGCACCTGGAGGCCACCATGACCCGGGAGCAGCTGGAGGCCATGGTCGCCGACCTGGTGGCGCGCACCATGATCCCGGTCAAGGACGCCCTGCAGCACGCCGGCAAGAAACCCGGCGAGGTGGACGAAGTGATCCTGGTGGGCGGCCAGACCCGGATGCCCCTGGTGCAGCAGGTGGTCAAGGACTTCTTCGGCCGCGAGCCGAACCGGGACATCAACCCCGACGAAGTGGTGGCCGCCGGCGCATCCATCCAGGGCGCCGTGCTCACCGGCGAAGTGAAGGACCTGGTCCTGCTGGACGTGACCCCGCTCTCCCTGGGCATCGAGACCCAGGGTGGCGGCTACGTGAAGATCATCCAGCGCAACAGCACCATCCCCACCCGCGACAGCCGGGTGTTCACCACCGTCATGGACAACCAGGCGCGGGTGGAGGTGCACGTGCTCCAGGGCGAGCGGGAGCTTGCCGAGCACAACAAGAGCCTGGGCCGGTTCGATCTCATCAACCTGCCGCCGCTGCCCAAGGGCGCGCCGCAGATCGAAGTGACCTTCGACATCGATTCCAACGGCATCGTCAAGGTGTCCGCCAAGGACCTGCTCACCAGCCTGGAGCAGAGCATGAGCATGCGCCCCTCCTCGGGCCTGTCCGAGCTGGAGATCCAGGCCATGCTGCGGGAAGCCCAGAGCAACGCCACGGCCGATTCCCAGCGGCGGGACGAGTTGAAGTACATCGCCTCGGCCGAAGGGCTGCTCTACTCCTGCGACAAGAGCTTCACCGAATGCGGCAAGTTCCTGACCCTGGAGGACCAGGGCAAGGTCCGGGACACCCTGGCCTCCGTGCGCAACGCCGTGGCCGGCAAGGACGCCGCCGGGCTCAAGGCCTCCGAGGGCAGCCTGCTCGAGGTCCAGAAGATCCTCACCAACGCCGTGCTGGCCGCGAGCGAAGCCATGATGTCGGCCCTGGACCAGGAGAAAGAGGCCAAGGACGAGTGAAAGCGGGTTCCAAGCCCATGCCCCTCTGGTAACCTGGATTCATGAAGCGTGATTACTATGAAATCCTGGGCGTGGGCCGGGAAGCCCCCCTCGACGAGATCAAGAAGGCCTACCGCAAGTTGGCCATGCAGTTCCATCCGGACCAGAACCCGGGGAACAAGGCGGCGGAGGAGCAGTTCAAGGAGGCGGCCGAAGCCTACGCCATCCTGTCCGACGCCGACAAGCGCCGGCAGTACGACCAGTTCGGCCATGCCGGGGTCGGCAACAACGGCGGCGGCTTCCAGTTCGACCCCAACCAGTTCGCGGATTTCCAGGACATCTTCGGCGGCATTTTCGGCGGCGGGATCTTCGGCGACCTGTTCGGCGGGGGCGGCCGGCGCCGCTCCGGCGGCGGCGAGCGCGGTTCCGACCTGCAGTACACCCTGCGCATCAGCTTCCAGGACACCCTGTTCGGAGTGGATGCCAAGGAGATCGAGATCCCCCGCCTGGACAGCTGCGGTGAATGCAAGGGCACCGGCTGCGCCCCGGGCACCAGCCCCCAGGTCTGCCCCCAGTGCCGGGGCAACGGCCAGATCGCGGTGCGCCAGGCCTTCCTGCAGATGTACGTCCCCTGCCCGAGGTGCGAAGGGCGCGGCCAGATCATTCCCAGTCCATGCAGCGCTTGCCGTGGCGGCGGGCGGATCCAGAAGCGCACCAAGGTGCGCTTCCGCATCCCGGCCGGCGTGGACCGGGGCCAGCGCCTGCGGGTCCAGGGCGAAGGGGAGGCCGGCGTCAGCGGCGGCGGCCCGGGCGACCTGTTCATCGTCTTCGACGTGGAGAACGATCCCCAGTTCGAGCGCGACGGTTTCGACCTGCACCGCAAGCAGGAAGTGCCGTGGCCGCTGCTGGTCCTGGGCGGCGAGCTGGCGATCAAGACGCCCTACGGCAACGACAGCCTCAAGATCGCGGCCGGCACCCAGGCCGACAAGGTGGTCAAGATCCCCAATGCCGGCGTGCCCAGGCTGAGGGGCGCCGGGCGCGGCGACCTCTACCTGCACCTGCGGGTGACGGTGCCGGGCAAGCTCTCCGCGGAGAAGGCCGAACTGGTGCGCCGGCTCCTGGATGACGACGTGGCCAGCGGCACCGTGGCCGAGCCTGAAGAGGGCTTCCTGGCCAAGGTATTCGGCGGCGACAAGGCCAAGAAGAAAAAGAAGCGGTAGAATGGTCGGGTAAGGGGAGTAGTTCCCGCCCGCCCCGGCGGCGGCCCGATCGACACGCTGGCCTGCGGGCCCGGTCGGCCACTTCGATCGTCTGAAGCGAACGAGACCTTCGTCCAGTCAACCTGGCGGAGGGATCGCTTGTCCAGCACCCCTCGGTCCCCCTTGCGGAGTGCGGAATGATCGAACGGTGGTGGTGGAAGATCGGCGTGGCGGTGGTGCTGGCGCTGCCCGCGGTGGGGCTGCGCGCCCTGGGCCTGCAGCCGCCGCCGCTGGCCAGCGTGCTGGTCTACGGCGGCGCGGTGGTGGCCTCATCCTTCCTGCTTTGCTGGGCGGCCGAGGCGGTCCAGCAGGACATCAGCGCCAGCCTGGCCACGGCCATCCTGGCGCTGATCTCGATCCTGCCCGAATACGCGGTCGATCTCTTCTTCGCCTTTTCCTCCGGCCGCCACCCTCAGCTGACCCGCTACGCCGCCGCCAACATGACCGGCAGCAACCGGCTGCTGCTCGGCCTGGGCTGGCCGCTGGTGCTGCTCCTGCTCATGGTCTGGGGCCGGCGCAACGGCCGGCCGGTGACCGAGCTGGCCATCAAGCCCAGCCGCCGGGTGGAGCTGGCCTTCCTGGGGCTGGCCAGCCTGTATGCCATCACCTTCCCGCTGCGCCGGGGCATCCACTGGACCGACGGCGTGGTCCTGATCGGCCTGTATGCCCTGTATGTCTGGCGCCTGGCCAAGGAGGAGCGCTCGGAGCCCGTGCTGATGGGAGTGGCGTCCCGGCTCGGCGCGCTGTCCTGGAGCCGGCGCCGGCTCACGCTCACCTTCATCTTCGTGTGGTCGGCGTTCATCGTGGTGCTGGTGGCCAAGCCGTTCGCCAACGCCCTGCTGGACGGCGGGCGCGCCCTGGGCCTGGACGAATTCCTCCTGGTGCAATGGGTGGCGCCGCTGGCCACCGAGGCGCCGGAATTCCTGGTGGCCGGCCTGCTGGCCCTGCGCGGCGAAGCGGACACGGCCCTGGGCACCCTGCTCTCCAGCAAGGTGAACCAGTGGACCCTGCTGGTGGGCGGCCTGCCCCTGGCCCATTGGCTCGGCGGCGGCCAGGGCCGCCTGCCCTTCGACCCCCGCCAGGTGGAAGAGTTCTGGCTCACCGCCGCCCAGACCCTCATGGGTTTCGCCATGCTCTCCAAGCTCAGCATGAAGCGCTGGGAAGGCGCGGCCCTGCTGGTGCTGTTCGCGGTGCAGTTCCCGTTCACCGCCCCGGCCACCCGGATGATCCTCTCCGGCCTCTACTTCCTCCTGGCCGGTGGCCTGCTGTGGGCGCACCGCCAGGAACTGCCGCTCCTGGCCCGGGCCCTGTGGCGCAGTGGCCCCATGGCCCTGCCTTCGGCCTTCGGGCCGGGCAAGGCCGTGGCGAAAAAGTTGGCTGCCGGATCACTTCCTCGGCGGTGAGTTTGGGCCAGGCCGCATCCGCCCATGCATGGACCTGCTCCTTGACTTTCCCGGACCCCGAGTGGTCCAATGGCCGGCATATTCCATAACAACCCGGCAAGGGGGGACCATGGTGCGGCTCCAAGCAATCCTGAACGGGATCCTTGTGCTCCTTTTTTCGGTCATGGGAGGGCCGGCCGAAGCCCAGGGCGTCATGAAGCTCAGCAGCCTCATGCAGAAGCAGGAGCACCATGAAGTCATCCGGCTTCTCCAACCCCAGGTGGACCGCAAGGAAAAGTTGCCCTCCTTCAGCCTGTTCTGCCTGGCCTCCTCCTATGGTGAAGTCCGGGATTACCGGGCCGAGTTCGCCACGGTGGACCTGTTGGAAAAGCAGGTCGCCCAAGGGGAAGACCATTTCTTCGGGGGCTACCTGGCTCCCTACCCCATGCTCCTCAGGTCCCAGGCCTACCTCGACCTGGGGGAGCCCGACCAAGCCGTCCGCGCCGCCGCGGCCGCCTGGGCCATCCTGGACAGCCCCCCCGGGAGGGCCAGCAGTTTCCACGCCATGGACACCATCCTGGTCCAGGGCTCATTGGGCTTGGCCCACGCGCTCCTGGGGCACATCCATGAGGCCGATGGCTGCCTGGCGGCGGTGGAGGCGGTCCCGGCCACAGGCGTCCTCGGGCCCCACAAGTACACGGCCATCGCGAAAATCCAGATGGCCCTGAAACGATATCCCAAGGCCCTCGAGGCCCTGCGGAACCCCGACATCAAGGTCAACGCCCTGGTTCGGATGTTCTACAACCAGACCTTCCAGGATTTGCCCAAGCCCTACATCTACACCAAGTGCCTTTTCGAGACCGGCAGCCTGAAGGAGGCCAGGGCAGGCTTCGACGAGCTCTTGAGGAATCCGAGGATCGAGGACCTCGGCGGGATACACTGGGCGGTCCTGCTGGATCGGGCCCGGATCGCCCAGGCGGAAGGCGAGGCATCCCGCGCGGAGGGCTGGTTGAAGGAAGCCGCCGAAATCGTGGAACGGCAGCGGGCATCCATCGGCACGGAGGCGGGCCGGATCGGCTTCGTCGGGGACAAACAGGCCGTTTACCAGGATCTGATCCAGCTCCTGGTAGCCTCCAACCGGCCCGCGGAGGCCTTTGAATGGGCGGAGCGGGCCAAGGGGCGCGCCCTGGTGGACCTTCTGGCCTCCCAGAAACGCCTTGCCGGCCATGGCCAGGGGAGCGAGGCGGCCCTGGCTGGTCTCGGAGAGGCCGAGGAAAGGCTGACGGTGGTTCCCGACCAGCCCGGAGCGACGGGAACCCGCGGAATCTTCGTCAAGGCCCGGGCGGACCTGGCCGTCCGGGATCCTGAGCTGGCTTCCCTGGTCATGGTGAGCCCGGTGCGCGCTTCCGCCATCCAGGCCAGGCTTCGCCCCGAAGAGACGCTTCTGGAATACGTCCAGGCGGGGAAAGCCTGGTACGCCTTCGTGGTTACCCGGGAGGACCTGCGGGCAGTGGCCCTGGACGGCGCGGGCCTGGAGGAGCGCGTGGCCAAAGCGCGAGCAGCCTTCGCCAACCCCAGCGCCGCCTGGGAGGATGGTTCGGCAGCGCTCTTCCGGCAGATCTATGCCCCTGTCGCCGGCCTGGTTCGAGGCCGCGCCCTCACCATCGTGCCGCAAGGTCCGCTGCACTATGTGCCCTTTGCGGCCCTCGCCGGTTCAGGGCGGTTCCTGGTGGAGGACCATGATCTTCGCGTCCTGCCCAGCGCCAGCGTGCTCACCCTGCTCAAGCCGGGGAAGGCGGTGTCCAACTCCCTGATCCTGGGCAACCCGGCCCTGGGGGATGCTTCCCTGGACCTGGCTTTCGCCCAGGAGGAAGCCAAGGCCGTGTCCAGGATCCTTCCGGAATCCACGCTCCTGCTGCGGGAGGCGGCCACGGCGGAGGCGGTGAAGGCCTCCGCCCCGCACTTCGATCTCCTGCATTTCGCCGCCCATGGCTTGTTCGACCCGGACCATCCCCTGGATTCCGCCATCTTCCTGAGCGGGAAGGACGGGAGTGACGGCAGGCTGAGCGTGGCGGACCTCTACAGCCTCTCGCTGGACGCCGACCTGGTGACCCTCAGCGCTTGCGAATCGGCACTTTCCAGCATTTCCAAGGGGGACGACGTGGTGGGCTTCACGAGGGGCCTCCTCTTCGCCGGCTCCCGCTCCATCCTGTCCAGCCTCTGGAAGGTGGACGACGAGGCCACCCGCGACCTCATGGTACGGTTCTACACGGGCCTTTCCGGGCTAGGCAAGGCCGAGGCCCTGCGCCAGGCCCAGCTCTCCGTCAGGGCAGGGCGACCCCACCCCTACTACTGGGCCGGTTGGCTCCTCACGGGAAACGACCGCTGAACTTTTAACCGGGCCCTGTTGCGCGGCGGCCCGTGGCCGCTGCCGAAGAAGGCCACGTCCTTGGCTAGCGGGAGTTTACTAAAGCACTGGTGAAAGCATGGGCTAATTGCTGGAACT
>CAZVHQ010000067.1:0-17661 GCA_964627225.1 uncultured Mesoterricola sp.
GATGCCGTTGCGGGTCTTGAGGCTGATGAGCGCCTTGAAGATGGCCGTGGAGGTGGGGTTGGTGGAGGGCACGATGCCGCAGATCAGCCCCACCGGCTCGGCGATGGTCATGGTGCCGTACAGATCCTCCACCGCGAGCACGCCGCAGGTCTTTTCGTCCTTGTAGGCGTTGTAGATGTACTCGGAGGCGAAGTGGTTCTTGATGACCTTGTCCTCCAGCACGCCCAGGCCGGTCTCCTCCACCGCCATCCGGGCCAGCGGGATGCGGGCGTCCGCCGCCGCCAGGGCCGCCCCGCGGAAGATCACGTCCACCTGCTCCTGGGTGAACCCGGCATACAGCTGCTGGGCGGCCTTGACCTGGGCGACCAGCGCGTCCAGTTCCTCGATGGTTGCAACCGTCATGAGACCTCCGGAAGCAGACATGAGGCGCCCATCCGAATGGGCGCCCAAGCTCTTCTGCTCACAACGTTTGATGCCGCCGGATGGCGATTGGTTTGGGGGCTCAGAACCCCAGGTCGGCCAGTTCCTGCTGGGCGGTGCGGGCCTCGGGGGAACCGGGGAAGCCGTCGGTGATCTCCTTGAAGGCCTTGATGGCGGCGGGCTTCAGGCCCATGCGCTGCAGGCACTGGCCACGCTTGAGCTTGGCCGGGAGGAACTGGGCGGAACTGGCGTGCTCGCGCATGATCTGCTCGAAGGCCGGCTTGGCCTTGTCGTACTGCTTCTGGTTGTAGAAGCAGAGGCCCAGGTAGAACAGCGCGTCGGGCCGCTGGGCGGACTGGGGGCTGGCCTTGAGGAAGAGGGTGAGGCCGTCGGCGGCCAGGGCGTAGTTGCCCCGGTTGTAGTCCAGCACCGCGGCGGTGAAGGCCTTTTCATCGTCGTTCTGGGCGGCCGCGGGCGCTTCCGGCGCGGGCGCAGCGGCGCCGGGCCTGGCGGTGGTCCTGCGCGCCGTGGCATCGCCCAGGCGGGCGGCCAGGATGCGGGTGGTTTCCTGGAGCTGGCGCAGGGTTTCCTGGAGATCCGCCTGGAAGCGGCGGTCCTGGGTCCGGCCTTCGGTGCTGGCGGTCCGGTCCTCGTCGGTCTTCCGGTTGGCTTCTTCCACCTGGCTGCGCAGCTTGAACACCTCGATCTTCAGATCACCGATTTCATCCTCGGTGCGTTTCAGCTGGTCCCCGGAAACGCAGCCGACGCAGGCGACGAGGCCGCAAAGGGCCAATCCGGCGATCCAAGGACGAGCAAGCATGGGCGACTCCTGCCGTAGAAAAGGGCGGAGGAACCCGGTTCCCCCGCCCCCAGTTTGAACCGAAAACCTACTGAAGCGTGAACTGGCAGTTGCGGTTGATCAACCAGCTCTCGTCGTCGTGACCCTGGACTTTCGGCTTTTCCTTGCCGTAGCTGATGCTGGACAGCCGGGCTTCGGCGACGCCGAGGCCGGTCAGGTAGTTCTGGGCGGCATGGGCGCGGCGCTCGCCCAGGGCCAGGTTGTACTCCACCGTGCCGCGCTCGTCGCAGTTGCCCGCGATCTGGATCTTGGCATCGGGGTTGGCCTTGAGGAAGTCGGCGATGGCCTGGAGCTTGGCCTTGTCCACTTCGCGGATGTCGGACTTGTCGAACTCGAAGTTGATGTCCTTGAGGGCGGCTTCGGCGTCGTTCTTGAACTTGGCCAGCCTGGCCATCTCGGCCGCTGCGGCGGCCTTGCGGGCAGCCTCGGCCTCGGCCTCGGCCTTGCGCCGGGCGGCGTCCTCATCGGCGCGCTTCTGGGCATCGGCATCGTTGGTGGCGGGAGCGGGGGCAGCGGCGGGCGTCGTCGGCTCAGCAGGAGCGGGGGCTGGCTTCTTGCAGGCCACTCCCACCCCCAAAGTGAAAACCACTGCAAGGGGTATGAGGTTTCGAACGAATCGCATGTTTGGGTCCTCCAACGCGAATAAGGTTAACAAGTCCCAGGGAATCCGGGCAGCTCTTTTTTTCTTAGCGGGATCGTGTCCATTTTGGACTCTGACAACCATCCAGGTTGATCAATTTACGCAGTGTATTACCCGAAAGATCGGTCGTATATAACTGCATCCCGCCCCGGCTGCCGCTGGTGAACACGATCCTGCGCTCATCTGGAGACCAGGAAGGCGACTCGGAGCTGGCGATGCCGGTGGTGATCTGATAGGACTTTCCTTCACCCAGTTTATAGACAAAAAGGTCAAATTTCCCTTCAAACCTTGAGACGTAGGCGATCATCGAACCCGACGGGCTCCAGGCGGGGCTGCCGTTGTAGGTGCCCTCCCGGGTGAGCCGGCGCACGTTCGATCCGTCATCCCCCATGAGGAACACCTGGGGGCCCCCCTCCCGGTCGGAGGTGAAGGCGAGCTGGGTGCCGGCCGGATTCCAGGAGGGGTCGGTATTGATGCAGTTGCTGTCGGTCAGCTGGCGCACCCGCCCGCTCGCCACGTCCAGCACCACGATGTCGGTGTTGCCCCGGCGGTCGCCCTGCACCAGGGCCAGGCGCCTGCCGTCGGGCGACCAGGATGGGCAGAAGCAATGCCCCTGAATCTTGCCGGCCGGGGGATAAAGCTTGACCTGGGGCCCGCCGGCGACCCGCTGACCCCAGATTTCCGGCGCGCCGCCCTTGTAGGTGACATAAGCCAGCCGACCGTCCGGGGCCACCGTCGGGGAGATGGTCAGGCTCTTGAAATTGGTGACGGGAAAGGGGTTGGCTCCATCCCGATCCACCTGGTAGATCTCCTTGATGCCCCGGCCGGCCTCCTTGACGAACACCACCCGGGTGGAGGCGACCCCCTGTTCCCCGGTGAGCCGGGCCATCAGGTCGTCGGAGATCTTGTGGGCGATCCGGCGCAGGGCGCCGTCCCTGCCGGTGTAGCGCTTGCTGACCACGGGCTTGACGTTCTTCGCCTGGCCGGCGACGACGTCCATCACCTGGATCATCACCTCCAGGTCGCCGCCGGCGCTCCGGTTGATGGTGGTGGTGAGCAGCCATTCGGTCCCGGTTTCCGCCCAGGCCTTGTAGCTGGCCGGATCGGTGGCCCCGGGCAGATCCTTCTGGATCACCGCGAACGGTCCCGCCTCTTCCAGGTCCTTGCTGAGAACTTGTTGGAATTCAGTTGTTACGGTGGCTTCGGGCAGGCCGGAGATGCGCGGGTAAGGCAAGGCGATGCCCAGCTTCGACCCGGCCGAAGCGGAGAGCACGACTTCCTGGCTGGGCGGCGCCTGGGCGGAGAGCAACGGCGCAAGAGCGCAAAGAAGTCCGAGGACGAATTTCTTCATGATCTCTCCGGTAACACCGTTCCGTCGCATCCTGTCAACACCATTCATTGCCTTGATTAGCGCAGGAAATTTCATCATATACCTACTGAACTTGAAAAGTCATGGAATCTGTTCCAGCAGGCCCCGGCTGGCTTCCGGCATGGGCAGGCGGGCCAGCTGGCCCTTGGTGAACCAGCCCCAGGCCAGGGCCGTGCGGGGAGCGGACGGGCCCTCGCAGAGGAAGGGATGCAGCACCACGGCGAAATCCGCATAGGCATGGCGCAGCACCGGCAGCGCCGCCACCCGCCGGGGGCGCCAGCGGAGCTCTTCCATCAGCTCCCGGAGCAGGGCCGCCCGGGGCGATTCCATGGGCTCCAGCTTGCCGCCGGGGAATTCCCACAGGCCGGGAAAGCGCTGGGCCGAGGGATCCCGGCGCTGGGCGAAGCAGCGTCCCTGGTCGAGGATGAGCGCCACCGCCACGTCCATCCGGGTCACCCGGGGGTGGAGCCGGCGAGCAGGGCCAGGCGCTCCCCGTAGCGGCCGCGCAGCACCTCGACCCAGGCCAGTTCCAGGCGGCCGTAGGCGGGGCGCAGGCTTTCAGCCACCCAGGCCTGGAGTTCCGCCACCGACCCGCAGGCCTCGATCTGCGCCATGAGAACGCCGCGCAGGGCCTCCTCGGGGCGCACCAGCGCGGCCACCGGGGCGTAGCTCAGGCGGTGCGCCATGGACGCCCCCAGGGTCCGCAGCGCCTGGCGGTGCACCGGGGTGCCGTAGCCCTTGTGCCGGGCGAACCCGTAGCCGGGAAGCTCGACGTCCAGCTCGCGCATGAGCCGGTCCCGGTGGGTCTTCGCCAGGATGGAGGCGCAGGCGATGGCGCAGCTCAGGGCGTCGCCGTCCACCACCAGCCGCTCCGGCAGCCCGGTGCGCGGCGCCCGGTCGCCGTCCACCAGCAGGATGCGCGGCCGCACCGACAGGGCCGTCACCGACTGGCGCATGGCGGACAGGGTGGCCTCCAGGATGTTCTCCCGGTCGATGCCCAGGTTGTCCACCTCGGCCACGGCCCACCCGGGCAGGATCATCTTCAGCTCGGCGGCCAGGTCCTCGCGCTTTTCCGGGGAGAGCAGCTTGCTGTCCCGGGCGCCGCGCAGCACATGCCCCCAGCGCGCGGCCGCCTCGTGGTCGAGCACCGCGCAGGCGGCCACCACCGGCCCGGCCCAGGCCCCGCGGCCGGCCTCGTCCAGTCCGCCCCAGGCGATGCCCGGCGGCATGTTGCCCAGATCCCAGTCCAGCGGGTTCATGGGGTCGCCTTCGGGGCCGCCGGGAAGGGCTGGCCGGTCCAGGCGGCGAAGGCCTCCCGCTGGCCGCCGGTGGCCGCCGGGTCCGCCCCGATCTGGATGGTCCGGTGCGGATGCTCGCCCAGGGTGAGCACACAGGTCTGGACCCGGCCCCGGTCCACCGCCAGGACCTCCACCGGGTCCCCCGGGGCGCGGTCGCCCAGGCGCCGCTGGACTTCCCCGGCGGTGACCGTGCGCCAGCCGTTCACCGCCAGGATCGCCATGCCGTAGCTCAGGCCGGCCTGGGCCGCTGGGGAGCCGGGGTAGACGTTGACGACGGTGGGCGCGTCGCCGGAAAAGCCCAGGCCGGAATAGACCCGGGCGCGGCGCTCCGCATCGGGGTCCGCGGCATCGAAGCCCGGGAGTTCCCAGGGCGCCTTGGCCGTGAAGCTGAGCCCATAGGCCCGCTCGATGGGGCCGGGGTCCAGCGGCGCCCGGCCCTGGATGAAGGCGCTCCAGAACGGGGCCGGGTCCTGGCCCGACAATTCGCCGTAGGCCGCGCGCAGATCGGCGTCGGTCACCGGGCCGTCGCCGAAGCGCGCCCAGAGCAGGGCGAACAGCCGCTCCAGGCCGTGCCCGCGCAGGCGCAGCTCGGCGTCCATCATCCAGGCCACCATGGCGCCCTTGTCGTAGTAGCTGACCGTGCTGTTGCTGGAGAACTCGGTGGGCTTGTAGTGGCGGATCCAGGCGTCGAAGCTGGCCTCCTCCAGGCTTTGCTCCCGGAGGCCGGCACGGGTGGTGTTCTCGGTCCAGGACCCGGCCAGGCGCTTGGCCACCCAGCACCAGGGCGCCGCACCGGCGCGCAGGACGAGGACATACTGCATGAAGCTGGTGAACCCCTCGTGGAACCAGAGCAGCCGGGTCATGGTTTCGCGCTGGTAGTCGAAGGGCCCGAGGGCGGGGTCGCGCAGCCGCTTGACGTTCCAGACGTGGAAGAATTCGTGGGCGATGAGCGTGAACAGGTCCCAGGTGCCTTCCGCCCGCTCCATCTGCTGGGGGTCGGCCAGCAGCGAGGTGCAGTCCCGGTGCTCGAGCCCGCCGCGCGATCCGGGGCTGAAGGTCAGCAGGAACAGGTAGCGGCTGAACGGCAGGGCGCCGAAGATCCCGGCGGCGGCCGCCACCACGGCCCGGGTGCCGGCCAGGATGCGGGCCTCGTCGCCGGCGTGCTCGCCGGTCACGGCCAAGCGGAATTCGCAGCCGCCCTGGCTGAACCGGTGCAGCCGGAACGTGCCGAGTTCGAAGGGCGAATCCACCAGGGTGTCGTGGTCCCGGGCCAGGTAGCCGCCATCCAGCTCCGGCAGGGCGGTGGCCACCTGCCATTCCCCGGGCCAGCCGGCGAAGGCCACCCGGTACGGCCGCGGTGCCCGCTCCTCCAGGTACAGGAAGCTGGCCGCGCCGACCAGATGGGCATGGCCGGCGTCCACGTGGTTGGTGCGCACCGTCAGGTCGTTGCAGAACAGCCGGTAGCTGACGGTCACCGGGCCGCCGGCGGGGGCCAGGCGCCAGCGCTGCTTGTCGAGCTTCTCCACGGCCAGGGGCCGGCCGTCGGCGTCCACCGCCACGAGCCGGTCCAGGAACCGGGCATAGTCGCGGATCAGGTAGGAGCCCGGGGTCCAGGCCGGCAGCTGCAGCACGGCCCCCGGCGCCGCCGCATCGGCGGGCAGCACCAGGGTGATCTGGACTTCGTGCTGGGCCAGGTCGAGCGGGCGCACCGTGGCATGGATGGCTTCGGGCATCAGGCCCTCCATTCAAAGCCCGCCTGGGCGGTGGCAAAGCCCGCCCAGGCGAAGGAAGATGTCGCGCCATTCGTCCGGCAGCGCCGCGGCGTCCCGGGCGATGGTCGGGGCGTCGCCGCGCACGAACGGGCCGGTGCGGCCCGCGGCGCCGTGCCGCTCGATGTTGCGCGCCGTGGCCGCCACCAGGGGAAACAGGCCCCGGCCCGGCAGGTCCACGCCGGCCTCGGCCAGCATGGCGGCCGCGCCCAGCCACAGCGTCGAGGCGTGGCCGGAGGCCAGCACGGCGCAGGCGTGGTAGAGCGCCTTCCGCTCGGCGGGCAGCGGGAAAGGCATGAAGCCCAGCTCAACGAACGCGTCCAGCAGCACCCCGGGCAGGGCGCCGGTGACGCCCAGGGGGGTTCCGGCCCAGTCCGCGGGCTGCCCGTCGAAGCTGGTCAGGGGATGGGCGGAGGGCACCCCTTCCAGGTGGACGCTGCCGGAAAGGTGCGCGCAGCGCCCCGGGAAGCGCGCGGCGCACTCCGCCAGCGCGCGATCCGGCACGGCCAGCAGCACCAGGCCATCCGGGCTGGCGCTGGCGGGCAGCAGCGCCACCCGCCCGCCCCAGGCGGAGGCCAGGGCCCGTCCCGTCCGGCCCCTGCCCAGGATGGTAAAGAGGATTGCCATGGCATCAGTGTGCCCGAGTCGGAGCACAATGGGGCGGTGACCTGGCAGCTCCCCCCCAAAATGCCCTGGCCTCAATTCCTGAGGCTGCTGCGCCATCCCGCGCCGCCGCCGGGCTGGCTGGAGGAGGCCGCCCTGCTGAAGGACGTCTTGAAAAAACCCATGCTGGTGCGCTGGATCGCCCAGCACATGCAGGCGCCGCCGCACCTGCGCAACCGGCTGCTGCCCAGCCTGCCCTGGCGCAGCCTGGCGGCCATCGCCGCGGACGCCTCGGCCCACCCCCAGGCCCGGGCCCACGCGGTGGAGCGCCTGCTGTCCCGCTGGCCGGGGATGACCATGGGCGAGCGCCGCAGCCTGGCCCTCCTGGCCCCCACGCCCCTGTGGCCGATCATCTGGAAGGTCCGGGACGTGCGCGTGCTGGGGGCGTTCCTGCAGCATCCGCGGCTGACCGTGGCTTGGCTGGAGCGGCTGATCCAGCCGGAGCTCACGCTCATGCAGGCGGAAGCCCTGCGCACCTCCCGCTGGCGGGAGGTGGTGCCGGTGGCGCATCAGGTGCTGACCGCCCTGGACCGCGGCCTGGCCAAGCCGGATTCCGGCCTGGTGCTGGGGCTGGCGGCCAGCTGGATCCTCGCGCTGCCCGAGGAGGAGCGGCTGCTGGCCGCCGCCCGGATCAGCCACCCCGCCCTGCGCCGGATGGTGCGCCAGCGGGGCAAGGGGCGGGACACGGCCCTGCCTCCATAAAGCGCTTGCACTGCGCATGAAATGAATGAGGCTGGGGTCGCTGATGAATTCGGTGTTGATGAAGGCGTGCCGGCCGATCTTCATGCCCATGGCCTTGAGGAACCAGGGCACGGCCGCCAGGGGTCAGATCCGCTTGAGCACTTCGTCGACGCAGCGCTCGATGCCCACCCAGACATCGCTCAGCCGGGCTTCGCCGAACATGTAGGCGGGCGTCGTCACCAGCTTCAGGGTCTCGTCGATGACGATCTCCCGGGAGTGGGTCACCGGGCGGTGCACCGAGCCAAGCTGGGCCACCGCGTGGGCGGTGCCTTCGCCGTCGCCCAGGGTGAGGCTGGCGCTCCGGCCCAGGCCGCGCAGCACCAGGGCCACCAGCGCCGGGGCGATGCAGATCGCCCCCACCGGTTTGCCCGCCGTGAAGAAGGCGCCGATGAAGGCCGCCACGTCCGGGCGCACCTCGGCCCTGGCGCCGTCCCGGGCGAACGTGCAGAGGTTCTTGGCCACCCCGGCGCCGCCGGGCAGGATCAGCGCGTCGAAGGCCGCCGGATCGGCCTTGGCCAGGTCCAGGCACTGCCCCACCCGGGCGATCCGGCTGGCTTCCTCCAGGACGTTCCGCCTGCCCGCGGCCACCTTGCCGGTGGCATGGTCCACCACCTCGGCCTGGGCGGCATCGGGAGCCAGGCACTGGAACCTCGCGCCGTGCTGGTCCAGGGCCAGGAGCGCGAACACCGCTTCGCGGATTTCCGCCCCGTCCACATGGCCGCAACCGGCAAGGAGAACCGCGACGTTGGCAGTACGGGCCATGGCCACCTCCGGCAAGAGAGGTACCAGCCTATCCTGATTCCATGGTTTCCCAACGCCTTCCCGCCTCCCTGGAACCGAACGCCCTGTCGGCGGAGCTCGACGCCTGCCGGCGCGCGGGTCTTCCGCTGTTCGACCTGACCCTGTCCAACCCGACCGGCTGCGGCTTCAGCTACCCGGAGCAGCGGATTCTCGAAGCCCTGGCCGCGCCGGCGGTGCTGGCCTACCAGCCCGACGCCCGCGGCCAGGCCGGCGCCCGCGCCGCCATCGCCGCCCACCACGGCCACGGCCTGGCCGCATCCGACCTGATCCTCACCGCCTCCACCTCGGAAGCCTATTCGTGGCTGTTCAAGCTGCTGTGCGACCCGGGCGACGAGGTCCTGGTCCCCAGCCCCAGCTACCCGCTGTTCCACTGGCTGGCGGCGCTGGAAGGCGTCGCCGCCCGGACCGTCCCGGCCCTGCGGCACGAGCGCTGGAACCTCGACCTGGCGGGCCTCGAAGCGGCCTGCGGAGCGCGCACCCGCGCCGTGGTGGTGGTCAACCCGAACAACCCCACCGGGCATTTCCTGAACCGCGGCGAGTGGGCGGCCCTGCTCGGGTTCTGTGGCGAGCGCGGCCTGGCCCTGCTGGTGGACGAAGTGTTCGGGGACTACCCGCTCGACCCGCCCGCCGATCACCTGCCCACCGCCCTGGAGACCGAGGCTCCCGGCTGCCCCCTGTTCGTCCTCTCCGGCCTCAGCAAGATCGCCGCCCTGCCCCAGGTCAAGCTGGGCTGGATCGCCGCCCGGGGCGGCCAGGCCAAGGCGCTGCTGGAGCCGCTTTCCTTCATCGCCGACCAGTATCTTTCGGTCTCGGCCCCGGCCCAGGCCGCCGCGCCGGAACTGCTGCGGCTGGCGCCGGGGATCCGGACCGGAATCAAGGCCCGCCTGCGGACCAACCTCGCGGCCCTGGACCGCGCCCTGGCGCCCCATCCGCACCTTTCCCGGCTGCCGGTGGAGGGCGGCTGGTCGGTGCTGCTGCGGCGCCCGGCGGTGGATTCGGCGGAAGCCTGCGCCTTGCGGCTGCTGCGGGAGGCCCAGGTGTACGTCCACCCGGGGCATTTCTTCGACCTGCCTGGGGAGGGCTACCTGGTGCTCAGCCTGCTGCCGCGGACCGAGCTGTTCCAGGAGGGGATCCAGCGGACGGTCCTGGCGCTGGCCTGACCGCGGGTGAAATCCACAATTAATGCATTTACTGTCCACGGCATACGCGTAATATTTCACTTATTGCAAATAAACAGCGCCAGACAGGCATGAAAAGGAGTGTTGAGATGGCCCAATTTCCATCTGTCGACGCTCTAGTCGCACACACCCCCCCGCCAGAGGCCCCGGAGTCATCCTGGCAGGAATTATTGGCTCACCTTGAAGGCACAGCCTCCAGAGCGGAAGCTTACATGGACCCCATAGGCTGCCCAGAGTGGGGGCATCTCGCGGGCCTGCTTCACGATCTCGGTAAAGCGACGCCAGCATGGCAGGCCTACCTCCGCAAAGTTAACAAGTCGCCCGACCAATCCCACACCAAGGTTGACCACAAGTTGAGCGGTGCCCTTTTCGCAAGTGATCTGGCCACCGGCACCCCCCTGTCCCTGGCCATCGCGGGGCACCATGGCGGCGTCCCAGATTGGGCCGACCTTCGCCAGACCCGCTTGGCAGACCCACAAATTGCCAAGCTCCTTTCCCAGGCTTTGGACAGCCTGCCAGGTTACCTGCCGGTAATGGCTCTACCCCTCCCTGCCTGGATCCTCGAGCAAAGGCACAAAGACCAGGGAAGACGCAGCCTGGACGTCTTCACCCGAATGTTGTTTTCCGCCCTCGTAGATGCTGATTCCCTGGATACGGAGGCCTATTACGCCCAGGCAGGAAGCCCGGACTCGTTGACCAGATGGTCGGCCCGTGGGCATTTCCCGCCCATGGATGCCTACCTCCCCCAGCTGGAGGCCCACCTACGAAGATTCAAGGCCGAGTCGCCCGTACAAAATCTGCGAGCTGAAGTATTGGCAGCCTGTCGCACCGCCGGCCCTGGTCAGCGGGGAGCCTGGACACTCACCGTGCCCACCGGTGGCGGGAAGACGCTCTCCAGCCTCGCCTGGGCCCTGGATCATGCCAAGACCCACGGGCTGGGACAAGTGATCGTCGCGTTGCCTTTCACCACCATCATCGACCAGACGGCCAAAGCGTTCCGGGAAGCGTTCGCGGACCTCGGGCCCTCCGTGATTCTGGAACATCACAGCAACCTCGATCCCCGCAAGGAGACAATGCAGGACCGCGTTGCTGCCGACAACTGGGATGCTCCACTCATTGTTACGACCCAGATCCAGCTTTTCGAAAGCCTCTTTTCCAACAAGCCATCATCCTGCCGCAAGGTACATCGCCTCCAGAATTCAGTGATCATCCTGGACGAGGTACAGAGCCTTCCTCGGCACCTGCTGGCTCCGATCCTGGACCTGCTGAACGAGTTGGTGGCGCATTACGGTGTGAGTCTGCTCCTGATGACCGCCACCCAGCCCAGTCTCGGTGCCCGGAACACCGTTTCCGGCCGCTTCCCTGGCCTGGATCCCGCCCCCAGGGAAATCATCCCGGCCAACCTGGAGGCACGCCTTTGGGAAGGCCTGCGCCGCGTGCAAACCCATTGGCCCAGCCAATGGCAGCAGCCTGATTCCCAGCAAGGGGGCTACTGGGAGGCCTTGGCTAACCGGGTTCTGGAGCATCCTCGGGTTCTGGCCATCTGCCACCTCAAACGCGATGCTCAAGCCCTTTTCCGTGCCATTGCTCGAGAAGATCCGGACGCGCTGCATCTGTCGGCTGCCATGTGCCCCGCGCACCGCCGTGCGGTATTGCGGTCGGTGCGCCAGCGTCTGGGTGTGGGACTACCCTGTCGGCTCGTCACCACCCAGGTCGTGGAAGCCGGCGTGGATATCGATTTTCCGGTGGTGTTTCGGGCCATGGCGGGCCTGGAATCACTGGCCCAGAGCGCGGGGCGATGCAACCGGGAGGGGCGGCTCGACCGGCTTGGCCAATTCTTCGTGTTCGATCCTCCCAGCGACCCGCCCGGTGAATTGAAAGAGCACCGGGCCATCGCCCGAACACTGCTGGCCGACAACCCGGAACTTGACTTGTTCGCGCCGGCGACGTTCCAGGCCTACTTCGCTTGGTTGCACGACCCACTTCGTCTGGATGGCCCGGGCATCCAACCCATGCGCGAAGCCATGCGCTTCCGGTCGGTGAGTGAAGCATTCCAGATGATCCCGAAGGCCACCACACCCATCTTTCTACCCATCTGTGCCCGGGCCAAGGTCCTTCTTGAACGTCTGCGCAAGGACGGCCCTGATCGGGGCCTGATGCGTGCCCTGCAGCCCTATGCGGTTTCCGTCTACGACGGGACGCTCAAAGCACTCCTGGCCCAAAGGGCCGTGGAGGACATCCGTGATTCCTTCCATGCCCTGTACCAAGCACCCGGCCCCCACTACGACCGCGCGACAGGGTTCCAGGACATTGCGGACGCCACCGCGATGCTGATTCCTTGATGTTGACGTCATAGAGCCACAAAACCTATCGGAGGTGCCATGCCCCAACGATCTCCCGTCTTCCGCCTACGCATCCGCGGCCCCATGGCCTGTTTCACTCGACCAGAACTGAAGGTGGAGCGGGTCAGCTACGAAGTCATGACCCCGAGCGCCGCCCGCGGGATCCTTGAAGCAATCCTTTGGAAGCCGGCCATCCATTGGGTGATCGATCGCATCCATGTGCTCGCCCCCATTCGCTGGGGCCAGATCCGGCGCAACGAAGTGAGCAAGAAACTCAGCGAGAGCAGCCATTTCTCGACCTACTGCGCCGACGAGGACCGCGCCCAGCGCAATACCCTATATCTGCGCAATGTGGACTACGTCCTGGAGACCCACTTCGAAATGACGGAACGGGCTGGACCTGGCGACAACCTGTACAAGTTCATTGAAATGTTCCAGCGCCGTCTTGAAAGGGGCCAGTATTTCCACCAACCCTACCTCGGCTGCCGGGAGTTCGCGGCGGAAGTGTCACCGGCGCCGGATACCTGGACCATCCCAGAAGAGTTCCAGGGTGTGCGCCCCTTGGGTCTCATGCTCTGGGACATCGTGCACAATCCCAAAGGCAACAGACTCGATGCGGAAGGCCGCCCCATCCATTTCTGTGAAGGATGCGCCCCGGCCTTCTTCGAGGCCAAGCTCCAGGACGGCGTGCTGGAAACACCGGCGGAGGCGCCCCTATGATCCTTCAATCGCTGTACCAATTGGCTGAGGCGGAAGGGCTCGCGGAAGACCTGGATTACCAGATGGTCCCGGTAGCCTATGTCATTCCGCTGGGCAGCGGTCCGGTTGACCTGATACCTCGCATGGAACCGCCATCAGACGGGAAAGGCAAGCCCAGGGCCGCAGCGATGAGGATTCCGCGCCAGGAAGGGCGAACATCGGGAGACAAGGCCTACTTCCTGGTGGACAAGGCCGAGTATATTTTCGGCTGGGACCCTTCAGGCAAGCAATCGTCCGCCAAGCTCAAAAACCGTCATCAACTTTTCCGCCAAAAAGTCGAGCAAGCGTTGAATGATAAGCGTATCGGCGCCCCGGAGGCAAACGCCCTCCAGGCAGTGCTGGCTTTCCTGGATCTGCCGGAAGACCAGCGCGTCGCCCCCCTCCTTGCGCAGCTTGGTCCAAACCCGTCCGACGCAGTCCGGAAGGACCTGGGTTCCGCCTTGTTCGCCTTTGCATTCACCCCCGCCGGACCAGACCCCGTCCATCTTCTTGGTGGAATCCAGGCTTTCTGGCGAGCCCAGCGGGAAAGCGGTCCGGTGGCGCACCCCGTCATCTGCCTGGTCACCGGCCAGCCTTGCAATCCCATGGAAGTGCATCCACCGGTAAAGGGTGTGCCGGGAGGAAACACCAGCGGCGCGGCCCTGGTGAGCTTCAACAGCCCGGCCTTCGAATCGTATGGACTATCCAACAACGCCAATGCTCCCATCAGCAGAGGAGCCTCGGAAACCTGCGCGGCGGCCCTCAATCGACTGCTGGCGCCATCCCCCATACACCCGGACGGCCATCGCCTGCCCAAACGCAACCTGCGCATTTCCGAGGATACGGTTGCCTTGTTCTGGAATGCAGCGGGCGGAGCGGAATTGGACTGGCTGCTGGAGCTCAACGGCGATGACCCAGAAAGCATCCGTATCGTCCTGGAAAGTCCCAAGGCTGGACGGCCCGCGCCGCTCATGGACCCCAGTCGCTTCCATACGCTCTTGCTGAGCGGCGCCCAAGGACGCAGCATCGTTCGCAATTTCCTGGATTCCAGCACGCAAAAAGTGGCGACTGCAATCCAGCGGTTCCTGGATGACGTGCGCATCGAAAAACCCTATGGCAAGGTCACGGGAGCTTATCCTCTCTGGGCCTTGCTGCGATCGATCGCCGCCCTGGGCAAGACTGAAAACCTCCCGCCCAACCTGGCCTCGGAAATCTACCTGGCCGCGGTTCAGGAGCGGCCTTTGCCCCTTTTCGTGCTCAGTGCAGCCGTGCGCCGAAACCGCGCGGAAGGCCCCAAAGGAGATGCCTTTGCCGCCCGCTGTTCCCTTATTCGGGCTTGCCTCATCCGAAATAATTACCCTTTCGTAAAGGAGATTCCCGTGAGCCTTGACCCTTCCAGGCCTGAAGGGGCCTATCATCTAGGCCGTCTCCTGGCGGTCCTGGATAGATGCCAGCAGGACGCCCTCGGCGGCGTGAACGCGACCCTGGTGGACCGCTACTATGGTGGCGCCAGCGGCACGCCAGCAGCGGTATTTCCCACCCTGCTGCGCAACAGCCGCCACCATCTGGCCAAACTCCGCAAAGAAAAGCCCGGGTTGGCGATCAATCACGAGCGGCTGGTCCAGGAAGTCATGGATGGACTCATCAGCTTCCCGCGCACCTTGAATCTGGAAAACCAGGGCCTTTTCGCCTTGGGGTTCCACCACCAGCGTCAAGCCTTCTACACCAAGAAGGACCCTTCCTCTGCTGCCACTGCTTAGCTCCAAGGAGACCCCATGTCCACGGACAAACGCTATGATTTCGCCATCCTGTTCGATGTTCAGGACGGCAACCCCAACGGTGATCCCGATGCCGGAAACCTTCCACGCATCGATCCCGAGACCGGCCACGGTCTGGTCACGGATGTATGCCTAAAGCGCAAGCTGCGCAACTTTGTTCTGCTCACCAAAGGGCAAGAAGAGGGATTCGACATTTTCGTCAAGGAAAAGGCCGTACTCAATCTGGTTATCGACAAAGCTCACGAACAACCGGAGGTGATGGCCAAGGAGAAGGGAGAAAAAACAGAGGCCGCACGGAAATACATGTGCAAGCATTTCTACGATGTACGGGCCTTCGGCGCGGTCATGAGCACAGGGAAGAATGCGGGCCAAGTGCGTGGCCCCGTGCAGCTCACTTTCAGTCGTTCTGTGATACCCATCGTTTCCCAGGAACACAGCATCACGCGCATGGCCGTCGCCACGGAGGCCGAAGCCGAGAAACAAGCGGGCGACAATCGAACCATAGGCCGCAAGGCGACCGTTCCGTATGGGCTCTACGTGGGACATGGGTTTTTCAGCTCATCCCTGGCCGCCCAGACAGGCTTCAATGATCAGGATCTCGCCCTCCTCTGGCGAGGCCTGCTCATGATGTTCGAGCAGGACCGCAGCGCAGCGCGAGGCCTCATGGCTACGCGCCGGCTTATCGTCTTCGAACACGCGTCGAATCTTGGCAATGCCACGGCATCAAGCCTTTTCGAACGAATACGTGTCCGAATCAAAGACGATGTGGAAACACCTAGAGCCTTCTCTGATTTCACCATTGAAGTCGATCGGGCCGGCCTCCCCGAAGGTATCCGCATCCTGGAACCCAATTTCGCAGGGGAATTGGTAGCCCTTAAATAGCGATGGAAGACGACGACCTTTTCGTTCCTTTTTCCGCGCTCGAGCATTGGAGCTTCTGCAAGCGGCAGTGCGCACTCATCCACCTGGAGGGGCTCTGGGCGGAGAATGTGCGCACCGTGGAGGGCAAACAACTGCACGAGAAAGTCGACCTTCCAGGACTGGAGCAGCGCCCGGGCATCCGTTTGGCTCGGGCACTGGCCCTGAAGTCGGACCACTATGGCTTGGTCGGGATTGCAGACCTGGTGGCATTCTACGATGACCCGGCCTATCCCGAAACGGGACGGCCCTTCCCGGTTGAATACAAGCGTAGTTCCCGGAACCCTTTCGTGCATCCGCAATTGCAACTCTGCGCCCAGGCCCTTTCCCTGGAAGAGATGCTCGGGGTTCCGGTACCCAAAGGAGCCCTTTATTTCGGCGGTTCCAGGCGCAGACGGGAAGTCGAGTTCAGCGCTTCGCTGCGCCAGGAAGTGCTAGCGGCAGTGCGGGAGATTCGCGACATGATGAAATCCGGACACACGCCACCCACGGAACGAGGGAAGAAGTGTGGTGAATGCAGTCTTTCAGTACTTTGCATGCCAAACCTCCCTGGGGCCGACACCTTGAGCCAGTACTTGCGGGGGCTACGATGAGCACCGGCCCGTTGCTATTAAATACGTTATATCTGACCACGCCCGAGACCCAGCTCTACAAGGAAGGTGAGACGGTGGTGGTGAGGATCGAGCGGGAAAAACGCCTCCAGGTGCCCATTCACCATCTCCAAAGCATTGTATGCCTGGGACCGGTATATCTCAGTCCAGAATTGATGCATCTATGCTTGGAGCGGGACGTGTCCGTCAGTTTCCTGACTGACCGTGGACGGTTCCTGGGAAGGTTGGAGGGGCTCGGCCATTCAGGAGCCTGGTTGCGGATCAACCAGCACCGAGCCCATGCGGATGAGGCGTCCAGCCTCAAACTGGCCAAGAGCATCGTCGAAGGGAAACTGGCCAACCAACGCCATGTGCTCCAGCGCGCCGCCAGGGAGGCAGAGAGCAGCACTGCCGCCGACCTCTCCCAGGCTGCCGCCAAGATCCAGCTGGTCCAAAACCAGGTGGACCGGATGGAAAACCACGATCAGACCAGAGGCTGTGAAGGGGAAGCGGCAGCGATTTATTTTGACCAGTTCAGGACCATGGTCCGCAAGCAGCAGCAGGCATTCCCATGGCATGGACGCAACCGGCGCCCGCCAAAGGACGCATTCAACGCCTTGCTCTCGTTCTCCTATGCGCTTTTGCTTGCCGATTGCCTGTCAGCGCTCCAGATCGTGGGCCTGGACCCCGCACTTGGGTTCCTACACGCCTTCCGCCCGGGCCGACCGGCGTTGGCCCTGGATTTGATGGAATGTCTTCGGCCCCTTGTGGCAGACCGACTCGCATTGACGCTCATCAATAACCAGCAGGTGAACGGGAATGGATTTCGCATAACAGAAAGCGGTGCAGTGGAAATGGATGACGACACGCGGAAGACGGTTATCACCGCGTACCAGAAAAGGAAGGCTGAAACCATCCAGCATCCTTTGCTTGATCAGGAGGTGGCGTGGGGACTGGTTCCGATACTTGAGGCTCGGCTATTGGCGCGTACGTTGCGGGGAGATCTAGAGGCATTTCCTCCCTTCCATCCCAGGGGATAAATCATGGTTGTCCTCATCACCTATGACATTCAGACCCTCGATAAACCCGGGCAGCGCCGCCTTCGCCGCATCGCCAAGGCGTGTGTCAGCTGCGGCCAACGGGTGCAATTTTCCGTCTTTGAGTGCATGCTGACCCCAGCGTTGTGGACCGAACTTCGCGGTAAACTTCTTTCGACTTTTGACCCCAAAGTGGACAGCCTCCGTTTTTATTTCCTCGGAGAAGACGATGTTCGTCAAGCCGAGCATCATGGCACCAAGCCCAGTATTGATTTTGAAGGCCCGCTGGTCTTGTAAAGGATCAGCGCGGACCTCCAGTGCGCGCCATTTCACGGGAACCTTCGCGCCTTCGCGTAGATCTTTGAAAATTAGGCAATTACGCTTGAATTCGAAAACGGGTTCAAATCGCTTAGAGCCCCGACCAAGCACAATCGCGCAATATGGTTTGCAACATCCGTATTTACATTGCTTAATGAGGGGTGAGTCGCGGGGGCCTCACTGCCTCCGCGTGGATTGAAAC
>CAZVHQ010000068.1:0-16732 GCA_964627225.1 uncultured Mesoterricola sp.
CCCCGCCACTGGGCCGGGATCTCCCGTCCGAGGCTATTTTTCGCCATGGATCACCTCGTCGGACAGATCGAATTCCAGCATGCCGAACGCCACCCCTTCGCGGATGGTGCGGGCCGCCCGGGTCACCACCGGGGCGTCGACCATCCTGCCCTTGAGCGAGATGACGCCGGTGCCCATCTCCCGGGCCCGCTTGATGGCGGCCATCACCTCCAGGGCATGGCCGATCTCTTCGGCGGTGGGCCGGAACACGTCGTGGATGACCTCGATCTGCCGGGGATTGACCAGCGACTTGCCGGTGAAGCCGAGCCGCTTGACCAGCACCGTCTCCGCCCGCAGGCCGTCCATGTCGTTCACGTCCGAGAAGATCGAATCGATCGCCTGGACCCCTGCGGCCTTGGCCGCCCAGACCACCTGGGTGCGGGCCGAGAACAGCTCTTCGCCGGTCCTGGTCCGGTCGATCTCCATGGAGGCGGTGTAGTCCTCCGCCCCGAACGCCAGCGCCACCAGGCGCGAGGAGGCCCGGGCGGTGGCCACGCAGTTGAGCACCCCCTGGGCGCTTTCGATGGAGGGGATGATCTTGAAATGGCCGATGGGCAGGCCCAGCTTTTCCTCCTGCTCGGTGAGCAGGGTGTCCAGCCGTTCCACGATCTCCGGGTGGTCGGCCTTGGGCAGGCGGATGCCGTCGGGCAGCGCCGGCAGGACCTCGCGCAGGTCGTCGGCGGCGTAGGGGGTGTCCAGCGCGTTGATCCGCACGAACATCTCCTTGTTGCGGTCCTGGTAGGAACGCAGGAAATTCCGGGCCAGCAGCCGGGCGGAATCCTTCTCCACCAGGGGCACCGCGTCCTCCAGGTCGATCATCACGCCATCGGCTTCGAACACCGGGATGTTCTGCAGCATGCCGGGCATGTTGCCGGGGACGTAGAGCAGCGATCGGCGCAGTCTCATGGCTTTTCCTCGATGAAGATGGTGTCCACCCCGCTGGTGGCGGAGTGGTGGCGCTCGATGCCTTCCACCAGGTACTCGGCCAGCACGATCTCGCAGGTGGCGAACACCACCGCTTCCAGCAGCCGGCCGCCCACCACGTCGCCGTTGGATTTCGAACCGAGGATGTGGAACTCGCCCACCAGCAGATGGTCCGGGCCGGGGGCGATGTTGCCTTCCAGGCCCAGCAGTTCCAGCGGGCCTTCCAGCCGGCTGGTCTTGTAGCGCGGTTCGGTCATGGGCAGGTGGGCGCCGGCCTGGATGCCGGCGAACTCCACGTCGCGCACCGAGCCGACCGCCGAGACCAGCGAGGCGAAGGGCAGCTGCTGGGCGCGGGCGAAGTCCAGCAGGGCGGCGGTGATCCTGGCCCCCGGCTCGAGCTTGATGATGAAGCGCCGTCCGGTTGCGCATTCCCGGTACCAGAGTTTTTCCATGGTCTACTCCTTCGCGGCCCGGCGGATCGCGGTCTCGACCCGCGCCGCGATGGCGTAGTCGAGGGCCCCGCGGTCCGAGACCTGGATGTGCCCCGCGCTCACCGCGAGCTCATCAAGGGTGGCGCTGATCCGGGCGCGGATCAGGTGCTCGTACTGCTTTTTCACGGTCGAATCGATGTCGATCCGAAGCGTGTCCGCGGGCTCCACCACGACCATCAGGTCGCTGGACTGCATCGTGCCCGCACTGGCCTTGCAACGGATTTGCATGGGTCATGTCTCCTTGACGTTACGCTTCGGCAAGACGGCGTTGGGTGGCGCTGCGCCGGTAGAGGACCAGGGTCCCCAGGAGGCCGCAGATCGCCGCGAAAATCAGCCAGAAGGCCGGGGCTCCGCTGTTGCCGGTGGACTCGATCAGCCAGGTGGAAACCGCTGGGGTGAACCCGCCGAACAGGGCGGTGGCGAGGCTGTAGGCCAGGGAGAAGCCCGCGGTGCGCACGGCCACCGGCATGACTTCGGTCAAGGCCACCACCATGGCGCCGTTGTAGCTGCCGTACAGGAACGACAGCCAGAGCTCCACCAGCAGCATTTTCGGGAAGGTGGGCGCGGCCACCAGCCAGGCCAGCGCAGGGTAGGCCGTGACGATGGTCAGGAGGGTGAAGAAGACCAGGATCGGCCGGCGGCCGATGCGGTCGGACAGGGCGCCCATGACCGGGAGCCAGAAGAAGTTGGAGAGGCCCACGCAGAAGGTGACCATCAGGCTGTCCGCGGCGGAGAGCTTGAGCACCTTCATGCCGAAGGTCGGGGTGTAGACCGTGATGAGATAGAAGGACACGGTAGTCATCACCACCAGCATCATGCCGGCGATGACGATACCCCAGTTGGTGATCATGGAGTTGAAGATCTCGCGCACATCCGGGCGGTGCTTGCGGGCCAGGAACGCCTCCGTTTCCTGGAGCGAGCGGCGGATGAAGAAGATCAGCGGCACGATCATGCAGCCGATGAAGAAGGGCACCCGCCAGCCCCAGGCGGCAACGGTGGCCTTGGCCATGTAGACGTTGAGCCCATAGCCGATGGCGGCCGCGACGACGATCGCGGACTGCTGGCTGGCGGATTGCCAGGCCACATAGAAGCCTTTGTGGCCCGGGGTGGCCATCTCGGACAGGTAGACGGAAACGCCGCCCAGTTCCACCCCGGCGGAAAAGCCCTGGAACAGGCGCCCCAGCAGCACCAGGAAGGGCGCGAGCAGGCCGATGGCCGCATAGCCCGGCACGAAGGCGATCAGGACCGTGCCGAGGGCCATGAGCCCGAGGGTGAGGATGAGCCCCTGGCGCCGGCCGACCCGGTCGATGTAGGCGCCCAGGATGATCGCGCCCAGCGGGCGCATGAGGAAGCCGGCGCCGAAGGTGCCGAAGGTGAGCATGAGCGAGGCATACTCATTGCTGCTGGGGAAGAAGGTCTTGGCGATCGAGGAGGCGTAGAACCCGAAGAGGAAGAAGTCGAACATTTCCAAAAAATTTCCACTGGTGACCCGTAACACGGCCCCGAGTTTCGAGGATCTGGTTTGTGCTTGCTGCATGGAAACTCCCGTGGATCGCACCTTCAATAATGAGCGGGTTGAGGGGTTAATTCTCCTCCAACAGGTAGGCCAGCGTGGCCGGCGGCACCAGGTCCTTCAGGGTGGCACGGTCCCCGGCGCGCCAGGCGGCGCGCACCCGGCTGGCGCTGACCGGCTGGCCTCCGGCCTCCAGCCGGGGCACCTCCACCATTTCGATGCCATGCTCCGCCAGCACTTCCGCCATCACCAGGTTGTAGGCCGCGGTGGTGGGGCAGAGCGGCTCCGCGCCGGCGAACCGGACGGCGATATGGAACCGGGGGGCGATGAGCTGGGCGAACAGGCGCAGATCGATCTGCATCTGCGCCGCCGCGAAGGTGTCCAGGCGTTTCAGGAAGTACGCGGGGAAGGTGCCGGCGCTCACCGCGTAGCGGGAGGTGTCGAGCACGGTGACATTGTCCAGATGCGCCGTGGCATCGGCCGCCAGACGCAACCTGATCCGGAACGGGACCTGGGACAGCTCTTCGCGCACCACGAACAGGTACAACCGGTCCACGCGCCGGGCGGCCAGTTCCACCAGGTACAGGTGGCCCAGGGTGAAGGGGTTGCCATTGATGACCACGGCGCCGTTGCGGCCAGGGGTGATCTGGGCGGCGTGGTCCGCCAGGTAGGCCTCCAGGCCGGGGCCGTGTTCCAGCAAGGCGGCCTGGCCGTGGGTGACCAGCAGGCGGAAGTTCAGGGCCTGGAAACTGGGGACATTCTGCGGCGGGGTGAACACGAACAGGGTGTCGTGCCCGGCCGCCAGGCCCGACTGGATAAGCCGGGTGAGCAGTTCGCCCAGAGCGTCGCTGCCCTGGTGGCTGGGGGCGATGGCCAGCATCTTGAGGACATAGCCTGCCCGGGCGCCGCAGGCCACCATGCGGCCCTGCTCGTACAGGCAGGCCAGATCGTCGAATGCCGGCTCGAAGCGCAGCTTGCAGGATTCGATCAGGGCCCGGGCCTCGGCATGCTCCTGGTCCTCGGTCACCGTCACCCTCCTGCCCCATGGAAATGGTCATCATAGCGCGATCAGGCCCCGGGACACGGCGTCCCGGGGCCTGATCGCGCGGATCGAGCTATTCGGGATTGCCGACCGGTTCCTGGGAGGCCGCGAAGTCCCGGCCGCCGATGACGGCGTGCAGCTTCTTCCGGTCCAGCTCATGCTCCCACCAGGAGACGAAGCAGCAGGCGACCCCGTTGCCGGTGATGTTGGTCAGGGCCCGGCATTCGCTCATGAACTTGTCGATGCCCAG
The DNA here is from genome assembly GCA_964627225.1 of uncultured Mesoterricola sp. Taxonomy (GTDB): domain Bacteria; phylum Acidobacteriota; class Holophagae; order Holophagales; family Holophagaceae; genus Mesoterricola. Next base: position 4,260 of record CAZVHQ010000068.1, read on the forward strand.
CACGATGGCCATGCCGGGAACCAGGGCCGGACTCACCACCGACAGGGTCGCGGCGAGGGTGACGAAGCCCGCGCCGGAAACGCCGGAGGCGCCCTTGGAGGTGAGCATCGCCACCAGGATGATGGCCAGCTGTTCGCGCAGGCCCAGGTGGAAGCCCAGCGCCTGGGCGATGAAGATGGTCGCCAGGCTCATGTAGATGTTGGTTCCGTCCAGGTTGAACGAATAGCCGGTGGGCACCACCAGGCCGACCACGGTCTTGGAGCAGCCCAGCGCCTCCATCTTGCGCATGAGCTGGGGCAGCGCGCTTTCCGAGGAGCTGGTGCCGAGCACGATCAGCAGCTCGTCCTTGATGTAGCCGATGAAGCGGAAGATGTTGAAGCCGATGAAGCGGGAGATGATGCCCAGGACGACGAGGACGAACAGGGCGGCGGTCAGGTAGAAGGTGGCGATCAGCCCGAGCAGGTTGCCCAGCGCCTGGGGCCCGTACTTGCCGACCGTGTAGGCCATGGCGCCGAAGGCGCCGACGGGAGCGGCCTTCATCACCAGCCCGATGACCCCGAACACGCCCTGGGACAGTTCGTCGATCAGCGTGCGCAGGCCCTTGGTCCGCTCACCCAGCGCCATCAGCGCCAGGCCGAACAGGATGGAGAACAGCAGCACCTGGAGGATGTCGCCCCTGGCGAAGCCGCCCACGACGCTGTCCGGAATGATGTTCAGGAAGAAGTCGACCGACTTCATCTCGTGCGCCTGCTTGGCGAACTGGGCGACCGAAGAGGCGTCCGGCGCCTTGCCGCCGAAGTTCAGCCCCGGATGCAGCACGTTGGCGATGACGACGCCGATCACCAGGGCGAAGGTGGAGACGATCTCGAAATAGACCATCGCCTTCACCCCGATCCGGCCCACGGTCTTCGCGCTCTGCACGTGGGCGATGCCGGAGACCACGGTGCAGAAGATGATCGGCGCGATGACCATCTTGATCAGCTTGATGAAGCCGTCGCCCATGGCCTTGATCCAGTCGTTGGTGGCGATTCTCGGCGACAGCCAGCCAAGCAGACCGCCGACAACGATCGCGAACAGCACCTGAACGTACAGAACCTTGTAGAAGGGAACCTTCTGCTTGGTTGGGAGGGGGGTGACCGCTTGATCCATACTGCCTCCGATGGCTGGGTCCACGACTGGACCTTATGACTGGGGGGTTTGCTCCGCTCGCATTTTGGTTTATTGGCGCTGATGTTAACAGCGTTTTAAAACGAATGAAACGTATTTATATAATCAATAAATTAATTGTTTCCCTGTGACGCCAACGTCCGTGGATCGGTGGATTATCCTAGCAGCCAACGATAGATAAAAAACACCAGCATTCCGCCACCGATGGAGGCGAGCAGGTGGCTAAACCGCCAGGCGATCAGCCCGGTCGCCAGCGCCCCCACCATCCAGGCGTTGCGCCAGCTGAGCTGCCAGTGCGTGCCGTCCGGCAGCAGCACCATCGGCACCACGATGGCCGTGAGTACGGCCGCCGGCACGTAGCGCAGCGCCCGTTTGACCAGGGGCGGGAAGGCGGCCCGCTCGCCCAGGGCGAAGAAGGCATAGCGGACCAGGAAGGTGACCGCGGCCATGCCGAGGACCAGGACCAGTTCGCGCCCGCTCATGGGGTCTCCTCCAGCACGACCCCGATCACCACGCCGGCCAGGGCGGCCAGCATCAGTCCCAGCTTGTAGGGCAGGGCGTGCGCCGCCAGCGCCACCGCGGCGGCCCCCAGGGCCGCCCCGAGCATCGGCCGGTTCCTGAGCATCGGCACGACGATGCCGGTGAAGGTCGCGGCCATGGCGAATTCCAGCCCCATGTGTTCCAGCCTGGGCACTGAGCGGCCAAGCATGACCCCGGCCAGGGTCCACATGAACCAGTTGCCGTACATCGCCAGGCAGGAGCCCAGGTAGTACCAGTGCTTCAAGGGCGAGGCGTCGGCCCGGTGGTAGCGGAGCTGCACCACCGCGAAGGTTTCATCGGTGAGCCAGAAGGCCAGCGGGATGCGCCAGCGCTGGCGCAGGCCCGCCACGTGGGGCAGCAGCGTGGCCGAATAGAGCGCGTGGCGCAGGTTGACCACGAAGGTGGTGAGCAGGATCACCGCCAGTCCGGTGCCGCTGGCCAGCAGCGTGAGTGCGATGAACTGCGAAGATCCGGCGAACACGCATAGCGACATGGCCAGGGTGGCGGCGGGGGACAGGCCGCTCGGGCCGGCCAGGGTGCCGAAGATCAGCCCGAACGGCGCCGCGCCCAGCAGCATCGGCAGGGAATCACGCGCGCCGGTCCAGGCTTCGGTCCGGCGGCGGGGATGGCTCGGCTGGATCATGAACTTCTCCATTAAGAACGATAACGCATCCCTGAAGGGAGCCCGGCGAGTCCCGATTCTGGATGCCGGATCCCGATTCGAGATTCACCCCGCCGGCCGGCGGCGCCGTCAAAATATAAACACACGTATATAAAGGTTTATTTTAAAAACCTGCAAGTCTGTGGTTTGGCACCGCCGTTGCTGTGAAGGGATATCCAAGTCCTGCGCGGCGAAAGGTTGCCTGCGGACTTCAGAGCCTGGTCACTTGGCGCGGGACGGACGGGGCGACCCGCCTGCCTGGGCGAACTTTTGGGAAGGAACCTTTATGAGAAATTCAAAGATCATGGCCGCGGCCATCGCCCTGCTGTCCTGGGGCTGCGCCGGCCAGAGCGCCTCGGGCGCCAACGCCCCGGCCGCCCAGAAGGCGGGGGCGGTGCTGCCCGCCGCCATCGTCAACACCGGCTACATCACCGGCCCCGCCCTGGTTTCCGCGGGCATGGCCAACGTGCTGGTGGACGTTCCGGCCCAGGCCGGCGCGACCTTCCGGTGGAGCGCGAACGGCGGCACCATCCCCGGGGTCACCCAGAACGCCGCGGCCTACGTCAACGCCGGCGCGGCGGGCACCCTCACCGTGCAGTGCGTGGTCACCCTGAGCGGCGTGCAGTCCGTCTATTCCCAGACCATCCCGGTGCTGCCGGTGCTGCCGGTGAGCTCCTTCTACTATGGTTCGGGGCTGAGCGCCGATGCCCTCGCCAACACCGTGCTGGGCGGGCCGAGCCTGAACAGCGCGAGCTACCGGTTCCAGGCCAAGCATGCCAGCGCGCTGAAGGCCATCCGGGTGTTCTTCATCTGGTCCCTGGTGAAGAGCGGCTACCAGGCCGGGCAGGGCGGCACCATCCAGGTGGATCTCAAGGCCGACGACAACAGCGCCGCCCACCTGCCCACCGGCCCCTCGCTGGCCAGCGTCACCTACGGCAACATCGTCGCCCAGAACGACAACTACCCCGAGCTGGAGTTCGCCTATCCCGCCACGCTGACCGGAGGCGCCCTCTACCACCTGGTGTTCACCAACGTGGACCCCAGCCCCGTCACCAACTACATCTCCCTGGACAGCCTCTACACCGACGCCCAGACCGCGCCCATGCAGCCTTCCATCAGCGACAACGATTGCGCCGCGCTGGTGCGTTCCGGCACCGGCGCCTGGAAGGTGCGGACGGGCTTCACTCCCATCCTGGAGCTGGACTACGCCGATGGCGGCAGCCAGGGCAACGGCTACATGGAAGTGTGGTCCACCAACCCCAAGACCATCTCCGGCAACGCCCAGGTCCGGGAGACCTTCAAGGTGAGCGGGCCCAGCCGCACCTTCACCAAGATCATGGTGCGCGCCGAGCGGGTGGCCGGCACCAGCCCCCTGACCCTGGCGTTGACCGAAGCCGACGGCACCCTGATCGAACAGGGCACCGTGCCTGCCGCCAGCGTGCTCACGGGCGCCTCCAGCTGGGTGACCTGCGCCTTCCCCCTGTCCACGGTGCTGTCCTCCGGCGTCGCCTACAACCTCACCCTCAGCACCGCCGCCAACACCCAGTACTCGGCCTACCCCATCCGCAAGGGTCTGGACAAGGGCTTCTCCAACGACACCGCGTTCCCCGACGGCCACGCCCAGTTCACCAGCACCGGCAGCACCGGCTGGGCCGGCTGGGACATGTGGGGCACCCCCAATCTGACCACCGGCGACCTGCAGTTCATGTTCATTCCCTGACCGGCATCTAACCCCTGGAAACGGGGGTTCCGATGGCTGCCTTCCATGCATTCGTGCTGATGATCCCCCTGAGCCTCGGTGCCCAGGGGGATTTTTACGGTCCGGCCATCCGCGCCGATTCGCTGGCCAATACCCCCATCGGCAAGGGCGGCATCCAGGTGAGCTGCCGGTTCCGGGCGGATCCGGGCGGCGTGTTCCAGGGGGCGCGCCCCTACCTCATCTGGAGTTTCAAGCGCCGGGGCTACCATGCGGGCAGCGGCGGCATCCTGAAGGTGGAACTGCAGGCGGATGACGGCACCCCGCAGCACCGCCCCTCCGGCCAGGTGCTCGCCACCACCGTGCGGCGCCTCGCCCTGGTGGCCACCAGCGACCAGTTCTACCCCCGGCTGGTCTTCGACCGGGCCCCGGTGCTCGCGCCCGGAGCGTTCTACCACCTGGTCTTCAGCAATACCGACCCGGATCCGGAAGGCAATTTCGTTTCGGTGAACGCGCTGTTCCTCAAATCCTGCTCGCCCCCCCTGCAACCCCGCCTTCAGGATTCCGACTGGGCCATGCTCATGCGCAGCCGGACCAGCCCCGCCTGGGCGGTGCGGCGCACCCCCGGCAGCCAGGAAGGCTTCACGCCCATCCTGGAGATCGACTACGCCGGCGGCAAGTCCCAGGGCATGGGCTACATGGAGTTCTGGATGGGCGCCCCTCGGCCCGTGTCGGGGCCGGCCCGGGTGCGGGAAACCTTCACCGTCTCCGGCCCGCGGCGGCTGGCCGGCTCGGTGTCGGTGCGGGTGCGGCGGGTGGCGGGGACGCTGCCCATCGCCTTGCGCCTGGAGCAGGAGGACGGCAAGCTGCTGGCCGAGGGCGCCGTCGCGGCCCCCCTGCCCGCCTGCACACCCACCGCTTCCCTGGGCGGCTGCGACTGGGTCACCTTCAGCTTCCCGGAGCCCCAGGCGCTGGCCCCGGGCCGGACCTACCACCTGGTGCTGAGCGCCCCGGCGAGCGCCCAGTACGAGGCCTTCCCCATGCGCAAGGGCACCGACAAGGGCTTCAGCGATGCAACCCTGTTCCCGGACGGCCACGCGGAGTTCAGCGATGGCGGCGACTGGGCCGGATGGGAGCAGTGGGGCAAGCGCGGGCTGACCAACGCCGATCTGCAGTTCTTCTTCCGGCTGAAGTAGCGGGCTGGGCAACTTCCCGCATCTTTAAATGAAGTCGACCCCGATCAGCTGGGCGAGGTCGAGCACCTGGAGATACAGCTTCAGGTCGTGCACGATGTCGGTGGGTGGGCGCGTGACCCGCAAAACGGCCTTTTTCACCCGGTCGCCGAACAAAAGCAGGGCATGGGCTTCATCGTCCTGGCGCGACACCCAGCGCAGGCCGTCCGCTTTGGGAAGCTGCGCATGCAGCGCTCCCGCCCAGCGGCGGGTGTGGGAAAAGTCGGCGGCTTCGCATTCCAGCAGCTTCGCGCGGGTGATGCCAAGCTTGTGCAGCGCCTTGCCCGACAGGTTGACCAGCAGGAGGTCCCGGGAAGGGCAGAGGACGGAGGCCCGCATCCGATCCAGGTTGTGCTTGTCGTAGGCCTTGAACCCGGCGGTATGGGGCACGTCGCGGAACACGGTTTCCATCAGGGCGCACTCGAAGGTTTCCCCGCCATAGAGCGTTGGAACCGGGTTGCCGCGCGCGCTGGTCACGGGACTGAAGCGCGCGTCGCCGTTGCCGGGGTTGAATTCGATCGAGCCGTACGCGGCATTGTGGACGCGGTGTATCTCCCGGTCCGCCGGCCAGGTGATGAATTCGGCCTCCAGCGTCAGGCCGGGGGCGGGGAAACTATCCATTGGATTCGCTGATCTCCTGGCGCGCCGCCTCGGCCACCCGCTCCGGTTCGTCCAGGCAGTCCTGGGGGCGTTTGCCCCGCAGCCAGCCGTTGACCGAGGCGAACCAGGCCGCGATCTTCCAGGGGTCGTCCTTGTGCTTGAAAAGCGTCACTACCTCGGCGATCACCGGCCGCGGCTGCAGGTTCCCGTCGAACTGGTAGGCCGGATACAGGTCCTGGCCCTTGAAAGTGATGGCGAAGATCCTGCATTCGCGCTTCCAGCGGCTGGCTGGTTCCGCCGGATTGCTCTTGCTGTAGCCGCCCTGCTCGGCAATCTGACCGGCATTCAGCCATCCGCCTTCTTCAAGAAGATGCCGGATGGCGTTGGCCCGCATCTTGCCCTCGATGACGGCAGCCTGGGAGACCTCGACGCTTTCGGTGAGGAGATCGCCGATGCGGCGAACCTGGTCGGCCTGGGCCTTGGTGAACTTCTCCTCCAGCACGTTCATGATGAGTTCCAGCGCCTTGAGCAGGGCCGGTTCGAGATGCTGTTGGCCCGGCTCGAGTTCCACCGCGACCACGTGCCTGTCCTTGGTCTCCCTCAGTTCGCGCCCCACCTGGGAGGCGGGACCCGACAGGCCGTGGAACGGGAAGCGGGAACTTTTGGCCAGGGTCTGCATGGTGGCGCCTTCTGGATCATCCTTGGGAACATGATACCCATGATTAAATAACATAGGTCATGATTATCATGCAGTCAATGGCTTGAATCCCCATCCCCTCAGGGCCGCGCCTGCCAGCTGGGATTCCCCAGGGTCAGGTGGTGGATCCGGTGCGAGCACTCGTCCACGGTCATCCGGCCTCGATGGCCGCCCGCTGGATGGCCCAGATGGTGCTCATGCTGTTGCCGAACCCGCCGCAGCTTGATCACCACCGGACGGAGGTGCAGGTCCTTGAGGGAGACGTCCCGGCAGAAGCTGAGGCCCCGGCGGCGCCCGGAGCTTATTTCATCCAGGCCTTGAAGCGTTCCCAGCTGGAGGTGTTCGGGTTGGCGCGGACAGCCTGGGCGCGCAGCCTGTCCTGCTGATGGTCGTAGGCCATCTGCAGGCCTTGCTTCAGATCCTGCAGGGACTGGTCGACCATGTCGGGATCGAAGGCGTAGCTTTTGCCCACCCCGCGGTAGTTCACATTGTCGGTGCCCATGTGCTGGGCGTAGCCGGCGGATTTGACCATCCCCCACAGCCCTTCCTTGAGGCTGGCCCTGATCCCGTCCATGATGCGGTCGACCGCTTCCATGACCTCTTCCGAGGCCGAAAGATACTTTTCCAGGAAGCCCTTGTGGGCGAACCCCACGAACGGCAGGCGCGCAAAGCGGACCGGGGCACCGTCGCCTTCGTCCGCCCTGCGGGGCAGGGGGTGCGGCGCGTCGAGCCGCACCGCCCAGGTCTTGAAGTTGGTGATCCAGTCGGCGCCGTTGATGGACCCGTGCATGACGATGGCGATGGTGCGCAGGCCCTTGTGGTAGGCCACGAACCCGGCGTTGGGATCGTCGGAGCCCCAGCCGCGCTTGGCCTTGATGTTGGTCAGGGTCCAGCCGTCCAGGGAGCCCTGGTAGGTCAGCTCGTGCCCGTTGCGGTAGTCCTGGCCCCGGGAGTAGGCGAGCTTGTTCATGATGCCCAGGGTCTTGGCCATCCCGGTGAAATGGGGGCTGGGCACAAAGCCGGTTTCCCCCTCCTGGATCATCGGCTGGAAACGCCCTTCCGCGGCCTGCAGCTCCAGGGGCAGCACCACGCAGTCCGGGTCCAGCACGAAGGGGGTGTCCCGGTGGGCGAAGTGCTGGTCGTGGAAGACGGGCAGGGTCAGCCCCTTTTTCGGGTCGGCGGCATGGCCGAATTCCAGCCCGGCATCCGGGGCGGCCGGATCGAAGACCAGCGGTTCCACGGACTCGGTGGCCTGGGCGAAGGTGGCCAGGGTGGTGAGGAGGATCGGACACATGAGCTTTTTCAAGGGACACCTAATGTAAAATTTATTAATCTTGAGGTCATGTTGGTTTGATCATCAAGCCGATCCGACAACGGAGCGACGACCTGTTCATTAATGGGAAAAGGCTATGAATGGTTCCCGGGTCCGCACAGAATGCTTCCATCCCCCTTCCGGAGCGCTCCGCCCGGCCCGCACGGACGGCGCCTTCCGTTTTCCTCCGGATCTCGGCGGAAATTTTCATTATTTATTAAATTATTTATTTCCATGGGAACCATGGGAAGGCATGGCGCATTCGTTCCTGGAACGGATTGTCCATCCCGGAAGGAGGAACGCATGAAAATCCCCAACCCCGCCCTGCTGATGCCCCTTATGTCGTTATTTGCCACTCCCATGACTGCGCTTGACGTCACCGTTTGCAACTGGTCCGACGCGCGCTGGAGCCTCGCCACGGGCCCAGGCCAGACTGCGGTGGTGGACCCTGTGGGGAACCTGCCGGCCTCCCGGGTCGTCACCTTGGAGGCCCCCGGCACCTATTGGCTCTTCGACCACATGGGCCAAAGCCGGTGCGCCATCCGTGTCTACCAGGACGAGGGCAAGGAGCAAGCGGAGCTGGTGCCCGATTTCAAGGGAGCGGCTTGGGGCCAGGGGGCGAACCTGGAACTCCACATCCACGCCCGTTCTTTCGAGCCGATGGCCGCGCCCCCCTCCCAGAAGCGCCTGCACGGCATGGCCACCGGAAGGTATTACCGTGCAGAGGATCACCGTGAATTTCTTTAAAAACGCAGCCTGGGCCATCCTGCTGACAGCTTCCCTGGCTGCGGGCCCGCTCGCCAGGGCCGCCGGAGCGGAACCCGCCGCCGAAGGGCTGGTCCCGGAGGTTCATGGTTTCACCGCGCTGACCAAACGGCTGGCGCCGATCGGCTTCTCCCTTCACCTGGTCGCCGCAAGCCTCGAGGATCGGCGGCTGATGGACGAGATCCGGGAACCGGTCCAGGCCGCGGTCGACCAGATCAACGAGCATATCGGCCGGGGGCGGATCCGGCTCCAGCAGGGTGCGGTCGCCGATCCAGCCGGTCTCAAGGGCAGGCCCGGGATCATCCTGATCCAGGCCGGCAGTCCGTCCGGGGAGTTTGTCCAGATCCTTCCCCGCTATGGCGCGACGGATGTCCACGGGGTCGGGGGATTATGGAAATCGTACCGCGAATGCGTATTCGGCGGGACGATCACCTTGGACAGGGCCTTCCTCGCCCTCCGGGACCACCAACGGGAGACGCTGCCCTACGTCATTCTTCATGAGCTGCTGCATGCCGTGGGGTTGGACCACGTCGAAGAGCCCTACCGGGGAGAGCGTCAGGTCATGCGCTGCGGTGTCGATACCCCTGACCAGGAGTCCATCGATGAACGTGCCGCCCAAGCATTCGAAAAAGCGGTAGATGAGTTCAAGGGCCTTGGGCTCATCCTCGGCGCGGAGGATGCAGCGCGATTGCAGGCGGAAATCAAGGAGGAAACCGCCAGGGCCGTGAGCCGCTGGCTGAGGGAATCCCACCGGCCGATCCTGGGCCAGGGGGACATCAACGGCTTGCGCTACTTGACCCGCGAGGACCCGCGGGACGAGGAAGGCATCTTCATCGCCATCCCCATCGAGACCTTCACCAGGCAGTACCTGACCCGCCATCCGCACTTGCGGCATGACTGCGTCATTTTATAAATTCCGCGAGGCCCCCCGTTCTTCTTCAGGCTGAGTGAATTTCTCGGATAATCTTGGGAGCGGGAACCGGATATACTATGAAAAATAAATTATTTCATCACCGCCTGGGGTTCGCCCTGCAGGGCATCGGCTCGGGTCTGCGGCGCGAATCGAGCCTGCGCCAGCAGGCCGCGGCCGCCCTGCTGGTCCTGGCGCTGCTGGTCTGGCGGCGGCCCGCGGCGGTCTGGTGGGCCCTGCTGTTCATCAACTGCGGCACGGTGCTGGCCGCCGAACTGCTGAACACCGCCCTGGAGGAGGCGCTGGATCTCCTGAACCCGCAGCTCCACCCGGCCGTCAAGCGCGCCAAGGACTGTGCCGCGGGGGCCGTGCTGGTGCTCAGCCTCACCGCGCTGGCGACCTTCATCGCCTTCCTGGCGGCCACCTTCAGAACCGGACCTTGATCAATAGGCCGGGCCGGTTGCCGGTCCAGACCGGGGTGCAGGAGAACTCCACCCGCTTGTTCGCGCCCAGGCGCAGGGTGCGGTGGCGCAGCATCACGGCCTTGGCGGAGAGGGTGCCGATCACCGCGCCGGCGGCCACGTCGGAGACGTAGTGGGCCCGCTGTTCGATCCGCGCCAGCCCCACCAGGGAAGCCAAGCCGTAGGCCGCCACGGAGGCCCAGGGGCTGTCGGCGTATTCCGAGATCACCGTGGCCAGGGAGAAGGCCTGGGTGGCATGCGCCGAAGGGAACGAATCGCCGCCATGGATGGGCTGGAAATGGTAGGGGCCGGCGTCGGCGCCGGGCCGGGAGCGCCCGAACAGGTACTTGGCGGGCAGGGTGAAGCCGACCTCGGCCACCAGCATGGAGAACGCCGCGTCCGCGCCGAATTCGCGCACCTTGGGCTGGTCGGCGAGCAGCCCGCCCAGGTAGGCGCCGCCGGCGATGGCGACGGTGCCGGCGCTGCCCAGGGTATCGAGCCGCCGGGCCCAGGGATCATAGCTGGTGAGATCCGAGCGGCGCACGGCGCGATCCACCGGGCGGTCCAGGGCCAGGGATAGGCCCGCCAGGGCGGCGGCACCCAGTCCGAACCGGCCCCAGATCCCCGCGGTCCAACTGGCGGGCGCGGTCCAGGCCGCCGTCAGGTCGCCCGCGGCGAGGCCGGGGATCTGCAGCGGCAGATCGATCTTCCCCGTGGCCGCCGCCGGTTCCTGGGCGAGGGCGGCGGTGGCGAACAATGCGGCGGCCAGGGGGCGACGACGAGTCATGACGGCTCTCCAGATTGACCAAGGAACGGACGTGCCGAGGTTCGAAGGCAGTTGCCTGCGGGATGAACTGCGATATCATGCCCGAACGGCCATCTGGATTAAATAATTATTTTTTTCGCCATCGGCTACTTCAGGTAGCGGGGCAGTTCGTCGGGCCGGAAGCAGTGGGCCATGGCCGTTTCCCGGGTGATGCGGTCGCTTCGGACCAGTTCGGCCAATGATTGTTCCATAGTGACCATGCCTTCGGCCCGCCCGGTGGAGATGGCGGAGTAGAGCTGGTGGTCGTCGCCCTTGCGGATCAGGTTGCGGATGGCGTGGCTGGCGGTGAGGATCTCCACCGCCGGGCAGCGGCCCCGGCCGTCCCGGGTCGGCACCAGCTGCTGGGCCACGATGGCCAGCAGGGCCAGGGACAGCTGCTGGCGGATCTGCGGCTGGTTGCCCTGGGGGAACGAGTCCAGGATGCGCGAAACGGCCTGGGAGGCGTCGTTGGTGTGCAGGGTGGAGAGCACCAGGTGCCCGGTCTCCGCCGCGGTGAGCACGGTGGCGATGGTTTCCGGATCGCGCATCTCGCCCACCAGGATCACGTCCGGATTCTGCCGCACGATGCTGCGCAGCGACCCGGCGAAGTCCGGCGCGTCCTGGCCGACCTCGATCTGCTCGACGATGGCGTTGCGGTTGGCGTGCACGTACTCCACCGGGTCCTCGATGGTGACGATGTGGTCGCGCCGCTCGCCGTTGACGATATCGATGAGCGCCGCCAGGGTGGAACTCTTGCCCGACCCGGTGGCGCCGGTCACCAGCAGCAGCCCCTGGCGGGAAGCGACCCAGCGGCGCAGGGTCGGGGGCAGATGCAGCGATTCCAGGGTGGGAATCCGGGCGGGGAGCAGGCGGATGCTCCCCGCCAGCGTCCCCCGCTGGAAGTGCAGGTTGGCCCGGAACCGGCCGAGCCCCTCCCGCTGGAAACAGAAGTCCAGCGACTTGTTCCGCTGCAGTTCCTGGTGCTGGCGGGTGGACAGCAGCGGGGCGAGCAGGCTATGCACCTCCTCGTCCTCCAGCGCGTCGCCGCCGGCCAGGCTCAGCCGGCCGTTGATGCGCAGCGCGACGGGCGCCCCCACCACCAGCAGCAGGTCCGAAGCCCCCTGGGCCGCGGCCATGGCCAGCACCTGGTCCAGCCCGGAAGCGCCATGCGGCCGATCCGCTTCCAGCCCCGAAGGCAGGCCGCGGTTCAAGGCATCGACGAGGGTCTTGAGATCAGGGTCGTTGCCGGGCATGGGTGGGGCTCCGGGGCACCGCGCGGGCGGATGCCCATTCTACGCGTCCGGCGCCGTGGATTCGCATAAATTTATAATTAATGCCAGGCCATCATAGGCCAAGGGTCGATGCAGCTTTGCGCAAATCTTGTTTATTTTTTTCTGCCCCTCCAGGCATATTTTTTTAAAATAGGCCAGCTGGTCCGCCCGATCCGCAGGGTCCATGGCGTAGACCAATAATTGAAAAAGGTCGGAGCTGATCCGTTTCTCGCATTTTGCGTAGGCGGTGGTGGGGTCATAAGGGAAGCGATGGTTCAAAATATCATCCAGCGTGATGAGAAACCGTTGTTCGAATAGCCTACAATTCATGAGCAAAAGCCCTGATTGACAAGGTT
>CAZVHQ010000069.1:0-16713 GCA_964627225.1 uncultured Mesoterricola sp.
GGGGCTAGGCACATTGGCCAGCTTCTGCCAGGATTGTCCCAAGAAATCAGCGCTCCAGAGGAAATACCATAATGTAATAAGCATTTCACGATTTGGCACGACGCCGATTTTTGAACCTTCTTCATTGCTTTTCTGAGTGTAAACATATATGTTGAAGGTGGCGTATGGAGCCAGAGCCTAAGTTTTTCCTTGAGGGCAAGAAGTTTGTGGTGTTTTGGCACCGCTCGGGAGATCGGAACGACCCTCTCGATTTCTTTGAAGGCCTTCCACCAAAAACACGACTGACTCTGGCTGGAACCATCCAGTCCTACGCGGACGAAGGAAAGGTGCCAAGTCGTGCCAGCGGGCATGAGCAAACTTGGTTGCATTTGACCCCACCTGCGGACGTGCCGGGAGTTCACCTGTTCAAATTCAGGGACGACCCGCGGATCCGCTTCTTTTCCGTCGCCTTCTCGGACGGGGTAAAGAAAAGATTGGTGCTGGTTTATGGTTTTCAGGATCCCAAGAAGGGACGGGAGCGGGACCGGCATTCACCAACCGGGGTGGCCACCAAGAAGGCTGAACGGATCACCCTCGATTTCATCGTTTCGCTGAGGCCCAAATGACCAATTTACGTGTTTCCCCTGAACTTGCTGAACTGCTCGCGGTCCCGGAGAACCGGGCCGTGTTCGAACGTGAGCGATCAATTAACCGATACGTGGTGGCGATTGAGGAAACCATGGCCAGCCTGGGTATTTCCAAAACCCTCCTGGCAGAGAAAACGCAGAAACGTGTCCAGGCCGTCTCCAGGGCCCTGCAGGGACGCCAGAATCTGACCATCGGAACCATGGTTGACCTCGCGGTAGCGCTGGGTAAAACCGTGGAAGTACAGGTGGTTGATCTAGATCCGATCGTGACTGCGACCGAATCAACTGCCTCTGAGCTGCAGCGGGCTCAGCATTCCCGCTGAGTTCAGCCAGGGGGCTGAGTTGAATGCATACCTGCATACCTTTCTTTCGGATGCAGGGGATGACCTCGGAGGTGATCCACTTCTTGAAGGCCTGGACCACCGTCATTTAAGACCACCCACGGGTTACGTGTTTTCGGGGTTGTCCACCAGGCAAGCGAAAGGCCCGAAACCCAAGGGTGACGGGCCTTCCTGTTGGAGCCGGTAGAGGGATTCGAACCCCCGACCTACGGTTTACGAAACCGTTGCTCTACCCCTGAGCTACACCGGCCGGACTTTCACTTCCGTGAAATATTTGACAAAGGTGAAGTTATTCCCAGCCAGCATCGAGTGTAGCATTCCGCCGGGGTGCCGCGCAACAAGCCTACGCCAGCTTGACGCCCTGCCGTTCCAGGCACGCCTGGAGCCTGCCCACGTCCACTTTGGACGTGGGCACCTGGTCCCGCACCGACAGGGCCGCGGCCACTCCGGCCGCCTGCCCGGTGAGCACGCAGCAGGTCATGTTCCTGAAGGCGCTGTGGGCGATCCGGTCGCCGGAGATGCAGCGCCCGGCCACCAGCAGGTTGTCCACTTGCTTCGGCACCAGGGCCCGGTAGGGCACCTGGAAATAGCGGCCGGTGGTGGGGATGATCAGGTAGCCGCAGCCGTCGATGAACTCCGGGTAGATGCCGATGGAATCCTCGAACCGGCCCTGGTTCATGACGTCCTGCTCGGTGAGCCGGTACTGCCCGTCGATCTTGCGGGATTCCCGGGTGCCGATGGTCATGCCGAAATTGCGCAGGCGCGCCTCCTGGAAGCCCGGGATCTTGGCGTTGAGCACTTGGATGGCGCGCAGGGCGTTCTCCCGGCCCATGATCTCGGCCCGGGTGAGGTCCTCCACGTCGGTGCAGTCGATCTGTCCCTGGAACACCAGGTTGAGCTGGGTCACGTCGCCGTTCGGGGTGATGGAACTCCAGGTGCCGCCCAGGCTGACGTGCTCGTCCTGGGCGACCAGCCCTTCCTTGATGGCGTTGACGAACGGCGCCTCCATGTAGGGGCTGAACAGGCCGTCCTCCTTGCCGGAGGTCTTGATGGCCCAGTAGCCGCCCCAGTCCTTGTAGGTGGGTTTCAACTCGGTGGTGATGTAGTGCTTGAACGCCTCGCTGTCCACCCCGCGGCAGGAGAACAGCTGGGTCACCGACATCAGCTGGTCCTTGGGGCCCTTGGTGAAAGGCGCCCCGGCCAGGGCCGCCACGTCGCCGTCCCCGGTGCAGTCGACCACCCGCTGGGCCAGGATGGCCAGACGCCCCGACTTGCTCTCGGTGATGATCCCGCGCACCAGGCCGCCTTCGACGATCGCCGCCACCGCGAAGCAGTGCAGCAGGGGCACCACCCCCGCCTCCAGGACCATCCGGTCCGCGACCACCTTGAACATCTCGGCGTCCAGGGCCTTGCTGTCGGACTGGCACTCCGGGCTGGCCCCGCCCAGGGCCTCGGCCCGGCGTTCGAATTCGAAGGCCAGGCCCCCGGCCTCCACCGTCGCGCGGTGGCGGTACCAGGCGAAGCCTTCCACGCCCACCTGGCTGATGACGCCGCCGAAGCAGCCGTAGCGCTCCACCAGCATGGTCTTGGCGCCTTCCCGGGCGGCGCCCAGGGCTGCCGCCAGCCCCGCCGGGCCGCTGCCCACCACCAGCACGTCCACGGCAGCGAATACCGGGGTCTGGCGGGCGGGTTCGTTGATCGGTTCATTCTTGCACATGGGTGATCTCCTAACGGCCGACGTTCGGGTCGGCATTCAGCGGACAGACGGCGGGGCCGCGCAGGGACTGCAGCCTGCAGCCTTCCGGCAGCCGCTGGCGGATGTCCTGGATGAAATCGGCAACGTAGTCATTGGCGGGATGCTCGAGGATCGCGCCGGGCGTTCCGCACTGGACGAACTTGCCGTCGCGCATGATGGCGATGGTGTCTCCGAGCTTGAACGCCTCGTTGATGTCATGGGTGATGAAGACGATCGTCTTGCGCACCTGGCTCTGGATCTTCAGCAGTTCGCCCTGCATGTCGCGCCGGACGATGGGGTCCAGGGCGGAGAAGGGTTCGTCCATCAGCAGCAGGTCCGGATCGTTGGCCAGGGCCCGGGCCAGCCCGACCCGCTGCTTCATGCCGCCGCTGAGGGCGTCGATGCGGCGATGCTCCTGGCCGCCCAGGCCGACCATGGCGACCGCCTCGAGCGCTTTGCGCCGGCGCTCGTCGCCCGGGGTGCCGCGCAGCTCCAGCCCGAAAGCGACGTTGTCCAGCACGTCCCGGTGGTTGAGCAGGCCGAAGTTCTGGAACACCATGGATACCCGGTTGCGCCGGTAGGCCAGCAGCTCGCTCGCGCGGTAGCCGAGGATGTCCCGGCCGGCGAACAGGATCTGCCCGCTGGTGGGGACCTGCAGCAGGTTGAGGCAGCGCACCACGGTGGACTTCCCGGAGCCGGAGAGGCCGATGATCACGAAGGTCTCCCCTTCGGCCACCTCGAAGCTGACGTCGTCCACCGCCACGGTGGCGCCGGTGGTGCGGTAGATCTCGTCCTTGCCGAGGCCCTCGGCCAGCATGGCCCTGACCCGGGCCGGATCCCGGCCGAAGATCCGGGTGAGGTTCCGGACTTCCAGCAGCACGCCGCTCATGACCGCCCCTCACCAGGCTTCAGCCCATGGCGGAACCAGCCCTGGGTCAGGCGGTCGATCAGCACCGCCACGATCACGATGGCGATGCCCGAGGTGAAGCCCCGGCCGATCTCCAGCCGGTTGATGGCGGTGATGACCTCCAGGCCCAGGCCCCGGGCGCCGATCATGGAACAGGTGACGATCATGGACACGGCCATCATCATGGTCTGGTTGATGCCCTGCAGGATGGTGGGCAGGGCCTGGGGGATCTGGACCTTGAACAACAATTGCCAGCGGTTGGCGCCGAAGGCGCGCCCGGCCTCCACCACCTCAGGGTCCACCTGCTCGATGGCGTGGCTGGTGAGCCGCACCACCGGCGGGGCCGCGTAGATGGTGGTGGCGATCACCGCCGGCACCTTGCCCAGGCCGAAGAACATCACCGCGGGGATCAGGTAGACGAAGGTCGGCATGGTCTGCATGGCGTCCAGCAGCGGCCGCAGCGCCGAGCTCAGGGCGCGGCTGTTGGCGGCCAGGATGCCGAACGGCAGGCCGATGATCAGCGAAAACAGCACCGAGGCGATGACGATGGCCACGGTCTGGTTCATCTGGTCCCACAAGCCGAGCACGCCGACCAGCAGCAGCATGGCCGCATAGATGAGGCCGTTGCGCATCTTCCCGGTGGCGCGCCAGCCCACCGCGAACACGGCGACGATCAGCAGCCACCAGGGGATGCCGTTGACCAGGCGCTCCAGGCCGTTGAGGAACCAGAGCAGGTCGTGGCTGACCAGATCGAAGAACCAGCTGTAGCGCACTCCGAGATGGGTCACCACCTGGTCGAACCAGGTTCCGATATCCAGCTTGTACCAGGTGGGAAAAGTGTCGGCCAACAGCGCCAGCATGAATGCGTCCTTCCTATTTGATCGCCGCCTTGACCAGGGCGACTTTTTCCGGGCTCAGCCACTGGGTCCAGACCTTGTCGTTCTTTTGCAGGAACCACTTGGCCGTCTTGTTGTAGTCCGCCTTGGTCTCGAACATGTAAGCCAGCGCGGCCGAGGTCAGTTCGCTGGAGGTACTGTATTTTCGCAGGAATTCCACCACTTCCGGAGCCCGTTTCTGCAGCGAATTGGTGGCGCATATGGTCACCCGCACCGCCGGGAAGTCGCCGATGCCGTCATTGAAGGTGGCCGCGTTGTACGGCTCGTCCGCCAGCCGGACCATGTCGTACTTGCCGGTCAGCCAGGTGGGTTCCCAGTAGTAGCCCGCTACCGGCCGACCCTTCTCGATGGCGGAGGTGAACACCGCCGCCAGGGCCGCGTCGGAGCCGGGAGCGAAGTAGGTGAAGGTCTTGTTCAGGCCCAGGTATTCGTATTTCTTGTGCAGCACCTTGTCGATGTTCCAGCCGGCGACGGCGCCGTAGAGCCGGCCCTTGCCGGGCGTCTCGGGGTCGGCGAACAGGTCCTTGTAGCGGGCCAGGTCCGCCACCTTCTTCAGATCCGGCGCCATGGGCTTGATGCCGCGCTTCTTGTCGCCCTGGATGACGTAGCGGGGCACGTAGACGCCCTGGGCGTCGTCCTTGAAGTTGACGCCCAGCTCGAGCAGTTCCTTGTTGGCGATGTCCTTGTCGTAGGTCGGGACATTGTCCGTCCACATTTCCATCAGCACGTCGATGTCGCCCTTTTTCAGCGCGGGATAGGTGATCGGGGTCGAGCCGCTCACTTCCTCGGTCTTGTAGCCGAAGGCGCTCTCCACGATGATCCGGGCCACGGCGTTGTGGAACTTGATGCTGTCCCAGCCCACGTCATCGAACTTGATCAGCTTGGCGCCGTCGGCGGCCGCCGGCTGCTTCGAATTGGAACAGCCGATCAAGCACAACGCGGTGATGAAAAGGACTCCCGCGGTGGGGAAATGGGAATTCTTGTTCATATCAGCCTCTCCTTTTAATCCACACATGCACTTCTGGCACCGGAAGTGCCGGAAGTGCATGATGTTGAGTCAAGTGCTTGCAATCTTATGCCTAAACCTGCGCCAATACTTTCGCGTCTTCCTTGCCCTCGAGGGTCGGATCTACCACCTGCTGGCTCTTCTGGTCCTCCACGAAGACTTTGCCGGTCTTGGTGATGGGGATGCCTTCGGGGAAATCCTGCTTGACCTGGACCGAGAAACTCTTGATGAGGACGAGGAGCGCGAAGCAGATCGGGAACCCGGTGATGATGGAAACCGTCTGCAGGGGCGAAAGCGCTTCCCGGTTCAGGAGATACAGGCCCAGGGAGACGACGCCGGAGAGCACCAGCCAGAAGAACATGTTCCATTTCTGGGGATCCCGGTCGCCGGAGATCTCCTTCTCGGAAGCCGCGGCCAGGGAGTAGCCCACGGCGGATTGGCCGGTCATGTAGTGGATCATGACGGTGAGGGTGAACAGGGCCACCGCGATCAGGGCCGTGAAATAGCCGCCCGGCATGTGGCTCAGCATCTCGATGACCACGCCGCCGCGGCCCTTGTCGGCCAGCACCTTGACCAGGTCGACGCCGTTCTGCTGAAGGTGGATGCCGAAGTTGGGCAGCACCATGTAGAAGATCATGCAGCCGAGCGAGCCGGCCGTGAGGCCGCCGACGACCAGTTCCCGGATCGTGCGCCCCTTGGAGATCTTGGCGATGAACAGTCCGTAGGGCAAGGCATAGACAGCCCACCAGGCCATGTAGAACACCGTCCAGTCCTGGGGGAATCCGCCCTTGCCGATGGCGTCGGTCTGCAGGCTCATGAGCGGGAAATTCTGGATCATGCGTCCGAGGGCGTCACAGGACTGGTTCAGGATGAAGAAGGTTGGGCCGAGGAAGAGCAGTCCCAACAGCAGGGCCATCGAGATGTAGATGTTGGTGTTGCTGATGGCCGTGAAGCCCTTCTTGAGCCCGAACAGCAGGACGATCAGAGGCACGAAGGACCAGAGGAAGATTACCAGGACATCCAGGAACAGGTTCGACTTGGGCAGGCCGAAAACGTAGGCCAGGCCGCTGGAAATGGGCGGGGTGCCCAGGGCGATGGAGGTGAGGACGCCGCCCAGCAGGCCGAAGATGTAGAAGAAGTTGATGGCATGACCTGCCAGACCGTCGGACTGCTTGCCGAGGAAGGGCCGGCAGTACTCGCTCATCTTCATGGTCTTCTTCTTCTTGGCATAGTAGAAGTAGCCGATCGGCACCGCAGCCGCGATGTAGAAGGCCCAGGCCGAGGGTCCCCAATGGAACATGCCATAGGTGGAGGCCCAGCGCATGGCTTCCGGGCTGTTCGGAGCGACGCCGAAGGGCGGCGCCGCGGTGATCCAGATCCACTCCACCGCGCCCAGATACAGCAGGCTGCCGCCGGTGCCGGAGGTGAAGATCATGCCGAGCCACTGCCAGGTCGGCCAGCTGGGCTTCTCGTCCTTGCCGCCCAGCACGATGGTTCCCACCCTGGAGAACGCCCAGTACAGGCACAAGGTGAACATGGCCACCGTGAAGGTCAGGAAGAACCACCCGAGCTGGTTGGTGGTGAAGGTGTGGACCTGCTTCAGAATTCGATCGCTGCCTTTGGGATAAAGATAGAACAGCGCACCGCAAGCCAGGGTAATGATGGTCGCGGGCCAAAAGACAGTTTTATCAATGTGCATGCCCTTGGTTGGGCTGGAATCGCTCATTTGGCACTCCTTATCTGGATTAATTGGGAGCAATAGCCTCTCGCCGAAAAAATCGGCAATTAACATACGGCGTTCGCTTGGACTGACCCCAGTTGCTCCAGGAAGCTAGAATGACCGATCGTAGGTTTGAATCCACAGGACGATGCGCTGGCCCGCCGAGGTCAACGGCCGGCGTCCTCCAGGCAAGACCTCAGCCAGCCGGGGCCGGCGGTTCCCGGGCCCGCACATGCGGCCGGCGGCGGGATACACCGGCTGTGTGCCGGCATATCCCACCGCAGGTGATGCGGAGCTCGATCCCGTTTGCATAGGCATGACTGATTATCCCGCAATGGCCAACGACCCGCCGTGTCTGGAGAACAAGAACGCAAAGGAGCCCGCGACGCTTGCGTTGCTCCCCTGGGTTCCATGGCTTTTCAACCAGATACGAGCGTGTTATGGATTGATTTAAGATTGCTCCCCCGACCCTTGGGGGGCAAGTAAATTTTTACGTGGAAGCGCCTGCCCTTCAGGGCATGGAAAACCCCAGCGGCTTCCGGATTTCCCGGAGCCGCTGGGGCGTTTGACGGCTGTCTATTCGTGGAATCCGCGCAGAAGGATCTCGGCGTTGCGGAAGTCCCCGGTCAGGGCGCGATCGAAATCGAGCATGGGGACATTGGCGCGCAGACCCTTATAGAGCTTCTGCGCGACCGGGGAAAGCTTGTAGCCAGGAGTCTTGACATGGCGAAGATCGACGGCCTGGGCGGCGTGGATCACTTCGATGCCCAGCAGGGAGAAGCTGTTGTCGATCTGCTTCTGGAGGCGCTGGACGACGTAGGGGGCGTTGGTGGCCACGTCTTCGACCTGGCCGGCCACGGGCAGGAACTCGGTGGAAACCGGGGTGCCCAGGACCTTGTTTTCCATGGCCAGTGCGACGGGAGGCTTCTCCATGGCGCCGAAGGCGTGGTAGGAATTGGCCGTGCCGAGGTAGCGCTCGAGCCCGCCGGTGAAATCGGGGTTGCCCAGCTTGGTGATGCGCAGGGCGGAGGTGATGGAATTGTGCGCCAGGGCGATGCCCAGCTGCTCGAAGGCGATGACCCAGGGCAGGGGCTCGAAGTTCGCGGAGGGCAGAACGGCGCCGCCGCCGCCTTCGGTGGTCACGTAGCTGCGCTTTTCCTGCCAGCGGTCGGACTTGGGGGTGACGCCCACGGCCACGCCCGGGTTGTCGTCGGAGGAGTTCAGCTGGATGTTGAAGAGGAAGCGGGCGGTCTCATAGGCGCGGTTCACTTCGCCGATGGTGAAGACGCTGTCGCGGAAGCTGAGGGGATCCTGCAGGCGGCGGTTGTCGTCGCGGTCCCAGATGCTGGAACCATCCAGCATCCGGCGGATCTCGGTCCCGGCCTTCACGGTTTCAGGGAAGGGGTGCAGGGCCAGGGTGTCCTGCAGGAACGGCGAGACGTTGCCGTTCAGGGCCTGGATGCTGAGCACGAAGGTGGCGGTGTTGACCCGCTGCAGCTGGGCCATGTCGTTCAGGGCCAGGGCCCCCAGGCCGGTGGAGTAGGCGTTCGAGCTCAGGATCGCCAGGGCGTCCTTGCCGAACAGTTTCACGGGCTTCATGCCGATCGCCTTGAGGCCCTCGGCGGCGGGGATCTTCTTGCCCTTGTAGTAGACTTCGCCTTCGCCGATCATCGCCTGGCCCACGTGGCTGCAGATGGTGATGTCCGCCTCGCCCATGGAACCGCCGCTGGGCATGCAGGGGGTGAGGCCCTTGTTCAGGAACGACACGTAGGCTTCCAGGACCGGGATCTGGACGGCGGCGCCGCCCACCAGCATCATGTTGAGCCGGGCGGCCATGGTGGCGCGGGCGGTGCGGATGTCCATGTCGGGGCCGACGCTGCCCGAGTGGGCGCGGATCAGGCCGATCTGGAACTTGCTGGAGGCGTCGATGATCTCCTGGGTGAGGTCGCCCTTGGCGTCGACGTACTTGCGGTCCTTGTTGAGGCCGACGCCGACCGTCAGGCCGTAGATGATCTGGCCTTCGCCGGCGGCCTTGCACAGCACCTTGAAGGCGTTCTCGGCGGTCTTCATGGCCTCCGGGGCGATCTTCACGCTCTCGCCCTGGGCGATGGCGGCGATGATTTCAGGAGTGGCGGTGCGCCCGTCCAGGGTTACTTCGGCCTGGAGGAAAGTGGCGGGCAGGCAAGTGGCAGCGGCGACCACGTATGGGAAGAATTTCATGCTGGACCTCCTCAATGGTTATCCACGGTGCGTGGATAGGTTCCTTGTTCCGGTCCGGGAGCGATTCCCGAGGCCGATGGATCACGGTCGGACGGCAAGAAGAAGATGGCGGTCAGGGACACCAGGCAGGCCGCCATGACGTAGAAGGCCGGGGCGAAGGTGCCGCCCGCGCGCAGGGTCAGCCAGGTCAGGATGGCCGGGGCGAAGCCGCCGAACACTGTGACCGAGAAGTTGTAGGACAGGGACATGCCGCTGGAGCGCACCGCGGTCGGGAAGATCTGGGCCAGGGTGGCCGGGGCGACCCCGACGAACAGGGCGACCATGATGCAGAACGCCGTCTGCACGAAGATCAGGCTCAGGGTCGTGTGCGACCCGCTCAGCCAGATGAGCAGCGGGTAGATGCCCACCAGCATCAGGCAGGTGGCGAAGGAAAGTACCTTGCGCTTGCCGATGCGGTCGGACCAGGAACCGGCGAAGACACAGGCCACGACCATGAAGCAGTTGCCGACCAGGGAGGCGATGAAGGCCTGCCGGCTTTCGAAATGCAGGGTCTTCTGGAAATAGGTCGGCATGAAGATGATCAGGGTATACACGCAGATGGCCCACAGGACCGAGAACGCGGTGCCCAGCGCCAGGCTCTTCGGATACTCCCGGATCACCCGCAGCACCGGCGTCTTCAAGGACTTGCGTGCCTGGTGGGAACGCTCCATCTCCGCCTGGAATTCCGGGGTCTCGTCCAGGGTGGAGCGCAGCCAGAACCCCACCGGCGCGATGGCCAGGCCGATGATGAAGGGGATGCGCCAGCCCCAGTTGCCCACCTGTTCGCGGGTGAGCAGCAGGGTGACGCAGGTGGCGACCAGCGCGGCCAGGACGTTGGAGATGGCCATGCTGGCCTGGATCCACGAGGAGTAGATGCCCTTCTTGCCTTCGGGCGCGTGCTCGATCAGGAACGCCGTGGCGCCGCCGATCTCCCCGCCCGCCGAGAAGCCCTGCAGCATGCGGCCGCAGACGATCATGATCGGCGCGCCGATGCCGATGGCGGCATAGCCCGGGGCGAAGGCCATGACGCCGGTGCCGGCCGCCATCAGCAGGATGGTCATGGTCAGCGCCGCCTTGCGCCCGGCATAGTCGCCGTACGCGCCGATCAGCAGGGCCCCGAGCGGGCGCGCGATGAAGCCGATGCCGAACGCCATGAACGCCTGGAGCAGCTGGTAGGCGTCGTTGGTGTGGCGGAAGGCGTTCTGGGCGATGAACACCGCGAAGAAGGCATAGACCGAGAAGTCATACCATTCCAGCGCGTTGCCGATGGAGGTCGCGAATACGGCCCGGGGCCCGGTGGTGAGTCTGGACGCCCCTGGCACCCGGTTCGGAGTTGGCCCTGCCTTTTCCTTGATCATTGAAACATCCTTAACAATGCGCTGGTGACCGGCTTGCGTTTCCCATGCACAGCCGCCGCCCTTCCCGGAGAAGACCGGCACCCAGGGGTTGACATGGCCATGGCAAATCCCGAGCCCTGAAAACCTCAAGGCCCGCAGAAACCATGAACGAAAGATTATCTAAGGAGCTTTAAAAAGCATAACATGTTAACGATTTTTCCCCGGTTAGTTTAATTTCACCTGAATATTACTATTCAAGTTCAATGGCTGATTGGGTATCTCCGTTCCATGTGAAAGTTGTCAGCGCAGCGCCGGGAAATTGTTTAAAGTGAGGGTCTAGCTTTAAACATACCGATCCATAACATGAGGTTAACGACTTGAGCCTGAACCTGCGCCAGATCGAGGTATTCCGAGCCACCATGCTTACCGGGTCGATCAGCGGCGCCGCCAAGCTTCTGCAGGTTTCCTCGCCTGCCGTATCGCGCCTCATCTCCAGCACGGAGCAGCGGCTGGGGCTGGTCTTCTTCCAGCGGATCAAGGGCCGGCTCTACCCCACGCCGGAAGCGCGCCGGCTGTTCCTGGAAGTGGACGCGGTCTACCAGGGCGTGGAACGGGTCAACGAAGTGGCCGAAGACCTGGTGGGGAACCGGGTGGGCCACCTGCGCATCGCCTGCAACCCGAGCCTCGGCCAGCTGATGCTGCCGCACGCGGTCAAGCGCTTCTTCGAGCGCCTGCCCGACGTGCGCATCGTGCTGCACACCCTGCTGCCCAACGTGCTGATGCAGGCCGTGCTGACCCAGCAGGTGGAGCTGGGCGTGGCGTTCCTGCAGGAGTCCCATCCGAACCTGGTGGTGCATCCGCTCTGTGCCAACCGGCTGGTGGCGGCGCTGCCCAAGGACCACCCGTACGCGGCCCGGGAATCCCTGCACCTCAGTGATTTCCTCGACCAGCCCTTCATCGGCTACGGGGCCGACAGCCCCATCGGCCGGCAGATCCGCAAGATGTTCATGGATGCCGGTATGACCCTGCGCGCCAAGGTGGAAGTCCAGCAGGTGCATGTGGCCTGCGCCTTCGTGCACGACGGCCTGGGCATTTCGATCATCGATGAACTGTCGGCCCGCAGCCCGGTCTGGCCGAACATGGTCACCCGCCCCCTGGAACCGGCCGCCGCGGCCCCCATCAGCATCGTCCACGGCGCCTTCAGCCCGCCCTCGCGGCTGGCCCAGGAGTTCATGGCGACGCTGACGGAACTGTACTCAGAGACCCGATAGCGCCGCGACGATCCGCTCCGGCAGGGCGGGGAGCTGGGTGATGCGGGTGCCCAGGGCGTGGTTGATGGCGTTGATCACCGCGGCCGCCACCGGCACCGTGGCGATCTCGCCGATGCTCTTGGCGCCGAACGGGCCCAGGACCTCGCCCGCTTCGATCAGGGCCACCTGGATGGGCGGCATCTCCGGGGCGTTGAACAGGGTGTAGCGGCTCAGCCGGCCGGTCATCACCCGGCCCTGGGGGTCGTAGGCGATCTCTTCGCTCAGCGCCAGGCCGATGCCCATCTGCACGGACCCCTGGATCTGCCCCTGCACGAAGCCGAAGTTGATGGCCTTGCCGATATCGTGCACGGCGACGAAGCCCAGCACCTTCACCCGGCCGGTGAGCTTGTCCACCTCCACTTCGGCGAAGTGGGCGCCGTAGCTGGTGGGGTTGCCGGGGGATTCGTAGGTGACGTTGACGCAGAGGCTGGCATGCCGGCTCTTCTGGGCGAACACCACCAGGTCGGCGTAGCTCACGCCGTGCTCCGGCCGGCCGGCGGGATAGACCCGGCCCTCCCGGAAGGCGATGTCCTGCGCGGCGCAGGCCAGGAGCAGGGCGGCGCAGGCGGCCATCTTTTCGCGCAGCAGCTCCGCGGCCTTTTTCACCGCGCCGCCGCAGACGAAGGTGACCCGGCTGGCCTGGGTGCCGGCCGAATCGAACGGCGAGACGAGGGTGTCGGCCCTGGGCACGATCACCTTGGCCAGGTCCATGTCCAGCACCTCGGCGGCGATCTGGGCCATGGTGGTGACGGTGCCGCAGCCCAGGTCGTGGAAGGCGCCCTTGAGGATCAAGGCGCCGTCCGAGTCCAGCTGGAGGTCCACGGTGATGAAATCCGGGTAGGCTCCCTGGTAGCCGTTGCCGTGCGCCGCGCAGGCCATGCCCACGCCCTTGGCGAACCGTCCGGCGGACCTGGGCCGGTGGAATTTCTCGTCCCAGCCCATCAGTTCGCAGCCCTTGGTGACGCAGTCGATGATGCGGGCGTTGCCGAGGTCGGTGCCGCCCTGGAGCTCGCGGTCGAAGGGATGGACCAGGTTCTTCAGGCGGAACGCCACCGGGTCCATGCCCAGGGCGGCGGCCGTGGAGTCGATGTTGATCTCGGTGGCGGTGCAGATCTGCGGGCTGCCGTAGCCGCGGCAGGCCCCGCCGATGGCCGTGTTGGTGTAGACCACGTCGGCCCGGTAGCGCTGGTCCGGGATGCGGTACAGGCGGAACAGCTTCTTGCCCATGGCCATGGCGATCGCCTCGCCATTGGTGCAGTAGGCGCCGGTGTCGACCAGGGTGTAGGTGTCCCGGGCCAGGATGGTGCCGTCCGGGGACACTGCGGTCCTGACCGTGCTGATGGTCTTGTGCCGGGTCCGGGTGGAGAGGATGCTCTCCGAGCGGTCCAGGAGCAGCTTGACCGGCCGGCGCAGGGCCAGGCTCAGGAAGGCGGTGATCGGCTCCAGGATGGGTTGGCCCTTGCCGCCAAAGGAGCCGCCGGTGGTGGTCTTGATCACCCGGACCCGGGTCAGGGGGATGCCGAGGGCTTCGGCGATGATCAGCTGGACCTGGAAGATGACCTGGCACGGGGTGTGCACCGTCACCTGGCCGAATTCATCGGTTTCGGCCAGGCAGCAGTGGGTCTCCATGGCGGCGTGGTGGACCTTGGGGGTCTCGACCCGGTCTTCCACCACCAGCGGGGCTTCGGCCAGCCGCGCCGGCGCGTCGCCGCACTTCAGCTCCTTCTGGTAGATGAGGTTCCGGCCTTCGTGGATGGGCTGGGAGTCCTCGCGCAGGGCCAGTTCCGGCCGGATGACCGCCGGCAGCTCCTCGTACTCGACCTCGATCAGGCGCACCGCCGCTTCGGCCACTTCCCGGCTGGAAGCCACCACCGCGGCGATCCGGTCGCCCTGGAAGCGGACATGGTCGGTGAACAGCAGCTCGTCTTCGATGACCTCCATCCCCTCGATCCACTTGTGGCTGTTGTACGGGTTCCGGGGCGTGTTCCAGGGGGTGAAGATCGCCACCACCCCCGGCAGCCGCTCGGCCCGGGCCAGGTCCAGGGCCTTCACCCGGCCATGGGCCACGGTGCTCAGCAGCAGCTTGGCGTGCAGCATGCCCTGGAACTTCATGTCGTTGACGTAGCGCAGGCTGCCGGTGGCCTTTTCCAGCACGTCATGGATGGCAACCGACTTGCCCACGATATTCAATGCTTTGGGGGCCACGTCACATCTCCTGGAACAGGCCGGCGCACAGGTCCCGCGCCAGTCCTTGGACATCGTTCAACTTGTGCTGGAACATGGCGATCCCCTTGATGGATGCCTCCACCTGGGCGCGCATGACCTCGGCCAGCTCCCCGGCCAGCTGCGGGTCCGGGATCCGGCCCTCGAGCAGCGCTTCGGCGCCGGCGGCGTGGTAGGCCATGGGCGCGGCCGAGCCCACCACGATCCGGGCGCCCCGGATCCGCCCCTCCGGAGGCAAGTCCAGCACCATGGTCATGCTGATGTTGGCGATCACCACCTGGCTCCGGGCACCCATGCCGATCTTGCCGTAGCGGCTGCGCTGGTGGGGGCCGGGCCGGGGGATGAGCACTTCGGTGATGACTTCGTCCCGCTGCAGGGTGGTCTTGCCGATCCCGGTCACCAGGCCGTCGACCTTGCGGATCGAGGCTTCGCCCCGGCCGTTGAGGATGCAGAGGCGCGCATCCAGGGCCATGAGGGTGGCGATGGAATCCCCGGCGGGGGAGGCGTTGGCGAGGTTGCCGGGCAACCGGGCCATGTTGCGGATCTGGGTGGAGCCGATCTGCTGGGCCATCTCGGCCAGGCAGGGCGCCGTCCCGCGCACCAGGGCGCTTTCGCAGATATTGGAATAGGTGACGTTCGCACCGATCCTGAGGAATTCGCCGTCCAGCCGGATGCCGTCCAGCCCCGGCACCCCGGTGATGTCGATGAGCGTTCCATCAGAGATGCCCCGGTCGCGCATGCGGATGATCAGATCGGTGCCGCCGCCCAGCACGTAGGTCGCGGGATCAGCGGCGGCCAGGCAGCTGATCAGTTCAGCCCGGCTGGCGGGGGTCTTGAAAACCAGGTTGCTCATGATTGATATCCGCCCTCCCGGGCGACCGCTTGGACCGCCTGCACGATTTTGGTATAACCGGTGCATCTACACAGGTTGCCAGCAATAGCCAAACGAATCTCTGGCTCGCTGGGGTGCGGGGTCTTCAGCAGCAGCGCCTTGGCGGACATCAACATGCCGGGCGAGCAGTAGCCGCATTGGATCGCCCCTTCATTAATAAAAGCCTGTTGCAAGGGGTCCAGCTTGCCATCCACCGACAGGCCTTCGATGGTGACGATCCGGCGGCCGCGCGCCTGCAAGCCCAGGACCAGGCAGGCATTCACCGCCACCCCGTCCATGATCACCGTGCAGGCGCCGCATTCCCCTTCGCCGCAGCCCTCCTTGGTCCCTGTGAGGTCCAGGTGGTCCCTGAGGACGTCGATCAGCCGGGTCTCGGGGTCGATCTCCAGGGCCCGGGCGACTCCATTGACTACGAATTCAAGCAGCATGTCTCTCTCCCCGATTCCGACCGCGGCGTTATGTAAAAAAATTGAGGAGGATGACCCTCATGGGTGGTGCTGACAGGGAAAGCATAACTTAAGGTCACTGGATGATCAAGAAAACGCATCGAATGTTAATGGAAGTGTGACCGGCGGCAGCGGCCGCCACGCTGCAGGGTTTTGCCTTACCTTGGGGGCTCTGATGTTAGTCTTCAGGACGTGAGATCCACTTCCCAGGGGGCCTACCGATGTCCGCATCCAGCAAAAAGGTGTTCGTCCTGGACACGAACGTCCTGCTTCACGACCCCATGTCGATCTGCCACTTCCAGGAGCACGACATCGTCATCCCGATCGTGGTGATCGAGGAGATTGATACCTTCAAGAAGGACCAGACCGAGGTCGGCCGCAACGCCCGTACGGTCTCCCGGCAACTGGACAAGCTACGCAAGGACGGTTCGCTGAGCCGGGGCGTGGTCATGGAGGGCGGCGGCACCCTGATCGTGGACGTCACGCCCCATCCCCTCGACCTGGGCCTGGCGGCCATGGACAAGCACAAGGCCGACAACCAGATCCTGGCCTGCGCCCTGGGCCAGCTCAAGGTGCGCAAGGAGAAGGTGGTGATGGTGTCCAAGGACACCAACCTGCGCATCAAGGCCGATGCCCTCGGCCTCCAGGCCGAGGACTACACCACCGACCGGGTGGCGGTGGACGAGCTCTACACCGGCACCGTGGTCTGGGAAGTGGACCCGGTGAAGATGGACATGCTGTTTGACGGCGGCCTGGTGCCGGACCCGGAGCAGATCCTCAACCCTAACCAGTTCGTCACCCTGGTGGACAAGACCAACGACACCCACACCGCGCTCGGCCGCTTCTACGCCGCCGACGGCCGCATCCATCCCCTGAAGCGCGTCGAGATGCCGCCCTGGGGGGTGAAGCCGCGCAACCGCGAACAGCAGTTCGCCCTGGAGCTCCTGCTGGACGACTCGGTGCAGGTGGTCACCCTGCTGGGCAAGGCCGGCACCGGCAAGACCCTGCTGGCCAT
>CAZVHQ010000070.1:0-16704 GCA_964627225.1 uncultured Mesoterricola sp.
CGGGTCGACGATGCCGCTCTTGCGCATGGCGATGCGGGTCTGGTGGTTGAAGAAGCTGACGTCGCCGTAGAGGTCGTAGAAGTCCTGGGTGATCGGCTTGGTCTTGAGCGTGAGGTGCTCCACCACGACCCCGCCCTGCACGTGGCTGGCGATGATCTCGTCCAGGTCGGCCTCGGTGCTGATGCGGTAGGTCACCTTGGCCGGGCGGACCAGCACGTGGGTGAACTGGCCTTCGGTATCCGGGGAGCAGGCGCCGAAGCAGCGCACACTGCCGGTCTTGGCCGCTTCAGGGGCGACGCCGGCGACCTTCAGCTTGTGCTCGAACAGGTCGCGCAGGCCGTGCTTCTTGGAGCAGCGCAGGCCTTCGCAGAAGATGAATTCCAGGGCGGCCTGGTGGTCCAGGGAGCCGTCCAGGGCGTTCTCCACCAGGGGAATGCCTTTCTGGACGTGGCTGGCGAAGATCTTGTGGGCCAGGTCCCGGGTCACCCGCTCATATTTCACCGGCATCTTGCCGGGGACCGTGATGCCGACGATCGGCTCCTTGCTGCAGCGGCCCGTGCAGCCGGTCTGGTGGATGACGATGTCCTCCCGGCCCGAGGATTGGATGTGCTTGCGGAACTCATCCAGGGCCTCCATGGAGCCGGCAGCATGCTCGCAGGTGGCCGATCCGATCTGGATCTGGATCTTGCCCGCGTTGCCGCTTTCCGCCAGGACCGCGGCTGCCCGCCCGGCCAAGGCTTGGTAGAAGTCGCTTACCAGATTTTCCATCGAGAACTCCCTGAATCCTGGGTGAGTGGATAGTTCGTGAAATTTTAATCGATACAAAACAATCGAATAATGATAAACTAATTAGGAAAAGTTGGGAGGAAGGTTTCGGCACCATCTCAGCGGCTCGCATGGACGCCGGACGGTACGCTGTTTCCATCAGCTCGTCCACGAACGTAGGGCCCAGGAGGTGTCTTGGCAAGTCGTGAAGCCTGACACGCAGAGCGACCACAGGAGTAGCCTATTCGTGTTCCCTTGGCAGCGCGTTGACATAAGTCACATCGCCTTTTCGGAGAATTAATTCCTGAATCTGTTACCAGCGGACCTGGGCGCGGTAGGTCAGGGTGGCGCTGCCCTGGGCCGGCACGGCGACCAGGAAACGGACGGCGCCGGCGCTCTCCCTGGTGAACGGCTGGCTGCTCTGGCTGATCTCCCAGTCGCCCTGCATGGGTTCCAGCACGGTGACGCTGACCGGCTCCGGCTTGGCGTTGTTCAGCTCGATCTGGAAGGCTGTTTCGCAGGCGGACCGGTACTGGCCCTGGGCGCCCAGGCTCTTGAAGTCGGTCTGGCGGCGCCGGGCGGTGACGTCGAAGGCGTCGCCCAGCCTGAGCCGGACCTGGGCGTTCTTCGGGGTGTGGTCGATGGCGTCCTCGCCGACGAACTGGGGCCGGCCCGCGCTGTCCCGCTGGTAGACCCGCACCACGCCCTTGGGCAGGGGCAGGCCCAGGCTGGACTCGGGGCGGTTGTCGAACTCGACGAACACCCCCACCTTGAGCTTGTCGCCCAGGTCGAGGGCGCGTTCCCGGTAGTACCAGGGCTGGCCCTTGAGCACGTACTCCTTGCGCACCGGCACGTCGCGCGCGGTCAGCAGGGCGACCTGCTTGGTCTGGTTCTGCTTGAGGGTGGTGGGCCGGTCGAGGGTGTAGAGGTGGTATTCGAACAGGCCCTCTTCCTGCATCCGGGCGCCGTCGGCCAGGGCCTTGCCCATGGCCGGGGCCGCCATCATGCGCGGGGCGGTTTCAGCCCGGTGCACGTCGCCGGCCACCAGCTGGAGGGTGGCGTTGGGATAGGCGCTGCCGCTCTGGTTGGTGAGGGTGACCCAGCCGCTCAGGTCGAGGGTCTTTTCGCCGGGGGCCAGGTTGGCCACGTAGTCGGCCTGCCAGCTCAGGCCGCCGGTCAGGTAGGTGAGCTCCAGCTTCTGGACGCGCGCGGCGGCCGAATGCAGGCTGATCACCAGGGTGGGCCGGGCCCGCAGGTTGCCGGGCACGTCGGGGTAGACGATCCGGCCCGGGGCGGCGGTCTCGATCCGGTCCGGGAACTTGAGCACCACGCCGCCGTTGGTGGCCAGCACCTCGGCCTCTTCGCGCAGCTCCCGGGCGCCCGGGCCGTCCGGATTGGGCGTGGGGGTCACCACGGTCACCTTGCGGCCGACGAACTTCTCCAGCAGTTTCTGCGGGCTGAGCAGGTCGAAGTCGAAGTTCTGCTCGTTGATCCAGAAGTCCTTGGGGTCGGTGAGATTGCGCAGGAGCGCGGTCTCCGGGCGGATCAGCGCGGAAACCTCCTGGAAGGCCAGCTCCAGGTCGCCCTTGGGCAGCCGCACCTCCCGCTGGTCGCGCACCAGCGCCAGGTTGCCGTTGTAGATGGTCACCGCCAGGGCCTGCTGGTCACGCTGGGTGGTGACGGTTTCCTGGGCCGCGAGCAGGCAGGGCAGGGCGGCGAGCATGAGGAAACGCATGGCGGGCTCCTGGAAAAAAGGGACATGGATTAGCATGCGCCGGCGGCTGGGCAAATTCCACCGGGATTCGGGCGGGACCTGCTAGGTTAGGGGCTTTTGGTGCGCATTGCCGATGACCAGCCCCTTTGAAATCTCCTGTCCCACCCTCCCCACGGCGCCTTGGCCCTTCGTCCCGGTGCTGGGCCGGCTCAGCCTGGCCATCGCCATCGGCGTGTTCATCGGGC
The DNA here is from genome assembly GCA_964627225.1 of uncultured Mesoterricola sp. Taxonomy (GTDB): domain Bacteria; phylum Acidobacteriota; class Holophagae; order Holophagales; family Holophagaceae; genus Mesoterricola. Next base: position 2,725 of record CAZVHQ010000070.1, read on the forward strand.
TGGAACGCGAGCTCAACGGCAAGGTCGGCGTCCGGACCTTCGCGCTGACCGCCTTGCTGGGCTGTCTGGCGGGCCTGGTCGGCCACCCGCTGCCGGCCATCGTGCTGGCCCTGGTCGCCCTGTTCATCCTGATCATGAACTGGCGCGAATGGTCGGTGCGGGCCAAGCTGGTGATGACCACCTCGGTGGCGCTGCCGATCGTCGCCCTGTGCGGCGTGCTGTGCGGCCAGGGGCACCTGTTCACGCCGGTGGCCGCCGGGGTGTTCGCCGCGGCCCTGCTGGCCTGGAAGAAGCCGCTGACCGGGTTCGCCCACGGCATCACGGAGAAGGAGGTCCGCGCCGCCGTCCTGCTGGCGATCCTGTCGGTGATCGTGCTGCCCGTGCTGCCGGACCACCCGGTCGATCCGTGGGGGCTGATCGATCCCCGGTCGAACTGGATCAGCGTGGTGATCATCGCCGGGCTGGGCTTCGTCAACTACATCCTGATGCGCCTGCTGGGGCCGCGCGGCATGGAGATCACCGCCTTCTTCGGCGGCCTGGTCAACAGCCGGAAGGTGGTGGTGGAACTGGTCACCCGGGTGCGCGAAAGCGGCGCGGCGCTGTTGCCGGTGGCCTACCGGGGCCTGCTGCTGGCCACCGGCGCCATGGCGCTGCGCAACGCGCTGATCGTCGCCATGCTGGCCCGGGCGGCGGCGCCCCGGTGCGCGGTGCCGATGGGCCTGATGCTGCTGGCCAGCGGCCTGCTCTGGAAGCTGCATCCCGCGCCGGTCAGGGCCGACGGCGCCCGGGCGCTGGCCCTGGAGTCGCCCTTCAGCCTGTCGGCGGCGCTGCAGTTCGGCGCCGTCTTCCTGGTCCTCAACGTGCTCGGCGCCCTGGCGCAACGCTATGCCGGCGCGGCCAGCTTCTATTTCGTCAGCGCCCTGGGCGGGCTGCTGTCCAGCGGATCGTCCATCGCCTCCGCGGCCACGCTGATCAACCACGGCGAGATCTCGGTGCGCACCGGGGTGAACGGGATCGTCATCTCCAGCGTGGTCAGCATCCTGATCAACATCCCGCTGGTGAGCAGGCTGGCGGCGCCGGCCGGGTTCAGGCGCCGGCTGATGCTGGCGCTGGGGCTGATCGGCCTCGCCGGCTGCGCGGGGATCGCGGTCAGCGCAAGGTTATGAGGGTGGCGCCGGCCCCGCCCTGGTTCTGGGGGGCGTCCTCCACCCGGGCGATGCCCGGATGGCCCTTCAGCGCGGCCCGCACGGCAGCCTTGAGCCGGCCGGTGCCGTGGCCGTGCACCACCCGGATGAACTTCTGGCCGGCGGCGATGGAGCCTTCCACGAAACGGTGGATCTCGGTATCCACGTCGTCCGAGGCGCGGCCGATGAGGTTGATTTCCGACGGGGGGGGCTCGGCGTCGGCGCGCAGGCGCACCTGGCCCCTGGGCGCGGCGCCCAGGTCGCTCCGGAAGACCGGCTCCAGCTCGCCGGCGCGCGCCTCCAGCCGGCGGCCCTGGACGGTTTCCAGGGTGACCCGGTCGCCCTTGATGACCAGGATCCGGCCTTCCACCCCCAGGCCGCGGTGCCGGGCATAGCCGCCCTCCTTGAGCATCGGCAGGTCCGCGGCGGGGCGCGCCCGGGGGGCCTGCTCGCCCAGTTCGGCCCGGGCGATCTGCTCCATGGTGCGGATGCGTTCCCGGGCCTCGGTGCCGATGCGGTCGGGGTTGCCTTGGGCCTCGGCCTTCTGCTGGTCTTTAAGCTCGCGCACCAGGCGCCGGCTTTCGTGGTCCAGGAAGTCCAGCACGCGCTGGACCTTCTCTTTGGAATCGCGCTGGAACTGGTCCTGCCGGGTGCGCAGGGCCTCCTCGCGCCGGGCCAGGATCAGGCTGTCCTTCTCCAGCAGGGCGGCGCGCTGCGCCAGCGCGGCGGCCTCCTCCATGACCCGCAGCCGGTCGGCCTCCAGCTGGCGCAGGAACTCGCGCCAGTCCTGCTCGCGCTGGCCCAGCACCTTTTCCGCGTGCTCCAGGATGAACGCGGGCAACCCCAGCTTGGCGGCGATGGTGAGCGCCCGGCTCTGCCCCGGCATGCCCACCAGCAGCCGGTAGGTGGGGGCCAGGCGGTCCTCGTCGAACTGCACCGAGGCGTTCTGGAACCTGGGGTGGCGCAGGGCCCACTGGCTGATCTCGCCCAGGTGGGTGGAGCACAGCACCCAGCACTGGCGCCGGCTGAGGGCCTGCAGCAGGGCGATGCCCAGCGCCGCGCCTTCCTTGGGGTCGGTGCCGGTGCCCAGCTCGTCCAGCAGCACCAGCCCGCCGCGCCGGGCCTGGGCGATGATCTGCTTGAGGTGCAGGATGTGGCTGGAAAAGGTGGAAAGACTGCCGACCAGGGTCTGGTGGTCGCCGATGTCGGCGTGCAGGGTGGCCAGCTCCGGCACTTCGGTGCCGGGCCGGGCCGGGATGGCGCAACCGGCCCGGGCCAGCGCCGTGAGCAGGCCGACGCTCTTGAGCACCACGGTCTTGCCGCCGGTGTTGGAGCCGGAGATGACCACCCCGGGGCGTTCCCGGTCCAGTTCCAGGGTGAGCGGCACCGCCTCGTGGTCGAGCGGATCCAGGTCCAGCGCGGCCCGCACCGCGGGCAGCAGCAGGGGATGCCGGGCCTCCAGCAGGCGCAGCCGGTCCTGGCCGAGATCGGGCAGGATGCCGTCGCACAGGGCCGCCCAGCGCAGCAGCGCCAGGGCCTCGTCGGCGTCGGCCTGGAACCGGTGCCAGCGCTCGAAGTCGAACCGGCGGCCGCGCAGCCGTTCCAGCAGATCGCGCAGGAAGGCCTGCACCGCCTGGGTGTACTCCTGGTCGGCCTCGACATAGTCGTTGTTGAGCGGCACCGCCTCGAAGGGTTCCTGGAACACGGTGGCGCCGCTGCTGGAGCGGTCCAGCACCAGCCCCGGCACCATGCCCCGGCGCTCCACCCGGACCGCCAGGCACTGGCGGCCGTTGCGCTCGACGATGTTGTTCTCCTGGAAGGCTTCGGGCACGTCCCGGAGGGTCTTCTGCAGCCGGCTCTGCACCGCCTGGAAGCAGCGGGAGCGGGCCCGGTACCGTTCGGCCAGGCCGGGCACCTTCATGGGGTCCAGCTGGCCGTCCTCGGTGAAGCTGCGGGCCAGCTGGTCGGCCAGGGGCATGGGATCGGGCAGCAGTTCCGCCGTCACCTGGAGCCGGTCGATGCCCAGCTCGGTGCCTTCGGGTGCCGGCTGGCCCTCCGGCCAGACCAGGGCGGCCACGGAGCGCAGCAGCACCGCACAGGCCCGCAGGCCCTCGCGCAGTTGCCGCCAATGCTCCGGCAGGGGCCAGCCGATGGGGTTCAGGACTTCGTCCAGGGCCTCGTCGAACGGCACCACCGGCAGCGCGGCCGGGTCGGCCGCCCACAGCGGGCCCAGCTCCTGCTGGCGCAGCCGGCGCAAGCCGCGCAGGCCGTCCCAGGGCGACATCCGGGCCAGGGCCTCCCGGCCCAGGCGCGTGCGCGCGCCCCGGGACACCAGGCCGGTGAGGGTGGGAAACTCGATGGCTTCCAGTTCGTTGTTCGGGATCTCGGTGGGTTTCATGGCAGTAAAAAGGCCCGCTTGAGCGGGCCTTTTCATCGTAGCTTGGATCAGCCGGGCATCAGCCCATCAATCTCCGCTCCTGGGCGAGGCGTTTGAGGGTCTTCTTTCGAGCGGCAAGCATCTTGCGCTTGCGCTTCGCGCTGGGCTTCTCGTAGTGCTGACGCTTCTTCAGCTCGCTGAGAATGCCGGACTTTTCGCATTTCCGCTTGAAGCGGCGGAGAGCATTTTCGAAAGTCTCGTCTTCTTTGATTTTGACCAGTGGCATGTAGGGGACACCTCCTTTCGCCTGGGAATCGCCCGGATTTTTCCGTTGCCGGAATCAAGGCCGGCCCCCAGGTTATCCTGTCTTTGCAGTTATTACCAGCTTTGATCTTCAGCCGCTCCAGGGCACTTGGCGTATCCCCAAGGTCCGGGGAGGCGATACAATCACCCACACCCTGAGGCATCATGAAACGTTCAGCCCTGCTCATCCTGGATGGAGAAGGCTTCCGCACCCCTGGCCTTGTCCAGGAACTGGAGATCCAAGGCTGGGATCCGATATGGGTCGAACGTCCGGATCCGACGCAGGTGGCGTCCGGCGCCATGCCGGATCTGGCGCTGTTCGATCCGGCCCGGGTGAGCCGGCAGGGGGTGCTGGCGCTGCAGGCCCTGCGCGTGCGCAATCCGAAGCTGCCGCTGGTCGCCCTGGGCGTGCCCGGGGAGGAGCCGGTATGGTTCAAGCCGGAGATGCTGGAGCCGCTGGCGCGCATGGAGCGGGGCCTCGCCCCGGCGGCCTGGCCCGGCTTCCTGGGCGGACTGTTCCAGGAGACCGGCAAGCCATTGCGCAAGTTCACGGCTGACGACCTGTTCGGCGATATCCTCAGCGACCTGGAGGGACCGGCGCCGGCGCCCGGGCCCAGGTCCACCCCCGCGCCGAGCCCGGGCCAGACCCATCCGGGCGCGAGCCTGGCGGTGGCCGAGGCGGCGCCGGCCGCGGGGCCGGAGGAAGAAGCCGTCCTGGAGCAGTTCGGCAACTACAACCTGCTGGAGAAGGTGGCCGTGGGCGGCATGGCCGAGCTGTTCCGGGCGCGCCAGCGCGGGGTGCATGATTTCGAAAAGACCGTGGCCATCAAGCGGATTCTGCCGCACCTGTCGGACAACGACGAGTTCGTCCGGATGTTCATCGACGAGGCCAAGCTGGCGGCCCAGCTCAGCCATCCCAACATCGTGCAGATCTTCGACCTGGGCAAGGCCAGCGGGTTCTATTACATCGCCATGGAATACGTGGACGGCCGGGATCTCCGCAGCGTGCTGCGCAAGGTGCGGGAATACAAGCTCCCCATGCCGGAAGCGCTGGCCGCCACGGTGATCATGAAGATCGCCAGCGCCCTGGATTACGCGCACCGGAAGCGGGCCATCGACGACAAGGAACTCCAGCTCGTGCATCGCGACATCAGCCCCCAGAACATCCTGATCTCCTACGAGGGCGCGGTGAAGCTGGTGGATTTCGGCATTGCCAAGGCGGCCACCAAGAGCACCCAGACCCAGTCCGGCGCCCTGAAGGGCAAGCTGCTCTACATGAGTCCGGAACAGGCGCTCGGGGAGCCGCTCGACGGCCGCTCGGACATCTATTCCCTCGGCCTGGTCCTGGCTGAGCTGCTCACCGGCGAACGCTGCTTCCAGGCGGACTCCGAACTGGGCGTGCTGGAAAAGGTCCGGCTGGGCAAAGTGGTGGATATCCGCTCCCTCAATCCGGGCATCTCGGCGGAGATGGGGGCCATCCTCGCCAAGGTCCTGCAGAAGGACGTGGACCAGCGCTACACTTCGGCCCGGATGCTGGAACGGGACCTCAAGGCCCTGCTGGTCAAGCAGGGCTATGAACCGACCGAGCACGATCTGGCCGAATACGTGAAGACGCTGCTGAAGGGCACCCGGGAGGCGTCGGAGGCGCTGCAGGCGACCCGCTTCCCGCCCCTGGCCGAACCCGCCCCGGCCCCCGCCGCCGCCCCCGAGCCGGCGGCGCCCGGCGTGCTGGAGGACCCGCCGACCCTTTCGGGGCTGGAGGCCAGACCCCCGGTTCCAGACGCTCCACCCGCACCGGCTCCAGCCAGGACCAGCCCGCGCGTGCGCCCGTGGCTGCTGGCCGCCCTGGGCGTGGTGGTCATCCTGGCGGCCTGGCTGTTCCGGGGGATGCTCCTCAAGTAAGCATTAAAACCTGAAGATGACGCTCCCCTTGACCGACCATTCGTGGCCATTCGTGAACCCTGATCCGGATACGGTGGTATTTCCCGACCTCGAGGTCATGGCCCCGCCCAGGCCGGCCATCCAGTTCTGGCCGTCGCAGGTGATGGAACCGCCGATCGCCCCGCCGCGGGGCCCGGTATAACGGGCCCCGAGTTCCCCGGTCAGGGGCGGGCCGGACAGATTGCCGAACACCATGCCGCCCGGCAGGGCAGGCTGGAAACCCAAACTGTCGGGGAACGGGAAGGCTCCGGAAACGTGCCCCAGATCGTGGTCGCTCAACGCAACCAGGCCATGGGATTTATGCATACGCATGCTGACTCCAACCGAGGAGGTGAAAGAGGACTCGATGCACCGTGCAAGGAGAGCTATCAAAGTAAGGGATGACGCGCCTTTGTCAAATGGCGCATTTAGGCGTCGTTAATATAATGATTTTTAAGTTACATATTTTTAAAATATTGAAATATAGGTCCTGTAAGATGTCGTAAGCGATGACCCCGATAATTCCGCATGGATTCATAGAAGGTATTCCGTTTTTGCCATTAGGCATGAGACGAACGGCCGAATAATTAAATTTTTAGTTTCATAGGAACAACCAATGCTCCAAACGCCGGCCCGCCCCGGCGGATCGCTGCGGTCGCACCATGGGGGACACGACTTGACGGATGGCGGTATCCTAGGGGCAACCTAACAAGCCCGGCCGGGAACCCCCCCCTTCACCTCTGGAGCCTCCATGGATCTCAATCAAGACCAGCAGGACTTCTATCGTCAGGCACGGGACCGCTGCCGCATGGAAGTTGAGCAGATGAACAGTGCCATCCTTGTCGAATGGCAGCGGCTCAACGATGAGATCAAGCGGGTGCAGGAGCTGATCCAGACCCTGGAGACGCGCAAGCAGACCGTGGGCCAGATCTACGCTTCATCCAGCGAAATGCTCGGCCTGGAATCCGATCTGGACGTATCGCCCGCCATCAAGGACGGCGGCGAGGACACCGCCGAGGAACTGGGCGTCGGGGAAATCGATCTGTAGATGAAGAAAGGTTTGACGGCTTCTCTCCTGATGGGCCTGGGCCGCCTGGCCCTGCGCTTGCGCTATCGGATCAAGATCACCGGGATCGAGCCGGTGGCCGCCCGGGGCACCACCGGCATCCTGTTCCTGCCCAACCATCCCGCGCTGATCGATCCGGTGATCGTGATCAGCGAGCTGTACGGGCGTTTTGCGCCGGCGGCGCTGGCGGACAAGGACCGCATCGCCTCGCCCATCGTCGGCTGGATCACCCGCCAGTTCGACGCCCTGCCCATGCCCGATCTGGGCCGCTACGGCGAGGCCGGGCGCAAGGACGTGGAAAAGGCCATCCAGGATTGCGCCCGGCTGCTGGCCGGGGGCGGCAACCTGGTGCTGTACCCGGGCGGCCACCTCATGACCAGCCGGCTGGAGCACCTGGGCGGCAACAGCGCGGTGGAGACCATCCTGAAGCTGGCGCCGGACACCCGGGTGGTGCTGATCCGCACCCGCGGGCTGTGGGGCAGCCGCTTCAGCCGGGCCCAGGGGCACCCGGATTTCATGGCGACGGTGGTCCGGCACTGCTGGGATCTGCTGGCCAATTTCATCTTCTTTTCACCTCGGCGGAAGGTCACGGTGGAACTCGGGGAACCCGCCGACCTGCCGCGCCAGGCGGGCCGGGAAGCCATGAACCGGCGCCTGGAGGCGTTCTACAACGAGGGTGCCGAGCCGGCCCTGCACGTGCCGCACACCCTATGGGAAGCAGGCGGCATCCGGACCTTGCCGGAACCGCCCCTGGTCCGGCTGGCGGGCGATCTGGCGGAAGTGCCGCCGGCCACCCGGGAGCAGGTGCTGGCCCAGCTGGAGCGCATGGTTGGCCGCAGCGGGCTGCAGGACGATGCGGAGCTGGCCCGGGATCTCGGCATGGACAGCCTCATGCGGCTGGAACTGCAATTCTGGATCGAGCAGGAGTTCGCCCATCCGGTGAGCGACCCGGAGTCGCTGCGCACCGTGGGCGACGTGCTGCTGGCGGCCTGCGGCCAGTCCATCGATCCCGGCGGGGCGCCGCTGAAGCCGGTGCCTTCGGAATGGTTCGCCGAGTCCGGGCGGAAGATCAGGGTGCCCGAGGGCACGACCCTCACCGAAGTGTTCCTGGCCCAGGCCGCGCGGCAACCGGACCGGGTGGCGCTGGCGGACCAGATGGGCGGCTGCCGGACCTACCGCGACATCATCACCACCGTCTTCGCCTTGAAGCCGGTCATCCAGGAGATCGAGGGCCCCTACGTCGGCATCATGCTGCCCGCTTCGGCCGGCGCCGCGGTGCTGTTCCTGGCGGTCGCCTTCGCCGGCAAGATCCCGGTGATGGTGAACTGGAGCACCGGCATGAAGAACATGGTCCATGGCCTGGATCTGCTGAAGGTGCGGCGGGTGCTCACCTCGGAGAAGGTGATCAGCCGGATCCAGTCCCAGGGCATGGACCTCTCGCCCCTGGGCGAGCGCCTGCTGCCGCTGGAGCGGGTCGCCGCCGGGCTGTCCAAGGCGGCCAAGCTCAAGGCCTGGATCAAGAGCCGGCTGTCCTGGCGGGAACTGCGCCAGCCGGTGCCGGCCACCGCCATGGTGCTGTTCACCAGCGGCAGCGAAAACGTGCCCAAGGCGGTGCCGCTCAGCCACGAGAACATCCTCGCCAACATCCGCGATCTGGTGCAGGAATACGCCTTCCTGCCGGAGGAACGGATCCTCGGCCTGCTGCCGCCGTTCCATTCGTTCGGGCTGACCTGCACCATGCTCCTGCCGCTTTGTTCGGGCATGAAGGCGGTCTACTACCCGGTGCCCACCGACGGCGGCGTGCTGGCCCGGCACATCGAGAGCTACGGCGTGACGCTGCTGGTGGGCACGCCCACCTTCCTGGGCGGCATCGTCCGGGCGGCCCGGGACGCGGAGCTGAAATCCCTGCGCTACGTCATCACCGGGGCCGAGAAATGCCCGGACGCCCTGTTCGCGACCATCGCCGTGCGCTGGCCGGCCATGCGTATCCTGGAAGGCTACGGCATCACCGAATGTTCCCCGGTGGTGGCCGGGAACCGGGAGGCCTCGCCGGTGCGCGGCACGGTGGGCCTCGCCTTGCCGTCCCTGGCCATCGCCGTGGTGGATCTGGAGGGGCGGGAGCGGATGCCGCAGGGGGCGATCGGCATGCTGCTGTTGCGCGGCCCCAGCGTGTTCGGCGGCTACCTGGAATCCGAAAGCCCCCAGCCGTTCGTGAGCTTCGAGGGCGCTTCCTGGTACCGCACCGGCGACCTGGTGCGCCAGGACGAGGCCGGCAACCTGGTGTTCGCCGGCCGGCTGAAGCGGTTCGTGAAGATGGGCGGCGAGATGGTCAGCCTGCCGGCGGTGGAGGAGGCCCTGCTGGCGGCCTTCGGCCGGCCCGACGACGAGGAGGTCCCGCTGGCGCTGGAGGCCCTGGAGCACGAGGGCAGGGCGGACCTGGTGCTGTTCACCACCCGGCCCATCGCCCGGGAGGAGGCCAACGCCGCCATCCGGGAAGCCGGCTTCAGCCCCATCCACAACGTGCGGCTGGTGCGCTGCCTCGAACGGATCCCTCTGCTGGGCACCGGCAAGACCGACTACCGGGCCCTGAAGGCACTGCTGACCTAGTCGTCGGGGGTGGGTTCGCGCGGCCCCAGCATGGTCGAGGGCGGGAACCAGGCGTCCCAGGCGGCCAGGTGGCGGGCGACGTATTCCCGCACCCAGAGGCCCAGGCGTTGCCGGCGCGACATGGATTCGGTGCTGGCCGGCACGCCGTAGGCGTCCAGCCCCAGGTGCCGGGCCAGGAAGAGGGCCCGGGGCATGTGGAAATCGGAGGTGACGATGATCACCCGGTTGACGCCGAACACGGCCTGGGCCCGCTTGAGGCTGTCGTAGGTGCGCCGGCCGCCGAAATCGCTGATCACCAGGTTCGGCGGCACGCCCCGCTTCATCAGCCACTTGCGCATGGCCTGGGGCTCGTTGTAGTTGGCCGCGCGGTTGTCGCCGGAGACCAGGAACCAGCTGCCTTTGCCTTCCCGGAACAATTCCAGGCCGGTGTCGAGCCGGGACTGCAGCACCTGGGTCGGTTCCCGGTCCGGCAGGACGCCGGCACCCAGGATCAGCACCGGAACCCGCGCCACGGGCAGCGAACCGATGGAGAAAATGCGGTCATGGCTGGACATAGGGAACTTTCCCAACACCCACAGCACGTCAAGAACGAGAATAAGACCAATCGCGATCCACAGCCTGGGCTGGGGCGCCTGCAAAAGAGTAACTGGGGCAGAAAGTCGCATCCGGGTTAGCATAGACCCTTACCCTGCCTTGGGTTCAATGTGAGTGAGTATAGATGAATCATAATATCACCCTGCATCTGTCCCAAACCACCGCCCCGGTCGAGCCTGGCCTGGCACCAGCAAAGCGTCTGCTCATGCTGGTCTTGGCCATGGTGGCCCTGGCCGGGACCGGCTGCTTCCGGGCGACCGGGCTGCAGCGCAGCCCGATGGTGGCCGAGGTGCTGCCGGAGACCGCCGGCGACAAGGTGAACGGATTGAAGGTCAAGGGCGGGGCGGGGAGCCTCTACCTCGGCAACGATTTCATCCAGGTGGCCATTGACAGCACCCCCTACCAGGACTCGGTGCTGACGCCCATCGCCGGCGCCCCGTCGGGCGGCGGCATCATCGACGCGGGCTATATCCTGCTGGACGCCAGCTACACCCGGGTGAGCATTCCCGGCAACGCCATGAACCGGATCACTCCGGTGGTGAACCAGGATCCCGACCTGCCGATCGTCTTCGATACCTTCACGCCCACCAACAATGACGGCTTGCCCACCATCGTCATGACCGGCGGCATCCTGGATCCGGACGGCAAGCTCGGCGCCGCGGTGGACGGCCACGGCCGGGTGCTGGGCGTCACCGTGACCCACAGCCTCTCGGTGGCCCAGCTGGACCGGTTCATCACCATCACCACCACCGTCACCAACAACACCGGTTCGAACATCCCCATCCGGAACATCGGCGACTATCTCGCCCAGCAGAGCGAAAACCCCGCCAGCGGCATCGCGTACAGCGGCTATGCCTTCAACGTCCCGGCCGTCTTCGACTACCAGGGCAATGCCCTGGCCACCGCCTGGGGCGTGCGGATCCCGGCCACCACCGACTTCGCCAATCCCCTGACGACCAGCGTCATGTCGCCCCTGGTCGGGCTGATGGACACCGAACCCGGTGCCGACACCGTGGATTCCCATTGCAGCCTCGGTATCCTGCCGGTGGACGCGACCCAGCTGCTGGTGGCCGCCGACCCGCAGGACCTGCTGAACCTTCCGGCCCACCTCCGGCCGACCTTCCCGGCCCGCCTGGTGGCGGGCAGCCTGCCGCTGGCGGCCACGGGCCTCTCCGGCACGGCCCCCGACAACACCCTGACCTACAACCGGCGCCTGTTCATCATCGGCGGCCAGAGCATCTCCACCAACGTGGTGGGCGGCTTCAACATCTCCATCGATTATCCCAACCAGGGCACCGGCCTGCTCAACCTCCTGGACACCTACCGCTACAACGATGTGACCATCCGCCCGGTGGTGGACTTCGGCACGCTCGTCTTCAGCCTGTCCGGCCTGTCCCAGCGCCAGGGGCCCGTGCCCACGGAGGTCCGGATCGAACGCAACGTGACCGCGGCGACGCCGCCGGCGCAATCCCCCGGCGACTCCTGGCAACTGCAGCGGGTGGAGTGGCTCGAACCCAACGAGAACCCGGCCACCCTGTCGGCCCTGGCCCCATCCTCCGTGTCGGTCCGGCTGCCCGTCGGCATCTATCGGATGGTGCTGACCAGCATTGATCAGGGCGTGGCCTACACCCAGACCCGGACGCTGTTCCAGAACGTGAACCCGGTCACCAGCGCCAACGGCGAAAACCAGGTGGGCACCGAAGGCCCCCTCTGGATCCAGACGAATCAGACCTTCTCGGTCAGCCCCCAGGACATCCTCAGCCCCATCGCCGCGTCCGACACGTCTCCCGGCGGGCCTAACGCCGTCGGTCCGATCACCGGTAACCTCTATTCATTGCAATATCTCACCACCACCGAGGCCAACTCCCCGGCGGGCAGCCTGCAGCCGCTGCGCATCGTCTTCAAGCGCACCGACACGCCCGGCGACCCGGTCATGCGGCGCATGCGCACCCAGGCCACCTTCTGGGATGCCATCGGCGACGCGCCCGTGGACGCCACGGCGGGCATTCCGGGACAGTACCAGTTCCGCGCCAACAACGAGATGTTCGGCACCGGCTTCACCCGGTTCGCGCCTGCCCAGTTCGTCTGGCTGCCCAACGGCTCCGGCAGCACTCCGGCCAGCTACCGGGCCTTCGGCACCCGCGGCCCGCTGGCGGCGCTGCTGTACCAGGACCTGCAGGCCTTCGACGGCCAGACCGACAACAGCCACACCTTCATCGTCTCCCCCGAGGGGCTGCCGCCGGCATGGACCAGCTTCGACCTGCCCGGACCCGGGCAGGCCACCACCGGCGGCTACCTCCCCAGCGAGAAGCTCGCTTCCGCCATGGCCAACGGGGTCCAGGTGGTGGGCCACACCGAGCGGGACATCCAGGTGGACCCGGTCGGCCTCCAGACCAACTTCAGGACCGAGTACGGCGCCGTCACGCTGAGCGCCTTTCAGCTCCCGGCCAGCCTCAGCGCCATGAACCGCCCCCCGAGCCAGCCCTTCGGCCACGATCCCTACGTGGTGGGGGGCCGCACCACCAACCTGAACGGCTACGGCGAGGTCACTGCCCTGTTCACCCCGGAACCCACCAACGCCCCCCTGGGCGGGGTCCTGGTCAACCAGGGTGGAACCTGGAACCTGGCGGATTTCCTCGTCCAGGGCCAGGGGCTGTTCAATGTGGTGCACCGGCCGCGTGCCGTTGCGGGCAATCCCCAGGGCGACCCGGTGGGGCTGTTCAACCAGCAGGGCGCCCCGGCCGCCGTCAGCAACAGCAGCCCGACGCTGGACCCGGCCTTCGCGGCCAACTGGAAGACCTGGTGGACCTCCTGGGCCACCCGCACCGGGCCGCTCTCCAACGGCGTGACCAACGGCAATTTCGACGCCCTGGAACTGCTGCGCGGGGCCAGCCTGGCCGGCGCCAGCGTCACCGACTGGTTCAATGAGTTCCTGGCGGTGCGCAACGACTGGTTCGCCCTGCTGAACCTGCAGACCCCCACCAGCTTCACCAAGGCCCTGGGGCTCTCCTCCGCCAAGTTCAGTGTCGATACCCCGGTGGGGCTGGCCCGGACCTACCTGAAGGCCGTCGTCAGCGCGGAGAGTGATCTGTCCAGCGTACAGGCGGCGCTGCAGTCCGGCGCGGCGGTGGCATCCACCGGCCCGTTCCTGGACGTGAGCATCAGCGGCGCCGGCCCCGGCATGCTGGTCCCCGGCCCGGTGGCGAACGTCACCCTGGTGATCAACCTCTGGGCATCCAACTGGGTGCCGGTGAACGAGCTCCGGGTGGTGGTGAACGGCAACGTGGTCATGACCCTCGATCCCGCCACCGCCCTGACCCCGTCCGGCAGCGACCCGCGCTGCACCTCGGGAAGCTTCCCGCTGGCCATGCCCAGCAACGGCCAGGATGCCTGGATCGTGGTGGAGGCGGGCGTGCCGCTGGCCGGCGGCAATCCGCTCACCCCGGCGATCACCCAGACAACCTGGGATGACTGGAATGCCGTAATGAGAGGTATATTACCCATAGCCGTTACCAACCCGATCTTCGTGAACGTGACCGGCGGCGGATATAAACCTCCCACGTCCACGCCTGCGCCGTGATCCATGAATGAGTGGCTTCCTGAACGTCTTCCCGAGGACATAGAGGCCGAACGCGCCCTGCTGGCCACCTGCTGCGCGGCGGGGGCGGAACTGGCCGCCACCGAGATCGTCTTCGCCCTCACCGACGAGGACTTCGTCCACCCGGCGCACCGGGCCGTGTTCAAGGCCCTGCGCGCCCTGGTGGAGGCCCAGGTTGAGGTCAATTCGCTCACCCTCAAGGACGCCCTGGACCAGGCCGGCGATCTGTCCCGGGTGGGCGGGTTCACCGGGCTGGTGGAACTGCTCAGCGCCGAAGAGGTGGGCCGGCCCCAGGTGCTGGCCGATCTGCTGGTGCGCAAGCGCAAGCTGC
>CAZVHQ010000071.1:0-16680 GCA_964627225.1 uncultured Mesoterricola sp.
AAGCGGAGGTTCCGGTCCTTGAGGTTCCAGCGAAATGCTGGCTCCAGCTTTATCCCTACCAGGAGCCGGTCCAGCAGGCGGTCGCCTACTTCGATATCAACTTCGGCGACTCCCCCCTGGGTGCGAACTCCAGCGCGGCCTTGACCTACAAATTGACTGTAGTGGGCTCCATGGACCTGCTCGATCTGGAGTGCCTGGTCCAGAACGTCAAAGGCTGCCAGTTTTATGAAAGCATCCAGGTGTCGGAACGCCAGGTGCGGATGAGGTACCTGAACGGCAGGCGCTCCATCCTTGCGGAGGAGGAAAAGGCGATGAACGGGTGCTGCACCATCCTTTAATGGCATGGGGACAGGGCCGTCCCGTCAACTCGCAAGCACCTTCTTCACTGCGTTCTGCAAGGTGGCCTCACTGACGCCTGCATCCCTCAAGGCGTTGACCAGCCTGTCCTTGAAGACCTGATCCAGCACCTCTTCGAGATCCTTTCTCATGGCTTGGTGGATGTAATACTTCATTAATGGCTGGTAGCCAGAGAACCCTTTGTTCTCGGCGATGAGCTTTAAATCATCAATGACGTCCGCATACATCTTGATGGAGATCTGGGTGGATTGCCGCTTCCCGGCCTGCAGGCGGCTTCGAACGCGATCAGTAAGGTTTTTCATCTCAGTCCTCGTATGTCTGCCGCTCTTTGCGGGTGACCGGTCGAGCGGATATTAAACGGATCAGGTTATGCGAGGTTTCAACATGAACAACATATAGGAGGTTGGGGTCACTTTCCAAATACCCGATGGCAGCTCTGATTTGCCCCCCATTGTCGTCATGGGCTGGTTCGGTGACCAAGCCCGGGTCAAAAAATACTTCACATGCTCTCTGAAAAGAGACGCCATGCTTTTGAATGTTTCGGATATTTTTGTTTTCATCCCAAATAAACGTCATTCATTTCAAGATTAATCTATTATCCAAAGGCGACTCCAAACCCATACTAAGTATATCCTTTGAATATACTCTTGCAAGAATTGTTAACGCCTGAGCACCAGCGACACGACGGTCTTGTCGTTGCCGCCCATGGACACCATGACCCCGTGCTCCCTGGCCAGGGGCAGCTGATAGTCGCCGGCCCGGCCGGTGAGCTGGCGCAGCAGGTCCACGGCCATGCGCACGCCGCTGGCGCCGGTGGGATGGCCGTAGCCCACCAGGCCGCCGCCGGTGTTGACCGGGTACGGGCCGGTGCGCCGGGTGGCGCCGGACTGGACCAGGTCGGCGCCGCCCCCGGGCGCCGCCAGGCCGAGCGCCTCGACGCTGAGCAGGCCGGAGATGGTGAAGCAGTCGTGCACTTCGAAGACTCCGGCGTCCCGGGCGGCGATGCCGGCCATGGCCAGCGCCTGGGCCGCGGCCATGCGGCAGGTGGTCAGCTCGGTGAGGTCCGGCGGCGGGGTGGTGAGGTTGGCGGCCAGCTGGGCGAAGCCCACCACCTGCACCACGTCCTGGCGGGCCAGACCCAGGCGCCGCCAGCCCGCTTCCGAGGCGACCAGGATGGCGGCGGCGCCGTCGGAGACCTTGGAACAATCGAACAGGTTCAGGTGCTCGGTGAAGGCCTTGGGGTTGGTCGGGGTGAGGCCCTGGGCGAGCAGATCGGGGACGGTGTTGTGGAACTCCTGGGCGGCGGGGTTGAGCCGGGCGTTTTCCACGGCGTTCCGGTACCAGTGGGCCATGGCGTCCCGGGCCGGGACCGCGCCGATCTTGGCGGCATAGGCGCCGGCCCGCTCGGAGAACTTGCCGGGGAAGAAGAAAGCGGCGCCGTCCTTGCGCTCGCTCGGGTAGTGCCCGGCGCCGGCCAGGTAGTCGGCGCAATAGAGCGACTTGACGGTGTTCTGCACCTCCACGCCCATGACCAGCACCACGTCGGCCAGGCCGCTCAGCACGCTCTTGAGGCCGGTGGCCAGGGCCAGGCCGCCGGAGGCGCAGGCGCCTTCCACCCGCAGCGCGGGCTTGTACTCCAGGGTGGGATGGACGATGGTCATGAGCGAGCCGAGGTGGCCTTGGCGGTTGAAGCGGGCGGCCATGAAGTTGCCGACCACGCCTTCGTCGATGAGGCCGGGGTCGCCGATCTGGGCCAGGGTGCCGGCGCCGGCCAGCCGGAGGTAGTGCTCCAGCCCCGGGCGCTCGCCGCGCGGGCTGAACTCCTTGCGGCCCGGGCCCAGGCTGACGGTATAGGCGCCGGCGGCGAGATAAACGGGTTTGCCCAAGGAACGCATCACGGGGCCTCCGCCAGGTAGTCGGTGATGGGGCCGTAGAGGTGGAAGAAACCCAGCTTCAGCACGGCATTGACGTCCTCCGGGCGGTTGGCGACGCCCTGCCGGACCAGGTTGAGCCCGGTGGCCCGGCTGGCCCGGAAATACCGGCGCGCCAGCTCGGCGCCCAGGGTGTCCATCGTCCGGATGGCCTGGAACCAGGCCTCCAGCTTGGGCCCCGGGTCCGGATCCCGGTGCAGGGCTTTCCAGGACTGGCCTTCGGGCACCGGGCCCAGCCGCGCCTCGGCGGCCTGGAGCCAGGGGCCGCCCAGCTCCCGGTAGTCCCGCAGGGCCGGGTCGAAGATGGCCACCGGCCGGCCCTTGGCGTAGTTCAGGAAGCCGGCCTTGGGCGCGCCGCTGGAGGTCTGGCCGCCCTTGACGCCCATGGCCACGTAACGGTCGATCAGCTCGCTGTGCAGCGGCTCGCCCAGGTGGCTGGCCATGACCCGGGCGATCAGCTGGAACACGTCGATGCCCACGTAGTCGATGAGCTGGAAGATGCCCATGGGACGAAGCAGGAAGTCCCGGGACACCCGCTCCACCAGGTGCAGCGCCGGCACGAAGCCGTGCTCCGGGGCCAGCCGCTCCACTTCCCCGATGGCGTAGAGCGCGTCGCGGATGAAGTGGCCGTTGCCGATGAAGCCGGCGATGTCGTTGGCCGGGACGGTCTGCTTGCGCAGCAGCTGGGCCAGGTCGAGGGCCAGCCGGGCCAGTTCCGGGGAGCAGGAGCGGGGCTGAATCAGCTCCACCAGCTTCTGCACCGCCGGCGGGTTGTAGAAGTGGAAGCCGATCAGCCGGCCGGGGATGGCGCAGGCTTCGCTGAGCGCCTGCAGGGGGATGGAGGAGGTGTTGCTCAGGAAGAAGGTCTCCGGCCGGCACCGGGCCGCCAGGTCCTGGTAGATGGCCAGCTTGACGTCCTCGGTTTCGAAGGCGGCCTCGAACACCAGCAGGGCGTCCTGGGCCAGGGCCATGGTCCGGCCGGTGCGCAGGCGCAGCAGCACCTCGAAGACGAATTCCTGGACCATCTCCTGGTTGTCCACCAGGTCGGCCCGGTCGCGGAACAGCTTGCGCAGGCGGTTGATCTGCCGCTCGCCGTCCTTGGCGGCCTGGTCCCGGATGTAGCGCACCAGGCCCTGCAGCGCGGCGTCGTTCAGGTCGATGAGGTTGAGCAGGTGGGTGGCTTCCGGATGCTCCAGGGCCCGGTAGCCCAGTTCGAGCGCCAACAGCAGGGCGATGCCGCTGCCCATCTTGCCGGCGGCGCCTACCACCGCCACCTGCTGCAACCGGGTGTCCAGGTCCATGGTCTCTCCCTCAGCCTTCGTTGAATTGCGGTTCCCAGGGCTCCACCACGCACAGGGGGTCGCCATTGGCGACCGTGCTGCCGGGACGGGCGGTCAGGGAAGCGACGATGCCGTCGATGGGCGACTTGATCTCGTTCTCCATCTTCATGGCTTCCAGGATGATGATAACCTGCCCGGCCGCGACCCGGTCGCCGGGCTGGGCCAGCACCTGGCGCACATTGCCGGCCATGGGCGAACGCAGGTCCTGCCGGCCGGTGACGCCCCGGGCCAGCTTCATGGCCAGTTTCTTCTTCTTCTCTTCGACCATCTCCACCTCGAAATGGTCACCCTTGATCACCACCTCGAACCGGTCGGAGCCCTCCTGGGCGTCCACGTCCACCTCGAAGGAGCGGCCGTCGATGAGCAGGGAAAGCAGGTTGGGCTGGGGCTCCAGGTAGTCCACGTGGTAGTCCTGGTCGCCCAGGGTCACCCGGAACAGGCCGGGGCCGGTCTCCAGCACCTTGATCCGGACCGTCTTGCCTTGGTGGGATGCGATGTAGGCCATGGTCAGAATCCTGTCTGCCGCAATACACGGCCGCTGGACTTCCATGGGGAGCTCTCCGCGCATTCACATTCGCCGCCCAGCATCCGCTGGGTGCGGTCCTTGTCGCGCAGGTGGGCCTTGATGGCGGCGGCCACCAGGGCGATGTCCTCGTTGGGCTTGATCCGGGCGGCGTCCTGGGGCTGGAACTGGTTGTCGATGAAGTTGGTGTCGATGTCACCTTTGATGAATTTCTCGTTCTTCATGACCCGGGCGTGGAACGGGATGGTGGTCTTGATGCCCTTCACCGAGTATTCGGAAAGGGCCCGGCTCATGCGGGTGATGCAGCGCTCGCGGGTGCTGCCCCAGACCACCAGCTTGGACAGCATGGGGTCGTAGTGGATGGGCACGTCCAGGCCTTCGTACATGCCCGATTCGTCGCGCACCCAGGGGCCGCCGGGGACGCGCAGGCCGAGGATCTTGCCGGGGGTGGGCAGGAACTTGTTGTCGGGGTCCTCGGCGTAGATCCGGCACTCCATGGCGTGGCCGTGCAGGGGCACGTCCTCCTGGCGGAAGGCCAGGGGGCAGCCGGCGGCGCTGCGGATCATCTCCTTGCAGAGATCGATGCCGGTGATCATCTCGGTGACCGGGTGCTCCACCTGCAGCCGGGTGTTCATCTCCAGGAAGAAGAATTCCCGGGTCTTGCCGGAAACGATGAACTCCACCGTGCCGGCGGAATCGTAGTCCACCGCCCGGGCGGCCTGGACCGCCGCTTCGCCCATGCGCCGGCGCAGCTCCGGATCCAGCAGGGTGGAGGGCGCCTCCTCGATCACCTTCTGGTGGCGCCGCTGGATGGAGCATTCCCGCTCCGGGAAGTAGATGAGCCGGCCGTGCCGGTCGCCCAGCAGCTGGATCTCGATGTGGCGCGGATGCTCGATGTAGCGCTCCAGGTAGACGGCGTCGTCGCCGAAGGCGTGCAGGCTTTCGGACTTGGCGGCCCGGTAGGCGGCGGGCAGGTCCTCCATGCGGGCGATCATGCGCAGGCCCTTGCCGCCGCCGCCGGAGGCGGCCTTGAGCATGACCGGGAAGCCGATCTCGGCGGCCCACTGGGCGGCGTGGGCCTCGGAGGTGAGGTTCTCGCGCATGCCCGGCACCAGGGGCACGCCCATGGCGTGCACCGCCACCCGGGAGGTGGTCTTGTTGCCCATGACCTGGATGGCCCGGGGGTTCGGGCCGATGAAGGTCACGCCGGCCCGGGCGCAGTCCTCGGCGAAGGCGGCCCGCTCCGACAGGAAGCCGTAGCCGGGGTGGATGGCGTCGGCGCCGCAGGCCAGCGCCACTTCCAGGATGCGGTCGCCGTTCAGGTAGGAGTCCCGGCTGGGCGCGGGGCCGACGCAGAAGGCCTGGTCCGCCGCCCGCACGTGCAGGGCGGCCCGGTCGGCCTCGGAATAGACCGCCACCGTGGGCACGCCCAGCTCCTTGCAGGCGCGGATCAGCCGGATCGCGATCTCGCCCCGGTTGGCGATGAGGATCTTGGAAAACATGGCGGTTTCCCTCATAGCGGCAGGTTGCCGTGCTTGCGCGGCAGGTTGGAAGCCCGCTTGGTCTTGCACATCTCCAGGGCGCGGATCAGGGTGGGCCGGGTCTGGGCCGGGTCGATGATCTCGTCCACGTAGCCCAGCTCGGCGGCATTGTAGGGGTTGGCGAACTGCTCCCGGTAGTTGTCCAGGAGCGCCCGGCGGGCCCGTTCCGGATCGGCCGTCCGGGCCAGTTCGGTGCGGTGGATGATGTTCACCGCACCTTCGGGGCCCATGACGGCGATCTCGGCGGAGGGGTAGGCGATGGCGTAGTCGCAGCGGATGTTCTTGGAATTCATCACGCAGTAGGCGCCGCCGTAGGCCTTGCGGGTGATCACCGTGAGCCTGGGCACGGTGGCTTCGGCGATGGCGTAGAGCAGCTTGGCGCCGTGCTTGATGATGCCGCCCAGCTCCTGGTCCACCCCGGGCAGGAAGCCCGGCACGTCCTCGAAGAAGATCAGCGGGATGTTGAAACAGTCGCAGAAGCGCACGAAGCGGGCCCCCTTGAGGGAGGAATCCACGTCCAGCGCCCCGGCCAGATGGCTGGGCTGGTTGGCGACGATGCCGATGGACCGGCCATTGAGCCGGGCGAAGCCGATCAGCAGGTTCTGGGCGAAGTGCTCCTGGACTTCGAAGAACAGGCCGTCGTCCACCACCGCCTTGAGCAGGTCCTTCATGTCGTACGGCTGGTTCGGGTTGTCCGGCACCAGGGTGCGCAGGCTGATCTCGCCGCGGTTGGGGTCGTCGGTGACCGGCTTGCGCGGCGGGTCGTCCTGGTTGTTCAGCGGCACGAACGACAGCAGCTCGCGGATCAGCAGCAGGCATTCCTCGTCGTCGCCGCAGGCGAAGTGGGCGCAGCCGGAGCGGGCGTTGTGGGTCATGGCGCCGCCCAGCTCCTCCTTGGTGACCTCTTCGTGGCTGACGGTCCTGATCACCTCGGGGCCGGTGATGAACATGTACGAGGTGTCCTTGACCATGAACACGAAGTCGGTGATGGCCGGCGAGTAGACCGCGCCGCCGGCGCAGGGGCCCATGATCGCCGAGATCTGCGGCACCACGCCGCTGCACAGCATGTTGCGCAGGAAGATGTCCGAGTAGCCGGCCAGGGACTGCACGCCCTCCTGGATGCGGGCGCCGCCGGAATCGTTCAGGCCGATGATGGGCGCGCCGTTGCGTGCGGCCATGTCCATGATCTTGACGATCTTTTCGGCGTAGGCCTTGGACAGGGAGCCGCCGAAGACGGTGGCGTCCTGGGCGAACACGTAGACCAGCCGGCCGTCGATCGCGCCATAGCCGGTGACCACGCCGTCGCCGGGGATCTTCAGCTTGTCCATGCCGAAGTTCTCGCAGCGGTGCAGGACGAACTTGTCGAGCTCGGTGAAGGAGTCGTCGTCCAGGAGGACCTGGATGCGCTCCCTCGCGGTGAGGCGGCCGGACTGGTGGTGCTTTTCGATCTTGTCCTGGCCGCCGCCCAGTTCGGCTTTTTCGTTCCGGGCCCGCAAACGGGCCAGCTGGTCTTCCTGCCTCTGGTTCACGGTGCCCCCGTTATAGAAGCTTGGCGATGGTCTGCAGCTGTATGAAGGAAGTTCCTTCGTAGATCTTACCGATCTTGGAATCCCGGAAGTATTTTTCCGCCGGATAGTCCTTGGTGAACCCGTAGCCGCCGAACAGCTCCAGCGCCTCGCTGGCGACCCATTCGGCCACCTGGCTGGCGAAGAATTTGGCCATGGCCGCCTCCTTGACGAACGGCACGCCGGCGTCCTTGAGCCGGGCCGCGTTGTAGGTCATGAGCCGGGCCGCTTCCACCCGCCCGGCCATCTCCGCCAGGCGCATCTGCACCGCCTGGAATTTGAAGATCGGCTGGCCGAACTGCCGGCGCTGCCGGGTGTAGGCCAGGGCGTGGCCCAGGGCTCCCGCGGCCAGGCCGGCCATCTGCGCGGCGATGCCGATCCGCCCCTCGTTGAGGGTCTCGATGGCCACCTTGTAGCCCTTGCCCACCTCGCCCAGCACCTGCCCGGCGCCCACCGCCACGTCGGCCAGGGACAGCTCGCAGGTGGAGCTGGCCCGGATGCCCAGCTTGTTCTCCTTCCTGGACACCGTGAAGCCGGGCATGCCCCGCTCCAGGACGAAGGCGGTGATCCCCTTGTAGTGCGCCGCGGGGTCCACGGTGGCGAACACCACGAAGATGTCCGCCTCCTGGGCGTTGGTGATGAACAGCTTGCTGCCGTTCAGCAGGTAGCCGCCGGCCCTGGGCACGGCCCGGGTCGCCAGCGCGAAGGCGTCGGAACCGGAACCCGGTTCGGAGAGGGCGTAGGCGCCCACCTGGTCGCGGCACAGCCGGGGCAGGTAGCGCTGCTTCAGGGCTTCGCCGCCCCAGTTGATCAGGCAGTTGTTGACCAGGGTGTTCTGCACGTCCACCAGCACCGCCACCGAGGGGTCGACCTTGGACAGCTCCTCGATCACCAGGATGGCGTTGAAGAAGCTCGATCCGGCGCCGCCGTACGCTTCCCCCACCTCGATGCCCATGATGCCCAGGTCGAACAGCTTGCGCACCAGGTCGGGGCGCATCTCCTGGGCCTCGTCCATGGCCGGCCGGAGCGGCTCGATTTCCCGCGCCGCGAAATCGGCCACCAGGTCCCGGAAGGCTTGCTCCTCTTCGCTGAGCACGGTCAGGGGGGTCGTCACGAATCCTCCAATTTGCGGCAGTTTACATGGAACGACGGTATTTTCCGCCCAATTCGTAGAGGGTGGCGGTGATCTGGCCCAGGCTGGCGAAGCGCACCACCTCCAGGAGCGTTTCGAACAGGTTGCCGTCGCGCCGCACGGTCTCCCGCAGGCGCTCCAGGGCCGGGCCGGCCTGCTCCCGATGGCGCTGCCGGAAGGCGCGCAGTTCGCGCAGGCGCTGGTCCTTGGCTGGGACGCCGGCCCGCACCACCGGGCTCGCCGATGGCTCCTCGTGGTCCTGGACGAAGGTGTTGACCCCCACCACCGGAAGCTCGCCGGAATGCTTGAGCGTTTCGTAGTGGAGCGACTGTTCCTGGATCCGGGTCCGCTGGTACTGGGTCTCCATGGCCCGGAGCACCCCGCCCCGGGCGTTGATGCGGGTGAATTCCTCCAGCACCGCCTCCTCCACGTCGTCGGTGAGCTGTTCGATGAAGTGCGAGCCCTGGAACAGGTTCTCGTTGCGGTACAAGCCGAACTCCCGGGTGGTGATGAGCTGGATGGCCATGGCCAGGCGCACCGAGGCCTCGGTGGGGGTGGTCAGGGCCTCGTCGTAGGCGTTGGTGTGCAGGGAATTGCAGTTGTCCATGAGGGCGGTGAAGGCCTGCAGGGTGGTGCGGATGTCGTTGAACTTCATCTCCTTGAGGTGCAGCGAGCGGCCCGAGGTCTGCACGTGGTACTTGAGCTTGCGGCCGGCCTCGGCGGCGCCGTAGACCTCGCGCAGGACGATCGCCCAGATGCGCCGGGCCACCCGGCCCAGCACGGCATACTCCGGGTCCAGCCCGGAGCTGAAGAAGAACGACAGGCTGGGGGCGATGGCGTCGACCGCCATGCCGCGGCTCAGGTAGTACTCCAGCAGGGTGAAGCCGTTGGCCAGGGTGAACGCCAGCTGGGTGACCGGGTTGGCCCCGGCCTCGGCGATGTGGTAGCCGGAAACGCTGACGGAATAGTAGTTGCGCATGCCGTTGGCGATCAGGAAGGCCTGCACGTCGCCCATCATGCGCAGGCCGAACTCCACGGAGAAGATGCAGGTGTTCTGGGCCTGGTCCTCCTTGAGGATATCGGCCTGGACCGTGCCCCTCAGGTTGCGCAGGGTCTCGGCCCGCACCGCCGCGGCTTCCGCGGGCTCGAGCGCGCGCCCGGCTTCAAGGCGCCGGCGCTCCAGCTGCTGGTCCACCGCGGTCGCGAAGAACATGGCCAGGATCACCGGGGCCGGGCCGTTGATGGTCATGGACACCGAGGTGGCCGGGTCGCAGAGGTCGAAGCCGGCGAACAGCTGCTTCATGTCGTCCAGGGTGGCGACGCTGACCCCGCTTTCGCCGATCTTGCCATAGATGTCCGGGCGTTCGTCGGGATCCTGGCCGTACAGGGTGACCGAGTCGAAGGCGGTGGACAGGCGCTTGGAGGTCTCCCCCGCGCAGAGGAAATGGAAACGCCGGTTGGTTTGCTGCGGGCCGCCTTCGCCGGCGAACTGGCGCTTGGGGTCCTCGTCCTCGCGCCGGAACGGCCAGGCCCCGGCGGTGTAGGGGAACCGGCCCGGCACGTTCTCCTGGCGCAGGTAGCGGATGAGTTCGCCCCAGCGGTCGGTGGCGGGCAGCTGCACCTTGCGGATCCGGGTGCCGGAAAGGGTTTCGGTGGCCAGCGGCTGGGCCAGGTCGCGGCCCCGGACCCGGTAGCTCAGGGTTTCCCCGGCATAGGCCCGGCTCAGCTCGGCCCACTGCTCCAGCAGGGCGGCGCCTTCCGGCCCCAGCTCGTCCCGGGCCTGGGCCGCCCGGGCCCGCAGGGGCTCCAACTCCAATTCCCGGCAGGCCGCTTCCAGCGCCTGGAGCCGGTCGGCCCGGGCCGCCAGCAGGGTGGTGCGCTGCTTGTAGCCGCGCACCGCCTGGACGATCTCCTGGAGGTAGCGGGTCCGCTCGAACGGGATGATGGGCGCGGCGCGCTCGCAGGAGAAGGCCGCCGGGCCCGGATCGGGCAGGGCGGACAGCCATGAGCCCGGCCCGTGTTCGCGCAGGACGGCCAGCAGGTCCAGGTAGAACCGGTCCACCCCGGGGTCGTTGAAGCGGGCGGCGGCGGTGCCGTAGACCGGCAGCTCCAGGTCCGGCACCGAGGGGGCGATGCCGCGGTTGCGCCTCACCTGGCGGCGCACCGCCGTGAGCGCGTCCTCGGCGCGCTTGTCCTCGAACTTGTTGATCACCACCAGGCGCGCGTAGTCCAGCATGTTGATCTTCTCCAGCTGGGTGGCGGCGCCGAACTCGCTGGTCATGACGTACACCGGGATATCGGCCATCTCGGTGATGTCGGTGTCGCCCTGGCCGATGCCGCTGGTCTCCACCAGCACCAGGCCGCAGACCTGCCTGAGCAGCCGGGTGGCGCGCCGCACGGCGGCCACGGCGGCCGGGCCGCTTTCGGCGGCCAGGCTGCGGAAGAACACCCGGGGGTCGCCGCCGGTGTTGAAGCGCAGGCGGTCGCCCAGCAGCGCGCCGCCGGAGCGCTTGCGGGTGGGATCGATGGCCAGCACCGCCAGCCGCAGCTCCGGGAAGTCCGCCAGCAGGCGCCGGACCAGCTCGTCGCAGAGCGAACTCTTGCCGGCGCCGCCGGTGCCGGTGATGCCCACCACCGGCACGCTCCGGTCCGGGCCGGGCGGGTCCTGGCCGGCCAGCGCCGCGCTGAGCAGCCGGGAGAGGCCCAGGCGGTCGCCCCAGGCGGGGGCGGCCGCCGGGGCCGGGGCCGCACGCCGGGGCACCCGGTCCAGCAGGTCCTGGATCATGCCCTCCACCCCCAGGCGCATGCCGTCCGCGGGCGTATAGATCTTTTCCACGCCCGAAGCCTCCAGCCGGGCCACCTCCTCCGGCAGGATCACGCCGCCGCCGCCGCCGAACACCTTGACCCGGTCCGCGCCGGCGGCGCGCAGCTGCTCCGCCAGGAAGCCGAAGAACTCCATGTGCCCGCCCTGGTAGGAGGAGACGCACACCGCGTCGGCATCCTCCTCCACCACCGCCTTGGCGATCTCGGCCACGCTGCGGTCGTGGCCCAGGTGGATGACCTGGGCGCCGTGGGCCACCAGGAGGCGCCGGACCATGTTGATGGCGGCGTCATGGCCGTCGAACAGCGCGGCGGCGGTGACGATCCTGGCTGGTCGATCGGCGGTTCCACCCATGCAGGCTCCGGTGAACGGGAATGAGAAAGAAGATCTCCCATTCTCCACCTGAAACGGGAGGTGCGCTGGGGAAATTACGTTCTCGGCCTGGCCATCGGATGATTTTTGAAAGGTGCGTCGATGGCGGCGACGAACTGCGTCATGCGGGCCAGGACCGGCTCCCGGGCCTGGAGATGGGGAACATGGGCGCATCCGGGCAGGAGCAGCCCCTCGACCGGGCCGGAGACCCCTTGGAGGATGGCCCTGACCTGGTCCTTTGAACCGTACTCGTCGTCCTCGCCCTGGATGGCCAGGACCGGGCAGCGGATGTCCGGCAGCAGGGGCACCATGCTCCAGTCGCGGAACTCCGGCGACAGCCAGGTCTCGCTCCAGCCACGGAACATGGCGTCCACCCGGGGGCCGTGGTGGGCGCGCAGCCGGTCGCGCAGCGCGGTGGTCTCGAAGGCGTGCAGGGTGCGCCAGATGCCCTGGATGCACAGGTCCTCGACGAAGGTATGGGCCGCTTCGGCGATCACCCCCAGGGGCACCTCGGGGAACCGGGCGGCGAACAGCAGGGCGATGGTGGCGCCGTCGCTGTGCCCGACCAGGATGGGGGCCTCGATGGCGCAGGCGGCCAGCACCTCCGGAAGCCGCAAGACCGCCTCGATCTCGAGGTAGGTGGCGTCCATGGGCTGGGTCCGGGCATCCGAATGGCCATGGCCGCAGCGGTCGTAGACCAGGGCCGGCAGCCCCGTGGCCTGGGCCAGGGCCAGCGGGAAGTGGCGCCACTGGGTGATGCTGCCCAGCCCTTCGTGCAGGAACACCAGGGTCGGCCCGGGACCGGTCAGGTCCGTTCCCGGAGGCAGGATGGACTTCGCCTGGAGCCGCACCCCGCCCACCTGGATGCCGAAGCCCAGTTCCTCGCACGCGAGGGGGCGGGTCGATGGCCTTTCATCCATGGGCATGGCTCGCCTTGTTCGGGCTGGAGGGGGAAGTGGGCACTGGCTCAGCGTTGGAAATTATAGGCATCGCTTCGGGCTAGGCCAGTCCCAGCACGGCATCATTCCGGTCCCGCACCGTGCGCAGCAGGTCAAATTCCTTGCTGAGGTCGTGGCCGAAGGAGGGCACCATCCGGCGCAGGCGGCTCTGCCAGTCCCCGGTCTGGGCCCGTTCCGAGAAGCAGCGCAGGATCAGGTAGATCATGGTGGTGGCGGCGGTGGAGGCGCCGGGTGAGGCGCCCAGCAGCGCCGCCAGCGTGCCGTCGGCGGCGGCCACCACCTCGGTGCCGAACTCCAGCTTGCCGCCGACCTTGGGGTCGCCCTTGATGATCTGCACCCGCTGGCCGGCGATCTCCAGGTTCCAGTCTTCCAGCCGGGCCGTGGGCACGAATTTGCGCAGCTCAGCCAGGCGGTCCTCGGGGGACTGCAGCACCTGGCCGATGAGGTAGCGGGTCAGGTCGAGGTTGTGCCAGCCGGCGGCCATCATGGGCCAGATGTTGCCGGGCCCGATGGCCCGGATCATGTCCAGGTAGGATCCGGTCTTGAGATACTTGGTGGTGAACCCGGCGAAGGGTCCGAACAGGAGGGCCTGCTCGCCGTCGATGTTCCGGGTGTCCAGGTGCGGCACCGACATGGGCGGCGCGCCCAGGGAGGGCTTGCCGTAGACCTTGGAATGGTGCTGGCTGATGATCCCGGGGTTGCTGCACATCAGCCACTGGCCGCTGACCGGGAACCCGCCGTAGCCCTTGCCTTCGGTGATGCGGGACTTGCGCAGCAAGGTCAGCGCCGCGCCTCCGGCCCCCAGGAAGACGAACCGGGCGCGCACCGCATGGCACTGGCCGGAGGCGAGGTCCAGGCTGCGCACGCGCCAGGTGTGGTCGGGCATCCGCTCCAGGCCGCGCACCTCATGGCGCAGCTTGAGGCTGAAACCGCCGCGCCCGGCCAGGCCCGCGAACAGCATCCGGGTCAGCCGGCCGAAATCCACGTCCGTGCCCCGCGGCACGTGGGTGGCCGCCAAGGGCGTGTCCAGTTCCCGGCCCTGCATGGCCAGGGGCATCCAGGCGGCCAGCTGGGCCGGATCCTCGCTGAACTGCATGTCCTGGAACATGGGGTGGGCGCTGAGCTGGGTGTGGCGGGCGCGCAGGAAGCGGGTGTTGGCCTCGCCCCAGACCAGGCTCTGGTGCGGCACCGGGGTGAGGAAGCCCAGGGGCCTGGTGAGTTCGCCCTTCTCCACCAGGTAGGACCAGAACTGGAGGGAGGTCTCGAAGGCCGCGTTGATGGCCAGGGCCTTGGCGATGTCCACCGTGCCGTCCGGCTTCTGGGGCGTGTAGTTCAGTTCGCAGTTGGCGGCGTGGCCGGTGCCGGCGTTGTTCGCCGCCTTGCTGCTTTCCAGGGCGACGTCCTCCAGGCGTTCGTACACCCTGAAGCTCATCCCCGGCTGGAGTTCGCCGAGCAGGGTGGCGAGGGTGGCGCTCATGATGCCGCCGCCGACCATCACCACGTCAAACAGTTCCTCGTTCGCTGCCGTCGCTGCCACTGATGCTCCTGCGATGGATTCAGGTTACAAACGCTTTGCCGGATGCCCCACGGGGGGCTCCGGCCCAG
Organism: uncultured Mesoterricola sp.; assembly: GCA_964627225.1. GTDB lineage: Bacteria > Acidobacteriota > Holophagae > Holophagales > Holophagaceae > Mesoterricola. The sequence goes on from CAZVHQ010000071.1 coordinate 14,147, forward strand.
TTTGCGTGGGACTATTATGCACAGCCGAGCGCACGATGGTTAAGTTATCAGGTGGGTCACTACGTTGATCGGTTCCCGGATGCCGCCGAGCCGAGCGAAGTTGCGCAGCTTTTCCAGGTGGGTCAAGCCCAGGCGGGTGCCCGCCGGCACCAGCAGCAAACCGGACGCAGTCTCGATATCGCTGCCCAGCAACTGGCCGTGCCGGAGATCCTTCAGGCCCACTTCCCGGAGTTCGGTCTCCGGCGTCACCGGCTCCATGGCCTTGAGCACCCGGGCCAGGCTGCGCACCACGGCGAGATCGTACCAGGAGGTGCGGAATTCCATCTCCGCCACAGCCAGCTTGGGTTCGCCCTTGCTGGCCAGCAGGTTCAGGTAGTCGGCGGCGACCCGGAGGATGCGCCCGCCCAGGGGGATGTCCGGCCCCTTGCAGCCGTCGGCCGGAAACCCGGTGCCGTTGTAGTTCTTGTTCATGTAGTAGATGGCCTCGGCCACCTGTTCCAGGCGGGGGATCCGCTTGAGCAGGTTGGCGCCGATCTCCGGCACCCGGTTGGCGATCTCCCGCTCGCTGCTGTTGAGGAAGCCTCCCGTGTGCAGCTTGGAGACCAGCGTGTCGGGCACGGTGAGGATGCCGATCTGGCTGAGGATGGAAGCGATCCCCAGCACCCACGGGGCCGGCATGGCCAGGTCCCGGGCGACCGCTTCGGCCAGTTCGGCCATGGTCTGGGCCCGGCCGAAGGAGATCGGGTCGAGGATGCTGAGCAGCTCCACCAGCACCTCCAGGGTGCCCTTGAGGGTCTGCTCCAGAAGCTGCTTTTCGGCGGTGACCAGCTCGTACTGGCGGATCCCCGCATCCAGGGCCTGGGCCAGCATTGCCGAATCGCAGGGCTTGGTCAGGAAACGGAAGATGGCGCCCTGGTTCACCGCCGCCATGGCGGTGGCCTGGTCGGCGTTGCCGGTGAGCATGATCCGGGTGGTGTCCGGAAAGCGCTCCCTGGCCTGGCCCAGCAGCGCCACGCCGTCCATGCCCGGCATCCGCTGGTCGGAAACGATCACCGCGAACGGGCCGCCGCGGGCCAGGGCATCCAGGGCCTCGGGCCCGCCCGGGGCCACCGCCAGGTCGAAGCGCCGGCGCAGGACCCGGGTATAGGCCTCCAGCACGTTGCTTTCGTCATCCACCAGCAGGATCTTGTTCGGCATCCCCGGCTCCCGGCTCAATCGTGGCTCACATAGACGGGTTCCTGGAGATCCAGGATCTCCACCACGTCGCGCAGCAGCACCAGGTGGGCCGGCCCCAGCTTGAGCCCGGCCACCAGCACCGGCCGGCCGTTCAGGGTGTGCACATCCCGGGCGAGGATCATGCCCTCGCGCAGCTCCGCCACCGGGCAGGCGCGTTCGACGGCGGCCGCGGCCGGGGTGCCGAACTGGGCGTAGAGCGCCTCCAGCACCCGCGGGTCGTACTGGCCGCAGTGCAGGGCCAGTTCCTCCAGGGCCACCTTGCGGCTGCGCCGGGCCCGTTCGAGGTGGGTGAAGTCGTTCAGGGCCTTGAGGATCCGGGCCCCCATGGGCAGGGCTTCGGCGGCCACGCCGTCAGCCGGGTGGCCCGAGCCGTCGTAGCCCTTGGCGTGGTAGCGGACGATCCGGGCGACCTCGTGCAGCCGGGGAATGTTGTCCAGCAGCTGGGCGCCGGTTTCCGGCACCTGGTCCAGCAGGGTCCGCTCCCGGGGGTCCAGGGGCGCGCCGGCCTTCAGCTTGGCGAGCAGCTCCGGCGGCAGGGCGATGCGGCCGATGGGCAGCAGCAGGGCGGCGGTCTCCAGATCCCATTCCGGCTCGAAGCGCAGGGCCCGGGCCAGGAGCACCGCCCGGTCGCGCAGCATCCGGCCCTGGCCGAGGGCCTCGGGATCCAGCGGGGAAAGCAGGTCGGTGAGCATCTGGAGGCTGCCCATGAGCGTCTGCTGCAGCAGCTCCTGCTCGGCGATCATCAGCTGGTGCTGGCGGATCCCGGCCTGGATGGCCGCCTCCAGGTCCTCGGGGCGGCAGGGCTTGGTGAGGAAGCGGAACACCCGGCCCTGGTTGACCGCGTCCATGGCGGTGTGCAGATCCAGATCGCCGGTCAGCATGATCCGGGTCGTTTCGGGGGCCAGGCGCACCGCCTCCTGCAGCACGTCCAGGCCGCTCAGGCCCGGCATGCGCATGTCGGCGACGATCACCGCGAACGGGCCGTGCCGCTCCAGCGCCTGGAGGGCCTGGACGCCACCCATGGCCACTTCGAGCTTGAACTTCCGGTGCAGGGTTCGGTGATAGCTGCGGAGCATGAGTTCGTCGTCATCCACCAGCAGGACCTTTTCAGCCATTGTGGGTTCCTCCATGCTCGCCGGGCAGTTCGTGGATGGCCTGCCGCCACGCCTCGATCCGGTCCGCCAGGCCCAGCCGGTGCAGGGTGGCGGGATCGAAGCGCCCGGTGCGGAACAGGGGGTTGCCGCCCTGCTCGCCCACCAGGATATCCGCGGCGTACACCGCCAGTGCCGGGCTGAAGC
>CAZVHQ010000072.1:0-15744 GCA_964627225.1 uncultured Mesoterricola sp.
GCCGGCCGGGGCCGGGTGAAATCCAGGAAATCGGTCACCAGGGCGCTGACCCGCTCCGATTCCCGGCCCAGGATGGTGAGCACCCGCTCCACCATGGCCTTGGGCTGCTCGCCCTGCTTGAGGATCTGCACGCAGCCCAGGATGGAGGCCATCGGGTTGCGCAGCTCATGGGCCATCTCCGCCGACAGCTCGCCCACGGCCGCCAGCCGTTCGCTGATGCGGGTGCGCTCCTCCAGCGCTTTCAATTGGGTCAGGTCCTGGAACACCACCAGATGTCCCGAATCGCGGCCGCCCGCGGCGCAGAGGCTCACCAGATTGCCGCCGACGATCCGCTGGTCCCCCTCGGGGGTGGTGATATCCAGCTCGAACCGGCCGTCCCTCAGGTTGCTGCCCAGGTCGGCCAGGGCGCCCAGCCCCTGGGCGTCGATCGGCGTCCCCGGCTCCAGCGGGCGGCGCAGGATGTTCTGCGCGGCCTGGTTGGCCGACGTGATGCGCCCCTCCAGGTCCACCGTGACCAGCCCGGAGAACATGGATTCGAACACCAGCTGGTAGAGGGTGGAGAGCTCGCCCACCACCGATTCGGACTTGCTCAGGTTCTGGCGCAGGGTCTCCATGTGCTTGCGGATGACCACCACCACCAGGGCCGCGGCGAAAATCTGCAGGGTGGCGAACCCCAGGATGAAGGCCAGTTGGGGCGGGTCGGCCCAGAAGGCCGAGTCGGACCGGCCGAAGCTGGGCAGGCTGCCCGACAGGAACAACAGCACGCTGGTGAGGTGCATGGCCGAGGAGAGGATCGCCACCCCCACGATCCCGGGGATGTTCAGGTAGAACGCCGAGGCGAGCACCGGGAAGATGTAGATGGTCGCCAGCTGGGCCTGGTCCACCCCCTGGAAGGCGATGATCAGGGTGATCAGGGCCGCGTCCAGGAACAGGTTGAAGCGGATCCACCCCACGCCCGGGGTGGCGAACGGCGTAAGCCCGCGCCGGCAGGACCGGTGGACTTCCCATACGCTTTCCAGGAACAGCAGCCCCAGACAGCCCAGATAGAAGCCTTCACCGGGCAGGCCGCCGAAGACCAGCGGCGGCAGCGCCAGATGCAGCACGATGAGCCCGAAGGCCGCCCCCAGGCGGAAGGCCAGGGGCAGGAACGGCGCGGCCTGCACCGTGCCGCCGGCAAGCGGGTGGTCCTGGAGAAACATGGGACCAGCATGACCGAAACCGGCCAGGTTGCGCACAGAGGATTCCAGGAGAGAATCATTTTCATCTTCAGGGATTCTTGGCATCCTTGAGCCATGTCTAAAGCCAAGGTCACTTCCCAGACGCCGTCCCTCAGGGCCGCCGGAATGCGTCAGACGCCCCAGCGGGAGGCCATCCTGCAAGTGCTGCAGCGTTCCGACCGGCCGTTGACCGTGGACGAGATCTGGGGCGGCATGGAGCAGCACCGGTGCGGCATTCCCACCGTCTACCGCAACCTGGAGCGGTTCGTCCAGGAAGGCTGGGCCGAAAGCATCATGGGCCAGGACCAGGTGATGCGCTTCGTCCGCTGCCATTCGGCCAACCACCACCATCACCTGTCCTGCGAACGGTGCGGCCGGATGGTCGAAGTGGACATTTGCGGCATCGAACCGAGCCTCCTGGGCATGGAACAAAGCACCGGTTTCCGGATCACCCGGCACCAGCTCCACGTCTTCGGCATTTGTCCGGATTGCCAGAAGGCAAATTGAGTGTTGACGCCATCCACCGGCGTGCTAAGCTTAGTTCTTCAAGCGGGTGTAACTCAGTGGTAGAGTGCAACCTTGCCAAGGTTGAAGTCGAGGGTTCAAATCCCTTCACCCGCTCCAGAACGCGCAAGCAAACAGGACACTTACAAGTGTCCTGTTTTTGTTTCAGAGGTAATTTTCGGGTCCATGTCACGTACGTGTCACAAACTCTTCCCCGAACTCACCCAGTTCCTGGCAACACCAGAAGGATTTCCGGATGCTAAGTGGTCCGTGTCACGTACGGGTCACAAGACCCTGGTTGGCTGGGAGATTCGCTTTGCATCACCTGGGACCGTGCACTACCGCACGGGTCCAGGAACAACCCTTGAAGCTCCAAACCATTCAGATTCCATGCTTGAACCGAACCTTCGCCGATCCCCAAGCTGGCCTACACCGTTGAGGAGACCAGCGAGGCTCTCAATCTGGGGCGGTCTCCGGTTTTCTCACTCATCAGCGAGGGGCGACTCCGTGTAATCCGCCTGGGGCGGAAGACCTAAGGACTCCGGGATTATGAGGAGGCACTCTCCCGATCCAGGAAGGCTTGAAGTTCGGTCACTGGAATGATGATCTTCCGGCCCAACCGCACCGTATGAAGACGGCCCTCGTTGATAAGGGCGAAAGTGAGCGACCTACCCAAGTTCAGGGCCTCAGCCGCTTCTTCGACCGTGTAGGCCAATTTAGGGATGGGCGAGGGGACTTCGGGGAGGGGAATAGTGATGGTGTTCTGCCGCTTCATGGTGCTACCTACGACCGTTTGAGACTGCCCGGTCTAACTCAATACTCAGTGGGACCGTAGTTCGAAGGCTGATCGCCCAATACAAAGCAGCAAAGGCCAGGGAGAAGATCCTGCTGACCCCATCGGGCTCTGCACGGCAAGCAGAATCCGCGACAGTTTCATTCGGTTCGCCATCGGTCACGTCAAACGGCCGCTCCGCGAGCCCGCCATTGACGGAGCCTGACCACGGGGAAGCAGGTTCGGGTCCAGGTCACCCGATCTGGTCTTCCTGCCCTTCTCTGCCTCTCGTGAACGGTGGCGGACTCAGTAATAGCGAAGTATCGGAGGAAGCCTAACCCCCTCCCACGGAGTCCACCATGATCACCATGCGGTACGATCTTCAAGACATCATCGAGACGCTCGAAACCCTCGAAGAAGTCCTCAACCGCTCCAAGCCAGATCTCTTATGCCCAGACGACTTATATCGGATGAGGGCTGCACTGGAACTCTACCAGTCGGTCCTGATCCTCCAGTCACTCAGGTAACCAGACCGGCACCGGCCCCAGAGCCCCCCAACGGGGGCTTTTTCATGTCCGTTGGCCAGCCTATCAGGTGGGGATCAGGCCCCCAGCACCCACCACCGCAACGCAAATCCAGCCACCGGCACCAGCAAAATCCAGCAACATCCCATGGAGCGGCCTATCTTCCGCTGCCGCCCGCTCCGCGAAAGCGGGATGCCGATCTTCCGGGACAGCCGAGCCTGGACCAGAGGAACCTTCCAAGCCCGCCTCCAAGAATGGTCGGGAACATTGCTTACAGCGCAAGTTCCTCAACAGCCTTGTTCGCCTTTGGCACCGCGTTAGCGGCCAACAGGGGAAGGTTCATCCCTTCGATTCGAACGGTTTGAACATCCACGATGCCGATGAAACCTAGGATTTGCCGCAGGTAAGGCTCGACAAAATCCCATGGCCGCCATGGGCCTTCGGAAAAAACGCCGCCAGATGCCAGAACCAGGATGGCTTTCTTGTCCTTCGCTAGGCCAAGAACGCCACCATCGGAGTATTGGAAGGTCCTGCCCGCCCGCACAACCAAGTCGATCCAAGCTTTGAGGGCGGAAGGAATGCCAAAATTCCACATTGGCGTTGCGATCACCAGAAGATCGGCTTCCAGCAACTCGTCGGTCAGTTGATCTGACTGGTGGGCCGCCTTCCTCAACCTCTCCGCTTCAGCCGAGTCCTTTGTTGAGATGGCCCTCAGCGTGACCTCATCCAGATGAGGCAGATGCTCGGCCGCTAGGTCGCGACGCATGAGCTTTGCTGATGGATAGAGATCGGTGAGCCGTAAGGCAAGCGCATCCGCGACGGATCGACTTGCTGAATCCTTCCCCCTCGGGCTCACCTCAATCATGAGGATTTTCTTCATAACAGTTTCTCCTGATCCTCTCGGGTTGCTGGTCAATTAGCGAACACGCACCGTCAATGCGTTCCAGGCAGCGAGCGAGTCCATGTAGTCTCTCCAGTGGGCGATTTTCTGGTTTTCGATCTTGATGATTGAACAGAACCGATTGTTGTAACTCACACCTGTCGCGAGGATGGTCCCATGGACTTCATACTCGATGACCACGACACGACCGCCGTCTGCCACGTGGGTAATCAACTTGTCGGCAGACTGAAGCTCAATGCTGTCGCCATAGCCCCTGAACTGGGCCATCAGATCAGTGCGCCCTTGGACGATGCGAGGCCAACCGGGGAAGTCGTAGAGTACTTCGTAGACAACGTCATCAGTGACGGCGTCGAAGAAGTGGTCGCCATCAACGAGGTCTCCTAGAGCCCCTCGAACCAGATCGAAGTATGGCTTGGCGGCCTCATAGGCAGCGTATTTGGGACTCGGCATCCTGGATCCTCCATGTGCTCAAGAGGTTGCTTGCAAAAGGCATTTCAAATGTAAATTGAAATCTGGCACCGTGGAAGGAGGCACTTTGAAATAAGTAGCTAACATTGAGGTAAGCCATGAAAAATACGAGCAAATCTGGTCCCCTAGACCCCGCAGCAGTCTGTAGGAGTTCCGACCCTATGGCTGTGCGGGCTCTGCTCACGAAGATCGGCGACAAGTGGACGATCTTCCTCGTCCTTTCGCTCGACCTCCTCGGCGGACGCGCTCGATTCTCCGAACTGGAACGTGCGGTTCCAGGGATTTCACAGCGGATTCTGTCTTTGACCCTGAAGAACCTCGAACGTGACGGACTGGTTATCCGCGAGTTGTTTCCCGAAGTACCGCCCCGCGTCGAGTACGAGATTTCGGACCTTGGAAGGAGCCTTCTGCGCCCCACGCAAGGACTGGTTGATTGGGCCAAGGCAAACTGGGAGCAGGTCAGAGAAGCACAATTAACCTACGATGCGAGATAGCCTCTGGCATTGCACTGGGGTCGGGAACACCCCATCCCCATGATCCCTTTAGGAATGAACGTCGCTTAGCTCTCCCTGCGCCTCAATGCCCGTGGGCTGGCAATCCCTTAAAGATTTCAAGAAATGTGCGAATCGAAAATGAATGCCTTCTGGGTTGCAATTCTTGTAAAAGCTGTTAATAGAAGTTAACCATAGCATCAGAATTTGAGTCCTGGGGGCCCTATGTTCTTTCCCTCGCGCTTTCTTCGGCTCGGAGTATTCCTGCCTGGATCCATCCTCGTGCTCAGTTGTGGCGGAGGTGGAGGCGGAAGTGCGGCCAGCAATGCATCACCGCCGCCTGCTCCCATCGCCACCATCACCGCCCCGACCTATGTCGGAGTTGCCCAGAAGGATTGTGCGGCCTCCGTTCCAGCCCAGACGGGCTGCACCTTTGCCTGGACCATCTCCAACGGCACCATCACGGGTGGCGCGGGCACCAATGCCATCGCGTTCTTGGCAGGGAGCCAAGGACAGACCCAGGTGTCCTGCAGCGTGACCAACGCGGCCGGAACCGTGGCCTCGGGGAACTTCCAGATCGCCGTCTACGCGGTCGGCGGCCCCATCTTCTCAGCGACGAGCGTCGCCACGCCTGATGTGTCGTCCTATTTCAACGCCCTGGGCTCCGGTAACCTCAACATAACCACGGTGGCCGTGGCCGATCTCACGCTCTCCGGTCGGCAGGACATCATTCTGCAACTGTCGATGTCACAGTCGGTGGTGGGCCAGATTGTGACCACCCCGACTCCCAACCGTCTCATCGTCCTCCTGCAGCAGGCGGATGGGAGCTATGTGGACGGAACCCTGCAACTATTCGGCACCCAGGATGTGGACCTGGGCGGGGTGGCGAGGATGGTGGCGGTGGGAGATCTCAATGGGGACGGCTACCCCGACTTCATCTTCGCGACCAATAACGAGGATGGACGGGCCGCGGCAACCCAGGCGGAATCCTATTACAACTATGCCAAGCCCGCCGCCGTCATCTCCAACGGGGATGGAACTTATCGCGTGGAAAACCAGTTTGGAGTCCCCTCCTGGGGAGCCACCGTCGGATTCGCGGCGAACAATGTGGGCGGGCTGGACGCAATCTGGGTGGGAAACGGTGCTGGCATCATGAATTCCGATGGCAGCATTACCTACTCTTCACCGACCCAGGCATTCCGCATGTCCGGTACCCAGTGGTCCCCCGTGTCCATCTACCCTTCCTTCAGTGGCACGTTCCTTTTCCTGCCCCCTAACCAGTCGGGACTGCCCTCGACCCAGATGGTGTGCGAGTACTACGACGCCACGGTCGGAGAAGCGATGCAGTTATGGACCCTGCAGACCGGACCCTCTTGGCTGCAGAGCAGCCAGTTCGCCATCCCCATCGTCCAGATGATTCCCTGGGTGTCCTGGCAGGGGGCTTCTTCCACTCAGCCCATGTATTTCTACGACGGGATGTATCTGGGAGGAGGCGGTTTCATGGACGCCCAGGTCTTCCAGCAGACTGCCGGTGCCACACCGAACATCATCTGCAAATTTGGAACAGCCTGGATCGTCAACGGCTACACGGGCAGCCCGGTGCAGGAAGGCGTCGACACAAAAGCGGCCCAGATCCTGTACGAATTCTCTTTGAATGGGAACACGCTGGCCCAGGCCAATCTGAGCATAACGGGCGAAGACATCGTGGAAGGATGGAACTTCTTTGAGACTAAGGACCTCCGGGGGAGCGGGTACGACGACATCATCGTCTATGTCTATCGCCAGGGCGGCCTTCCGGACATCTATCTGAACGACGGGAACGGGAATCTTGCGGCCATGGATACCAGCAGCTTCCCCACCGCTCCGGTGAGTTGGGGAAGCAATGTAGCCGCCAAATTGATCGGTACCAGCCAACCCGGGATCTACAACCTGTTCTTCTTCCCCAACGGCTTCACCTGGGCAGACTCGGGGCCGTTCTATTTGCCACTGTACCAAGGCTTGTTGCCCCTGCATCAGCCATGACCGGGGAAAATCATTGGCAACCAGCTATGCTGTCAAATGCTGCCCAGGATGTCTTCCTCATGGCCAACTCGTCCTTGTGGAATAATGTGGCATTCAATCCCCGGTGATCCCATGCGCCTTTCCGCCGCCCTCTTGTCGTGCGTTCTTGTCTCCTCATGCCTGCTGGGCCAGACCACTCAGCCACCCCGTGCCATCGCGGTGAAAAAGGCATCCCAGCGGCCTGTGGCCCAAGAATCACGGATTGCCTTGGTGATCGGCAACAGCACCTATACCGATGCCCCGCTGCGGAACCCCGCGAACGATGCCCAGGCGATGAAGACTGCTCTGGAGTCCTGCAAGTTCGAGGTGACACTCCTCACCAACGCCTCCAAGCGGACCATGGAGGATGCGATCCGGACCTTCGGGAATCGGATCCGGAACGGAGCCGTCGGACTCTTCTACTTTGCAGGCCATGGGATCCAGGTGGAGGGCTCGAACTTCCTGATCCCCGTCGGAGCCCGCCTGGACAAGGAGAGCGACGTGCCCTACGAAGGGGTAGACGTGGGCCGGGTGTTGGACAGCATGAAGGCTGCGGGGAACAAGCTGAACATCCTGATTCTGGATGCCTGCCGGAACAACCCGTTCGCCCTGGCCAAGGGCTGGCGCAGTGTTGGGGACAAGGGTCTGGCGCAGGTGAAGGCCCCGACGGGCAGCCTGATCGCGTACGCTACGGCTCCAGGCAGCACGGCAGCGGATGGTTCTGGTGAGCATGGCCTCTACACCCAGGCTCTGCTGGAGGAGATCCAGGAGCCTGGGATGAAACTGGAGGAGGTGTTCAAGAAGGTCCGGGAGAAGGTGCTGGATGGGAGCAAAAGTGGGCAGACGCCATGGGAGTCAAACAGCACCGTGGGGGACTTCTACTTCCACCCGCTGTCTACCCATCTCACCGGCCCGAGCGAGGCGGAGTTGGAAGCCACGTTCTGGGAGGGCATCCAGAACAGTCGGGAGGCCAAGGAGTTTGACTCCTACCTGTCGAGATTCCCGAATGGAGCCCACGCTGAACTGGCCAGACTGAAGCTGAAGGCCCTGCGGTCGGCGGGGAACAAGGTGGTTGTCAGAAACCTCGCGGAACCATGGAAGGCGTTGCAGCGGGACAAACTGGAGACCAAGGACGAGTATGTCCAGAGGGTTTTGGCCATGGGTCCCGTCAAGGTAGGGACGGTGCGCGTAGACGTGGACAACTATGACGTGGATACGAGGCGGTTGGTGCTTCCCGTCCAGCCGGATTCCTGGGCGAAGTCCTATGTCCACCAAGGGCGAATTACTCTGGAAATAGACCGGGCCCAGGTGCGGCAACTCGTGGCAGCGGGAGGCGGTGCCACCCTGGCGGCCAGTTTCGCAATCAGGGATGGCGTCCCCCAGTCAACAGGGCTGATCGTGAGCACTTCCGTGGGCAGCTTCCCGGTGGGGGAAGAACCTCCGCCTGTACCGGGGGCCATCAGGAACCCCCAGGGGCTGTGGGAAGCGGACCTGGACCTGGGTCGCTGCCGGATGCGGATGGTCCTGATCCCTGCGGGCACTTTCACCATGGGCACGAACGCCACGGACCAGGATTGGCTGAAGGATTCTCGTCCCGTGCATGAGGTGACGATCAGCCATGATTTCTGGCTGGGCAAGTACGACGTCACCCAGGCTCAGTGGGTGGCAGTGATGGGCAGGAATCCCTCGTATTTCAAGGGAGACGATCTTCCTGTGGAGACAGTCAGTTGGACGGACGCCCAGGGATTCATTGGCACCGTCAATGGGGCCACGAATGGTGGTTTCAGGCTTCCGACCGAATCCGAGTGGGAGTATGCCTGTCGCGCGGGGACGACGGGGGAGACCTATGGGAACCTGGATGGCATCGCTTGGTATGACGGTAACAGTGGCAAAACCACGCACCCCGTGGGCCAGAAGCAGCCGAATGCCTTTGGTCTGTACGACATGAATGGCAATGTTTGGCAGTGGTGCCAGGACTGGTACGGTGACTATCCGAGTGGTTCCGTGACCGATCCCCAAGGTGCCTCATCGGGCTCCTTCCGGGTGATTCGCGGCGGTAGCTGGATCAATACCGCGCCGAACGTTCGATCGGCGAACCGCCGCAGGGACGACCCGGGCATCCGCTACAGCGACCTGGGCTTCCGCCTCCTGAGGACCTTACCCTAAAGCACTTTTACCCTTTTACAGGTTTTTCAATGGCTTTTGATCCGATCCACCTGACAGATGTAGCCCCCAGGGCCCGGCGTGCGAAGCCGCCGAAGGCCCTGCTTGGGGGCGGAGGGATGGGGAGCGAAGCGTGTCAGGTCCAGGGCGGAGCCCTGGTCGCACCAGATTCTCTAGACCTGGGTCCAGCGTCATGAACGTGAAGGTCTTCACCCTCCGGTACCAAAGCCTTGCTCAGGGGTTTGATGATGGACCGGTCCGGGAATTCCTGAAGGACAAGGAACTCGTCAGCCTCCGTGAGTATTTCTTCAGTCACCACGAGGTTCCCCATCTGGCCCTGGTCGTCACCTACGAATCGTTCGGACTGGTGGCCCCTGGACCTGATAGGACCAGCCACCCACGGGAACGGGAGGACGAATCCTGGCGGCAGATGTTGAAGCCGGAACACCAGCCGCTGTTCCAGTCTCTGCGGGAGTGGCGAGGGACAAGGTGCAGGGCCGAGGGCATCCCCCCCTACATCATCTGCACAAACCGCATGCTGGCCCAGATAGTCGTGGATCACCCACAGACCCTTGCGGGGTTGATGCACGTTGAGGGGTTTGGGGAGGCCAAGGCCCAGAAGTACGGTCGTGAGTTGCTTGCCATCCTGACCCCGACCGGAGACGGTGGCCACGGTGGCACCCATCCTGCTCCGACTATTGAAACGGGTGAACCTCCGGGTTGAAAGGTCTGTTGGCGCGAATGGGGGGAGTCACCGAACAAGGCGCACCAGGGAGGCCACGTATCATGGACGAGTTGCCGGTCTTCATGAAGTGGATGGACTTCCTGAAGTGGCTCCTGCCGGTCACCGAGAAGTTTCCCAAGAAGTACCACTTCACCTTCTCGAATCGCATCGACAACCTTGCCCTGGACGTCGTGGAGGATCTGGTGGAGGCCCGCTATATCAGGGACAAGACGCTCGTCCTGCGTCGGGCCAACCTGCGCCTGGAGCGCATGCGTATTCTCCTCCGTTTGGCCCACGAACTTCGAATCCTGAACCATGACGGCCACGAGCACGCCGCGAAGGCCATGGCGGAAGTGGGGCGCATGTTGGGTGGATGGTTGCGCGAGCGGCAGGGGCAACCTGAGGTTCAGCCTCCAAGACCGAGTCGGACATGAAGCGCCTCGGCAACCTCATGCCGGAGATCACGGCCTGGACGAACCTCCTGGAAGCGGCCCGGAAGGCCCTGCTGGGCAAGCGACGTCAGGAGGATGCGATGCGGTTTTGCTTCGACCTGGAACCGGAGTTGGTGGCACTTCAGGCCGAGTTGTCCGATGGCAGCTACCGCATGCATTCATACCGTAGCTTCTGGGTGATGGACCCAAAGCCACGGTTCATCAGTGCAGCCAGTTTCCGGGATCGGGTGGCCCATCATGCCATCTGCAACGTGATTGGCCCAACCCTGGTCGCCCGTCAGATTAAGGATTCGTACGCCTGCATCCCCGGGCGTGGTGTCCATGCGGCACTTGATCGCGCTCAGGGCCTGCTGCGACAGCACCGCTATTGGCTGAAGTGCGACGTCCGCCGCTACTTCGATTCCGTGGACCACGAGGTGTTCCTGGAGATGCTGGAGCGGCTATTCAAAGACCCGGTGCTCATGCGGCCCCTGGAGGCTATCGTCCGCCATATGCCACCCGGCCTTCCATCCGGCAAAGGGCTACCCATCGGGAACCTCACCAGCCAGCACTTTGCCAACCACTACCTGGGCGTGCTGGATCACTTCGCCAAGGACCACCTCGGGTGCGAGGCGTATCTGCGCTATATGGACGACATTCTGCTGCTGGGGGACGACAAGGCCGAATTGTGGGAGACCTACAACACTATCCAGGAATTCCTCCGGGACCGGCTGGTCCTGGAGTTCAAGCTAAGGGCCACGCGCCTCGCCCCGGTCACGGAGGGGTTGTCTTTCCTCGGGTGGCGTCTCTACCCAGGGCTACGTCGTCTCCACCGGGCCAAGTGGATCCGCTTCACCAGGAGGTTCAAGGCCGCCAGTCGGCAGAGGTCGGCTGTGGGGGTGTATTCCTTGCCATCAATGCTCCAGGCCATCGTCGGACCTGGTACGATGATGCTGCGTAGGTCGTTCTTTGAACGTGGGACACAGGGATCAGGGGCTCCAACCGGGTGAATCGCGGCAGTAGCTGGAACAATACCGCCTCGAACGTTCGATCGGCGTACCGCAACAGGAACGACCCGGGCAACCGCAACAACAACCTGGGCTTCCGCCTCCTGAGCACCCCTTCTCGCCTGACAGGGTTGGATCACGGTCCAGCCCGCTGTGCACAAGGAAGAGGTCCATTCCCGGTGGTCCAGAGCCGGTCGGCGACCGGACGAAGAGGGCAAGGCCCTGGGGCGTCTGGTAGGCCGTGAGGTTCGAAGGCCGTCCCGGGATTTATGTTCCGATCCGGCCGGGGCCTCGGACATCGGCCTGATCGATCAACCAACCGCAGCAACAACACTCCGGACGGTCGCTGGGGCAACCTGGGCTTCCGGGTGATGGCGGTTGCGAGGACTCAATGACCCCATGCCGTTGGAACCAATCACCAATGTTGATGAAATCTGATCCATGGAGGTCCATATGTCCATCCTCAAGGCCGGGTTGGTAGCTCTCTTGGGTCTCATGGCCATCCTCACTCCCCTACCTGCCCAAGCCCCTAACACCAGCCGTGCCATCGCCGTAAAGCCCGCACCCCAGCAATCCACTGGGTTGGAATCCCGAGTAGCCCTGGTCATCGGCAACGGTGCCTACCAGACCTCGCCCCTGAAGAATCCACCCAATGACGCACGGGCTGTTTCGGGTGCGCTCCAGAGGTGCGGCTTCCAGGTTCAGACCCTGGTCAACGCCACCCTGCCGCAGATGGAGGATGCGTTGCGGCAGTTCGGCCAGCGGCTGAAGTCGGGTAGCGTGGGCCTGTTCTACTACGCCGGGCATGGGATGCAGGTGAAGGGGAGCAACTACCTGATCCCCGTGGGTGCCAACATTGCAGCGGAAGATGAGGTCCGCTTCAAGGCCCTGGATGCCAGCGAGGTGCTGGCCAAGATGGAAAGTGCGGGCAACGGCCTCAATCTGATGATCCTGGACGCCTGCCGGAACGACCCCTTCGGCCATTCTTGGCGCAGGGGAGGGCCTGCTGGTCTGGCCCAGATGGATGCTCCGACCGGCACCTACATCGCCTTCTCCACGGCCCCTGGAAAGACGGCCAGCGATGGAACGGGATCAAATGGCCTCTATACGCAGAAGTTCCTCGAAGCCTTGAACCAACCTGGACTCAGCGTGGAGCAGGTCTTCAAGCGGGTGCGAGTGGGCGTGAAACTAGCTTCGAAGGATGAGCAGGTGCCATGGGATAGCAGTTCCTTGACGGGGGACTTCTTCTTCAGGCTCGGGGCGGCTCCTGTCCAGCCTTTGCCTTCCATGACACCCACTCCCGCAACTGCAACTGCAACTGCAACTGCAACTACACCTTCCATGAATTTAACGGAGCCATGGAAGTTACTGATAAAATCAGATTCCGAGACAGGTGAGGAATTTCAGAAGCGGATTTCTGCTCTACCTTTTCTTCCAATCGGAAAAGTAATACCTCAACGCGATAAATACGACAAGGAAAATCATTTGCTGCCCATTCTGCCCAAGGTTGGATCCTGGGCTGCCAGTTTGCTTCCGAAGGGCCTCCTGTGGGTGTCGATGGATGAAGATATGGTCGAGTTGATGCGTGATGAGGGCGTGGCCATTGACCTGGAAGGCCGTTTCTTGGTTCAAGATGACAAAGTGCAATGCAGCGAATTGAAATGCGTCGGCAGATCCCGAAGTTATGCAATTGGAGATTTGGCTTCAATTAAATGGAATAAAGGCCCTCTGGTCGGTGTGACAGCTTCATATCACCCATGGTGGCTCATGGCAGATTCAAAAGGTATAGATATAGTTCAGAATGACATTGCAAATCCAATTAACAATAAATATAGCAAATCATATGAAGACATTAATAGATTGGCAGCATATAAACCGTTGGAGGAACAAATTAACATAGCAAAAGAACATGAAATATCATTGCTATTAATAGTTAAAATTACAAGTATGCCATTGGTTCCATTGGTTACTGATACAATTTCGTTTATTAATGTAAAGTCAGGTAAACAGTTAATGGAAATCAAATTTCCTAGAATCCAACTAGACACAAGTGGTTTATTGAAGGCAACAGAGCAATGTTTGATGTTAATTGAACAATAGTGATATTTTTTGAAGTAGGCCATCTCCTGGTCTATCCCCCAGGGGGGATGGACCTATGCGGCCCAAGAGGGCAAGGTCAATCCTTGAGCTCAAAGCGTGTGACTCGCGGCGATTCATGGTTCAACGCTGGCTCGGAAGTTATAAAGCCAAACAATAACTAATGCTCAGAACACCGGCACATGGAAAATAATCCCGATGATGACCCGTAGGACGATCAAGCCAGTTGAAACCCCCGCAACCGCCCGGTAACGCTCTTTCCGCACTGTCTGCGTCTGCAACTCCGTTTGTGTTACGGCCAAGTCCTCTTTCACGGTTCCGATCTCTGCCCCTTGATCCTCGATTTCCTGGCCCTGAGCCTTCACGGTCTCCTGGCATGTGTCCAAGGCTGCCTGCGTAACCGTGGTTACCTGGGTCTGATCCGCAAGGGCTGTGTTCTCATCCGCCACAAGCTCCTGAATGGCTGGAAGCTCCGGCAAGGGTGCGGATGCCTCCACAAATGCAGCCTGGGCGTCTGCCCATGCCCACCACCTTCCTCCGTCCCGCCTGGTTCATGGACAACGTCGCCTGGGACGTGGAGGTGGCGCGGACATCGGGCCTTATGCCCAGCTTTCTACAGCCCCTGGACCGGCCCCTGCCGATGGTAGCCGCCCTGGACGTGGGCCGAGCCGGATCTCGCCCCAGGACCTTGCCACTGGGCTCGCATCCTTGCTTGGCCGCTGCGTGTGTGCCCAGGCCGTGCCCCGAGATTCATGGGAGACGCTGTTCCGTTCCCAGGGAATGCGGAACCCAACGCCGCGTATGCGAATGCTGGACGGCTTCAACGAAGGGTGGCTCAGCTTCAAAGGCGCAACCCGGAAGGGCACCGTCGACCTTGCCACGGTGCTGCGGAACTTGGTCGAAAGCACCGCCAACGATCAGACGCGCGACTGAGCCATAATTTGATACCTGGGCCGTGCACCACTCTGAGGTGTGGTCAAGAGGCCAGTGTTCCGGCAACGGAAAGGACATATGGTCTGGCAGGAAGCCTGAAAGGAATGTTGAGCCCCTGGTAGCCCCCTGGCTACGGCACTGGTCTGAAGTGGCCCGCCGCCGCTCGTCAGTATCGAACCACCTAGTTCCCGCTGACTTCCAGCCGCAGAGCGGAAATCCCCTGGGAATGCCCAAACTTTTACCTGATGCATGAACGGTAGTTGCATCTTAGTGTGTGGAAATTTCCGTTTGGTGACGTGACCTTTGTACTCGCGTTGGCTCGGCCTGATTCAACCGCCGTTCAGTCGTTGGTGAACGGGACCACGTAATGGTTCATGAGCACATCGTTGTAGGCCATGTAGATCCGTACCGTGCTGTCCCACGGGATGGCGACGCTGGTGATGGCATTGCTGGTCACCGAAGCGGCGAGGTTGTATGCGTTGTAGATCCGACTCGATGCTGAACAGATTGCGCGGCTCGACAAGGCGAGTGCCATACCCCTCGGGTACCCGCAGGAACGGCTTGGAAGCGAAGGGGTTCGCGCTATGCTCACTGGCAATCGGTGGAACCAGATTGATCGTCCAGTTCGTGCTGTCCGGTAGATCGAGTCCGGGATGGCTTTGGGGCTCGACGATCTCCTGGAGGCCAAGAAGATGCATTAATCCGCACCGGCGTCTGCCCAGCGAGGTCGGATCCCAGGTCCGGCCCCTTTTTCTTACCCGAGCGGGGCGGGGGCGGGGCGTGGGCTGGTCCCTTAATCAGTCGAATAGGAGCAAATAAGTATATTTTATGTAAATTTTACCATGGTATTCCACGGTAGAATTCCTTTCCCTCTTTCATCTTTCTATTTCTTCTTTCTTAACATGGAATATCATGGTATACCACGGTAGATTTGGTAGTCAGTGGTAAGAAAGACGAAAGACGAAAGAGGGAAAGCATTGTTCAGTTCCTTTCTTCTTTCTTACCACGGTATACCACGGTAGAACCCGAGTTGAACTCTCATTCTATATGTTGTGGTTGAAAAATAATCATAGCACAAGATATGTTGTCTCTACCTGCAATATTATCTATCTATTCTATCTAATGACGTTAATAAAAAATATAACTGGAACATTTTATCAATATGGTTTTCATATTGTAGGGGCAAGCGAATGAAACTTCCCCGAACGCACAGAAAGGTGCAAAATGCCCAGAACATATAACCCTCTAACCCTATCACCAGAGCAACAATCTACCGTCAAGGAGATACTTGAGTTCTTTCACCCTCGCCCGATTCCTTGTGACTTTTTGGTCGCTCATATCCGGTTAGGTTGTGAACGCCACCACCTACCCATCCCCTCTGCCGTCCTGGTAGCCAGATACCTTCGTGAGCAACGGATGGAACGCCGCAACATGTATGCGTGGTTCTACGCTGACGACTTGCTCCAAGTTCC
>CAZVHQ010000073.1:0-15573 GCA_964627225.1 uncultured Mesoterricola sp.
CCGGCACCGAACGGTATCCCATGGGCAGCGGCGTGGAAGCCATGCCCCTTCCGACTCTCATGGAGGAGTTGGCCGCCCTCCGGTAGACGGCCGGCGTGTATGCCTGGATTCGCGCTATCTGGGTGGAACCGGATTGAACCACCGCCGTGACATGCTGGCGCACGGGAAAACACCGGCTTGGGCCGCGGCCCAAGCCTTCACACCAGGAGGTCCTGCATCTGCCGCCAGTGGTAGATCGCTACCCGTTCCTGCCGCCGGTCGGCGGCCGCCCGCCCCATGGCCCGGGCAATCTCCTCCCCGCGGATGCCCTTGTAGCGGTCCAAGGCCCCCATGAGGAGAGGATCCAGCAGCGCCCAGGCGCGCCCCAGGAGGTGCTCCAGGGGGCGGGGTTCCGGCCGGTTCCCGAGGATCATGGAGGGACGGAAAATGTGCGTGTGGTCGTAGCCCAGCGCCAGGATATCCCGCTCCGTCTCCCCTTTGGTCCGCACGTAGAAGACCCGGGAAGCCGGGTCGGCGCCCACCGCCGAGACCAGGAACACGGATCGCGCGCCGAGCGCCTGGGCCGCGCGGGCGGCGGCCACCGGGTAGTCGTGGTCGATTCGGTAGTATTCCGTGCGGTCGGGGGTGTGTTTGCGCGTCGTGCCCAAGGCGATGAAGACCTCGTCCAGGGCCGAACCGGACATCCCTTCGCCCACGCTATCCAGGTCGCCCAGGAGGATGTGCAGCTTGGGGTGCGCCAGGCCCGGGTCCCTGCGCACCACAGCGGTGACTGATTCGTAATCGGAACGCTCCAGCAGATCCCCGAGCAGGTTCGACCCCACGAACCCGGTCGCTCCGAAGACAATGGCTCGTTTCATGGGCTTCTCCGGCGGGCAGCGCAGGTTGGCGGCAGGGGCCGCGGCTCGAGGATATCCGCGCCGCCTGCCCGCGGCCAAGGCAGAAAGGGGACTTTGAAGGGATGCATCGTGCGAGCCGCTGGACTTCGTGAAGATCCCCACCCTACAGCGTGGGCATGACCTTGTTCACGGAATGACCATCTACGAAATGGAGGCTCCGGCCAGCGGAAAACGGCGCCTGGGGGTCAGCCCGCGAGCGGGATCTCCGTTTCTCGGGCCGGGCGGAGGACGCCGTCTCCGTTTCCGAGATGCGCAGGCGCCTCCTCCAGTGCGGCCGCGATCACCTCCCGCATGTCGTCCGCGAAGACCACCTCGAGCTGCTCCCGGACCTCGGCCGGCACCTCCTCATAGTCGCGTCGGTTCTTCCCCGGCAGGATGACGCGGCGGATCCCGGCCCGGTGGGCGGCGAGCACCTTGGACTTGATGCCGCCGACTGGCAGCACGCGGCCGCGCAGCGTGCATTCGCCGGTCATCGCCGTGTCCGCGCGCACCCGCCGCCCGGTGAGGAGGGAGGTGAGCGCCGTGAACATGGTGACCCCCGCGGAGGGGCCGTCCTTGGGCACGGCGCCGGCGGGCACGTGGATGTGCAGGTCCCAGGCCTCCAGGGCGTCCTCGCCGTCCCCGGCGATCCCGAGCTCCACGGCGTGGCTGCGGACGAAGGTCAAGGCCGCCTTGGCGGACTCCTTCATCACGTCCCCGAGCTGGCCGGTGATCTCCAGGTGCCCCTTTCCGGGCATGCGCGAGGTCTCGATGAAGAGGATGTCGCCGCCCGAGGGGGTCCAGGCCAGCCCGGTGGCCACCCCGGGGACCGAGGTGCGCTCGGCGATCTCCGAGAAGAAGCGGAGCTTTCCCAGGTAGGTGGGGAGGTCCGCTTCGCCCACCTCCATCCGGGGCGGCTTGCCGTCCGCCGCGCGTGCCACCTCGAGGGCGGTGCCACGGCAGATCTTGGAGATCTCCCGGTTGAGCTGGCGCACCCCGGACTCCCGGGTGTAGTCGCGGATGATGGCGGCCAGGGAGGCGTCGGTGATCGACAGGCAGCCCTGCGGGATCGCGAGCTCCGCGAGCAGCTTGGGCAGGAGGTGGGTGCGGGCGATGCGGATCTTCTCGTCCTGGGTGTAACCGGCCAGTTCGATCACTTCGAGCCGGTCGCGCAGGGGCGCCGAAAGGCCGCCCAGGTCGTTGGCGGTGCAGATGAAGAGCACCTCCGAAAGATCGAAGGGTAGCTCCAGGTAGTGGTCGGTGAAACTCTTGTTCTGCTCCGGGTCGAGCACCTCCAGGAGCGCGGCCTCCGGGGAACCGCGCCAGCCGGTGCCGAGCTTGTCGATCTCGTCGAGGAGGAGGACCGGGTTGCGGACCTTGGCCTTCTTCAGGGCCGACAGGATGCGACCGGGGAGGGCTCCGATGTAGGTTCGCCGGTGGCCCCGCAGTTCGGCCTCATCCCCGACCCCGCCCAGGGCGACCCGGACCAGGGGCCGCCCCGTGGCGTCGGCGATGGACTGGCCCAGGGAGGTCTTGCCCACGCCCGGAGGGCCCACGAGGCAGAGGATCGTGCCGCGGGACCGGCCCGTCAGCTTCAGGACGGCCATGTGCTCCAGGATCCGCTTCTTCACGTCGGCCAGGCCGTGGTGGTCCTCGTCCAGCTTGCGGGCGACGGAATCGGGATCGTCCTTGACCTCGGCCTTGGCGCTCCAGGGCAGGTCGGCGATGAGCTCGAGCCAGGTGCGGATGACGTTGGCTTCCGGCGCCTGCGCCGACATCCCTTCGAGGCGCTGGAACTCGCGGTCCGCGGCCTCCCGGGTCTCATCGGGGAGCCCGGCCTGGTCGAGCCGCTCCTTGAGCTTGCCCATTCCGTCGGCCTGCCTGTCGTCCCCCAGTTCGCGCTGGATGGCGCGAAGCTGTTCCCGCAGGACGGCCTCGCGCTGACCCTTCCCCACCTCCCGTTGGACATCCTGGCGGATCTTGCGCTTGACCTCGGCGTGGAGAACCTGGGTGCCGAAGAGCTCGAGCACGAGCTTGAGCCGCGCAGCGACGCCGCGCTCGGCCAGCACCTCCAGTTCCCGCGCCGGGGGCAGTCCCAGGGCCGAGGCCACCTGATCGGCATAGAGCCCCGGATCGATGCCGGGATCGGCCAGGTCGGCCTGGGCCCATCCTTCCATGGCCTGGACTTTTTCCCGCAGATCCACGGCGAGCGCCGCGGCCGCTCCGGCGTCCTCCATCTCGTCACGGACCGGGTCCCCGGAGGCGGTCCAGAAGGGATCGTTGCGCAGAAGGCCGGTGAGCTGGAACCGGTCGAGCCCCTCCAGCGTCAGGCGGTAATCGCCCGCGGAGACCCGGTGGATGTCCACGATCCGGGCGAAGACCCCGACCGGGTTCAGGTCCGCCAGCGTCAGATCCTCCTTGCGGGTGTCCTGCTGCGGTGCGACGCCGATGACGTCGCCGGCGTGGACCGCCTCCAGAAGTGCGACGGAACGGCTCCGGCCCACCGGCACGGTCAGCACGGTACCCGGGAACAGCACGCAGGAACGGAGGGGAAGCAAAGGAAAGGGGCTGGCTGGAATGGCGATGCCGCGGCGAAGGGTGAAGGTGTCGTTCATGGTGGTTCCCCTTTCAGGCTGTTTGTTTCTGTTATTGAACGTTCGTTCCATTATCAAGCTAAAAAAATCACCCCAGGATCGACAGGATGATCCGCACCGCGGCCTCCAGGTCCGGTCGTGCGACGCCGGCCATGGACGAAACCTGCAGGCCATAGATGGTGCTCTGGAACACCAGGCCCAGGGTCCGGGAATCGTGATGGGCCCCCAGGTCGCCCGCCGCCTGCGCCCGCCGGAAGCGGTGCTCCCATAGCCCGAGGGAGTCCTGAAAGCCGTTATGGACGCACTTGGCGGTCCACCCGTCGAACCTGGCCCGGTCCAGGGCCGCGTGGGCGATGAAGCAGGGCCGGCAGTCCGGCGCGGCCAGGTGGGCGACCACCCCTTCGAGGACCGCGGAGACGGCCCGCCGCAGGGGCAGTTGGCTTTCCAGGGCCGCCAGGACGGACCTCGACCCTTCCGCGACGTAGCGCTCGAGTGCCTCGCGGTAGAGCGCCTCCTTGTCTCCGAAGGTGTTGTAGAGGCTCTGACGGCCGATCCCCATTGCGTCCACGAGGTCCTGGATCGAGGTCGCCTCGTAGCCCTTGGCCTGGAACAGCTCCAGGGCCCTCGTCAGGGCCCAGTCTCGGTCGAATGCCTTTGGTCTCGCCATGATCACAAGGATAGGATTATTGAACGATCAGTCAATAAAAAAGTCCGGTCCCACCTCCAGCGAGGACGCGGTCCTTTTCGCCGGTAATGCCCTGTCCCACGCCACGCAAATCGCGGGCTACCTGGAGGCCGTCGAGCGATCCGGACAATTCAATACGACCACGCTGCCGGTGGGCAAAGGGCTCCACATGGCCTTGCGCGGCGTCCGTGCCGGGAACTCAGTCCGGCACCCCTTCTCCGGCCACCAGCCGGGCTCCGCGCAGGCCCTTCGGCGCCACTCCCGTGGTCCGCTTGAAGGCGTGGCTGAAGGCGCTTTCCGAGGTGTAGCCGAGCGAATAGGCAATGGCCGACACCGGGGTGCTCCCTTCCTGCAAGGCGCGCCGGGCCAGGCGCATGCGCCACTCGGTCAGGTAGGCGAGGGGCGGGACCCCGGCCGCCGCGCGGAAGCGGGTGGAGAAGGTGGTCCTGGACATGCCGGCCGCCTTGGCCAACTCGCCCAGTTGCCAGGACCGGCCCGGCTCGCCATGCATCAGGTGCAGGGCGGGGGCCAGCTGCTGGTCGGTGATCGCCCGCAGCCAGCCCGGCGGGAACTGGGAGGTTTCGGCCATGTGGGCGCGCAGGATGTGGATGAACAGGAGATGGGCCAGCTGCTCGGAGGCCACCGCCGCGCCCGGCAGCTCCGCCGAACGCTCCTGGACCAGCTGGGCCAGCACCCAGTGCGACATGGCCGCATGGGGGGAACCGGCGCGGGCCAGCAGCAGGGGCGGCAGGGCGGCAGTCAGGAGGTCGCCGCCTCCTGGGCCCAGCTCCACGTGGCCGCCCAGCATCTGGAACGCATCCCCGGTCCCGATCCTCGAAGCCTGCCCGGGCTGGGCGCGGCAGGCCTCCGTGGCATCCAGAGGCTTGAGCGCCCGGTCCGTGGTCAGGATGAAGGCGCGCGGGGCGGCCAGGAGGAAGACATCGCCCTCGGCCAGCCGCAGGTCGGTGCTTTCACCCTCGACCTGAAGCCAGCAGGAGCCCCGGGTGATGCCGAAGAACTTGATCATGGCCGGCGGCGGGAACCGGAGGGACCAGGCGCCGCCGGCCTCCATGGCGCCGGTGATGACCGACTGGGCCTTGGCCAGGGTTAGGATGTCCGAGAACAGGTCCGCCATGGCTGAACGATCGCGCAAGTCATACGGACTTTCAAGCATTCATCGTCCGCTTTCCGGGACCTATGCTGGCAGCGGGTTTCAACCCACGCCCAAGGAGAACTTATGCCACTCGACCATTACGTGACGCTCGGCCACTCCGGTCTTCGGGTCAGCCCGATGTGCCTGGGAGCCATGACCTTCGGTGAAGATCTCGGCTGGGGTTCGAGCGTGGAGGAGTCCCGGCTGATCATCGACCGATTCATCGAACGGGGCGGGAACTTCATCGATACCGCCAACTTCTACACCAAGAGCCATTCCGAGAAGATCATCGGCGACCATGTCGGCCGCCACCCGTCCCGGCGGGACCGGCTCGTGCTCGCCACCAAGTTCAGCGGCAACCTCTACCCGGGGGATCCCAACGGCGGCGGCTCGGGCCGGAAATCCATCATCGCGGCCTGCGAGAACTCCCTGCGCCGGCTGCAGACCGACTACATCGATCTGTACTGGCTGCACAATTGGGACGTGCATACCCCCATGGAGGAGACCATGGCCGCCCTGGACGCCCTGGTCCGGGCCGGCAAGGTCCGCTACATCGGCGTCTCCGACACCCCGGCCTGGAAGATCGTCGAGGCCAACATGCTGGCCCAGTTCCGCGGCTGGTCCGCCTTCATCGGTCTGCAGATCGAGTATTCGCTGCTGCAGCGGAGCGTCGAACAGGAACTGGTGCCCATGGCCCTGCAGTTCGGGCTCGGCATCACGCCCTGGTCGCCGCTCAAGAGCGGCGCCCTCAGCGGGAAATACACCCGGAACAGCGTGGGCACCCAGCGGCGCGACCGCGGCCAGTTCCTGGAATCCTTCCTCAACGAGACCACCTTCGCGCTCATCGACGCGCTGGAGCTCATCGCCGGGGTGCACGGCAGCACGGTGGCACAGGTCGCCCTGGCCTGGCTGGGGCGGCGTCCCGGGGTGGCGTCGATCATCATCGGGGCCCGCCGGCTCGAGCAGCTGGAAGACAACCTGGGGGCCCTGGACCTGGCCCTGACCGCCGAGCAGGTGGCTGGCCTGGATGCGCTCACGGTGCCGAGCTTCGGCTTCCCCCAGAACATGCAGCCGATCTTCCCGGCCATCCACAATGGCGGCACCACCGTGAACGGCGTCTCCGCCCCGGCGTCGTCGTTCGGCCTGGTGCAAGGCGAATCGCCCTACTGAGGCAAGTTTGATTGCAATATTCGCCCGGCTGGCGCGTCCTAGATGGTAGGTGCGCTATCCGCGCACACCCGAATCGAGGCCGCAAGCGTATGGAGGAAGGCAAGACCCGTCTCGCCGGTGTGTTCGAGCGCGAGAAAGCCCGCTTGCTCGGGTTCGTGCGCCGGCAGATGGATGGCTTCTCCGGCATGGACGCCGAGGACATCGTGGCCGACGTTACCTATCGGCTGCTCAGGCGAGCGGACATGGTCGAGGAGGTGGAGAATCTCACCGCCTACATCTACCGCTCGCTGGCGAACCGCATCACCGACCACCGGCGCAAAGGCGTGCCGACCGTCTCCCTCGATCATGGGGCCGAGGAGGATGGGCATGCGCCCCGGGCCATCCAGCCCGAGCACGACGGCCCCGATCCGGAACAGGCCTACCACCAGATCCAGCTCCGGGAGCAATTGCGGGTGGCCATCGGCCGGCTCAGCGCCAAGGAGCGGTCGGTCTGGGTCGCCATCGAGATCGAGGGCCGGAGCTTCCGTGAACTGGCGGAGGCGTGGGGCGAACCCATCGGCACCCTGCTTTCCCGGAAAAGCCGCGCCACCGCCAGGCTGCGGGAACTCCTGTCCGACTACCGAGATCCATCCTAGGAGCAGACCATGATCTTCGGATCCCACCACCGAACCCCCTATACCGGACGCCACCGCGCCCTGCTCGTGGCCGGCCACGTGGCCGCCGGGATCCTGATCGCGGCGCTGCTGGCGCTGGTGTTCGGCTGGATCGTCGCCCTGCTCTGGAACCACATCCTGCCCGACCTGCTGGGGGTCAAGGCCATCGGCTATTGGCAAAGCGTCGGCCTGATCCTGATGACGCGCATCCTGGTCGGCGGCCTGCACCACGGCCATGGCCACGGCGGCAAGCACCGGTCCCGGGGCAGGGCCTGGTCCGACTATGACGAATGGTGGGATGAGGTTGGCGAGAAGTCCTTCCGGGAGTTCAAGGACCCGCAATAAATCCTTCCGCTCCAACGTTCTACTTGCACACAGACCCACTTCCGGCCGGCCCGAAGGCCGCCGGACCCCAAAGGAGTTGCGACCATGGTCGAACCCAGAATCCTTGATGCCTTCCAGACCATGTGGGGTCCCTTCCCCGAACCGGTCATGCTCATCCACAAGGACCGGACCGTGCTGGCGGTCAATGATCTCGCCCGCAAGTTCGGGATCCCCACCGGCATCAAGTGTCATTCCTTGAATGCGGATCACGGGGCCGATGGCAATTGCCGGAAGTGCAAGGCGAATGTCGCGCTGCGCACGGGTGAAACGGTCTGCACCGAGGAGATCTACGGCGACACCTCGGTGCGGGGCTATTGGATGCCGCTCAAAGAGGCCCCGGAGGTCTATGTGCACTTCGGCATCGGCACCGCCCGGGCCATGGCCCAAAAGAACCTCGGTTCATTGGGATGAGACTAGACTTTCCCCATCCAGGGGAGGCCACATGGACCGTGTCACAGGAAGGGCATTCGCCACGCGTTCCGAGGTGGCCGCCCAGCACGGCATGGCCTGCACCAGTCAGCCCCTGGCCACCCAGGTGGCCCTGGACCTGCTGAAGGCGGGCGGTTCGGCCGTGGACGCGGCCATCGGCGCCAACGCGGTCCTGGGGCTCATGGAACCCACGGGCGCGGGCATGGGCGGCGATCTGTTCGCGCTGGTCTGGGACCCCCTGACCCGGAAGCTGGCCGGACTCAACGCCAGCGGCCGCTCGCCGCGGTCGCTGAGCCTCGAACATCTCCGCGGGCTGGGACAACCCTGCATCCCGGCCCGGGGGCCGCTGTCCGTGTCCGTCCCCGGCGCGGTGGACGGCTGGTTCGAATTGCACGGCCGGTTCGGCAGGCTGCCCATGGCGACGGTGCTGGCTCCGGCCATCGGATACGCCGCCGAGGGCTTCCCGGTGTCGGAGGTGATCGCCTCGGAGCTGGCGCAGGGCCTGGCCATCCTTGGGCAGTACCCCGGCTTCAGGGAAACCTTCACGGTCGACGGCCTGCGGACGCCCCGGTCCGGCGAGGTATGGCGCAATCCGAGGCTGGCGCGCACCCTCGGACAGGTGGCCGAAGGGGGCCGGGACGCCTTCTACCGGGGTGGCCCCGCCCGCGAGATCGACACGTACCTGAAGGCCCAGGGCGGGTTCCTGGGCTGCGAGGATTTCGCCTCGCACCACAGCGACTGGCTCGACCCGGTGAGCGTGGACTACCGCGGCTATGACGTGTGGGAGCTGCCCGGCAACGGCCATGGCATCGCCGCCCTGCAGATGCTGCGGATCCTCGAAGGCTACGGGTTCGACCGCATCCCCTTCGGCAGCCCGCGCCACGTGCACCTGTTCACCGAGGCCAAGAAGCTCGTTTTCGAGGACCGGGCCAGGTTCTACGGCGATCCCGCCTTCGCCGAGGTCCCGGTGGCGGGCCTGCTCTCCAGGGACTACGCGGCCCGGCGGCGGGCGCTCATCGACGAGGGCCGGGCCGCCACGCGGCTGGAGCCGGGCCATCCCGCCCTGCGGCACGGCGACACGGTCTACCTCACCACCGCCGACCGGGACGGCACCATGGTGAGCCTGATCCAGAGCAACTTCCGCGGCTTCGGCAGCGGCATGACCCCGGGCGACCTGGGCTTCTGCCTCCAGAACCGGGGCGAGCTGTTCACCCTCCAGGAGGGCATGGCCAACACCTACGCCCCCGGCAAGCGCCCCTTCCACACCATCATCCCGGGCTTCATCACCAAGGGGGGCGAGCCGTTCCTGAGCTTCGGGGTCATGGGCGGGGCGTTCCAGCCCCTGGGCCACGTGCAGATCGTCATGAACATGGTCGATTTCGGCATGGGCGTCCAGGAAGCCGGCGACGCTCCGCGCATGGCCCACGAAGGCGGGCCGGAACCCACCGGCGACCCGGGCGCCCTGCCCGGGACGATCCACCTGGAAAGCGGGTTCCCCTATGAAACCGTGCGGGAACTCATGTCCATGGGCCACACGGTGGGCTGGATGCTGGGTGGCTATGGCGGCTATCAGGGGATACGCTGGGATCCCGGGCAGAAGGTCTACTTCGGGGCCAGCGAAAGCCGCAAGGATGGGCAGGCCGCCGGATACTGAGGCATGAATTGAATTTGTTGGACTTCGACGATCGGCCGTACTATGCCGAGCTCCTGCGGATCGGCTTCCCGATCATGGTGCAGAACCTGATCTTCAGCGGCCTGCTGATGATCGACAACGTCATGATCGGCGGCCTGGGCGACACGGCCATCTCGGCGGTGGGGATCGCCAACAAGCTGAGTTTCGTCTTCATCCTCCTGCTGTTCGGCGTCAACAGCGGCGCCTGCGGGTTCAGCTCGCAGTTCTGGGGCAAGCGGGACCTGGTCTCGGTGCGCAAGGTGCTGGGCATCTCCCTGCACATCTGCATGGTGGCGGCCATCCCGTTCTTCCTGGTCTCGCAGTTCCTGCCCCGCCAGGTGATGACCTTCTTCATCCGGGACACCCGGGTGATCGGGCAGGGCGCCGCCTTCCTGCGGATCATCGGCTGGAGCTACCTGCTCCAGTCCATTTCGGCCACCTACGCCATCCACAGCCGGGGCGTGGGGCGGACCCGGCCGCCGATGTACGCCAGCGTGATGGCCCTGATGGTGAACACGGTGCTGAACTACGCGCTGATCTACGGCCGGTTCGGGCTGCCGGCGATGGGGGTCCGCGGCTCGGCCACGGCCACCCTGATCGCCCGGGCCCTGGAGCTGGGGTTCCTGCTGGCCATCATCTACGGCCGCAAATACGAGCTGGCCGCCTCCCTGGGCGAGATGAGCGGATACTCCCGGGCGTTCCTCCGGCGCTACATCCGGCCCGTGCTGCCGGTGATCCTGAACGAGATCCTGTGGGCCATGGGCGTCAGCATGTACACGGTCTTCTATGGCATGCAGGGCGTAGGCTCCACCACCACCGCCCAGATCATGGAGGTGATAACCGGCCTGTTCTTCGCCGCCGCCTTCGGTCTGGGCAACGCCTGCGGCACCATGGTCGGCAACCGCATCGGCGCCGGGCAGGATGCCATCGCCCGGATCTATGCCAAGCGCAGCGTGGCGCTGGGGATCGGGGTGGGGCTGGTGATGGGCTGCGCCCTGGCCGGGGCCGCCCCCACCTTCCTGTCGTTCTTCCGGGTCGCGCCCGGAACCATGGCGGCCTGCCGGATCGCCACCTGGGTGGTCGCCGCGACCCTGCCCCTGCGGGTGATCAACCTCATCATGATCGTGGGGGTCTGCCGCAACGGCGGCGACACCATCTACGCCGCCCTGGTGGACGTGCTGTCGCCGTGGTGCGTGGGCATCCCCATGGCCGCCCTGGGGGTCATGGTGCTGAAGTGGCCGATCTACATGGTCATGGCGCTGGTCAGCCTGGAGGAGGTGGTGAAGGCGGCCTTCGGCATCCGGCGTCTGCTTTCCGGGAAATGGCTGAACAACCTGGTGCGGGACATCCATGGCGGAGTGGTCCTGGCCATCCCCCCCACCGATCCGGGACACTGAAGGAACCATGATCCGTCGCCTACTCGCCTTGTGTTGCTGCTGCGTGCTGGCCCAGGCCGGAAACCCGGCGGTGTTCCAGCCGCGCCTGGCGGCGGTGGAAACCGTCATGCAACGCTTCTACCGGGGCGAAAGCCTGGAGGCGGCCCACCGGCGGGTCAACGCGCTGGTGGATCGCTTCAATGCCCTGGTGGATCAGCGGAACGCGGAGCTGGAGGCCGCCCAGGCCCAGACCGACCGGGAACTGGCGCCCGGCGAGGAACTGGCGGCCGCCCTGAAGCAACAGGACGCCGCGCTCGGCCCGCCCCCCCCGGCTTCCGACCCGGACGCCCTGCGCCGGTACAACGAGCGGGTGAAGGCCCGGAACGCGCTGGCGGCGAAATACCACGAGGTGATGGCCTCGGCCCGGCAGGCGGTGAACGCCTTTAATGCCCGGACGGGGCGGCTGGACGCCGAAATCCGGCAGGCCCGCGCCCAGCTCGAGGCCGAACAGCAGGCCCTGAAGGCCCGCTCGGACGCCTACGAGGCTTTCCACGCCCAGGACCGGGACGTGGCCTTCTTCACCGGGCTGAACCGGCTCCTGGCGGATCTGCGGGCGGCCTGCCGCGACCGCCCGGATCCGGACCTGCTGGCGGCCCTGGCGAAGGTGCGGGGCTGGCGCCGGGAATTGGCGCGCTGGGCCGCTGCGCGCCAGGACGCCCAGGACAACGGGCTGGTGCTGGTGGAGGCCATGGTGGGCGATGAGCCCTGCTGCTTCATCGTGGACACCGGCGCCCAGCAGGTCTGCCTCCCGGCCGAACTCATCGACGCGCTGGGGCTCAGCGCCAGCCTGGGAGAGGAAACCACCCTCACCCTGGCCGGCGGGCAGAAGCTGCGGGGCCGTTCCATCACCCTGCCCCGGATGGTGGTGGCGGGGATGGCGGGCACCGGGGTCGCCGGATCCGCCGTCCCGGCTTCGGAAGTGGGCATCGACGGCCTGTTGGGGCAGAGCTTCCTCAAGCGTTTTGTCTATACCATCGACGAGGGCAGGCCCGGCAAGCTGCTCCTGGTGCCGCGCTAGCCTCGGCCTGGATCAGGAACCCTGCCCGGGGATTGCGCCCGTGCCGTCGTCAGTGCACCACGGCGGCGCCCGCCGTGGCGCACTGGTTATCGTGCTCGCTGCTGTCGCCGGAGACGCCGATGGCGCCGATGATCTTGCCGTCGACCAGCAGGGGGATGCCCCCCTCCACCGGTTCGGCGTTCCTGAGCCCGAGGATGCGCAGGCCGTTGCCGGCGGCGGCCAGGCCGTCCTGGAAGGCCTTGGTGGGCCGCTTGTACACGGCCGCGGAGAACGCCTTGTCGATGGCCACCTTGGCGCTGGCGAACTGCGTGTTGTCCATCTTGGCGTAGTAGACCAGGTTCCCGCTCACGTCCACGATGGCCACGGCCATGGTCCACTTGTTCCGGGCGGCCTCGGCGAGGGCGGCCTCGGCGGGCTTCCGGGCGGCTTCCAGGGTGATGGAAGGGCCATAGGGGTTGGGCATCTGGGCTGACAGCCCCACGCCGCACAGAAGGCATGAAAGGGTCGCTTTGGCGCGCACGGTGACCTCCGCTGGATTGGATGCGTCAACGGTGGTCCGACCCGCTTGAAATGTCAATGATTTGGGCGCCTCCCAACCCTGCCGCCGGGAAGCCCGGGTGTACACTTCCATGCTCTTTCAAAGTCGCCCATCGAGGATGTTCTTGGAGCAGGCCATGAACGAATTCGTCAGATCCGAAGTCGAGGGCGGCGTCGCCCTCGTCACCATCGACCGCCCGGAGGCCTTGAACGCCCTCAGTTTCGCCGTGTTGACCGGCCTGGAGGAGGCCTTCACGGCCCTGAAGCTGGATTCCTCGGTGCGGGCCGTCATCCTGACGGGAAAGGGCAAGGCCTTCGTGGCCGGGGCGGACATCAAGGGCCTGGCCGTCCTGGACTGCGCCGGGGCCAGGGAACTTGCCCTGCGCGGCCAACGCATCTACGGCCTCATCGACGACTTCCCCCACCCGGTCATCGCCGCCGTGAACGGGTTCGCCCTGGGCGGGGGCTGCGAGCTGGCCCTGGCCTGCGACCTGCGCATCGCCAGCGACCGGGCCAAGGCCGGCCAGCCGGAAGTGAACCTGGGGGTGCTCCCGGGCTACGGCGGGACCCAGCGCCTGGGCAGGCTCATCGGCTGGTCCAACGCCAAGTACCTGGTCTTCACCGGCGAAATCATCGGCGCGGAGCGGGCCCTGGCCATGGGGCTCTTCAACGAGGTGGTCGCCCCCGAGGCGCTGCTGCCCCGCTGCCGGGAGATCGCCGCCGCCATTCTCGCCAAGGCGCCCATCGCCGTCTCCTACTGCAAGCAGGCCATGAACTTCGGTGCCGAGGCCACCCTGGCCCAGGGGATTGCCCACGAGGCCGAGCTGTTCGCCCTGGCTTTCGCCACCGCGGACCAGAAGGAAGGGATGCGGGCCTTCTTCGAAAAGCGGCCTCCCCGCTTCCAGGGCGCCTGACCTCACCGGGCTGGGCATGCTGACCAAACCGGTCAGCGATATCATCACGCCATGAACGGGACCGGAGGCTGCTTCATGCCCATCCGATGGGGGCTCATTTCGACGGTGATGGTGCTGGCGACGGCGTCCGCCTGGGGCGGCCCTGCGGAAACCGAAGGCTTGAAGGTCCAACTGATCAGTGACACAGATGGTGTCCAGCCGGGAAGGCCCCTGCTGGTGGGGTTGCACTTCGAGATGCAGAAACACTGGCACATCTATTGGAGGAATCCGGGCGATTCCGGGGAGCCGCCGCGGGTCCGGTGGAAGCTGCCCGCCGGATTCCAGGCGGGAGACATCCAATGGCCTGCGCCAGAGCGACTGGGCTCGGGTTCGGTGATCGATTACGGCTACCAGGGATCGGTGCTGTTGCCCGTCGAGATACAAACGCCCAGCACCACCCTTGCGGCCGGCGGCAGCATAACCCTTTCCGCCGAAGTCAGCTGGCTCGTCTGCAAAGACACCTGCGTACCGGGCAAGGCGGACCTGACGCTGACGTTGTCGGTGCGCAGGGCACCCGGCCCGGTGCCGGCGTCGCACAGGCTGTTCCAGGAGGCGGGATCGCGCCTGCCCAAGCCAATGCCACCCGCCTGGAGGGCCGAGGCGACCTCGGAGAGCGGGTTCTTCGGGCTCACGATCCTTGGCGCCGGCCTTGCCAAGGCGTCCTTCTTTCCGCTCGAGGCCGGTCAGATCGACCATGCCGCGCCCCAGACAGCTACGACGCTCCCTGGCGGCCTGCGGCTGACCCTCAGGAAGTCCGACCAACTGGCAAGGACGCCCGGCCGGCTCGATGGAATCTTGAAACTGGGTCCGGGCCGGGCCTATGCCGTGTCGGCTCCCGTTCGCGCGCTTCCTGAACCATCAACCAATCCGTAGCGCAGTTGTATACTGGCCCTGCCTGCCGATCGGAAAAAGCCGGCGTCAAAGGAGGTTGGCCACATGAAAAAGCTGGGTTCTTGGGCGGCGCTCGTGGTTGCGGCGGCGCTGGTCGTACCTGCCTGGGCCGCGCGGGTCGGGGAGAAGGCGCCGGAATTCACGGCGACCGACAGCAACGGCGTGAAACATACGCTTTCCGGGTACGCCGGCAAGCCTGTGGTCCTTGAATGGCACAACAACGGTTGCCCATTCGTCCGCAAGCAGTACGACAGCGGAAACATGCAGAAGCTCCAGAAGGAATGGACTGCGCGCGGCGTGGTCTGGCTGACCGTCGTCTCTTCGGCGCCGGGCAAGCAGGGCTACGTGACGCCGGACGAGGAGAATGCCTACGTGCAACGGATGAACGCGGCCCCGACGGCGGTGCTGCTGGACCCGGGCGGCCAATTGGGCCACCTCTACGACGCCAAGACCTCCCCGCACATGTTCATCATCAATCCGTCGGGAACGCTGATTTATAACGGCGCCATCGACGATCAACCCACCCCGGACCCGGCCAGTGTCGCGGGAGCGACCAACTACGTGTCGCGGGCGCTGGCCGAGGCGATGGCCGGGAAACCGGTGAGCGTGCCGACGTCGCGGCCGTACGGTTGCTCAGTCAAGTATGCCGACTGACATTCCTGGCAGGCCGTCCTCCATGTCAGAATCGAGTTCATGGCTCCCTTTGGCACCCTTCCGCCCAGTCGTCCCACCGTGCTGGTGGTGGACGACTCGCGGCTCGCCCTGAACGGGCTCTGCAACCTGCTCAAGGCCGACTGCAATGCCCTGTTTGGCCAGAACGGCCTGGAAGCCCTGGCCCTGGCCACTTCGGAATCCCCCGACCTGATCGTGCTGGACGTGGCCATGCCCGGGATGGACGGCTACGAGGTGCTCAAGAGGCTCAAGGCGGAACCCACCACCCGGGACATCCCGGTGATCTTCCTTACCGCGCCGGGGCCGGCGGTGAGCGAGGCCAGGGCCCTGGAGCTGGGGGCCATCGACTTCATCACCAAACCCTACGATCCCGCCATTCTGAAGGCCCGGATGCACAACCAGCTGGCCTACAAGCGCAGCCTGGACCTGGCCATGGCCCTTTCCATGGGGG
>CAZVHQ010000074.1:0-15423 GCA_964627225.1 uncultured Mesoterricola sp.
CGATGGCGAACAGCCAGAGCCCCGGGGCAGGCTCGGCGATGTAGCTGAGGGAGTTGGGATCCGCATAGAGCGCGCTGTTGTAGCCGTAGGGGCCGTAGATGGACTGGAACTGGGCGGCGGTGACCGTGGGCACGGAGACGCCGGTGGCGCCCAGGTTCAGGTAGCTGACGGCATCGGGGTTGTTGACATCGTGGTTGCCGGGGATGACATAGACGGCGATGCCGGCGGACAGCAGCGCGGCCAGCTTTCCGGCCACGACCAAGTGGTCGACCTGCTCGCCGTCCTTGGTGAGGTCACCGCTGATGAGCAGGAAGGAGG
This sequence comes from uncultured Mesoterricola sp., assembly GCA_964627225.1. GTDB lineage: Bacteria > Acidobacteriota > Holophagae > Holophagales > Holophagaceae > Mesoterricola. The sequence continues at coordinate 319 of CAZVHQ010000074.1, forward strand.
GCCTGTGGCTCATGATGTCCGCCAGGGCCACGTCCAGGGTTTCCTCGCTCTGGGCCAGCATCTTGCGGTCCCCGGCCACGTAGGCTGTGAAGGCCGGTCCACTGTCGCCCAGGGCGCCAGCATCCAGGACGTGAATGTCGCTCAGGACCGCGAAGGAGACGACCTGGCCGGAGCTTGTTGTGCTGCCCGCGCCGATGCCCGAGCTGCAGCCCAACGCCACCATGCCCATGGCCATCGCGGCCGCGCCGACCGCTGCGTTCTTGATGAATTCTCGCCTTCCCACTTCTTTTTTCTCAGACACAGTCCCACCTCCTCGAAACCAGAGACAACATGCCCTCAGCCTCTTATAAATGGCCATTTTCATCAATTGATATGACTTCATAACAGTACCCAGGCAAGGGAGAATCCCAGGCCATCACGCGTGACTACTTGTCTCGGCGCCTTGTTTCATAATCCTAATAAGGTGCCTGTAAAGTATTTGTGCTGATTTGGTAAAACTTCAATACGGTACCGTGGCTTTTACGGCCGCACGCCGCCGAACGTGGCCGACCAGTCCTTGAAAACGGGGCAGTATCCCTTCCCCCGGATGGCCGCCACGACCTGTTCAGTGTTCCTGTCATCACATATCTCGAATTGCCCCTGCGATTCGCTCTTTGAATAGGTCTCATAGCCGCCCGGGTTGGTCTTCGAACCGGCGCTCATGCTGGTCACGCCCAGGTCGATCATGTTGTCCCTGAACCCCTGCGACTCCCGGGTCGACAAGGCTATGCCCGCGGACTTCAGGTAGAGTCTCAGAGCGAACATCATCTGCACCAGTTCCCGGTCCGTCACAATGCACGCCGGCTTGAACGTGGAGGGGCATTCCCGCATGCGCGGGAAGCTGACGGAGACCTCCGTGCGCCAATATTTCCGCATGAGATAGGCCGCGTGCGCTCCCACATGCGCGGCATCGACGCGCCAGTCGGAAAGCCCCAGCAGCGCTCCGATCCCGATCTTGCGGAAGCCCGCCAAGGCCGCGCGGTCGGGCGCCTCCAGCCGCCACTGGAAATGGGCTTTGCGTCCCGAGCGGTGAACCCTGGAATAGGTTTCCCGGTTGTAGGTTTCCTGGTACACGGTCAGGCCCGTCGCGCCCGAATCGACCAGCCGCTTGTACCCGTCCGTATCCATGGGGTAGATCTCAAGCGAAACCTGGGTGAAGAGCTCGCGAGCGCGCGTGACGCAACGGGCAATGGTGCCCAGCCCGACCCTCGCCGGGGCCTCGCCGGTCAGGAGCAGGATGGAATCGTAACCCTGCTGCTTGATGGCTGCAAGCTCCTGGTCCAGCTCATGTTCGGTGAGCGTTCTGCGGTTTATGTCGTTGTTCCTGTTGAACCCGCAATAGACACATTCATTGGTGCATTCGTTGGATAGGTAGAGAGGGATGTACATGCCTATGTTCTTGCCGAAGTGTTTCTGCGTGATCGCCCTTGAGCGCAGGGCCATCTGGTCGAGCAGGCCCGCCGCCGCGGGAGCCAGCAGGGACAGGAAATCCTCGAACCGGAGATCCTCCCGGGCCACCGCTCCGCTCGCCTTGGCCAGCTCCTCCGAAAGGACCGCCTTTCCCATGGATGCACGGTCCAGCTTGAGATATTCGTCGTAGAACATTTCACTTCACCAGCCATTCCGTGGGCGACGAGGCTTTCGCCGCGTCCCCTTTCTGCGCCATGCCTCCAAGGTAGGCGAGCCTGCCCGCAAGGACCGCCAGCCTGAACGCCTCCGCCAGTTTCTCGGGGTCGGCCGAGGCGGATATGGCCGTGTTGATCATCACCGCGTCGGCGCCCATCTCCATGGCCAGCGCCGCATCCGAAGGCGAGCCCAGCCCCGCGTCGATGACGACCGGAATGCCCGCCTGCTCGATGATCATTCGGATCGTGTCCGCGGATCTTATTCCCTTGTTGCTCCCTATCGGCGCGGCAAGCGGCATGACGGCAGCGGTGCCGGCGTCCTCGAGCTTCCTGGCAAGCACCGGGTCGGGTCCGATGTACGGCAGCACCACGAACCCCTCCTGCACCAGGATCCGGGCCGCCTTCAACGTCTCATCCCCGTCCGGCCACAGGTATTTCGGGTCGGGAGTGACCTCGAGTTTGACCCAGTTCGAAAGCCCCATGGCCCGGGCCAGGTTGGCGGTGCGAACCGCCTCGTCGGCATTCTGCGCCCCCGACGTATTCGGCAGGATGAATATCTTCCCCGGGTCGAGCGCTGCAAGGATCCCCGCGTCCGGTCTGTTGATATCCACGCGCCTGAGCGCCACCGTGATGACTTCCGCCCCCGAGGCCGCGAGGCATCGGTTCATCACCTCATCCGAGGAGAATTTGCCCGTCCCCATCATGAACCGGCTTTTAAACTCTTTGTCACCGATCTTCAGATTCCCATCCATTTCGTCTCCTTTTTTACTCACAGGTGCGATTGGAATAACAAAAAGCCCCCTGATTGAAAGGGGGCTTTTGTCATTTAAAGCTCCCTCCGGCGGCATTATCCGCGTCAGGTTCGTAGGGTATGATCTCAGACCGCATGAAATTAGCGGCCACCCCTGCTTTTGCTACTCGTTATCTGTTGCCATTCAAAGAATAATTGCCTTTTCGGGTCTTCACCCGCACCCCGTTTATAACGTATTTTAAACGGCATTGCCACTTTTTTATGTTTTTCAACCCAAATGACACGAAAGCTCGCCGGAATCATCGGTTGATCCCTTTTCACCGTGAAGCTAGGATGAACGTGGCGTGTATTCTTACTTTGCAACGAATCAAAGTAATCAAAGGCCCTCGATGCCATCCACCAGCCAACGACTCAACCACTTTACCGAATCGGTCATCCGGCGCATGACCCGCGTGGCCAACACCCACGGGGCGGTGAACCTCTCCCAGGGTTTCCCGGATTTCGATCCCCCGGAAGCCCTTCTGCGGGCCGCCGAGCGCACCGGCCGGGAGGGCCCGCACCAGTACGCCGTCACCTGGGGCGCCGCGAATTTCAGGGCGGCCCTGGCCCGGAAGCAGAGCCGCTTCACCGGGCTGGCCATCGATCCGGATGAGCACGTGGTCGTCACCTGCGGCAGCACCGAGGCGATGATGGTGGCGATGATGACGGCCTGCGACCCGGGCGACAAGGTCATCGTGTTCTCGCCGTTCTACGAGAACTACGTGGCCGACGCCATCCTCTCCGGGGCCGAGCCCATCTACGTCGCCCTGCGCCCCCCGGACTTCTCGTTCGACCGGGGCGAACTCAGGAAGGCGTTCGCCCAGGGCCCCAAGGCGCTGATCCTGTGCAACCCTTCCAATCCTTCCGGCAAGGTGTTCACCCGCGAGGAACTGCTGTTCATCGCCGAATTGGCCCGGGAGCACGACACCTTCGTCATCACCGACGAGGTCTACGAGCACATCATCTATGACCCCTTCGTGCATGTGTCCTTCGCCGCGCTGCCGGGGATGTTCGAGCGGACCCTCACCTGCAGTTCGCTTTCCAAGACCTATTCCATCACCGGCTGGCGCCTGGGCCACCTGATCGCGGCGCCCGAGGTGATCAACGCGGCCCGCAAGGTGCACGACTTCCTCACCGTCGGCGCCGCGGCCCCGCTGCAGGAGGCGGCGGTGACCGCCCTGGAGCTGCCGGACAGCTACTACCTGGAACTCCAGGCCCTCTACGCGGAAAAGCGCGCGGTCTTCCTGGGCTACCTGGACGCCGCGGGCCTGAGCTACACCCGCCCCGACGGCGCCTACTACGTCATGGTCGATATCGGCGAATTCAAGTGCCCCGACGACGTCGCCTTCGCCGAATGGCTGGCCCGGACCGTGGGCGTGGCCGGCGTGCCCGGCTCCAGCTTCTTCCGCGAGCCGGTGCGCCACCTGATCCGGTTCCATTTCGCCAAGCGGCTCGCGACCCTCCGGGACGCCGGCGAACGGCTGCTGGGGCTCCGGGAGCAGGCCCGGGGCGTCACTTGGCCTTGATGTCGGCGCGCCGGGCCAGGTAGTCGCCCAGCACCTGGATGACCTGCACCAGGATCACCAGGGTGATCACGGTGACGATCATGACCCCGGTCTGGTAGCGGTAGTAGCCGAACCGGATCGCCAGGTCGCCGATGCCGCCGCCGCCGACGATGCCGGCCATGGCGGAATAGCCCACCAGGCTGATGATGGTCACCGTCAGCCCGCGCAGCAGCCCCGGCAGGGCCTCCCGCAACAGGACGGAGCGGATGATCATGATGGGCGAGGCGCCGAAGGCCTGGGCCGCCTCGATGACCCCGGGATCCACTTCGCAGAGCGAACCCTGGACCAGCCGCGCGTAGAAGGCGATGGCGGCCACGGACAAGGGCACCGAGGCCGCCTGGGGTCCGATGGTGGTCTTGAGCAGCAGCTGGGTGAGCGGCAGAAGCAGGACCAGCAGGATCACGAACGGCACCGAGCGGATGAGATTGATCAGGAAGTTGCCGATCAGGTTGGCCGCCCGGTTCTCCCAGAACAGCCGGCGCTGGGTGATGAACAGGAAGAACCCCAGCGGCACGCCGCCCACGATGGCGAACCCGGTGCTGACCCCGAGCATCAGGAAGGTTTCCTTGAAGGCGTTGAGCAGGTCCGGCAGCAGGCCGAGCAGCTCAGCCATGGAGCACCTCCACGCGTTCGGTGTTCTCGCGGATGAAGGCGACCGCTTCGCCCACCGGGGTGGCGGCCCCGGTCAGGGACACCACCAGGAGGCCGATGGCCCGGTCCCCGATGTACTCGATCTTGCCGTGCAGGATGTTCACCGCCACGCCGAAGCGCCAGGCGGCCTCGAACAGCACCGGGGTCTCCGCCTTCTCGCCCAGGAAGAGGATCTTCAGCAGGGTCCCGTTGATGGCGTTGAGGTGCCGTTCGGGCAGCTCCAGGTTGAAGGTCCGCTCCACCAGTTCGCGGGTGAAGGGGTGGGCCGGCCGGGCGAAGATGTCGTAGACCGCGCCCTGCTCCACGATGCGGCCGCCGTCCATGACCGCCACCCGGTCGCAGACCGCCTTGATCACCGCCATCTCGTGGGAAATGATGACGATCGTCAGCCCCAGCTGCTGGTTGATCTCCTTGAGCAGCGCCAGGACCCCGGCCGAGGTCTCCAGGTCGAGCGCCGAGGTGGGTTCGTCGCAGAGCAGCAGCTCGGGATGGTTGGCCAGCGCCCGGGCGATGCCCACCCGCTGCTTCTGGCCGCCGGAGAGCTGGTCCGGGTACGCCCTGGCCTTGTCGGAAAGCCCGACCAGGGCCAGGATCTCCGGGACCCGCTGGCGGATCTCGGCGCGGGTGCGGCCCGCCACCTTGAGCGCGAAGGCGGCGTTGTCCCACACCGTCCGGGTGTGCATCAGGTTGAAATGCTGGAAGATCATGCCGATCTTCTGCCGCTCGCGGCGCAGCTCCCGTTCCGGCAGGAGGGTGAGGTCGGCGCCGTTGACCAGGACCTGCCCGGAGCGCGGGCGCTCCAGCAGGTTGATGGTGCGCAGCAGCGTGCTCTTGCCCGCCCCGCTGGAGCCGACGATGCCGAACACGTCGCCCTGCTGCACGGTCAGGCTGGCCTCGCGCACGGCGTGGATGCTGGCCTCCGTTCCGGCGCCGGACGGGAAGGCCACTGAGATGTCTTTCAATTCGAGCACGCGTTCCCGCCTTTGCCTGGCTACTTCCTGGCCTTGAGTTTGTCCACCAGCCACTGGGGCTTCTGGAACGACCTGAACATGGACTTGGGGTTGTCGATGGCGGCGGCGAACTCGTTGGACTGCACGATCTCCTTCAGGTCCTTCACCCACGGCTGGCCCAGGTCCGCGGCGCGCACGGCGAACACGTTCTTGGTGTTCTCGTCCAGTTCCTCCACCTTGATGGCGTCGTGGAGGTTCAGCCCGGCGGCGATGGCGAAATTGCCGTTGACCACCGAAGCCGTCGCGCTGTCCAGGGTGCGGGGCAGCTGGGCCGCCTCCAGCAGCTTGAACACCAGGCCCCGGGGGTTCTGGTCGATGTCCTTCTCGCTGGCGGTGGTGGGGCTGATGCCCGGCCTGAAGGTGATCAGGCCGAGCTTGGCCAGGAAGCGCAGGGTCCGGGCCAGGTTGGTGGAATCGTTGGACAGGGTGACCACATCGCCCTTCTTCAGCTGATCGATCGACTTGATCTTCCGGGAATACAGTCCCTGGCCGGCCGTGGGCACGCTGATGACCGGCGCCAGCTTGAGGTTGTGGTCCTTGGCGAACTGGGCCAGGTAGAGCTGATGCTGGAACAGGTTGGCGTCGATGCCGCCGTTGGCCAGGGCGAGGTCCGGCTGCACGTAGTCGCTGAATTCCCGGATTTGGATCCGGTAGCCCTTCTTCACCAGGGACGGCTGCACCGCGGTCTTGAACAGCTCCGAATAGGGACCGGGCACGAAGCCGAAGGTCAGGGTCTTGCCGGCCTGGGCCTGGAGCCCCGTGGCCGTGAACAGCCCCAGGAGCAGGGTGGCGAGGGTCATTCGGCAAAGGGTTCGGACGGCCATGGCCATGCTCCTTATATTTCTTATCAAATTACATGATTGAACACCAGCTGTCAAACCATGTACAAAATTCATGATGCAACCAATGGACAGCCTCCGCCAATCTCTGGAAGCCATCGTCGGGGCCGGGCGGGTCCTGGACCGGCCCGCGGAGCGGGTGGCGTGGTCGGCGGACGCGGGCTTCTACCGGCTGATCCCCCGGGCGGTGGTGTTCGCCGGCAGCGTGGCCGAGGTCCAGGGGCTGTTCCGCTTCAGCCGCGCGGCCGGGATCCCCATGACCTTCCGGGCCGCCGGCACCAGCCTGTCCGGCCAGGCCATCAGCGACGGCATCCTGGTGGAGGTGGCGCGCCACTGGCGGGCCGTCGAGGTTCTGGACGGCGGCGCCCGGGTCAGGGTCCAGCCCGGCGCCATCGGCGCCCACGTGAACCTGGCCCTGCGCCCCTGGTCGGCCAAGCTGGGCCCCGACCCCGCCTCCATCGGCACCTGCACCGTGGGCGGCATCCTCAGCAACAACGCCAGCGGCATGTGCTGCGGGGTGGCCCAGAACGCCTACCACACCCTGGAATCGCTCACCTTCGCCCTGCCCTCGGGCACGGTCATCGACACCGCCGCGGCCGGCGCCGACGCGGCACTGCGCGCCCGGGAACCGGCCCTGGCCCAGGGGCTCCTGGCGCTCAAGGCCGAGCTCCAGGGCAACCCCGCCCTGGCCGGCCGCATACGCGCCAAGTACCGCATGAAGAACACCGTGGGCTACTCGCTCAACGCCTTCCTGGACTTCGAACGGCCGGTGGACATCTTCCGCAACCTGCTGGTCGGCTCCGAAGGGACCCTGGCCTTCATCGCCGAAGCGGTGCTGCGCACCGTGCCCGATCTGCCGGTGAAGGTCACCGGCTTCCTGCTGTTCCCGGACGTCCACGCCGCCTGCCGGGCCATCGTGCCCCTGCGCGACGCCGGCGCCGCGGCCCTGGAACTGATGGACCGCGCCACCCTGCGCTCGGTGCAGGACCAGCCGGGCATCGACCCGCGCATCCGCAGCCTCCCCGCCGGCGCCGCCGCGCTGCTGGCGGAGTTCCAGGCGGCGGCCGGCGCCAGCCAGGCGGAGCTGGAAGGCGCGGCCCTGGAAGCCTGCCGCGGGCTCACGCTGCTGGAGCCTGCCGGCTTCACCCGCGACGCCGCCCAGCAGGCGCGCTACTGGAAGATCCGCCAGGGCACCTTCCCGTCGGTCGGCGCCATCCGCGCCCGGGGCACCTCGGTGATCACCGAGGACGTGGTGTTCCCCCTGGAATCGCTCGCCGAGGCCACCCTGGACCTGACCCGGCTGTTCGCCGTGCACGGCTACGACGACGCCATCGTGTTCGGCCACGCCAAGGACGGCAACATCCATTTCGTCCTCAGCCAGTCCTTCAACGGCCAGGCCGCGGTGGACCAGTACGCCCGATTCATGGAGGACGTGGTGGAACTGGTGGTGCGCAAGTATGACGGCGCCCTGAAGGCCGAGCACGGCACCGGGCGCAACATGGCGCCCTTCGTGGAGACCGAGTGGGGCCCCGAGGCCAGGCAGGTCATGGTCCGGCTCAAGGACCTGGTGGATCCCGCGCGCCTGCTGAACCCCGGCGTGATCCTCAACCCCGACCCCCGGGCCCACCTGGCCCATCTCAAGCCCATGCCGGCGGTGGAGGAGGAAGTCGACAAGTGCGTCGAGTGCGGGTTCTGCGAACCCAGGTGCCCGAGCCGCGAGCTCACCCTCACGCCCCGCCAGCGCATCGTCCTGCGCCGGGAGACGGCGCGCCTGGAAGCCAGCGGCGCGGAACCCAGGCTGCTGCGGGAACTGCGGGACGACTACCAGTACCTGGCCATGGACACCTGCGCGGCGGACGGGCTGTGCGCCGGCGCCTGCCCGGTGGCCATCGACACCGGCGCACTCATCAAGCGCCTGCGCGCCCAGAGCCACCCGGCCTGGGCCCACGGCATCGCCGCCTCGGTCCAGCGGCACCTCGCGGCAGCGGAGCCCATGCTCCGCCTGGGCCTGCGTTCGGGCCACCTGGTCCAGCGCCTGTTCGGGGCCGGGACCATGGTCGCGCTCACCCGGCTGATCAGGGTCGCGGCCCGCCGGGCCACGCCCCAGTGGTCCGCGGAACTGCCCAACGCCGCCGGGGCCCTGCCCCGCACCAGCGCCGAGGGCGCCCGGGCGGTCTACTTCCCCTCCTGCATCACCCGCACCATGGGTGCCCTCCCCGGGGAACCCGCGCACCCCAGCCTGCCCGAGGTGCTGGTGACCCTGGCCCGCAGGGCCGGCGTGCCGCTGCACATCCCCGGGGACCCCGCCGGCGTCTGCTGCGGCGTGCCGTTCTCCTCCAAGGGCTATGCCCAGGCCCACCGGCTCGCGGTGAACCAGGCCGTCGAGCGGTTCTGGGCCTGGAGCCGGGAAGGCCTGCTGCCCGTGGTGATGGACACCTCGCCGTGCGCCCGCGGCATGAAGGAGGCGCGTCCCTACCTGAGCCCCGAGAACCAGGCCCGCTTCGACCGGCTGCGCATCCTCGATCCGGTGGAGTTCGCCCACGACGACCTGCTGCCCGGGCTCACCGTGCGCCGCAAGCTGGGCCGCGTGGCCCTGCATCCGGTCTGCTCCCTGGAGAAGCTGGGCCTCACCCCCAGGCTGGAGGCGATCGCCGCGGCCTGCGCCGAGGCGGTCCTGGTTCCCCGGGACGCGGGCTGCTGCGGCTTCGCCGGGGACCGGGGCCTGCTCTTCCCTGAACTCACCGCCAGCGCCACGCGCCATGAGGCGCTGGAGGTGACGGCCCACGACTGCGACGGCCACTTCTCCAGCAGCCGCACCTGCGAGATCGGCGTCACCCGGGCCACCGGCCGGCTCTACCGGAGTTTCCTGTTCCTGCTGGAACTGGCCACCCGGGAGGCTGAGGCGTGATGAACATTACCCAGCAATTTGATAAGAAATAGCTATCATTGGGTAGGGGCCTAAGCAGGATGCCCCTCCCCTGGAGTCGTTCCCATGAAATTTTCTTCACGTGCCATCTATGGAATGCGCGCCATGCTGGCCCTGGCCAGAACCCACGGCCAGGGATCCACCTTCCTCAAGGACATCGTGGAGCGCGAAGGTCTGCCGGGCACCTACCTTGAGCAATTAATGGTGCCGCTGCGGAAATCGGGCCTCGTCCTGGCGGTGCGGGGAGCGCGCGGCGGGTACACCCTGGCGCACAATCCGGCCGAAATCAGCGTCCTGTCGATCCTGGAAGCCCTTGAAGGCCCCCTGAACCTGGCGGATTGCGCTTCCGGAGCGTCCTGCTGCAGCAATCCGGAGCTCTGCGCCGTGCAGGAACTCTGGACCCAGGGCAGCCAGGCCCTCCAGCAGCTCTACCGGGGCATCTCCCTGGCGGCGCTGCTGGAACGCCAGCGGGAAAAGGAAACCGAGCCTTCCCTGAACTACGCCATCTGAGCCGGCCGCGGAGGTCCAGCATCGTGTCCATCCTCGACCCCGAACGGATCGCCCAGTGCACCCTGAACCTGTGCGCGGTGGACAGCACCACCGGCCAGGAAGGTCATATGTTGCCGCTTCTGCTGGAACTGTTCACGGAGCTGGGGGCCCAGGTCCAGCTCCAGCCCGTGGAAGGCGGGCGGAGCAACCTCCTGGCCCTCTGGGGCAGGCCCCGGGTCATGTTCTCCACCCACATGGACACGGTGCCGCCGTTCCTCCCGCCGAGGCGCGAAGGGAACCTCCTCTGGGGGCGCGGCACCTGCGACGCGAAGGGCATCCTGGCGACCATGGCCGAGGCGATCCGGGCGCTGCTCGCGGGCGGCGAGCGGGATATCGCCTTCCTTGGTGTGGTGGGGGAAGAGACGGACAGCCTGGGCGCGCGTCTGGCCCTCGACCTGAAGGAGCGGCTCCAGGAGGTGGAGGCGGTCATCAACGGCGAGCCGACCGGGAACACCCTCGCCACGGGACAGAAGGGTTCCCTGCACCTGCGCCTAAGGTGCCGCGGCAAGGCCGCCCACAGCGCCACCCCGGAGGAGGGCATCAATGCCGCCTTCCCCCTGCTCGACTGGATCGCCGCGATCCGGGCCCTGCCCCTGCCCGAAGACCCGCGCCTGGGGCCGGAAGTCTGGAATCTGGGCACCCTCAGGGCCGGCCGGGCCATCAATATCGTCCCCGATGAAGGCGAGGCCGACCTGTTCGCGCGAACCGTGCCCGGCACGACCTTCAGGCAGGAAGTCACCCGGCTGCGGCCGGAACAGGGGGAGGTGGACGTGATCTTCGAACGGGATCCGGAGTACTTCCCCACGCTGGAGGGTTTCCCCATGGCCCAAGTTCCGTTCGGCTCGGACGCCCATACCCTGCGCCATCTTGCCGAGAACCGCTTCATCGTCATGACCGGCCCGGGTTCCATCCGGGTGGCCCACACCAGCGAAGAGCATCTGGACCTGGCGGAAGCCCTCGCCGGGGCCGCCCAGTACCTAGCCCTGGCCAGGATGCTCCTGGCCAGGCCGGCGCCATCTGATTACTTTACCTAGGGCGCCCCTCCGTCCCGCGGAACGCGTTATTCCAGGACCACGATGCTGTAGGCGTCCAGGGCGCCGCCGGGCTGCGGCACCGCGGCGACCCAGACCTTGCTGGCGTTGGTGGTGAGGTCGTTCGGCCAATTGGCGGGGGCGTCCAGCCCCACGCTGGAGAGGGCGGTCATGGAGACCTTCTGGACCAGCGTCTGCCCGCCGCCGGTGGCCGAGCTGAGCGTGATGGTCGGGGTCACCGTGGCGTGGGTGACGGGATCCGTGTAGGAGATGACCATGGCCCCTGTGTTGGCGCCGGTTGCGGCGTAGATAGAAGAAGGGTGCGAACGAGAGTCATTAGTCGCTCCTTGGAGGATGGTGTGACTGAAACGAAGACAGTCCTTCGGAACAGCGATGGCTATACGAGCCGGCGGCTTGGCCGGTATGGACGAGGGGATGGTTTCCTGTCAGCAGTTTAGGGTCCGCCCAGGGCGCCGCATGGTACAGTTGGGTAACATCCTGGTGGTACCGAGCCCCAGTCCCTTTTCGGCGCTGGGCCTGAATCGGAAGGATCCCCTGGTTGGGCGGGCCTCCTCTCCGCTTGGCCTTCTGAAACAGGCCGCAGATCAGGCGGCCAAGCGTGGGTTCCTGGACAGACTCTCCTTCTTCGTGGAAATCCGGGCTGGACCCGAATGGGAGGCAGGGAAGACTGCCTGACCAGGACGCCCTATGGAAGTCAGGCCGCTCTGCCGGAAACGCACCAAAGCTATGAGATAATTTTAATTATTTGTCAATTCCGCACGGAGCCCGAATGTTTCCCTCCCCCAAACAACTCCATGGCCCAAAGCCATTGCTGATCTTGGGCGGGGTGGCGCTCGCCATCGTCCTTCTGTTCCTTCTGGGTCTTGGCAACCATACCCTTTGGGAAACGCATGAGCCTTATGTCGGCGGAATCATCCGGGACATGGTTGCCTCCCGGGATCTGGTCGTGCCGACGCTGAACGGCCATCCGTACCTGGAAAAGCCGCCCTTGTTCTACGCGCTGGCAGCCTGGGGCTGCCGCATGCTGGGAACCACGGAGCCTTGGGCGCTCCGGCTGCCCTCGGCCCTGCTGGCCATCGCCACGGCGTTCTGGTGCGGTTTCCTCGGCTGGAGACTGCGCTCGCCCAGGGCTGGTTGCTGGGCCGGGGTGCTGGTCGCCACCAGCTACCTGTTCTTCAAGGTCGGTCACATGGCGGTGGTCGACATGACCCTCACCGCGATGGTCACCCTGTGCCTAGGTCTGGCCCTGCTTGCAGTCGTGGAGCCCCTGCTCTCCCACCGCTGGATCTCCTGGTTCTGGGCCAGCCTGGGCCTGGCCTTCCTGGCCAAGGGGGTGCTGGGCCTGGTCCTGATCCTGGTCCCGCTCGCGGCTGTCATCGCCATGAACCGCTGCCCGAAACGGCTGCGCCGGTTCCTGGCGCTCAACTGGGGCATGGCGGTGGCCGCGGGGCTGATCGCCGCATGGGTCATTCCCCTGGCGATGAGAGGAGGACTCGGGTTTCTGGGGGAGGTGTTCGTGCGGAACACCTGGGGCCGCTTTGCCGCCGATCCGTCGCTGGTGTCCCGTACCGGCCGCCTGCGCGAACATGCCAACCCGTTCTATTTCTATATCCTCAATACCCCCGGCAGCGTCCTGCCATGGAGCATCCCCTGGATGGTGGCGCTCTGGACCTCCTTCCCGCGGAAGCTCGGCCCCTGGGATATGCGGAAGCACTTCATTCCTGTCGTTTTTGTCATCGGGGCCGGGATCCTTTCATGTTCCACGGCCAAAAGGAACATCTACCTGCTGCCGATGCTGCCGCTCACGCTGGTCCATACGGCCCTGTGGCTGGATGAGCAGGTCCATGACCTCGGCCCCAGGGCCGGCGCCATTCTGAAGGCCACCCTGGCCGTGGTCGGCCTGATCGGCATCGCCGTCCCGGTGGCGATCGCCCTGAAGCACATGGCACCCTGGACCTTTGCCCTGGGCCTGGCCGGCCTTTCGCTGGGGCTGAGCGGCGTCTGCATCGCCTTCTGCCAGCGCCGATCGCCCTTTGCCTTCGAGGCGGTCATGCTGCATTGGCTCGCCTTCCTGTTCCTTTTCACGGTCCTTGCCGTGCCGCGCCTGGACCAGCTGTGGGTCCCGGTGCGCAGGCCCTTCGAAGTGGCCCGGACGATGGAAGCCCACGGGGTCCGGGTGTTTGCCGGGAACCTCAACGAATCCATGCTGGGCTATGCGGGCCTGGAACTGCACCATGACCTGCCGGAAGCCAACAACCTCGCCTCCATTCAGCTGGTCCTCGCCTCGCCCGGTCCCGTGGTGATCCTCGCGGATAACAATTTCTGGACCCAAGCGCTCCAGGGGCGGGTTCCCCTTTCCGAAATGCAACTGGTCGATCAAGCGCAGGAATCCAGACGCAACCCCCGGCTGGCGGGGCGCACCCCCCGCCTGCTGGTCAACGCGGCCGCGAGGACGGGTTTCTGCGGCGAATAGGACCCCAACCGGGGCTTGACCATGTGCTCGTCGGTGTGCAGGTCCAGCACCACCTGCAGCTGGTCGGGCCGGATCTTGCCGTCGTCCGTGTCGATGGCGATGACCTTGTGTCCGGTAGCCTCGATGGCCCCGGTCTCATGGACCAGGATATGGCCAGTGCGGGCCGCCACGGCGGCCTCGTGCGGACGCAGGAAGGCCGAGAGCGCGGTGCGGTTGGTCTGGGTACCCCCGGAGAACAGGTGGATGTCCACGTCGTCGCGGTCCATGCGCCTGCGCATGAGTTCCACCGCCTCCCGGGTGAAGGGATGCTCACGAGGCAACCTGGGGGCCCAAAGTGACGCAGTGTCCCCAACGCACCTTCACTCAGGGGATCGTTACCCGCGAATGTCGACGATCTTCAAGAGTTGCCCATAATTGCGAGCATTCGCAGCTGCGTCGACTTCGATGATGGCGTCCACGCCCTCGCCCCCCGTGATATCCCGCACGGAGGCAACGACATCCTGCTCGTTTCGGTTGATGGCCCACTCAGCACCTAGCCGGAACGCATGTTCGCACCTCTCCTTGCTGCCCGCGACGCCAATGACCCGGGCTCCGGAGCGCGCTGCCAACTGGGTGGCGTAGCCGCCTACCGCGCCAGTCGCACCATAGACCAGAACCGTCTTGCCAAGAAGTCCGCCACACACCTGGACCGCGTACCATGCCGTCAGCAGCTGAATGCCGAGAGAAGCTCCCGTCTCGGTCGATACTTGGTCGGGAAGAGGTACAATCTGGGACTCGGGCAACCCGATAAGTTCGGCCGCAGTCCCAAAGGGGCGTTGCACTAGAAAAATCAGCACGCTTTTGGTAAACGGGCAGGCACAGGTGTTGCGGTTCCGGGTACCCTACGTCGTGCAGGCCATGTTCGACTTCTAATTGAACCTCCAGGTGACATCCGCGATCAGGGCCATGTCCGCGGTGTTTTCGTTGTTGGTGATGTTGTTCATATAGCGCAGGGTGAACACCAGGTTGGGTTTGCCTACCCAATGGACACCCAGGTCGTGCTGAAGGGAGGACTTGCCCAGGTTTTGCCCCGGCGAGGAGCGCGTGGCTCCGGTGAGATAAACCAGCTGGAAGAAGGGGCGCCAGGCGCTGGTGCGCCAGCCCTCTATCATCGCGTGGGCCCCCAGTTGATCCCGGAATCCATATTCGTTGAACGTGAGGTTGCCCGATCGCCGGTGCACGCCACCGATCCCGAAATAGGTGTCCATGGATGCGTTGGGGGTCCATCGGCTGGTGAATTGGAGGCCCGTGTCCCACCCCGAGCGGGAATCGTACAAACTGGAAACCACCGACGGCTTCACCTGGAAGCTGGCGGCCACGGCCAAGGCACCACGGTCATACAGGCTCTGGGTGAGGCCCAGCACTGGATCCTGCAGTCTTGAGCCGCCACTATGGTCGGAGTATTCGGTCACCTTCCCATACTGGATCACCACAACCCGCACCTGGTTCGTTTCTATGTTGGTGCGACCAGTCTGGTTGAACCCGAAGGTTTTGTGGGTCCAATCGATCAAGCCATCCTCGAAGCCGCCGGACCACCTGAGGACGGG
>CAZVHQ010000075.1:0-15098 GCA_964627225.1 uncultured Mesoterricola sp.
ATGTCGGCGTAGGCGACGGTGTTGTAGGCGGTGAACTGGAGCGACTGGAAGAACCCCCCCGCCAAGAGGACCAGGTTGATGCACAGCAAGGGCCAGCTGGGCCGGAAGGTGGCGCACACCGCCAGGAACGCGGTTGCGATCACCCCGTTCCACACCAGGGTGGAGCGGAAGCCGAACCGGCGCAGGATGGGGCCGGTCACCACCTTCATGACCACCGACCCGGCCGCGGTGCTGAAGGTGATCATGCCGCTGCGGGCGGCCGAAAAGCCGAAGCCCAGCTGCATCATCATCGGCAGCAGGAAGGGCATGGCGCCGCCGGTGATGCGGGTGAGGGAGCCGGCGATCACCGAGATGCCGAAGGTGGGGATCTTCATGAGGCGGAAGTCGATGATCGGGTTGAGGGTCCAGCGGGCATGGCGCACGTAGGCCAGCCCCGTCACCAGCCCCACCCCCAGGATTCCTCCCGTGAGGCGGATGGATTCGCCCATCCCGCGGCTCGCCATCTCCAGGCCGTACATCAGGCAGGACAGGGAGATGGAGGACAGCAGAAAGCCGGGCAGGTCGAACTGCCCCGGGACGGGTTCGCGGACGTCCTCGATGAATACCGTGGCCAGGTACAGGCCCAGGATCCCGATAGGCACGTTGATGTAGAAGATCCAGCGCCAGGACAGGTAGGTGACAATGAAGCCGCCCAGGGGCGGCCCCACCACCGGGCCCAACAGGGCGGGCACCATCAGCCACGACATGGCCGAGACCAGGTCTTCCGTGGCCACGGTGCGCAGCAGTACCAGCCGGCCCACCGGCACCATCATGGCGCCGCCCATGCCTTGAAGCAGCCGGGCGGCCACCAGGAAGGACAGGCTGCCGGACTGGCCGCACAGCATGGATCCCACCGTGAACACGGCGATGGCCAGGCGGAAAATCAACCGCGCGCCGTAGCGGTCGGCGAAATAGCCGCTGGCCGGAATGAAAATGGCCAGCCCCAGCATGTACGAGGTGAGGGCGGCGCTCATGTGCAGCGGGGAGACCTGGAAGCTGCGGGCCATCGTGGGCAGCGCGGTGGCGAGCACGGTGGAATCCAGCTGCTCCATGAACATGGCGCTGGCGATGATCAGGGCCGTGGTGCGGAAGCTGCGCTTCTTCATGAAAGGTCTTGTAGCTGGACCCGCCGCCTGGGGACGGATGCGGCCCGACCTGCCCCGGCGGAACCCCAGCTTCGGGCGGCCTGCCTCACCCCGGAACCGGTGCGCCAGGAAACCCAGCCGGCCCTTGGGATGCAGCATGTCTGAAGAAGAGTCGGTCCTTGGCATAGCAATATCATTACCCAATGGTGCCAGCTTTGACATGGCACATGCTGGAAGCATTGGCGTGCCGCTGAACGACGACCTCATCATCGGACGGAACACGCACTCCAGCTTCCAAGTCAGCAAAATATCAAATGGCCCGTCCGCCTCGGCGCATCGGAGTAGAATCCTACCCATCGGGCGTGGGCGAGTGCCGCCGCCGGATTCAACCCAACTTTTCCGACCGCGAAGCTCGATGACCTGAGCGGGAGGGTGCCGGCGCATGCTGGCGAGGAGGCGTGATGCTCAACCATGATCCCTATCCTGATGGGGGTGTTGGAACCGTCGAAAGATCCTGGATGGACCGGGTGATCCGACCGGACGAAATCGAGCGCTACCTCATCAACGGCAAGGATTTCATCGATGACAACCTCATCGAGCTGCAGCTGCGGCGCAATGCACGACCGGACCCGGCCAGGATCCGCGACATCATCGCCAAGGCTTTCGCCATCGAGTCGCTCGACCCCGAAGACACCGCCGCCCTGCTCAATGTGCAGGACCCGGACCTCTGGGAGGAGATCTTCCAGGCCGCCGCCAAGATCAAGAACAAGGTCTACGACAACCGGAT
This sequence comes from uncultured Mesoterricola sp., assembly GCA_964627225.1. Lineage (GTDB taxonomy): Bacteria > Acidobacteriota > Holophagae > Holophagales > Holophagaceae > Mesoterricola. The sequence continues at coordinate 1,912 of CAZVHQ010000075.1, forward strand.
CGTCACCTTCGCCCCGCTTTACTGCGGGTCCAGGTGCGTGAACGACTGTGTCTACTGCGGATTCCGCTCCAGCAACAAGGCGATCGAGCGCCGCGCCCTCAGCTTCGACGAGATCGAGGCGGAAGCCCGGATCATGGCCGGCAAGCTTGGCCACAAGCGGATCGTGGCAGTCTACGGTGAGCATCCCTCCACCGACGCCGACTACATCGCCGAAAGCATGCGCCGGATCTACTCGGTCAAGGAGCAGGCCCGGGTCGGGCTGGGCGAGATCCGGCGGGTGAACATCAACGCGGCGCCGATGTCGATCGCCGACCTGCGCAAGCTGGGCGATGCCGGCATCGGCACCTTCCAGGTGTTCCAGGAGACCTATCACCACCAGACCTACCGGCAGGTCCACCCGGCCGGGACCATCAAGGGCAACTTCGATTGGCGCCTCTATGCGCTGCACCGGGCCATGGATGCCGGCATCGACGACGTCGCGGCGGGCGCCCTGTTCGGGCTTGCCGACTGGCGGTTCGAAGTGATGGGCATGCTCTGCCACACCCGGGACCTGGAAGGGCGCTTCGGCCTCGGGGTGCACACTGTCTCCGTGCCGCGGATCGAACCCGCCGCCGACACCGACTTCGGCTGGCTCACCCACAGGGTGAGCGATGTGGACTTCAAGCGGGCGATCGGGGTGCTGCGTCTGTCGATCCCCTACGCGGGGCTGATCGTCACCTGCCGGGAGAGCCCCGAGATGATCCGTGACGTGATCCCGATGTGCACCCAACGGGACGCTTCCAGCCGGATCGGGGTCGGCGCGTACGAGGATGCCGAGAGCGGGCAGAAGGAGAAGCGCCAGCAGTTCATCCTGGGCGACACCCGCTCCCTGGACGAAGTGATCTGCGAACTGGCCTCCATGGGCTACATCACCTCCTTCTGCACCGCCGGCTACCGCTGCGGCCGCACCGGCGACAAGATCATGGGCCTGCTCAAGAGCGGCAAGGAGGGCTGCTTCTGCAAGCTGAATGCCGTACTCACCTTCAAGGAATGGCTGGACGATTTCGGCACGCCCGAGACCCGGGCCGTTGGCGAGAAAATCATCGCCAAGGAGGTCGCCGAGGTCCAGGTGCGGACCTCGATCGATTTCTCCCCCCTCATGGTCCGCAAGTTCGAGGACGACCTGGCCCGGATCGGGCAGGGCGAGCGGGACATCTATTTCTGATCAATGCTGACGAAGGGTTCCACACAGGCGGCGATGGCGTCGCGCACCTGCATGACCGCGGGATGCCACGGTTTCGCTGTCCCACGGCTCGCACCACGGCCCGGCCGATGGCCATTTCGAAGTCGTCGGACAGACCGATGGCGATCATGCGCTTGACCCGTTCACCCGGGTCCGCGGCCAGGAGGAGGCTCTGCCGGCAGCGGTCCAAGGCCTCGGAAAGGATCGGCTTGAGCTCGTCCGCGCGCGGGCTGGGGGCCAGGCCCCGGCCGCGGCGCAGGAACAGGGGGTCCTCGTAGAGCGCGCGCAGCCGGGCCAGGGCCGCGCTCACCGAGGACTGGGTGAGCCCGAGCCGCACCGCGGCCCGGCTGGCCCCGCCCTCTTCGTACAGGGCCTCGAACACCTTGAGCAGGTTGAGGTCCATGGCGGAAATATTGATGGGATTCATATCAGATATATTGTCATTGATTGGATTGATTTAAGCAGATCGACCATACTTTCGGGAACCCTCCATAGGAGTTGGACATGGCTGCTTCCATCATTGCCGCCCTGCAGATCGGATCCGCTCCCGCGGGCACCGCGGCCACCCTTGAGAAAGTCCTGGGCTTCGAAAGCGCCATCCGGGAGCGCGGCGCCGATCTGGTGGTGCTGCCGGAGGCGCTGCTGGGCGGCTACCCCAAGGGAGAAAGCTTCGGCACCCGGCTCGGGTTCCGCCTGCCCGAAGGGCGCGAACGCTTCCGCCGCTATTTCGAAGCGGCCATCGACGTGCCCGGGCCCGAGACCGAGGAACTGGCCGCCCTGTCGGCGCGCACCGGAGCCAGCCTGGTGGTGGGCGTCATCGAGCGCGGCGGCAGCACCCTCTATTGCACTGCCCTGTTCTTCGATCCGCAGGAGGGACTGGTGGCCAAGCACCGCAAGCTCATGCCCACCGCCAGCGAGCGGTTGATCTGGGGCCAGGGCGACGGCTCGACCCTGCCGGTGGTGCCGAGCCGGGCTGGCCGGCTGGGCGCGGTGATCTGCTGGGAGAACTACATGCCGCTGCTGCGCTACGCCATGTACGCCAAGGGCGTGCAGGTGTACTGCGCGCCCACGGTGGATTCGCGGGACACCTGGCAGGTGAGCATGCGCCACATCGCCCAGGAGGGCCGCTGCTTCGTGGCCAGCGCGGTGCAGTACCAGCCTTCGCCGCGCGCCCTCGGCGTGCAGGTGCCGGACTGGGACCCGGATCAGCCCCTCATGCGCGGAGGCAGCCTGATCGTCAATCCCATGGGCGAAGTGCTGGCCGGGCCGCTGGTGGACGAGGAGGGCCTGCTGACGGCCGGAATCGACCTGGATGATCTGATCGGGGCGCGTTATGACATGGACGTGGTGGGGCACTACGCGCGTTCGGACGTGTTCACCCTCCTGGTGGATGAGCGGGCCAAGCCGCCGGCGGTTTTCGAGCGATAGAGAGGCCGGGTCCGAAGCTCCCGTGGGAGCCTGACCCTGCCGGCTAGACCCTGATTCCTTGCGGCGGCCGGCTTCCGGGCGCCCCCAACGGAGGTCTGCTTATGAGTAACCCTTCAATTCCGCTCCGGGATGCTCACTGATCCGACTTGGCTGCCAGCCTGCGCAACGTGGCCTATGCGCTGCTTTCCGGAGCGGACGGGTGGATGTTCGATGGCGAGGACGCCCTGGGCCAGGTGGACACCATGTCCCTGGACAGCCAGCGCAACCTGAAGCTCGCCATCACGCGCGATCCGGCCTTCCTGAAGGTGGCCGAGCCTGTGGCCTCGGAGATGAACCGGTGGGGCCAAGGCTTCCTGGGACGCCCCTTCCCGCCCCTGACCAACGATCCGGCGGACGCCGCGGGTCTCACCCTCCTGGAACCCGCCCCGCGCACCATCGGCGGAGCCCGCGACCTGCTTTCCATCGGGCTGCAATACGCCAACGCCTTCCTCCGCGGCTTCCAGGCCGCCACCCTGAAGGCAGCGGATCATTTCGGCGATGACGATTCCCTCTACTCCTTCGAGGACATGGCCACCGGCGAGATCCGCCTATCCATCCTCTGGGAATGGCTCAACAAGGGCGCCCCTTTCACCGAGGCGGAGCCGGCCCTGGGCGTCAGGCCCGGGGATCCCATGACCGCGCCCCTGTTCAACCGTTTGCTGGAAGAGGAATACGGCAAGCTGCTCCGGGCGGGCGACCGGGACATCCACGACGACTCCAAGCCGACCACCCTGCCCATCGCCAAGACCATCGCCCAGACCTATGGACCGGGCCTCGTGGAAAGGGTCAGGAAACTCGCGCCGACCGGTGTGGATGCCGCCCTGGATATCGCTGGCTCGTCCGTCATTCCGGAGCTGATCGAGCTGGTCGGCGATCCTTCCCGCGTCCTCTCCGTTGCCGATTTCACCGCGCCCCAGTACGGCGCGCAGTTGTCTCTCATGGCTCAGAAGCATCCGGAGCGGGTGTTGGTCGAGGCGGCGCGGCTTTTTTCGGAAGGTGCTTTCCGCGTGGCCCTGGCGAAGACGTTCCCGCTCGCCCAGGCAGCAGAGGCCTACCAACGCTGCGCGGCAGGGCATGTCACGGGCAAGCTCGTTATTTCAATTACTTAAGCCCAATCATGGACAGACCCCAGGTCGAGCAGGAGATCAACCAAATGCCTAGGGGCTCCGCCTTGACCTCACCGACACGGACGACTTCCCGCAGCAGGTGAGGTCGCCGGCGCATTCGTTCGCGAAGCACACGCTCAACGCCCTCACCGCGACCCTCGCGTCGGCGTTCCGCGGCACGGGTGTCCTGGTTAAGGCCATCGACCCGGGACGGGTCGCCACACACCCGGAGTTCAGGCTTGCCCTCATGGCAGTCATCGCGTCGGTGTCCGGGCTGAAGGTTGTTCACGTGATGACGGTCGTGCTTGTCTACGTTCTCGTTCGAGGTCCCGAGCGTCCCGCCGGGGCGCCGGGAACGGTGGAAAACCACCCTGGCAATGATCTGAAGGTGCCCAATCCGCTGGCATAAGTCTCATTTTTACCCATACTTTAGTGTAGGAACCCGCCCGAATCAACCCACGGAAAACAAAAGGGGCGGGTCGAATGGCTTGGGGGGTGGAGCCATGGATAAGATCGGGCGTACCATTCTCGAGATTGCCTGCCTGCTGGTCCTTGCGGTCTTCCTGTTTCCCCCTTTCCAACTTGGCAACGGGCAGCCGGAATGGGGATTCATCGGCCGCCCGCCAGCCGTGAACCATTGGGTCACCTTGGATGAAGTCTTGGCCAACAACTTCAAGACTGCGCAGATCCACTGGAGTTTCCTGATCATGGAAGTGACCGCCATTGCTGTGATGGCTGTCTCTGTCTGGGTTTCCATTCACGACGATAGCCATCGCCGTGGGCACTAGCTACGGCCTGTGAAGCGGGTGGGATCTTCCAGGTGATGAACTCGATCTGCCTGGACCTTCCCTTCCGGATGGCGAGATCGTCTTCCGGGGTCCAATTCATTTAATGAAATTTATATGAAACGATTCGCAGAAAGGAAGCGGAGCGGGTGGAATCCCCTGCCTGCTCTTCAGCCCTGCCCACGGGGCCGTCACCCTTCTGGATCCGCTCGAGGAGTTGTATGTTTCATCGATACCCCTGCCTTCCCTCGTTCACGCTCCCCGCAGCCCTGGTGGCCCTGCTCCCGGGCCCGGCGGCCCTGGCGGGATTCGACCTGGAACCTGGACCGGGTCCGGGTCCCCATCGATGCGCAGCCCCTCGGCATCCTGGCCCTCTCCGACGACCGGATCGTGGCGGTGGACGGTGGGGGAAGGGTGCTGGTGCTGGATCGGGAGAGCCTGGAACTGCACCGGATCGATGTGGCCGCCAGGAAGCGCGAAGCCCTCCCCGTGGCCGGCGGCTGGCCCCACCCCGGTTTTCTTCCCGATGACACCTCGGCCTTCGGGGATACCCTCCTGGTCGCCGGCCGGACCGCGCCGGAGGCTCGGACCTGGACCCTGGTCGCCCTGGCCCCCGGGGCCGAGGGCACCTACACGGCCAGGAACCTCGGCGAACTCATGAGCGCCGGATCCCACTTCGCCTTCACCCCATCGGGCACCCTGGTGGTGGTGGATGGACTGACGGGAAACCTCCGGATGCTCACCAACGCCATGGCCGCCCCCAAGGCCGCGCCGGAGGAGAAAGAGGAGGCGCCCGGGCAACCATCCCGCAAGGCCGAGAAGTGCCGACGTCAGCGCGCCCGCAACAAGGCTGGCGCGGCAACCGGTCCGGACTTGGGAGCGCTGGCCGCGGACCGTGGCGCCGCCGGGGAGGCCAAGGGCAGGGACAGGCTGGTTCCCTGTGACGAGGCGAGCCGCGGCGCCATCGCCCGCAAGGTCGCGGAGTTCGCCTCCGGCGCGGAGTTCCCGGAGGCCTTCAAGGCGTGGGCGGTTCGGGCCGAGCAGGCCTGGGCCTTCCCGGGCGATGGGACATTATTCCGCCTGGCCCCATGGGGAACACCTGGAATCCGGCCCAAGGGTGTGGGGCCGTTCCACCTGGGTGAGGCGGTCCTGGAACGGGCGGTGCAATGGATGCTCCGGAATGCCGCGGACGCCAACCCGGCCGCCGAGGTGGCGGCCTGGGAAGCGGGGAACCGGTTGCGGCGGCCGCGGTTCAGCTTCGGGATGTACCGGCAGCCCGGCTACCGCAACCGGGTGGTCCTCGAAGTGTGGAACCTGCAGGATCGGGCCGGGGCCATGGATCTGGCCGCGGGCGGGGGATCCCTCCCGACCGTGGTTGCCCTGGCGGCCCAGGACGGAGCCACCGGGATCCGTCCGGGCGCCCCCGGCGAATACACCGTGCACGGGGGCCTGCAGGTGATCCTCGACCAGGACATCGAGGGCATCGCCGCCATCCGCGCGGGGGGGCTCCTGCTGTCGGGCCCTGTGGAGGAAGCCCCGTAAGGAACGGCTGCCCGGATTCAGCCCTGAGCCGCGATCGCGCTGGAATCGCAACCGTGATGTCATCCGGAAATCGGCCCATGACCGATCGACCGGAAGGATCTGCAGCCGGTCGCGCCCCTGGAACGGCGAAGCCTGGGCGGCCGCCGGCTCGGGCCCCGGGACCTCAGCACCCGGATGGTCGACCCCTTGCGGACTGGGTGACGGATTGGGGTCAACCCACCCCGGGCATGGCGAATCCGGCATCCATAAGATCCCGGATCAAGGCGTCCGCCTGGGCTTCGGGAAGTTCCACCAGCGGCGGACGCACCGTCTTCCAGCCCGGATCCTTGGCGAAGTGGGCCACGACGGCCTTGAGGGCCGGGATCATGGGGCCGTGGGACTGGAGGATCATCCGGACCCGGTCGATCTTGTCCTGGAGGGCCGCAGCCTCGGGAGCGCGCCACTGCCGGTAGACCTGGTCGATGGCCCCGGGATTCACGTTCGCGCCGGCCGTGATGCAGCCGGCGCCGCCCAGGCGCATGGCGCGCAGCAGGAACACTTCGCTGCCCACGAAGACCTCCAGCCCGGCTCCGGCATAGGCCAGCAGGGCCTTGGAGTTCTCCCAGTCGCCCGAACTGTCCTTGATCCCGGCCACGATGCCCGGATAGGCCTTGAGCAGCCGTTCCACCAGCGCCACCGGGACCGCCACGCCGGACACAGGCGGGATATGGTACAGGTAGATGCGCAGCCGGGCATCGCCGACCCGCTGGATCACCTCGGAATAGCTGCGGAACAGCCCCTCCTCGGAGACGTCCTTGTAGTAGAAGGGCGGCAGCATGAGCACCCCGGAGCAGCCGAGGCCGACGGCATGGGCCGACAGCGCCGCGGTTTCGGGCAGGGCGCAGCAGCCGGTGCCGGGAATGAGCCGCGCGGCGGGCACGCCCGAGGCGATCAGGCCCTCCAGCAGAGCCTTGCGCTCCTCCAACCCCAGCGAGTTGGCTTCGCTGTTGGTGCCGAACACCGCGAGTCCCGCGCAGCCGCTGGCCAGAAGCCAGGCGCAGTGGCGGTTGAACCGGTCCTGGTCCGGGGCCAAATGGGCGGTGAAAGGTGTGACCACCGGCGCCAGCACCCCGCGCAGCGGCTGGCTGGTATTCCCTGAAGCTGACATGATCACGCCTCCCGATTCCATGAAAAACCCCTGACTTGGATGAGTGAAGTATTGACCGGTTCAAAGGAAAGAAAAAGCTGGGCTCCCTATGTTCGGAAGAAAAAATTATTATCTTTCGTCCGCGGCCGGTCAGCCCCGGCCCACGAACGGCATCCCGGTGGCCATGATCGTCATGAACTGCACGTTGGCTTCCAGGGGCAGGCCGGCCATGTGCACCACCGCGCCGGCGACCTGCTGGACGTCCATCATCGGTTCGCTCATGATGCCGCCCCCGGCCTGCTTCACCCCCCTGGAGATGCCCGCCGAGAAGCCGGTGAGCGCGTTGCCCACGTCGATCTGGCCGCAGGCGATGCCGTATTTCCGGCCATCCAGGGAGATGGACTTGGTCAGCCCGGTGACGGCGTGCTTGGTGGCGGTGTACGGCGCCGAATCGGGCCGCGGCGCGTGGGCCGAGATCGAGCCGTTGTTGATGATGCGCCCGCCGCGCGGGTCCTGGTCCTTCATGAGGCGAAAGGCCGCTTGGGCGCACAGGAACATGCCGGTGAGGTTGACCGCCACCACCGCCGACCAGTCCTGGTAGCTGAGGTCCTCGAACAGCACGCCGCGCACGTTGGTGCCCGCGTTGTTGAACAGCAAGTCGAGGCGGCCGAATTCCCGCCGGGCCGAGGCGAACAGTCCAGCCACCGATTCCGGCCGGGTGACATCGGTGGGCAGCGCCAGGGCGCGCCGTCCGGCCCCGGATTCCCTGGCCGCTTCAAGCAGCGGCTCCGCGCGCCGGCCCGCCAGGGCCACCCGGTAGCCCTGGTCCAGCAGGGCCAGGGCGACGGCCCTGCCGATGCCGCTGCCGGCCCCGGTGACGATTGCGACTTTGCCATCATCGATCATGATCCCCCCTTACTTCTGCGCCCGCGCCGTTCCACGATGCTCTGCGCGCCGGACTTTCGCAGGCCGGCTTGCCGAAAGCATCGCGCGCCTGGACCAGGAAAGCATCCGCCAAGGCGGCCCGCGGACCATTGTGGGCCCAGACCAGGCCGACCCGCCTGACCGGCGGATGGCCCGGCAACGGCACCCGGACGATGGCCATGCCGCCGTTCCACATGGGCGTCCAGTCCGGCACCAGGCCCACCCCGAGGCCCTGCCCCACCAGCGCGGCGATGCCCATCAGGCCGTCGATCTCGAGCCGCTGGTGCGGCCGGATGCCCTGGTCGCGCAGGTAGCGGTCGGCCAACTGGCCGCCCAGCACCGAACGGTCATACCGGATGAAGGGTTCTGTCTTCAGCAGTTCATGGGGATCGATGCCGGCCAGGGCGGCGGGCGCCACCACCACCAGCGGCTCCTCCACCAGGGTCCGCCACTGGCAGTTCTTGCCCAAGGCGAACTGGGGTTCCACCACGATCGCCGCGTCCAGCGCGCCGGTGCTGACCTGGTTGCACAGATCCACGGAATGGCCCAGCTCCACGTATATGTTCAGCTCCGGATGCTCCGCGTACAGCCCCTTGAGGACCGGCGCCAGCACGCTGATCATCGCCGAGACGAACACCCCCAGGCGCAGCTCGCCCAGGGACTTGCCGTCGCTGGCCACGGTGCGCAGATCGCGCACGTCGCGGATCACCGCCCGGGCCCGCTCGAGGATCTTCATGCCGGCCTCCGTGGGCTGGACCGAACGTCCGGCGCGCTTGATCAGGGTGGCGCCCAGATCCAGCTCCAGCTCATGGATCCGCGCGGCGATGGCAGCCGAGGTGAGGTCCAGCCTGCGCGCGGCTTCGGCCAGGGAGCCGTACTCGACGACGGCGACAAAGCTCTGCAGGTACCTGAGGTCCATCGCCGGCTCCTTCCGGGCAATCATCAAAATTTTTATGTTGTTACATCATGGAACACTACTGTTTTCTAGGATAGCCGAGGTTGATACTGGGCCATACCCACGATCTGTTTTCAACCCTTGGGACGCCTTGGCCTACGCAGGGCGATTCCGGAACCCTGAGCCGCCCTGCGCGGCCGTCCATCCGTCAAAAGGAAGAAGGTCCGACCATGCCAAAACGCGGAGATGAAAAAGACATGATGGAGGCCTACTACATAGGCCTGATGAGCGCCTCCGGCTACCGGAAGAAGGATCTGGCCAAGCCGGTGATCGGCATCGTCAATTCCTATACCGATGTGAACCCAGGCCACAAACCCTTCTACGAGCTGGTGAAGTACGTCAAGGAAGGGATCTGGGCGGCCGGCGGGACGCCGGGCGAGTTCGGCGTGCCGGCCCCCTGCGACGGCATGGCCCAGGGCGCCGGCATGCACTACATCCTGCCCCAGCGCGACCTGATCGCCGCCTCCACCGAGGCGATGGTGGGGGCCCACGGCTTCGACGGCCTGGTGTTCCTGGGCTCCTGCGACAAGATCATCCCCGGCATGCTGATGGCGGCGGCCCAGCTGAACCTCCCGTCCCTGTTCCTGACCGCCGGGGCCATGCTGCCCTACTCCGAAGGCGGCAGGACCTACTGCACCAGCGACCTCAAGGAAGCCATCGGCAAGCGCAACAGCGGCGAGATCGACGAGCCGACCTTCGACCGCTGGCGCACCCACATGTGCGCCTCCGCCGGAACCTGCTCCATGTACGGCACCGCGAACACCATGGGCGCATTCCTGGAGGCCCTGGGGGTGGCGCCGTTCGGCTCCTCGACCATGCTGTTCTGCTCCGGCGAGAAGAGCCGGCAGGCCAGGGACCTGGGTGAGCGCATCGTCCAGCTGGTCAAGGAGGCCAAGCCGTTCCGCCATTTCATGACCGAAGCCAACCTCGGCAACGCCATCAAGCACCTGTCCGCCAGCGGCGGGTCGACCAACGCCATCATCCACAGCCTGGCCCTGGCCAAGGTCCTGGGCTTCAAGCTGACCCTGCAGGATTTCGACGCCATCCAGCGTTCGGTGCCGGTGGTGGCCAAGTTCAAGCCCTCGGCGCCCCACACCATCGACGATTTCCACCACGCCGGCGGCGTGCCCGCCATCCTGGCCACCATCAGCGACCACCTGGACCTGACCGTGCCCCTGGCCGCGCAGGGCGGCACCCTGGGCGAATTCCTGGCCGGCCGCACGGGCGTGATCGACCGCAAGGTCATCCACGCCCAGGACGACGCCCTGGCCCCGGCCGGCTGTTTCTCCATCCTCACCGGCAACCTGGCGCCGCTGGGGGCCGTGGTCAAGAAGACCGGGGTCGAGCCGCAGATGCACCGGCATGTGGGGCCGGCGGTGGTGTTCGATTCCGAGGAGGAGGTCCGGGACTTCCTGGTGCACAAGACGGTGGCGCCGGGTTCGGTGCTGGTGATCCGCTACGAGGGCCCCAGGGGCGGGCCCGGCATGCGCGAGCTGTCCATCCCCGCGGCCATGCTGGTGGGCATGGGCCTGCACACCTCGGTGGCCATGGTCACGGACGGGCGTTTCTCCGGCGCCACCCGCGGCCCCTGCGTCGGCCATGTCTCGCCCGAAGCGTGGATCGGCGGCCCCCTGGCCCTGGTCCAGGACGGCGATATCATTGAGATCGACCTCAACAAGAACGTGCTGAACCTGGATGTGCCCGAGGCGGAGCTGGAGCGCCGCAAGGCCGGCGTCAAGCGGCCCGTGCGCAGGCTGAACGGCGTCCTTGCCGCCTACCGCGCCGGGGTATCCGGAGCCGAGCAGGGCGCCGTGTGGATGTACCGGGACGACTGGGAAGATGACCCGGCGGGCGCGAGCCCGGCCGGAAAGGCCGGGTCCGCCAAATGAAGAAGACCCACGTCCGCTACCTCATCCTGGCGATGCTGTTCATCGTCACCACCTTCAACTACATCGACCGGGCGACCCTGTCCATCGCCGCGCCGGCCATGCAGAGGGACCTGCACATCAACGCCATCTCCATGGGCCTGGCCTTTTCCGCGTTCGGCTGGGCCTACACCGGCTTCCAGATCCCGGCCGGCATGATCCTGGACAAATGGGGCACCCGGGTGGTCAACGGCATCGGCCTGCTCATGTGGTCGGTGTTCACCGCGCTGCAGGGCTTCTCCACCGGCATCACCATGCTGTTCCTGTTCCGCTTCATGATGGGCACCTTCGAAGCGCCCGCGTTCCCGGCCAACAGCCGGATCGCCGCGATGTGGTTCCCCACCCACGAGCGCGGCTTCGCCACCGCGACCTTCAATGCCGCCCAGTACTTCGCCCTGGCGGCCTTCAACCCGATCATGGCCTACGTCCTGACGAAGATGGGCTGGCCCAGCGTCTTCTATGCGACCGGGTTCACCGGCGTGATCGTGGCCGGCCTCTGGTTCAAGCTGATGCGCGATCCCGTCAACCACAAGGGCGCGAACAAGGCGGAAATCGACTACATCCGCGACGGCGGCGGGCTGGCCGACCTCGGCAGCCAGAAGATGGTCGTCAAGTGGGCCAACATCAAGGTTCTGATCACCAACCGGCAGATGATCGGGCTGTACCTGGCCCAGTTCTGCGTGGTGACCATCACCTGGTTCTTCCTCACCTGGTTCCCGTCCTACCTGGTGACGGCGCGGCACATGTCCATCCTCAAGGTCGGCCTGGTGGCTTCCATCCCCGCCATCATGGGCTTCGTGGGCGGCATCCTGGGCGGCGTCTGGTCCGACTGGCTGCTCAGGAAGGGCCGGAGCCTCACCTATGCGCGCAAGCTCCCGGTCGTCCTCGGCCTGCTCCTGTCCAGCAGCATCATCCTCTGCAACTACGTGCATTCCGACGTGGCCGTGGTGGCCATCATGACCCTGGCCTTCTTCGCCAAGGGCCTGGGCGCCCTGGGCTGGTGCCTGGTGGGGGATACCTCGCCCAAGGAGATGGTGGCGCTGAGCGGCGGCGTGTTCAATTTCTGCGGTCAGCTGGCCAGCATTTCCACCCCGATCGTGATCGGCTGCATCCTGGCCTGGACCAAGTCGTTCGAACTGGCCCTGGTCTACGTCGGGGGCCTGGCCATCCTCGGGGCCCTGTCCTACCTGTTCATCGTGCAGGACATCCACCGGGTCGAACTGGAGCCGGCGAAGGTCTGAAGCGCCCGTTCCCGCACATCGCCCGCTGCACCGGCCATTCGGCTGCGGTAGACTCGATTAACCCACAAGGACAAGCCAACCATGATCCAGAATCCCCTTATCGAGCTGTGGCAGCGTAACGAAACCGCGTACACCGGGTGGTTGAACCTGCCCAGTTCCTGGAGCGCGGAGGTGATGGCCCGTGCGGGCTACGACGCCCTGGTGGTCGACATGCAGCATGGCCTCATGGACCGTACCTGCATGATGGCCATGCTCCAGGCCGCCGCCACGGCCGGGATCCCAGGGCTCGTGCGCGTCTCATGGAATGAACCCGGCGCCCTGATGCAGGCCCTGGACGCAGGGGCCTACGGGGTCATCTGCCCGATGATCGGCACCCGGGCGGAGTGCGAGGCCTTCGTTTCCGCCTGCCGCTACCCGCCCCGCGGCATGCGGAGCTTCGGCCCCACCCGCAGCCTGGTGTCCATCGGCGCCGACTATGTGGCCCGGGCCGCGACCTTCTCGCTCACCTTCGCCCAGATCGAGACGGCCGCGGGACTGGCCAACGTCGAGGCCATCGCCGGCGTGCCCGGGCTGGACGGGCTCTACGTGGGTCCCTGGGACCTGAGCATGGACATGGGCCTTGCGGAGCCCGGGAACCTGCTCGACCCTGCGCTGCTGAAGGCCTGCGACACCATCGCCGCCGCCGCCCGGAACCACGGTCTCGTGGCCGGCATCTTCACCGGCTCGGCGGAGGACGGCGTGCGCATGGCCGCGCGCGGGTTCCGATGCATCAACATCGCCTCCGACTCCTCGCTGCTGCAGCGCGCCGCCGGCGAGGAAGCCCGCAAGGCCAAGGGCGCCTAGCGGCAATACTGTTCGGTTAGCTCTTGACTGAGCCGCCTTCCTGCTTATAGT
>CAZVHQ010000076.1:0-15001 GCA_964627225.1 uncultured Mesoterricola sp.
GCTAGCCGCCGGTCCACCGGGAGCAAGGCACGATAGCGAATCCATGGGCATTTGCCTATTGCGCCAGGTCCAGGAGGGTATGCAGGAGCACGTTCGCCCCAAGTTCCAGGTGCTCAGGCCGGGTGTTTTCCGCCGGGTTATGGCTTATGCCATCGATGCTCGGAACGAAGATCATCGCCGCAGGGCAGATCCGGGCCAGCATCTGGGCATCCTGGCCCGCGCCCGAAGTCATGCGCCGAACGGTCGTCCCCAGCCTGGACGCGGCTGCTTCGATGGCCCGGACCACCCCTTCGTCGAACACCACGGGTTCAAAGCGGCAGAGCCGGCGCGTATGGATGGTCAGGTTCTCCGAGGTGGCCAACTCCCCGAGGAAGGCCTGCAGACGCCGCTCAGCCTCCTGGAGCAGCGTTTCAACCGTATTGCGCAGATCAACCGTGATGATGGCTTCCCTGGGAATGACATTGATCAGGTTCGGCGTGAGCTGGAGGGAACCCGTGGTTCCCACCTGGGTTCCGCCGATCGACCTGGCGAGATCGTGGACAAAGCAGACCAGGCGGCCCGCGGCATAGCCCGCGTCCCGCCGGAGGCCCATGGGCGTGGTGCCGGCATGGTTGGAAACCCCCTGGATCGTCACTTCCTGCCAGGAGATGCCTTGCAGGTGGCTCACGGCGGCGAGGCTTTCCCCGGCCGCGTCCAGGATGGGTCCCTGCTCGATGTGCAGCTCGACGAAGGCTTTCGGGACCATGGCGCCCGGTCGCAGGTCACCCGCGTAGCCGATCCGTTGCAGCTCCGCGCCCAGGCGGGAGCCGTCGGTCCCGATGACGGCGTGCGCTTCTTCCACGGAGAGGCCCCCCGCATGGACCAGGGAGCCCATCATGTCCGGCTGGTAGCGCACGCCTTCCTCGTTCATGAATACCGCGATGGCCAGCGGGTGCCGGGTGGCGACTCCCGCTTCGTTCAGCGTCTGGATCACCTCCAATCCGGCCAGGACGCCAAGATTCCCATCCAGCTTGCCGCCGGTAGCCACCGTGTCGATGTGCGAGCCGGTCATCACCGGCGGAAGGGCATCGATGCCCTGGCGCAAGCCGAAGATATTGCCGATCCGATCGATCCGCACCTCCAGGCCCAGGTCACGCATCCACCCCACGACCAGATCCCGGCCCATCCGGTCCTCATCGCTGAGGGCCAGGCGGCAGCAGGCGCCATCTTCCTTCCTGCCGACCTGGGCCAACTGGTCCAGCCTTTGTGCCAGCCGTTCGCCATTGATGCAAAGGGTCTCAAGAGGAATCATCGTGCTCTCCTTGGCCTGCCAAGCCCGTGCATACAGCATAAAGACCTCGCAAGCTTCCTGAGCAAGGCATGGGTCGCCAGGTGATGCCCAATCTAGGAATTGGGGCTGGATTGATAGCCGCCACCGAGGCTCATGGCCAGTTCCTGGTGTCGTCCCGGGAGATCCTGGCCCGGATCGAATTCGCCATTGCCGAAGTGGAGGCACTCAGGAGGGGCCGGATCCAGGTCGGTTTCTTCCGAGAGCCGGTCCGGGAACTTGGCTTCTCCCTGACGCCCTTCCTCAAGGAACCGATCGTGGCCGCGGGATTCGGGGTCAGCCTGGTGCCTCGGACCGCGTCTGCATTCCCTTTTCCAACCGGTCGAGAGCGACGACCGCCAAAGGTGAAGTACCGGCTATGGCTTCCGGATGCCCGCGGCGAGCACCGCATGATCCGCCGCGATCCGGCCCGAATTGACGGCGAACCCGAGCGTTCCGCCGCCCAGCAGGAGGTCATAGCTGTCGCCATACATGCCGCTGGCGTCGTTGCCGACCACATACAGCCCCGGAATCGGATCCCTGGCGGGCGTGACGGCCTGCATCTGCTCGTTGATCATGACTCCGCCCAGGGTTCCCAGATCCCGGGGGTGCAACTTGGTGGCATAGAACGGCGGCGTGCGCATCGCACGCTGGTAGATGGGGTTCTTGCCGAAGACGGAATCCTGATGGCTGTCGGCGTCCTGGTTGTTGACCGCCACCGTGGCCTTGAGCGCGGCGGGATCCATCTTCAGGGCCTGGGCCAGGCCTTCCAGGGTGTCGGCCTTGACCACATTGCCGTTGTTCTTGGCCAACTCCGCGGCCAGTTCCTTGTCCAGTTTGGTGAGCTTGGTGTTGGTCAGGAGCCATTCGCCCATGGGGATGGGGATGCCCTTCTCGTCCTCCAGGAACTTGCGGGTGGCTTCGTCATAGATGGAGTAGGCGGTGCCGCCGATCTTCTCCAGCTTGTTGGTGGAATAGGGCCAAAGCACCACGGTGGACTCGTCAGTGTAGCGGATGCCCTTGGTGTCCACCCAGAGGTAGGGTTGCACGGCCGCGGCGATCAGGTGCGAATTCGGCGCGAATCCGGCCAGGCCGGGGCGGTAGGACTGGGTGATCATGGTGTCCTGGGCGGCACCCGCGGCCCAAGCCATGCGCAATCCGTCGCCATCCTTGCCGACGTTGCCGACCGGAATGACCTCGGGGTAGCGGGCGTATTTCTTCAGCATCTCCTTGTTGTTCGCGAAGCCGCCGGTGGCGATGATGACCGCCTTGGCTTCGATGCGGAGATGATCACCCGCCTTGTTCTGGGCCAGGATGCCGGTGACCCGGCCTTTCTCCTGGATGAGGGCCTGGCCCGGGGTCTCCAACAGGATCTCTCCGCCCAGGGCGGCGAAGCGCTCCCGCAGCGTGCTGAGCATCTGGCGGGAATGGCCGACCATCACATGCCAGGTCAAGGGGCCGCCCGGGCCGCCGGGGCCGATGTATTCGAATTTCACGCCCTCGCCCTTGAGCCAGTCGATGGTGTCCGCCGAGCGGTTGACGAAGGCCATGGCGATCCGGGGATTGGCCAGCCAGTGGCTGTAGTCCATGATCGTCTTGAAGGCCATGTCCCGGGTGACGATGATGCCTTGGCGCTGCTGGAGGGAGCTTTCGGCCGCGAAGAGGCCTTCGGCCATGTTGCCGGTTCCTCCGGGAACGGCCTGCTTCTCCAGCACGAGGACTTTCGCGCCGTGTTCGGCCGCCTCCAGCGCCGCGGCCGTGCCGGACGCGCCCGCGCCCACCACGACGATGTCGGGGCGCAGGACTTTCTCGTTGGCCGCGAGGAGCGGCAGGTTGAGCAGCGCGGTCAGCGCCGCCAGGGTGGCTAGCATCGGTTTTTTCACGAACACCTCCTTGGGTTATTTCGGGGTCAAGTGGAAATCGGGGTGGCAATCCAGGCACTTCACCACCGGCGGCTGATGCTGCCGGTGGCACTGGGTGCAGTCCGGATCGTCCATGTGGGAGTCGTGCGGGTTCACCGGCAGGGCCTTGGTGATCTCCGCCATGGCGGAGAAATCGCCGTGGCAGCTGACGCAGACCGCCATTTTCGGGGGTTTGGCGGGTGGGTCCTCCTGGTGGCAGCTGGAGCAGACCAGGCCCGCCTCGATGTGCTTTGCGCTGGGCACGCGCTTGGGCGCGCCCCAGGCCAGGGCCGTGGAGATCAGGCAAAGGCTCATGACAAGGGTTGTTTTCATGGTGGTTCCTAGGGCCGGAGGCCGGCGTGCTCCGGAAGCGGGGAGATCGTGGAAGGGAGGAAGCGGCCGAGGGCGGGTGCCGATGCGGCGGCGAACTCCCCGGCCAGGCTGAAGGCGAACAGAATCCCGGCCAGGAGCGCCCCGGTTCCGGCCAGGGCCACCGCGGCCTGCGCGCTCAGGAACGGTGCTGTCCTGCCAACCAGCAGGCCGCCCAGCGGAACCATACCCAGGAACATGACGGTATAAAGGGACATCACCCGGCCCCTGCAGGCATCGGGCACGCTCATCTGGATGAGCGTATTGATGGTGGCGGTGGCGATCATGAAGCCGCAGCCGACCAGGGCCATGAGCAGCGCCGACAGGGGCAGGCTGTGGCTGAAGGAGAAGGCCAGGAGGCTGCCGCCGAACAGTACGGCGGCGCTTCCCACCCAGCGCGGAGTCCCCTGGGGCCGGCCCAGGCCCAGGGCCAGGGCGCCCACCAGGGCGCCCGCGCCGGCCGCGCCCATGAGCAGGCCCATGGCCCGGGGACCGCCATGCAGGGTCCGGTCGGCGAACACCGGCAGAAGCGCGGTATAGGTGGAGGCGAACAGGCTCAGGCAACCCACCAGCAGCAGCAGGTTGCGCACCGGCCGGCAGCGCCTCGCGAAGGCGATCCCCGCCAGCAGCTGGCCAGGAGGGGAGACCTTGGCTGCCGCCCACCGCTTGGGCCGCCAGCACGTGCCAGAGCCGGACGCGCTGGGTCAAAGTCAGGACGCCGAGGCCGAGCGCCAGGCCCATGGCCAGGGTCTGGGTGGTCAACAGCAGGCGCCTGGCCGCGACCCGGTCCGCCAGCAGCCCTCCCACCGGCGCGAACAGCAGCACCGGCAGCTGCCCCAGGAAGGTGGCCAGCCCGAGCGCGGCCGCGCTGCCGGTGAGCCGGTAGATCAGCCAACTCTGGGCGGCCATCTGCATCCAGGAGCCGGTGAGGGAGATCATCTGGCCGGCGGCGAAGCGACGGAAATCCGGATGGCCCAGGGTCCGGAACGCGGCTGCGGGTTTCAACATCAGAAGCGGAACACGGCATCCGTCATGAAGGCCAGTTGCTTGCTCCTGGTGCCATATCGGATCGGATCTCCTTCTCCAGGTAGACATAAGCCTGGTTCAACTGGAAACCGGTATCCCGGGCCAGGATGACCGGGCCGTTGCCGAGTCCTTCCGAGCCGTGGACCACGTCGTTCTGCACGTAGCCGGCTTCAATCCATCCGCCCAGCTTGAGGCCGGAGGTCTGGCCGAAGCCATCCCCGAACAGGGCCCGCCCCAGGGAACCATCCGGAACCGGTGCTGGCGCCTCGTTGGCGACGCCCGCGAACAGGGCCCCGGACACCAGCAGCGAGGTGAGACCGATCCACCTCGGGGCGGATCGAAGGATTTTAAGTCTGGTCATGGGTTTGGCTCCTATGGCTGACATGGCGGATGGGGGCGTCTGGCCCCGAGCGACGGGCCGATGGCCATCCAGGTGGTCGAATCCTGAGCTCTGAGCTCGGGTTCGTCAGGCTGGGCAGTGGGCAACCGGGGTTACCCTGACCGACCGGTCAGCGCGGCCGGGCCAGGGCGGTCATGACTCGCTCCGCAGGGAGGCGCGATCATTTCCCGCCACATGCGGGGGACCACCAAGGGAAATGGTAAACCTCCCGCTCGGCCACCACATGGGAGCATGCGGCCTTTTCCTGGTAATTCTCTACCCGTAGATCTTCTATTGCGTCGGGGCCGGGTGCGCCTTGCGGAATGCCGAGGGGGTCTGCTGCACCACCCTCCGGAAAGCCTTGGTGAAATAGGATGGATCCTCATACCCCAATTCGAAGCCGATCTGCTGGACCGTGAGGCCGGTCTGGGCCAGCAGGCGCTTGGCTTCGACCATGGTGCGCTGCTCCAGCAGCCCCAGGGGGGTCAGCCCCAGGGTCTGCTTGCAGATGGTGGCCAGCCGGCGCGGATTGACGCGCAGGGCGCGGGCATAAAATTCCATGTCCTTTTCGGTCCGGAAATGACCGTCGAGGGTGTTCATGAACGCCTCGAACGTGTTGCAATCCGTGCTGCGCTCCGGGTGCCCCAGCAAGGCCTTCCGGCGGACGCTCACCTGCAGCATCGCAAGCAGGCCCGCGAGCAGGTGGGCGATGGGTTCCAGGCCGTCCTTGCCGCTGCGCTGGAGGTCCTCCATGAGGCCGCATAGCTGGGTGACGCCCCTGCGCAGGCCCTCGTCCTCCATGGAGACGACGGACAGCGAAAAGAACTGGGAGAACAGCCAGGACGTGGGCTGGCGGCTGAAATCCGAAGCGAACTCCAGCACCCAGCCCCGCGCGCCGGGCATGGACCTGAAGTCGTGCATCTTCCCCTGGGCCACAAGCAGAACCCGGGGCCCTTCCAGGATGTGGTCCTCCCAGTCGATGCGGTGGTGCCCGCGCCCCTTGGAGATGACGATGATCTCCTGGTAGTCGTGCCGGTGGGCGGCCAGGCCGCCGCGGTAATTGCGCTCATCCTGGGAATTCCGGAGAGGCCAGATATGGAAGAGGGCATCCATGGGGGCTCCCGCGCTTGCTGTTCAGCCATGGTAGCGTTCAGGCGCTCCGCAGCCAGCGAATATGCCAAAAATACCAGAATTTGGCACATTCCTACCAGGCCCGGCCCGTCCCCGGGGGTAGCCTGTTTATGGCAGGTCCAGGTCCCACGCCGGTTGGGGCGCCTGGGGGTGCCGGCGGCAGGGGGCGGCTGGTGCATTCGCCCCGGTCAGGAGAATCGATGCTCGGCCCTTTCGTGAACGGAGCGTCCCTGGTGGGCGGCAGCCTTGCCGGGGCCTTCCTCGGCGATAAAATCAGCGCCAACATCCGCACCCGGATGCCCATGGTGTTCGGGATCTCTTCCATGGGCCTGGGCATCGCCATGCTGATCAAGGTCAAGTGCCTTCCGGCGATGGTGCTCGCGCTTCTGCTGGGCACCTTGATCGGCGAGCTGTGCCATCTGGAGACCGGGCTCAAGCGGGTCGCGGCCAGGACCAAAGGGCTCGTTGACACCTTCGCCAAGCCCGCCCAGGGCGGCCTCACCCAGGACCAGTTCCTGGAGAGGTTCGTGGCCATCATGGTGCTGTTCTGCGCCAGCAGCGCCGGCATCTTCGGCGCCATGAACGAAGGGATGACCGGCGATCCTTCCCTGCTGATCGTCAAATCGATCCTTGACCTGTTCACCGCGGCCATTTTCGCCACGGCACTGGGCTACAGCGTGGCCGCCCTGGCCATCCCGCAGTTCTGCATCCAGGGGTCCCTGTTCTTCCTGGCGGTCAAGATCCTGCCCCTGACCAGCCCGGCCATGATCGCCGACTTCTCCGCCTGCGGCGGCCTCATCCTGGTGGCCACCGGCTTCCGCATCGCCGAGATCAAGAACTTCGCCGTGGCCAACATGCTGCCCGCCCTGTTCCTGGTCATGCCGATCTCCGCCCTGTGGGCGCGGTTCATGGGCCATTGAGTCCGGCCGAAAAGCCGCCAAGGCAGCGCCGCTGTGGCGGAAAGGGCGCACCCGGCTGAGCCTCCGGCAAGCCAGCGTCTTGATGGCCGATTGAAGTGAAACCCAATATCGTGGTTCCAGGAAACGAGCATCCTGGGCCCAGGAGAATCAGGCGAAAAGTCTGTAGCTTTAGGCAATCATTCCGGACGCTTCGTTTCTAAACTTCATGACATCCCCGGTATGCGAACGGGGGTTGGAACGAAGAGGCCATGGCCGGGCTGGTGGGGTTTTGCCCGGCCGCCAGCCAGCCCAGGCCCCATGGCAGGTCTTCCCGAACCATCAACCATCAACCATCACCACTGGAGAAAACGATGACAACGAACGTGCTTGGTTACGCCGCGAAGTCCGCCAAGGAAGATCTGGTCCCGTTCCGCTTTGAGCGCCGGGATGCGCGCCCGGACGATGTGGTGATCGAGATCCTGTACTGCGGCGTGTGCCACTCCGATCTGCACAATGCCCGGAACGACTGGGGCAGGACCACCTATCCGATCGTCCCCGGGCACGAGATCATCGGCCGCGTGGCCGAGGTGGGCAAGGACGTGACCCGGTTCAAGGCCGGCGACCACGTGGGCGTCGGCTGCCTTGTGGATTCCTGCCACCAGTGCGAAACCTGCGAATCCGGCGAGGAACAGTACTGCGACGCTGCCGTCTACACCTATGGCGGGCAGGACCGCCACGACCACACGAAAACCCAGGGCGGGTATTCCGAAAGGATCGTCGTCTCCGACAAGTTCGTCCTGCGCATCCCCGATGGGCTGGACCTGAAGGGCGCCGCGCCGCTCCTGTGCGCCGGCATCACCACCTGGTCGCCCCTGCGCCACTGGAAGGCCGGCAAGGGCAGCCGGGTCGCCGTGGTGGGGCTGGGCGGCCTGGGCCACATGGGCCTGAAGCTGGCCAAGGCGCTGGGCGCCGAGGTCACCCTGTTCACTCGCTCCAAAGGCAAGGAGGCGGACGCCCGGCGGCTGGGCGCCGACCACATCGTGCTCTCCACCGACCCGGCCCAGATGGCCGCCGTCAGCGGGCGCTTCAACCTGATCATCGATACCGTGCCCTACATCCATGACCTCAACCCCACCATGCCGACCCTGGCCAAGGACGGGACCCTGGTTCTGGTGGGCTATCTGGGCGCCCTGGACCCGTTCCTCGACACGACCCCCATGGTGCGGCGGCGGAAATCCGTGGCGGGTTCGCTCATCGGCGGCATCAAGGAGACCCAGGAACTCCTGGATTTCTGCGGCCAGCACGGCATCACGTCGGATGTCGAGGTGATCCGCATGCAGGACATCAACGCGGCCTACGAACGCATGCTCAAGAGTGACGTGAAGTACCGCTTCGTCATCGACATGGCCACACTGAAGGCCAGGTAGTCCCACCCAGCGGCCAGAAAAGGATCTCAACATGGAAATCAAGCAATGCGGAACCCAACCTTCCGCCCAAGGTCCGGAAGCCTATTTCACCGGAAGCGTCCGGGTCGATCCCCTGTTCCTGCCCAACGAGTCCTTCCAGGCGATCGGTGCCCGGGTCACCTTCGAGCCGGGCGCCCGGACCGCCTGGCACACCCATCCGCTGGGCCAGACCCTGATCGTGACCGAAGGCTGTGGCCGGGTGCAACGCTGGGGCGGTCCCATCGAGGAGATCCGGCCCGGCGACGTGGTCTGGTTCCCGGCGGGCGAGAAGCACTGGCACGGTGCCGCTCCGGCCACAGCCATGACCCACATTGCCATCTGCGGGGAACGGGATGGCAAGTCCGCCGACTGGATGGAGAAGGTCAGCGATGGGCAGTACCAGGTCATGAGCGCCGGTAACTGACGATGTCACGACGCACATGGTTCATCACAGGCGTCAGCAGCGGCTTCGGCCGCGAGCTGGCCCAGCAGATCCTCCAGCAAGGCGACCGCCTGGTTGGAACCGTCCGCAGCACCCACAAGGTCGCCGACCTGATGGCGCGATATCCGGAGACCTTCCAGACTGAGCTGCTCGACGTCACCGATACCGCGGCCATCCGTCAGGTCGTCCAGCGCGCATTCGCCTCGGGCCGCATCGACGTCATCATCAGCAACGCAGGCTACGGGCTGTTCGGCGCGGCGGAAGAACTCAGCGATGCCCAGGTCGACCAGATCATCGCCACCAACCTGGTCGGCTCGATCCAGCTCATCCGGGCGGCGCTGCCCCAGCTGCGCAACCAGGGCGGCGGACGGATCATCCAGATCTCCACCTATGGCGGGCAGGTCGCCTTCCCGGGGAACTCGATGTACCACGCCACCAAATGGGGCATCGAAGGTTTCGTGGAATCGGTCGCCCAGGAGGTCGCGACCTTCGGCATCGGCATGACCATCGTCGAGCCCGGCGGGGCGCGCACCGAATTCCGCTACGGCAGCGCCCAGGTGGCCGAACCCATGGCGGTCTACGACGGCAACCCGGCGCACGGCTTCCTGCGCATGCTGGATCCCAAGAACGGCTTGGCCCCCGGCGATCCGGCACGGATGGCCCGACGCATCATCGAGAGTGTCGAGGTGACGCCGGCCCCCATGCGCATGGTCCTCGGGTCGGTGGCCCTGGAGAGCACCCTCACGACCTTGCGCAAGCGGATCAAGGGCTTCGAAGCCCAGGTCGAACTGGCCGCTTCGACCGACTTCCCGCTTGAGGAATGACTTCGGCGGCAACCATGATAGGAAAGGCGGATGAACCCGTGAAAGAGACCCGAACCCTGATCGCCTACTTCTCGCGCAAGGGCAACAACTACCTGGACGGCAACATCGTCGACCTGCCGGTCGGCAACACCGAAGTGGCCGCGAAGATGATCCAGGGTCTGGCTGGCGGCGACCTGTTCCACATCGACACCGTCCAGGCCTACCCCTCGGACTACACCAAGGCCACCGAAGTCGCCCAGCGGGAGCTGAGCCAGAACGCACGGCCGGCGCTTGCCGGCCAGGTGGCCAGCCTGGACGGTTACGACCTGGTTTTCCTCGGCTACCCCAACTGGTGGGGCACCATGCCGATGGCGGTGTTCACCTTCCTGGAAGCGCACGACTTCTCCGGCAAGACCATCCTGCCGTTCTGCACCCATGAAGGCAGCGGCCTGGGCCAAAGCGAGCGGGACATCAAGAAGCTTTGCCCCGGCGCCCGCGTCCTGCGGGGGCTTGGAATCCGGGGCGGGAGCGTGCGCAAGGCGGACAAGGCCATCGCCTCCTGGCTGAAAGACACCCGAGTGACCGCTTGACCGGCCTCATGGCATAGGGAAGGGGAAAATGAGCATCAGCGAAAGCGCCAACCGGAACCACGAGAAATGGTTTCCCAACCACAAGTCGACGTTGAAGGTCACCGACCCGGAATTCATCGAGCTGTTCGACAATTTCGCGTTCGATGAGGTGCTGTCCCATGGGGACCTCGACGACCGCACCCGGCTGCAGATGATCCTGGCCGCCCTCATCGCCGGCCAGGCGCTGGGCGAATACCAGCAGCACATCAACCGCCACCTGTCAGGCAACTGCTTCGGCGACACCTACACCCGGACCGGGCTGGACGTGAAGACCCGCGAACTGCTGACCTTCTCCATGCTCCTGGCCCTGGGAGGGTGCGAACCGCAGTTGAAGGGGCATATCCAGGGCAACCTCAAGGTCGGCAACGGCCGGGAAACCCTGATGGCCGTCGTCACCCAGCTGCTGCCCTTCGTGGGCTACCCGAGGACGCTCAACGCGATGCGCTGCCTGAACGAGGTCGCGCCGGAATCCAAACCCTAGGGAAGCGGGAGGCCCCATGGTGCAAGCGTTCTCCAATCTCCATTCGGACGATCCAAACCCCGCCAAGGGCGACCTGGCTCATCTGGCCGATCTGATCCAGGCGCACGCGCCTTATGACGGCCATTTCAGCCTCCGGCTGCCCGGGTTGGAGGTGGTCCGGGCCTCAAGGCCGAACCTGGAGCGGATCCATGGCATCGTGCGGCCGGCCCTGTGTGTCGTCGCCCAGGGCGCCAAGACGGTGTTCCTGGGCGAGGAGGCATTTCCATACGATGCGTCGCGCATGATGGTCTTCTCGGTGGACATGCCGGTGTCCGGCCTGGTCACCCAGGCCAGTCCCGCGGCCCCGTTCCTCTGCCTCAAGGTCGAACTGGACCCGGCCCGGATCGCCGACCTGGTGCTGAAGGTCTACCCCAACGGCCTGCCCCAGGGACAGAAGAGCCTGGCCATCTACGCCGTGCCCTCCGAACCTGCCATCCTCAACGCCGCCGTACGCCTGGTGGAGCAGATGGCCCAAGCCGGGGACGCGGAGCTGATCGCCCCCCTGGTGGTGGACGAGATCCTGATCCGCTTGCTGCGCAGCCCCATCGGCGGACGGGTGGCCCAGATCGGCCAGGAGAACTCCCGGCTGCAGCGAGTCGCCCAGGCCGTCACATGGGTTCGCACCAACTACGACCAGACCCTGGACGTGGAGCGCCTTGCCGCCATGGTGCACATGAGCGTGTCCAACTTCCACCAGCACTTCAAGGCCGTCACCTCCATGAGCCCCCTGCAGTTCCAGAAGGTGCTGCGGCTCCACAAGGCACGAAGGCTGATGCTGACCCGGATGATGGACGCTGGTTCGGCCTGCCGGCAGGTGGGCTACCTCAGTGCATCCCAGTTCAGCCGGGAATACGGGCGCTTCTTCGGCAGCGCGCCCATGAAGGACATCGCCAGGCTTCGGGAAGTCGGCATGGCGGGAGCCGCCGCCGAGGTCTGACCCGAGCGATGGCCCTTCAATTCATCGTTCGTTCCGCCTCATCCCCGGGCCTTCAGCGCACGATCATGACCGGGCATTGAGCACGGTTCGTTACCCTCTGGCGATCGTTCCAAGGCACCTCCTGGCGCAAGGTTCCCCGATGGTGGGCTCCCATCAGGATCAAAGTGCGCATGAGACCTCAAGCAGGTCTGGGGCCGATGGGTTGGCAGATCCGTAGCACCGTGCAGATGCCATGCGCCCTTCCTGATTGATTTTTCAAGGAAGGCCGGTCGATAATGCCTTGAGATGGGCTGGGGGGAATTGGCTTCCAGAGAAGTTCAAGTCACGGACGGAGTCCACCATGAGAATGAGCCGATACCTTGCAGTGCCCGCGCTAATCCTGTTGACAGGGTGCATGGTCGAATCCAGGCCGGGTGGTGGCCTTGAACTGGTGCCCATCCTGCCTTCCGTGGTCGAGATCGGCCCGGATGGTTACTATCCCCACCAGGGTTACCACTACTTCTACACCGAAGGCCGCTGGTACTACTCCGACCGGCGGGACGGGATGCGCCGGGAACTGCCCCGGTCCCATTGGCCCAAGGAAGTTCGCCGCCGGGGTCAATGAGGCTCCAAGCAGGTGGGGAGGAGTCCGTCCTCTCCGCCGTCCTGAACCAACGCATGAGCAGACGCAAGCGAGGGGAGTCCTTGACCCAATCGTTCCTATGCCCAACCTGCGGTGCCAGTTGATCATCCACTTGCGGTCGCCAGAGGGATCCGGCGTCTCCTGGGCAGCCGAAGCCCTCAAGGCCAACCATGTGGCCGTGGAGGACGCCATGGTCGAGCAAGGTATGGTCTGTAAAGCCGTTCCTCGCGGACTGCCTTGCCGACGCACTGGGCTTTGGATTGGACCCTGACCCGGGTTTCGAGTTTGGGCCAACTACCTCAATTCAATGTAACGGAGAATCAGATCTGCCACCTTGTCCAGGTCAACCAGCTTGGA
This sequence comes from uncultured Mesoterricola sp., assembly GCA_964627225.1. Taxonomy (GTDB): domain Bacteria; phylum Acidobacteriota; class Holophagae; order Holophagales; family Holophagaceae; genus Mesoterricola. The sequence continues at coordinate 12,767 of CAZVHQ010000076.1, forward strand.
TGTATCGATGCAGAGGTCGAAGTTTCGGGCATTGGCCCAGTCCCGGCCGGTGAACGTTCTGCAGTATGCATTCCGCGCCTTGTCGCGCTGGGCGATCTCCTTCTCTGCTTCTGCCCTGGTCAACCGGTACATCTTCTGGAAGCGATCCGTCCGGAAGTCCAAATGGGCGTGCAGAAAGACATTGACATGGTTCGGATGCTCCCGGAGGACATGGAATCCGCAACGGCCAACGATGACCGCAGGGCGTTCATGGGCGATTCGTGCAATCATTTTCGACTCGACCTCGAACAATTCACGATCATTCGGGAGCATCAACTTGGGAGGCACATACACATCAGGGAAAAAGTAGTTGTTTTGCACGAACGACGCCCAGAATGAAGGAACGGTTTCATCAATCGATTCCAAGTCTTTTTCATGCACAGAAAGCTGCAAGGCCGCCTCCCGGACGATAACCCGGTCCACATAGGAAATGCCCAAATTCTTCGCGAGATGTTGGCCTACATAGCTGGCACCGCTGCCTACATCGCGGCTGATCGTGATCACAATGGGTTCGGTCTGTTTCATTTCAAGAATCTCCTAGAATTAAGAGTCTACTCGTAGCCTGGGACGGGTTCCTTGTCGGTGGCGCCTCCGGGTGTGGACCACCAGATAAGGGTGGTGATGATGGTGAGCAACTGGACGACCATGACCAACGCTACGCAGATGGCCCACCCGCCGAAGCTCCACAAGAAGCCCGGGAGTTCCGCCCCGACGCTTCCGCCCACGTAATAGCAGGTGACGTAGATGCCCACCGCAAGGGCTTTGCCATGGTCAGCAGCCAAGCCGATATAGCTGGTGCTGGTCGCCTGGGCGACGAACACGCCGGAACAGCAGAGGGCCAACCCTGCGACCACCAGCCAGAGGTTGGGCACAAGGGTGAGCAGCATCCCTGCCATGGCTGCGCCCATGGCCAGGGTCATGGCCACCCGGTGGCCGTACCGGTCAATGATCCGGCCACAGGGGGGCGTGACCACCGCGCCGAACAAGTAGGTGAAGAACAGGCAACTGATCGCCAGAGGCCCCAGGTGGAAGGGCGCGCCCGCCAGATGGAAGGTCACATAGGTGAATGTGGCAATCAGGCTGAAGAGCACCCCGAACCCCACGCCGAAGGTGGCCAGAAGCCTTCGATTACGTAAATGCATGAGCATTCCCGAAACCATCGATCCGCCACGGGCCTGGCCGCGGAAATGGCGCTCCTCGGGGAGCCACAGCTGGATCACCAGGGTCGAGACGGCGACCATGACCCCGGTCCCCACGAAACACCAGTGCCAGTTCCAGTGCGAAACGATGAGCCCCGAGGCCAGCCGCCCGGAGAAGCCGCCGATGACCGTGCCGGTGACGTAGATGGCCATGGCCTTGCCCACGCCATCTTCGGGCCATTCCTCCTGGACATAGGCGATCGTCACAGCGAACACCCCGGGGGTGAACAAGCCCTGGAAGAACCGCCAGAGGACCAGGGAAGGCAGCCCGGTCGCGGTGGCGTCCAGCAGGGTCGCCACCGTCAAGAGGCCAGCCGACCACACGATGACCCGTTTCCGCCCCAGCCGGTCCGCCACGGACCCGATCAAGGGCGCCGCGATCGCCACCCCCAGCGTGGAGGCGGTGAGGGTGAGGCTCACCGCTGACTTGCCGACCTTGAATACCTGCTCCAGCAACGGCAGCATCGGCTGGGTCACGTAGAGTCCCAGGAACGCGCAGAACCCGGCAAAGGCCACCGGCAGGGTGGACCTGCTCTTCGCAACCTGGGTCTGCGGATCGGATGAAGAGGTGGGGAGGACTGGGGCAGTGGACATGGTTTAATTATTCAGGAACAAAGACTATTTAAAAAATATCCATTTTGTTAACATTTAATAGGTTGGACCTATCAGTGGAACTCCGGCTTCTCAACTATTTCGTGGCCCTGGCTGAAGAACTTCATTTCAGCCGGGCCGCGGCTCGCCTTAACATGGCCCAACCCTCCTTGAGCCAGCAGATTCGGCATCTGGAAGATGAACTCGGAGTGGCCTTGCTGGTCCGAGACAAGCGCAACGTGGCCTTGACCGAACCCGGTCGCCTTTTTCTGGCTTCCGCCCGGGAGATCCTGGCCCAGGTGGACCGGTCCGTCCTGCAGGTCCGACGAGCCAACCAGGGGGAGGTGGGCCAGATCGACATCGGCATCGTTGGCTCCGCCATCTACGAGGACACCCTGCTCAAAGT
>CAZVHQ010000077.1:0-14678 GCA_964627225.1 uncultured Mesoterricola sp.
GTGGGCGGCACGCCCAAGTTCTTCCGCAAGGCCTGGGGCGCCCGCTTCGAGGACGAGGAGGGCCGCCGCTACGTGGATCTCTGCATGTCCTGGGGCCCGCTGATCCTCGGCCACGCCGTGCCCGAAGTGATCGCCGCCGCGCGCGAGGCCATGGAAGAGGGCCTGACCTTCGGCGCCCCGTCGCGCCGGGAGATCGTCCTGGCCCGGCGCATCAAGACCATGGTCCCGTTCGTCGAGAAGATGCGCTTCGTCTCCTCCGGCACCGAGGCCGTCATGTCGGCGCTGCGCGCCGCCCGCGGCTTCACCGGGCGCGACCGGGTGCTCAAGTTCGAAGGCTGCTACCACGGCCACAGCGACGGCATGCTGGTGAAGGCGGGCTCCGGCCTGGTGACCTTCGGCGAACCTTCCAGCGCCGGCGTGCCCAGGGGCTTCGCCGACCTCACCACGGTGCTGCCGCTGGATGACCTGGAGGCGCTGGAAGCGGCCTTCGCCAAGCTGGGCTCGGAACTGGCCGCGGCCATCATCGAGCCGATCCCCGCCAACAACGGGCTGCTGGTGCAGGACACCGCCTTCCTGCAGCGGCTGCGCGACCTGTGCAGCAAGCACGGCACCGTGCTGATCTTCGACGAGGTGATCAGCGGCTTCCGGGTCGCCCCCGGCGGCGCCGCCGAACGCTTCGGCATCACCCCGGACCTGGTCACCTACGGCAAGATCATCGGCGGCGGCATGCCGGTGGGCCTGTACGGCGGCCGCAAGGACATCATGGCGGTGATCTCCCCGGACGGCCCGGTCTACCAGGCCGGCACCCTGAGCGGCAACCCCGTGGCCATGGCGGCGGGCCTGGCCACCCTGGAAAAGCTCACCCCCAACCTGTACCGCGACCTGGAGCACAAGGGCGCCCGCTGGGCCACCGCCTTCGAGAAGATCCCCGGGCTGCACGCGCCGCGGGTGGGCAGCCTGATCTGGCCGCTGTTCCAGCCCGGGGTCAAGCGCGCCGACCGGGTCGAAAGCGGCGCCATCGCGAAGTTCAACCACATGCACGGACTCATGCTGGAGGAAGGCATCTACCTGCCGCCTTCGGGTTTCGAAGTGGCGTTCCTGTCCGCCGCCCACGGCGACGAGGAACTGGCCCACTTCGAACGCGCCGTCGGCGTGGTGACCGAGAAACTGCGCGCCTGAACCGCCTTCACTGAAAGACCACCCATGACCGCTCCCCTCGTCCGCGCGCTCAACGGCGAAATCCTTCCTACGCCCCCGGTCTGGTTCATGCGCCAGGCCGGCCGGTTCCTGCCCGAATACCGGGCCATCCGGGAAAAGGCCACGTTCGAGCAGGTGCTCTATGATTCCGACCTGGCCGCGGAAGTGACCCTGCAGCCGGTGCGCCGTTTTCCAAAACTGGATGCTGCGATCATCTTTTCCGACATCCTGGTGATCCTGGATGCCCTGGGCTGCGGGGTGGTCATCCCCGAAGGCGGCCCCCGGCTGACCCGGACCCTGGACCAGCTGGACCCGGCCGGCACCCTGGACGAACGGGTGTTCGAGCCGGTGCAGGCCGCCCTGCGCAAGGTGCGCGCCGCCCTGCCCGAGCGCCAGGCCCTGCTGGGCTTCGCCGGCGCGCCCTGGACCCTGTTCGCCTACGGCATGGAGGGCAAGGGCTGCAAGAACTGGACCCGGGCCAAGGCCTACCTGCACCGCGAACCGGTCAAGGCGCGCCTGTGGCTGGACCGCCTGGCCGACGTGTCGGCCCTGCTGCTGAACCGGCACATCGGCGCCGGGGCCCAGGGCGTGCAGCTGTTCGACACCTGGGCCGGGGAGCTGGACCGGGAAGACTTCGAAACCTTCGCCCTGCCCGCCGCCGAGCGCACCCTGTCCCAGGTGAGCGGCGCGCCCCGGCTCTACTTCCCCCGGGGCATCCTGCCCGCCTGCCTGGACCGGCTGTCCTGCGAAGGCCTGGCGGTGTCCTGGCAGGTGCCCATGGCGGAGGCGCGCCAGGCCTTCCCGCACAAGGTGCTGCAGGGCAACCTGGACCCCACCGCCCTTCTGGCGGGACGGGAAACCGCCTGCCGCAAGGCCCGCGCCATCGTGGCAACGATGAAGGGCCAGGCCCATGTGTTCAACCTCGGCCATGGCCTGCTGCCGGAGACCGACCCGGACGTGCTGGGCGCGGTCATTGACGCGGTGAAGCAATAGCGCATCATCATCACCTGGAGGCATCCCCCGATGGCCTTGTCACTGCTAGAACTGGTCAAGCATTATGACCGCCCCGGCCCCCGCTACACCGGCTACCCCATGCCGCCCGTGTGGACCGACGGCTTTCCCGAAACCCAGGTGATCGAAGCCCTGGCGCGCGCCGAACAGGATCCCGCGCCGTTCTCGCTCTACGCCCATCTGCCCTTCTGCAAGCGGCGCTGCTCCTACTGCGGCTGCAACGTGGTGGTGAGCCCGACCTACGCGCCGGTGGAGCAGTTCCTCCAGTCCCTGGAAGCCGAAGTTGATCTTTGGGCGGCCCAGCTGCCCACCCGGCGCAAGGCCATCCAGCTGCACTGGGGCGGCGGCACCCCCACCTATCTGAAGGTGCCGGAGCTGGCCCGCACCTTCAAGCTGATCACCGACCGCTTCCCGCTGCTGCCCAATGCCGAAGTCTCCATCGAAGTGGACCCGACCTTCCTGGAGCCGGACCAGCTGCCGGCCCTGCGCGAACTGGGCTTCAACCGGGTCTCGTTCGGCGTGCAGGACCTGGACGAGGACGTCCAGGCGCTGATCACCCGCGGCCAGACCTGGGACCAGACCCTCACCACGGTCAAGCAGGCCCGGGCCCTCGGCTTCACCGGGGTCAACCTGGACCTGGTCTACGGCCTGCCGGGCCAGACCATGGCCACCTTCCGGCACACCCTGGAGAGCACCCTGGAGCTGGCCCCGGACCGCATGGCCATCTACGGCTTCGCCTACCTGCCCAGCATGCTGGCGCACCAGCGCACCATTCCCACCGAGACCCTGCCGGCGCCCGAACTGCGCCTGGAGCTGCTGCTCCTGGCGGTCGACATCCTGGAACAGCACGGCTACGTCGCCATCGGCATGGACCACTTCGCCCGGCCCGACGACGAGATGGCCAAGGCCGTCAAGGAAGGCCGGCTGATCCGCAACTTCATGGGCTACGCCGTGGCGGCCGGTTCCGACCTGCTCGGCTTCGGGCCCAGCGCCATCTCCAACGTGGCCGGCGTCTACTCCCAGAACGAGAAGATCCTCACCAAGTGGGAGCGTACCGTGAACGGCGGCCATCTGGCCATCCACAAGGGCCACCGCCTGAATGACGACGACCTCATGCGCCGCTGGCTGATCCACGAGCTCATGGGCACCTTCGAACTGCGCTGGGACGCGCTGGCCCGGCACTTCGGCGTGGACGGCCCCCGGCTGTTCGCCGACGCCCTGGAGGAACTCCGGGCCGAGGAGGAATACGGCACGGTCATGGTGAAGCCCGAGGGCGTTTTCATCACCCCCCTGGGCCGGCGCTTCGTGCGCAACCTGGTGCAGCCGTTCGACGCCTACCTGAAGCAGCTTTCGGCCACCACCAAATTCTCGAGAACCGTGTGACCGGCACCGCCGTCCTGCTCCTCAACCTGGGCGGCCCGCTGCGCCAGAAGGACGTGCAGCCGTTCATGTACAAGCTGTTCGCCGACGCCGAGATCGTCAAGTTCCCCGGTCCCGGGTTCCTGCAGCCGCTCTACGCCACCCTGCTGTCCAAGGGCCGGGGCAGGGAGGTGCGCGGGCGCTACCAGGAGATCGGCGGCGGCAGCCCGATCCTCCGGCAGACCGCGGCCCAGGCCGCCGCCCTGCGCCAGGCCCTGCGCGCGGCGGGGTGCGCCGAGCCGGTGAAGATCCTGTTCCGCTACGCCTCCCCCCGGGCCGAGGGCCTGATGCGCGCCCTGCGGGCCCAGGGCATCCGCCGGCTGCTGCCGGTGACCTTGTATCCGCACGACTGCCGCGGCACCACCGGCTCCAGCCTGTCGGAACTGGGCCGCGAGGCCCGGGCCGCCGGCCTGGAGCTGCTGCCCGGCGTCCTGCACTACGCCACCGATCCGCACTACCTGGACAGCCTGGCCGAGCCCCTGGCCGCGGCCCTGCGCGACGTGCCGGAGGCCACCGTGGTGTTCAGCGCCCACAGCCTGCCGGCCAAGGCCATCGAGGCCGGCGACCCCTACCAGCGGGAGATCGTCGCCACCGTGGAGGCGCTCCAGGCGCGGCTGGGGCCCATCCCCGGCGGCTACCGGCTGGCCTACCAGAGCAAGGTGGGGCCGATCCGCTGGCTGGAGCCGGAGCTGGGCAGCGTGCTGAAGACCCTGGCCGGGAAGGACCTCATCATCCTGCCGGTGAGCTTCGTCAGCGAGCACATCGAGACCCTGCACGAACTGGACATCCTGTTCCGGGAGGTGGCCATGAAGGCCGGCGTGCGCAGCTACCGCCGGCTGCCGGCGCCGGGGGTCCATCCCGCCTTCATCCGCTGCCTGGCGGAACGCACCCTGGCCGCCCTGGCCGGTTCACCGGCCTGAGGCGCCGAACTCCCCCGGGTTGAGGGTCATCAGGTACTCGGTGAGCAGCCGGTGGTTCCGGAGGCCGGCCTTGCGCTTCTTCTGGTAGATGCAGAAGCGGTCCTCCACCGGCCGTATGCCGGGCAGCAGCGGCACCAGGTCGCCCCGCTCCAGCTCGCTCAGCACGCTGTAGGTGGGCGCCAGCAGGGCGCCCAGCCCGGCCACGCCGGCGTTGATCATGGCCCGGACGTGGTTCACTTCGATGATCCGGGTGAACTCGGGGCGCCCTCCTTCAGGCAGGGCCATGAGGAACCGGTGCCACCAGGCCGCGGCCTTGTCCATGGACACGATGGCGCACCGGCCCAGATCCATGGCGCCATCGATCCCGGCGGCGGCCCGGAACGCCGGAGAGCCGGCCACCAGGTAGGTCTCCCGGAACAGCGGACGCTTGTCCAGCTCCGGCAGGAAGTGCTCCCGGCAGTCGATCACCAGGTCCAGGTCGTCGCGCAGCAGCGGTTCGAGCAGGTCGAAGCTCAGGGTGAAATCGATCTCCACGCCGGGGTTGGCCGCCAGGAAAGGCTGCATGTGGCGCATGAGGATGCTGCTGCCGAACTCCACCGTGGCGCCCAGCCGCAGCCGCCCGGTGGTCTCGGCGCCCAGCTCCTCGGTGGCGGCCTCCAGGGTCGTGAACATCTGCTCGCAGGCCAGCCATAGCCGCCCGCCGGCCTCGCTCAGCCGGAACGCGCGGGCCCGCCGGTCCACCAGCGCGGTCCCGCAGCTGGCCTCCAGCTTGGCGATGGCGTGGCTGATGGCGGATTGGGTCAGGTGCAGCCGCTGGGCCGCCCCGGTGAAACTGCCGGTCTGGCCCAGGGCGTGGAAGGCGCGCAATTGATGGAGGTCAAGCTGTTGTGCCATAGCCATGAATTGTACTCATGCATGGGGTGAATGGTATGCGTTTGAGCACCGGTCTTAAAAAACGTATAAATCAACAGGAAGGAGTTCCTCCATGCATGACGCCATGACCCAACTCGGCCTTTCGGAACAGAACCTCGGCGGATTCAACGGGGAATGGCTGGGCAGCGGCCCCAGGCAGCAGGTGATCTCGCCCGTCGACGGCGCATGCCTGGCCACCGTCGGCAACGTCAACCCGGCGGAGTTCGAACAGGTGCTGGCCCGCTGCCACCAGGCCTTCGCCTCCTGGCGCCTGGTGCCGGCGCCCCAGCGCGGCCAGGTGGTCCGGGAACTGGGCGACGAACTGCGCCGCAACAAGGCGGCCCTGGCCGAGCTGGTGACGCTGGAGATGGGCAAGACGCTGCGCGAAGGGCTGGGCGAGGTGCAGGAGATGATCGATGTCTGCGACCTGGCCGTGGGCCTGTCCCGGCAGCTCTATGGCCGCACCATGCCCAGCGAGCGGCGCCGGCACCGGCTGCAGGAGCAGTGGCATCCCCTGGGCGTGGTCGGGGTGATCACCGCCTTCAACTTCCCGGTGGCGGTCTGGAGCTGGAACACCGCCATCGCCCTGGTGTGCGGCGACACCGTGCTCTGGAAGCCCTCCAGCCGGACCCCCCTCACCGCCGTGGCCTGCACCCGCATCGCCGAGCGGGTGCTGCGCAAGTTCGGCTACGATCCGGCGGTCTGCAGCCTGGCCGTCGGCAAGGGCAGCGACATCGGCGACCTCATCAACCGCGATCCGCGGGTGGCGCTGGTGTCCTACACCGGCAGCGTGCCCGGCGGCCGCCATGTGGGCGGCCTGGTGCAGGAGCGCTTCGGCCGGCACATCCTCGAACTGGGCGGCAACGGCGCGGTCATCGTCAGCCAGCACGGCGACCTGGAAGTCGCCCTGCGCTCGGTCTATTTCGGCGCCATCGGCACCTCCGGCCAGCGCTGCACCTCCACCCGCCGGGTGATCATCCACGAATCCATCTACGACACCTTCGTGGCGCGGCTCAAGGCGATGTACGACAAGACCCGGATCGGCGACCCGCGCGACGCGGCCAACCTCATGGGGCCCCTGGTCGACGCCGGCGCGGTGGCAACCATGCTGGACGCCATCGGGACCATCAAGGCCCAGGGCGGGCGCGTCCTCATGGGCGGCGAGCGGCTGCCGAACCCGGGCGGCTGCTACGTGACCCCGTGCCTGGTGGAAGCGCCCGCCGGCCTGCCCATGGTCAAGGAGGAGACCTTCGCGCCGGTGCTCTACCTGATCAAGTACCGCAGCATCGAGGAGGCCATCGCCATCCACAACGACGTGCCCCAGGGCCTGGCCAGCGCCATCATGACCGATGACCTGCGCGAATCCGAGCTGTTCCTGTCGGCCGCCGGCAGCGACTGCGGCATCGCCAACGTCAACACCGGCACCAGCGGCGCCGAGATCGGCGGCGCCTTCGGCGGCGAAAAGGAGACCGGCGGCGGCCGGGAAAGCGGCTCCGACGCCTGGAAGGGCTACATGCGGAGGCAGACCAGCGCCATCAATTTCAGCGGCGAAGTGGAGCTGGCCCAGGGCATTACCCTAGAACTCTAACGGCGCGTTATCGATCACTTCCTTCATGACGAAGAAGGTCCGGGTGTGCCGCACCCCCGGCAGTGAGATCAGCTGGGTGCCGTGGATGCGGTTGAAGGCGTCCATCTCCTCCACCCGGATCTTCAGGAAATAATCGAAATCACCGGCCACCAGGTGGCAATCCAGGACGAACCGGAGCTTGGCCACCGAGGCCTCGAACTGGGCGAAGCTGTCCGGGGTCGAGCGGTCCAGCACCACGCCGACCATGACGAGGGCGCCGCGGCGGACCTTCTCCGGCGCCAGCAGCGCCCGCACGGACTTGATGTGGCCGTCCGCGAACAGGCGCTGGGTCCGGCGGTGGCAGGTCGCCGGGCTGATATCCACCATCTGGGCCAGTTCGGCGTTGCTGAGCCGGCCGTTTTTCTGCAGCAGGCGCAGCATTTTGAGGTCGATGGGATCGAGTTCGGCCGGCATGGTCAATCCTTTCATAAGTGGTTCTGAATTCGGAAGGAATCTCTAACAAATTGTGAATCATATTCGAAAATAATACAAATAAACTCAAATATCGGAAACTTCCTTCATGGGAGTACTGATAGCATTTCCCCATCGTTCCAGTTCGCTTGAATTCGCCTGAGTGAGTGAGCCGGAGGGGTTTCTTGACTTCAAACGGCAGCAAAGTGGGAGTACCCCTTATGAGGCAAGCCGTGATGAGCCTGGGAAAGATCGACTGCATGGCCGGCCTCCCGGTCGCGGACGCCAAGGAACTGCTCGCGGTGGGCGAGCTCAGGCGTTACGTCGACGGGGACCCGGTGTTCGCCCAGGGCGAGGCCATGCCCGGCGTGCTGGTGGTGGTGCAGGGGGCGCTCAAGATGTTCCAGACCGGCGGCCACGGCAAGGTCCAGGTGATCGACTTCCTTCAGCCGGGCGCTTGCTGCGGGGTGGACGAGGCGTTCGACGGTGGCACGGCGGCTTCCGGGGCGGAGGCCCTGGGCGAGACCGAATGCTGGGTGATCCCGCCCGCGCCGCTGCTGCTCCTGGCCGGCCGGAATGCCGCCGTGGCGATGTGGCTGGGCCAGCATCTCGCCGGCAAGATCCGCCACCTCATCGCCCTGGTGGAGACCCTGAGCCTGCACAGCGTTCCGGAGCGGGTCGCCCAGCTCATCCTGGACTACCAGGGCCGCAACCCCGAGCGCTGCCTGGTGGAATTCCGGGAAACCCAGGAGGACTCGGCCCAGCGGATCGGCGCCAGCCGGGAGGCCTTCAGCCGCGGGCTGCGCCTGCTGGCCGATCTGGGCTTGATCAAGAACATGTTCCCGGCGGTGCGCATCCTGGATCTGCCCAAGCTGCAGCGCTACGCCCGGGGCTGGGGCGAGGCGCGGCAGATCGCGGCCACCGGACCCATGGGGTTCCCGGTGCTGCGGACCTTCGAGGTCCAGCCGGCGAGCGCCGCCGGATTCACCCAGGCGGCTTCCGCTCGCTGATCTTCCGCTATTCGGGGCCCTTCTCCACGCTGCCCGTGAAGGGCCCGCCGGCGGCGGGGTGCTTGATCCAGCCGAAGGCGTCCTTGTTGACGCTCACGAAGGTGACCACGAGGAACAGCAGGAAGGCCAGCAAGGCCGCCCCGCGCCGGGACCTGGCCAGGGCCTTGCCGCTGAGTTCGGAGCAAAGGAGCAGCAGGACCACCAGCGCCAGCTTGAGGTGCAGGTACTTCGCGTCGAAGGGATGGTCGCCGGCGCGGAGGCGCAGCACCAGGAGGGCGATGCCGAACACCAGGGCCAGGCGGAAGCCCCAGGCCGCGGTGCGCTTCCAAAGGATCGAAGTCAGCCCTTTGAGGTCCTCCCGGCTCTCCTCGAAGCCCACCAGGACCAGGATGATCATGGCCGAGCCGCCGCCCAGGGCGAGGGTGAGCACGTGCAGCCACTTGACGAGGGGATAGACTTCAAACTGCGGCATGGTCACCTCGAATGGGAAAAAGGCATGAAGCGGGGCAGCTCATTCTCGCCTATTCTCTCCCTGGACAGAAGCGTGATGAGGAGCCTCCCGGCCGGTTGGGCTAGAATGAGTCAAAGCTGTTCGTGAGTGGATATGGCCAGGCAGATAGGCAAGTACGAAATTCTGCGGACCTTGGGGCAGGGGGCCATGGGCGAAGTGTACCTGGCCCACCATCCCGCCATCGGCCGGGAAGTGGCCATCAAGACGATCCTGCCTTCCGCCGCCAAGGGCGAGGACGCCGAGGGAAGGTTCCGCCGGGAGGCCGCGGCCGCCGGCCGGCTCAACCACCCCAACCTGGTCACCATCTTCGACTTCGACAAGGACCAGGAGGTGTTCTACCTGGTCATGGAGTACGTGAAGGGCGACGACCTCGAGGACCTCATCCGGCAGAAGGCGCTTTCCCCGTCGCAGTTCCTGGAGGTGCTGGCCCAGGTGTGCGACGGCCTCGGCCACGCCCACCGCAACGGCATCATCCACCGCGATATCAAGCCGGCCAATATCCGGGTGGTGCGGGACGGCAAGAGCCTCCTGGCCAAGGTGATGGATTTCGGCATCGCCCGCCTCGCGGACAGCAACCTGACCGCCACCGGCATCGTCATGGGCACGGTGAACTACATGGCGCCCGAGTACATCCGGGAGGGCCACGCCACCATCCAGTCCGATCTGTTCGCGGTGGGGGTCATGCTCTACGAGTGCCTGACCGGGCGCAAGCCGTTCGCCGGCGACAATACCACCACCATCCTGTTCAAGATCGTCTCCGACACCCCCGCGCCGGTCGAGACGGAGGCCCTGCAGGGCATCAGCCCGAGCATCCGCGGCGTCCTGGACAGGGCCCTGGCCAAGGACCCCGGCGAACGCTACCAGGCCGCCGACGACCTGGCCAAGGCGCTGCGCGCCTGCAAGGACCCCACGTTCTCCGGCGCCCTGGACGAGGCCACCTCCGTGCTGGTCCGGCAGAACCTGCTGGCGGCGCCCGAAGCAAGGACCATGATGGAACGGGTGCCGGAGGGCCTCACCGCAGGGGTGTCCGCGCCCGTGCCCGTGCGGCGGCGCCGCACCGCGCTCTATGCCGCCTGCGCCGCGGTGGCGGTGCTGGCCGCGGGCGGCGGCTTCATGGCCTTCCGGCCCAGGGCCAGGCCGGCTGATCCCGCTCCGGCCCTCGCGGCCGCTCCGGCCCCCGCGCAGGCCCCGGCTCCCGCGCCCGCTCCGGCCCCCGCCCCCGCCCCGGCCCCCACTCCAGGCCCCGCGCCGGCGCCCCCTCCGCCCGCGCCCGTTCCGCCGGTCCTGCCCAAACCCAAGGAGACCCCCAAGGAGCCTCCCAAGCCCGTGCCCCAGCCGGCACGCCCCGAGCCGCCCAAGCCGGAGGCCGAAGACCCGCTCAAGACCATCGGCAAGCTGATCGACAGCGACCCGCGCCAAGCCGTGGCCGTGCTCAAGCCGCTGGTCCAGGCCAAGCCCGCCAGCGTCGAGCTGCAGGGCAACTTCCTTTCGGCCATCTACCGGACCCGCAACGCGGCGGATTTCGAACGGGCCCTCACCCGGGCCACGGTCAACGGCGTCACGGTCAGGGGCATGCTCTCGGTGCCGGCCTTCCGGGCGGCCATGGCCGAGGAAAGCCGGCTCCAGAAGACCAAGCCGCCCTCAGGAGTGCTGCCGCCGGACGTCATGGCCAAGGTGCTTGAAGGCCTATAATGGCTTATCTCGGCAACGGGAGCATAAACTTACTATTGATTAATATCGTAGAGAAACTATAAATGAGGATGCGGAAACCCGCGGGCAGCCCGCCGGCCTCCCCCTGGCTTTGCCGCCCCCCTTGCGCGCCCGGCGCAAGCTGCTTTAATCACTCAGTACGGTTTTCTATCCCAAGGAGTCGCCATGCGATCGTCACACATTCTGCCATTGGGGCTGCTCCTGGCCGGGCTGGTTGGCTGCGGCGCCCAGAAGGCTCCCACCACGGTGGCGGTCACCAGTTCGCCCACCAAGAACGCCCCCTCCTGGATCGACAACGAGGAAATTCCCGATGGCCTGGCTGCGGTCGGCATTGCCCAGGGCAATCCCATGGGTGACAAATCCCTGCAGCGCACGGTCGCCATCGCCGATGCCCGCACCAAGCTGGCCGGCAAGCTGAAGGTCCGGGTCCAGAACATGTTCTCCCAGCTCAACCAGGAGGTGACCACGGCTGCCGCCGACGGCACCAAGAAGCCGATCAAGTCCGACGTGATGAACCGGGTTATCGACAACGTCACCCGGCAGCTGGTGGACCAGGAACTGGCCGGCACCAGCACGCGCGCCTTCTGGACCGACCCGGCCGACGGCAACCTGTACGTGTTCGTGGTCATGACCAGGGACACCATGGACCGCGCCCTGGCCGGCGCCGCCCAGGACCAGATCAAGAAGGAGATCGCCCAGGGCGAGCAGTCCCTGGACAAGGCCCTGGACAAGCTGGACGCCGCCATCGCCGCCAGCGCCAACCCGGCCTGATCCCGCCGAACCCCGGCTCCCGCTTTTGCCATCATCAATGGCATCATGGAGACCGGGAGATTCGCCGTGCGATTGCTGCTTCGATTCCTGTTTTCGGCCATGGGCCTGCTGGTCGCCTCGGGCCTGGTGCCGGGGATCCAGCATGGCGCCTTCCTGGACCTGGTGGCGGTGGCGGTGCTGCTCGGCGCGCTCAATGCCACCCTGGGCATCCTGCTGAAATTCCTGGCCTTCGTGCCCGTGGCCTGCAGCTTCGGCTGCCTGAGCCTGTTCATCAACGGCCTGGTGTTCTGGTTCGCCGGATGGATCGCCGGGAACATCGGCCTGGGGTTCCGGGTCTCGGGGTTCTGGGCGGGCTTCTTCGGCGCCCTGGTCTCCAGCGTGGTGGCCACGATCCTGGAATGGATCTTCATCGGCCGGGACGCCGCCCCCCGGCCGGAGGGCCCCCATTCCATCAAACAGATAAACTAGCTATTCGAGCGCATCCACCTTGATGCCCAGCATGTTGAAGCTCTTGGCCTTGGGGTCGTTGAATTCGATCGGCTTCTGGTCGTAAAGGATCTTGTTGCTCATCTCCGCCACTCCCACCACCGGCACGGACGTGCTGGATGTGCCCTTGGTGAGCGTGAAGTACATCCGGTGCCGTTTCGCATCCTCCAGGTAGAACACCCGGGCGAACATCTTGGACAGGAGGTTCTTCTTTTCACAGACCGGGGTCACCACCAGCGTCCCAGACCAGCCCTTCACGTTCACCGGCGCGGAAGTGGTGGTCATCACGGCCCCGGAGTTGGGTTCATTGTCCAGGCTGAAGGATTTGACCATGGTCACCTTCACGGTTCCGGACGGCGAATCCTTGAGCTGGGTGGGGAACAGGTCGGTGAGGCCGAATTTCCAGTCACCGCCGGCTTCGTTGGCGATCACCAGGTCGTACTGGTGATCCTTCCGGAACTTCTCGGCCTTGGACCAGACATCGGCCCAGTACTTGTCTCCGGCCGCCTTGTACTGCTTTTCCTGCGCGTTCGGATCCGTGAACGGCGACATCAACCATTTGATGACTTTGGCCCAGCCTTCTTTCGGATCCGGCCCCTGGGCCGCCCCCAGCAGCGCAGTGCCCACGGCAATCGTGGCCAGGGCGGCAAACAGAATCCTGTGGGTGCGGGTCATCACGCCTCCTTCTTCAAGCCGTTGGCGGGTGAGTGGTAAAACAACCCAAGGATAATAATTTATTAATTGATGTCAAGATGCTCACAACGGAACCTGGCCGATCCTTCGTCCTAGCCCAGTTGGAATTTCGGATCAGGGATGAGTTTGAAACCTTCCTTGCGTGCGGCCCTGGCCAGTTCCAGGTCGTAGACGGCAAAGAGGATCGTGCTGGGAGGTCCAAGCTCCATGGCGGCAGCGAGGTGGAGAGCATCGAAGCCACGCCTCTGGTGCGACCGCGTGAGCACCCCGGCCACCTCAAGGATGGAATCGGTCGGGACCGGCTTGAAACGGTGCCAGGAAGCCAGGAACTCGCGTACGGCACCGACCCGCTCGTATCAGTCGGTCAGCGCGAAGACCACCTTCTCGTTGAGGAAGCGGTCCTTGACGAGGATCTTCACCGTGGCGGTGGTGCGGTCGTCGCTGAGCACCAGGGAATAGTGCTTGTCCTTCTCCAGGGATCCGGGGATCACGCTGACCTTGGCGATCTTCTGCAGGCCCGCCTCGGCGGCGGTGAGGGTGATGGTGTCCTTGGAACGCAGGTCCATGGACTTGGTGAAAACGCTGTCGCTCCAGTTGGCGCCGGCCCGGTCCTTGGCGAACACCGGCACGACGATGACACCATCCTTTTCCAGGGTCTTGCGGTTCCCCACCAGGTAGTGGACGGCGTTCAGCTTGGCCTTCTGGCTTTCGTTGGTCGCGGCAAGGGCCTCGAGGTCCTTGATCATGTTGGTCTTTTCGACCCGCAGGGCGTCGATGTCGGCGCTGATCTTGGCCTTCTGGGCGTTCAGGTCGGCCACCTCCTCCGCCAGCTTGGTGCTCTTCTCGGTGGCGGCGTCACGCTCGCTTTCAATCTTGGCCTTTTCTTCGGCCTGGAGTTCCGTGGGGCTGATGGCGGCCTTGCCCTGGGAGACCCACGAGCCGTAGACGCCGTTGTTGTAGAAGTGGTAGACCTCGAAGCCGGGCGCGAGCTTGTCCATGATCAGCACCCTCGAGATCAGCTCTTTCGCCTTCTGCTCGGGGACGCCCTTCCTCCTGAGGAAGCGCATGGCCAGGCCGTAGTGGCTGTCGTTGGCCTTGGCCAGGTCGGGCCTGGGCAGGACGGCGCGCAGCCGGGTGATCTTCTCGTTGAGGGTCTTGAGCTCCTTGTCCTTGTCCAGGACCTCCTGCAGCAGCGCCTGGTAGGAACTGTTCTTTTCCGCCTTGATGCGGTCTTCCAGGGCGCTCTTCTGCTCGTCGGTGAGCTGCAGGGTCGCGGCGTCGGGCCGGACGTCGTTGACCCCCGCCTCCTTCAGCTTGCGGGTCTGGTCGCTGCCGGCGGTGCTGGCCTGCTGGCTGAGCTTGTCCAGCTCGGCGGCCTTCTGGGACAGGTCCTTGATCTCCTTGTCCTCCCCCGAGGACTTGCAGGCCGGGGCCAGCATCAGCATGGTCACCGTCATGGCACCCAGGAAGAACCTGAAAAAGCGGTTGGAAATCATCGGCGGCTCCGGAGAAAAACGGTGGGTGGCGCCCTTCATGCCCTTTCAACCATAGCGGCCCGGACCGGCGCATGGCAAGCCCGGCGCCCGGCTTCAGCCCTCTCCTGGCCTTATCCATGCACTCTGATAGGATTTACCATGAGGGAAGCGCAATGGTCGAAGACAATCGAATCCTATTCACCTCCGAATGTGTCACGGAAGGGCATCCCGACAAGATCGCGGACCAGATCTCGGATGCCGTGCTCGACGCGGCCCTGACCGGCGACCGCAACAGCCGCGTCGCCTGCGAGACCCTGGTCACCACCGGGCTGATCGTCGTGGCCGGGGAGATCACCACCGAATGCTACATCCCGGTCGCCCAGCTGGCCCGGGAGACGGTCCGCGGCATCGGCTACGATCACAGCTCCAAGGGATTCGACTGCAACACCTGCGCCGTGGTGGTGACCCTGGACCAGCAGAGCCCGGATATCGCCATGGGCGTGAACACCGGCGGGGCCGGTGACC
>CAZVHQ010000078.1:0-14606 GCA_964627225.1 uncultured Mesoterricola sp.
ACTATAAGCAGGAAGGCGGCTCAGTCAAGAGCTAACCGAACAGTATTGGGGTTAGTTGCTGCTGTCTTGGTGACCCTGACCGGGTGCGGGGGGTCGTCCGGATCCGGCCCCAACTCTCCCCCCAACCCGGTTCCGCCATCGATGACGAGCCATACCTATAACGGGACCGCATCGGTCGGGGATTTCATGACCCTCACGGTCGACCCGGAAACGCTGACCATCAGCTACGACGACCGCTCCAACGGCCAGGCCGGATCGATCCCCTTCACCTGGAACATCGACGGTTCGTACACGCTCAACGACCCGTCCGGCAACCTGACCTTCGCCTACGAAATCCCTGGCTATGGCATCGTGGTCAAGGCCAACAAGACCGGGCCGGCGCGGAACAGCATGGCGATGATCGCCGCCATGGAGACCACGCCCGTCTCCCTGGCCGGCTTGGCCGGGACCACCTACAACTGCATGACCGTGGGCACCAGCGCCGGCGGCCTCCAGGTGGGGTCGGAAACCGTCACCACGACCGCGGCCAGCACAGCCACCTACTGGCCCTATGGCGCCCTGGCCGGAACCGCGCAGCAGGCCGCCAGCCTGCCCATGACCGGCGCGGTGCTGGACATCTCAGGCAGCTTCCTGACCGCCCCCCTGGGCTCCGGCGGCAATGCCTACGCGTTCGGCTCGGCCGGCAACGTGTTCGCCATCGACACCACCACCGGCTCCCTGATCGCGACCCCCCAGGCCGCCACCAGCGCCTTCAACGCTGCCTGGGCGGGCACCTACAAAGCGGTCTCCTACCAGAAGGTCGAAGCGGCCATGAGCGAATCGGGGGTGGAATCGGGCATCGTCTCGGTCAACGACCTGACCCTGGTCGTCAACGCCGCCGGTCTGGCGTCGCTCTACGATGACCTGGGCGACCAGGTCGCCAGCGGAACCCTGACCGCCGTGGCCGATGCCAGCTACCTTTTCGGCGGGGCCGGGGCCCCGCTGAGCACCCCCTGCAACGGCCTGTTCACCTTCCGCGGCACGGCCGGCGGAGTGCAGCAGGACTTCTTCTGCTCCTTCGCCACGGGCGCGGCGGTGTTCTCGGTTTTTTCGGCACCGGCTCCGTGGGTTCCCGGAAGCAGCACCTACAGCTATCTCTACGGCGTCGGCCTGCTGGCCCCGTAAGCTTCGGGCCACAACCTGCTCCAATGCCCGGGCCAACGCCCATGGGGAAATGGACTTGCACCCTGATTGAATTATTAATAAAATGTCAATCAGAGGGAAGCTCCAGCATGAAGTCATCCGCCAGCTTAGTCATTGATATCACCAGCATCCAAACGGTGCGAAATCTCATTTTTATTTATTCATTTATATTTTTTGCCATGGCTTGCGGCGGAGGAGGGGGCGGAGGCGACGCGAAGGTGGCCTCGCCTGCCCAGGTGGCCCAGCACTACATGGCCTTCGCCAGCGTGGGCGAACCCATGGCCCTCCGGGAAGCCCAGGCCGGTGGCGGGTTCGAAGTGATTTTCGAAGGTGGCGTCGAAGCCAGGGACCTGGTCCGGCAAGGCGATGGCTGGGTCACCGTGACCGTTCCCATGGGCGCCAAGTCCGGCAAGGCTTCCCTCCTGACCGCGACCGGGACGGTCATCTCCTCCGTGCAACTCGTCCTGGATTCAGCGGGCGGGCTGCCGCCAACCCCCAAACCGCCGCCAGCGCCCGGTCAGAGCCCGGGGATCATCACCTCCTTCGCGGCCGCCCTCAAGGCCATTCCCCTCGGGGGTTCCACCACCCTGACCGGTACCTTCACCGGGGGCACGGGGAAGGTGACGCCGGGAAACCACGCCCTGGCGAGCGGGGCCGCCCTGACCGTAAGCCCGACCGCGGACCAGGACTATACCCTCGTGGTCACCTCCCCCGCCGGGGACATCACCACCCGGGCCTTCCGGGTCCAGGTGGTGCCGCCCGCCATCACCGCCTTCACGGCGGCCGCCGGCTCGATCCCGCTCGGCGGGGCCGTCACCCTGACGGTGGCGTTCACCGGGGGAACCGGGGTGGTGACGCCGGGGCACCACAGCCTGCCGAGCGGGGCCACCCTGACCGTGCATCCCACCGCGGACCAGGACTATACCCTCACCGTGACCGCCCCCTCCGGGGCCACCGTCCACCAGACCTGCCACGTCCAGGTGGTGCCGCCCGCCATCGCCGCCTTCAGCGCGGCCGCCGGGACGATCATCGCCGGCTCATCCACCACCCTGACGGCGGCGTTCACCGGCGGGACCGGGGTGGTGATGCCGGGGCACCACGCCCTGGTGAGCGGAGGCAGCCTGACCGTGCACCCCATCGTGGACCAGGACTACACCCTCACGGTGACCACTCCCGCCGGGGCCAGCGTCACCCAGGTCTGCCGGGTCCAGGTGGCGCCGCCCGCCATCACCGCCTTCAACGCGGCCGCCGGCTCGATCCCGCTCGGGGGGTCCACCGCCCTGACGGCGGCCTTCACCGGGGGAACCGGGGTGGTGATGCCGGGCAACCACGCCCTGGCCAGCGGGGGCCGCCTGACCGTGAGCCCCACCGCGGACCAGGACTACCACCTCACCGTGACCGCCCCCTCCGGGGCCACCATCACCCGGACCTGCCGGGTCCAGGTGGTGCCGCCCGCCATCACCGCTTTCACCGCGGCCGCCGGCTCGATTCCGCTCGGCGGATCCGCCACCCTGACGGCGGTCTTCACCGGCGGAACCGGGGTGGTGACGCCGGGCGACCACGCCCTGGCGAGCGGATCCAGCGTGACCGTGCGCCCCGCCGTGGACCAGGACTATACCCTCACGGTGACCACCTCCGCGGGGGCCAGCGTCACCCGGACCTGCCGGGTCCAGGTGGTGCCGCCGGCCATCGCCGCCTTCACCGCGGCCGCCGGTTCGATCCCGCTCGGCGGCACCACCACCCTGACCGCGGCGTTCACCGGGGGAACCGGGGTGGTGACGCCGGGCAACCACGCCCTGGCGAGCGGAGCCAGCGTGATGGTCAACCCCGCCGCGGACCAGGACTATACCCTCACGGTGACCACCTCCGCCGGGGCCAGCGTCACCCGGACCTGCCGGGTCCAGGTGGTGCCGCCCGCCATCACCGCCTTCACCGCGGCCGCCGACTCGATCATCGCCGGGGGGTCCACCACCCTGACGGCGGCGTTCACCGGGGGAACCGGGATGGTGACGCCGGGCAACCACCCCCTGGCGAGCGGGGCCGCCCTGACCGTGAACCCCGCCGCGGACCAGGACTATACCCTCACGGTGACCACGTCCGCCGGGGCCAGCGTCACCCGGACCTGCCGGGTCCAGGTGCGGCAGTTCGGCATCCGTTCCTTCACGGCGGCTGCCGGGATGATCAGCGCAGGCGGGTCCACCAACCTGACGGCGGCCTTCATTGGGGGAACCGGGGTGGTGACGCCGGGGAACCTCGCCCTGGCGAGCGGGGCCACCCTGACCGTGAATCCCGCCGCGGACCAGACCTATACCCTCACCTTGACCTCTCCCGCCGGGGCCACCGCCACCCAGACCTGCCGGGTCCAGGTGGTGCCGGCCCCCAACATCACCGCTTTCACCGCGGATGCCGCCGCGGTCCCCTATGGCGGCGCCACCCTCCTGAGGGCGGACTACACGGGGGGGACCGGCCAGGTGGAGCCGGTGGACGAGGAACTGGCCAGCCTGGACACGCTGGAGGTGTCGCCCGCCGAGGACACGGACTACACACTCAAGGTGACCAACGCTGCCGGGACGAGCATCACCAGAACCCTGAGGGTCCTGGTGGGGGAGCCCCTGGATCCAGTGGTTCCCGCGGCGGTCACCGCGGCCCACCTGGACGCCAAGACGAAACTGCTGCTCAACCTGGCAGCCGACAAGTTTTTCATGCTGGACGGCACGCGCCTGGGGCTGACGGACGAATTCATCAGGGGATACGGAGTCTTGTACAACTATTCGCTCAATCCTGGCCCCCAGGGCCATCACATCAACGCCGCCTATCTCATCGCCGACCCGTACCTGAGCGCGCACTCCCTGGACATCGACGCCGTGGTGCCCGCGGACGTGCCGGATGCCGAGTGGACCGCCATCAAGGCCACGCTCAATGCGAATTTCGTCACCCCGGACCTGGGTGCGGACCCCCATCGCCACGCCATCGATGCGGTTTGCGGCATCATCGACGCCTCCGCGCTTTATGGGCCCGCGGTGCGGAGAAGGGTCAAGCACCTGGTACAGACCGCCCAGGCCCGCCAGGCCGCGGGCCTGGGGCATATCCAGGACTGGTGCGACGGCCTTACGCCCCTCCAGGAGATCGCCGGGAGCGTTGCCCGGCAATACCACCGCTGCATCGACGGCATCCGCGAGGGGCTTGACGACCTGGAAAATGTCTACCTGGCGGGTGATGGAGCCGCCGTTGATCCGGTCGGATTCAAGCTCAGCCAGATCGCGGCGGAGTACCGGATGGCCTTCATCAAGCGCCACAGCGAACTTTGGCCCCTGAGCGGAGGGCTCGGCCCGGATAACCGCGGGGTCATGGGTCAGGGCGGCGAAAGAGAAGGCGAGTTCCCCACTTACGTCAACACCATCCTGAAGCAGAAGATGCTGTATTCCCTGAGCCTCAAGGGGCAATTCACGCCCCTGTTCTATGGGGCCCTGGCCCATTCCAACAACCCCTTTGCCGCCGCGGACCGGACGATGCGGCGCTTCCTGTTCGGCGAGGCCAACGTCACGGTTCATGAACCCGATGGCTTGCCGCCCGGGGACGTCCGGATGCAAGCGGGCATGCAGCGTGTGGACTTTCTCGAGCCCTACAACGTGGACCTCCTGGTCAACCTTTGCGAGGCGGCCTACGAGCGCGGGCTCAAGCTGGCCGATGGCCGCACGCCGGTGCGCGCGGACGCAGGCCCGAAGCTGGCCTTCCCGCTGCTGACCGACGCCGGGTTCCTGGCCGGGGATCCCGCCCTTGAGCGGGCGTTCACGGCCAGGTTCCTGGAAATGGGTGGTGACAACCGGTATTTCATTTCAGCGCGGCCCGGGGAATCCCCGAACAACACCCGGGTCACCCGCGATTTCTGGATCCGCATCCTGATGAGATACGGCTATGTCGTCCGAGGCCCCCGCGCCGGGGACCTCGAACACCCGGGCCTCATGGATCCGCGCTAGTTATTCCGGCCGGTGCCGCGCCTCCTCCAGCACCCGCTTCGCGCGGCTGGGATTGTAGACGCCGCAGGAGCAGAACCGGGCCAGGTAGGACGCGGCCTCCTCGGGCGTGCGGCGGCCTTCCTTCACCCAATCGAGCATCTTCCTGGCGAAGCCGGCGCTGACCATGCCATGGCCGCACATGGTGGTGAGGGTCAGGACCTGGTCGTCGGGCAGCTTCTCGGTGCCGCCTTCGAAGCCCAGGGAATACCCCACGCTGTGGCGGGCGCCCCCGGCGGCGCAGCAGCACTGCTTCCCCCCTTCCAGCGAGGTCGAGATGTTGATGCAAAGGCCGGAGTCGTCCTGCTTCACCGCCTCGAGGAACGCCTCGGCGGCCTCGCGCCGGTCGAACACCGCGGCGACGGTCGTGTAGGCATCGACCCCGTCGATCACGGCGCGGAAGTCGGGGCGCATGTCGCGCTTCCAGTGGGCCGTGGGGTTGGCGTTCCGGGTGGGCCGGAAGGCACCCCCGTGCAGCGCGTCGCCAAGGTTGACGGGAGCGAAGGGCAGCGCCATCTCCAGGAAGCGCTTCAGCTTCGGGACGCAGCCCTCGTCGCTCTTGCCCTTGCTGGGAATGGCGAAGACCACGAAGTCATCGCGGAAGCTTTCAGCCTTTCCGTACCGGTGCAGTGTGTTGGTCATGCCTGGCCTCGCAGTTCGTTGGTGATGCGTCCGTACCCGGCGTTCGTCTTGGCCCGCTCGAGCCGGTACCCGCTCCTTTCCAGGATGGGCGCGATCGTGCTCTCCTCGCCGTCGTCGTCGCAGCGGGCACCCACGCCGATGGCGATGACGGTGCCCAGATCCTTCTCCACCGCGTGGACGATGCCGATGATCTCCTCCGTGCGGTTGGCGGCGACCTTGATCTCCACGATCGCCGACAGCACCTTCTCGCCCAGGATGTCCTCGCGGATAGTGCCGGTCTTGTCGTCGGTCATCAGGGACGTGACGGGGTTCTTGGGCTCGAAGTCCACCCCGGCCGCCGCCAGCGCCCGCGTCATGGCCTGGATCTGGTGGAAGCGCACCCCCACGCCCGGGCGGCCGAACTCGATGGTGAAGCCGACATCGCCCCGCTGGATGCGCCCGCTGACATCATTGGTCTTCACCTCCTCGGTCCCGCGGCCCTGCACGCCCGTGGACTCGTGGGGGACCCGGGGGTCGGAGAAGGCACGGCGCACCACCCGGGGCCAGGACAGTTCGTCCGGTTCGAAGGCCTCGGTGGGGCAGATGTCCGGTTCGGGCTCGAAGCGCAGCCGCAGCCGTTTCAGGAAGCCGCGCACAGCGCGGACAATCCCGGGCGGCAGGTGTTCCTGGCTCATGCCGTTGTAGCAGGCGTAGCACTCCACGCACTCGTCCCGGTCGATGGTGGCCCGGTGGCTGGCCGGATCGATGTAGATGGCTCCCATGGTGCATACGTAGGTGCAGTTGCCACAGGCCACGCATTTCGCTGGATTGATGTTCACGGACGTCCTCCTCCTTCTTCCGCCGAGCCTACCGCGCGGGTACGAACTTCTTGCCGACAATCTTCTGGACGTCGGGTGTGAGCATGAAATCGAGAAAGGCCTTGGCGGCACCGCGAGGGACATCCAGGGTCACGAGGATCAACGGGCGTTTGAGGGGGTACGATCCGCTCTGGACGGCGGCCAGGGTCGGCGCCGCGCCTTCGACCCCCAGGGCGGCGACGCCCGGCACGGCGAAGGACATCGAAGCGGCGGTGATGCCCCCGGGGTCCTGGGCGACCTCCTGGATGCAATCCGTGGCATCGTCCAGCTCCCTGAGCGGCCCGTAGGGCTCGCCGCCAAGCACCATGTCCCGGAAGGCCTTGACCGTCGCCCGCCCGCCGGAGAGCCGTTCGCTGTAGACCGTGATGGGGCGATCCGGCCCCTGGAACTGGCTCCAGTTGGTCGCGCGGCCGGTGAATATCCCGCGAAGCTGGTCGCGGGTGAGGCCCTTGACCGGCAGGCCCGCGTTCACGAAGACCCCCATGACGTCATAGCCGATCACCACCTGGCCGGCGACCCGGGCCTTTTCCTCCCCGGTCAGTTCGCGGGCCACGCCGCCGAAGGTGGCCCGGCCCTCCACCGCGGCCTTGAAGCCCGCATCGGCGCCGGCGCCGCCGATGGCGCCGAAGGCCAGGCCCGTGCGCAGCGTGAACAGCCGCACGGCCTCCGGGAGGATGTTGGTCCCGATCGTGGTGGCACCTTCATAGGTCAGCATCGGCGTGTCGGTTTCCTCTCTTGCTAGCTTACTGCCGGGCTATGCGCAGGGAGCACGGGAATCCGCGGCTTGCCGTCATCCTCCAGGGGCAGCTCCGGGTGCATCCTGAACGCCAGCGCCGCGCCGACCAGGATGACGCCGACCGAGACGATGAACGGCAGCATCCAGTTGCCGGTCTTCTGGATCAGGTAGCCGCCGATCACCGGCGACAGGATCGCCGCCAGGGCCGAGCCCGTGTTCATCAGGCCGCTGGCCGTGCCGGAGAACCTGGGCGCGATGTCCATGGGGATGGCCCACATGGGCCCGATGGTCATCTCCGCGAAGAAGAAGCCGGCGCTCAGCGAGAGCGTGACGAGGGTGATGTTCCGGGTGAAGATGATCAGCACGAGCGAGGCCGCGCAGAGCACCATCATCACGGAGACCATGGCGCACCGGGCGAGCCGGAGGTTGTGGGTCTTTGCATACAGTTTGTCGCTGAGGTAGCCGCCCAGGGTGTCCCCGACCACGCCGGAAAAGAACACGCTGGAGGCGAACAGGGCCGAGCTCGTCAGGTTGAGGTGGAACTGCCCCTTGAAGAAGGAAGGGATCCAGCTGAGGAAGAGCCAGAGGATCCAGCCATAGCAGAAGTACACCACCGTCACGGGCACCATGCGCGCGACCAGGCGGCTCCAGGGCACCTTCACGCCGGCCTTCTTCGCGCCGTAGGGCGGCAGCGAGGCGAGCTCCGCGGGCGTGATGGACCGGTGGGAACTGGGGTCATCCCGGAAGTAGAGGAACCAGACCAGGGCCCAGCCGATGCTGATGACCCCGATGACGATGAAGGAGCCGCGCCAGGAGGTCGAGACGATGAGGATGGCGACGAACCATGGGGTCAAGGAGTTGCCCAGCCGCGAAAAGGCGTGGGTGAGGCCCTGCGCGAAGCCCCGCCGCTCCTTCGGTGTCCAGAAGGACATCGCCCGGGTGGCGGTCGGGAAGGTCGCGCCCTCGCCGAAGCCGAGGATGACCCGGGCCACGAAGAGGCCGACGATCCCGTGGACGAGCCCGGTCGCGAGGGTCGCGCCGGCCCAGATGATGCCGCACACCATCAGCGCCTTGCGCGGCCCGAACTTGTCGGCGACCCATCCGCCGATCACCTGGAACACCAGGTACGGATAGGCGAAGGCCGAGAAGACCAGGCCCATCTGCACCTTGCTCAAGGGGATTTCCTTGAGGAATTCGTTCGACGCGATGACCGTGCTGATGTTCACCCGGTCGAGATAGGTGAGGAAGTACATCAGGCAAAGCAGGCCTATGACTACATTTGTGGCTCTAAATACGCGAGGCCGCATAGGAGAACCCTCCAGGGGTGTCAGTTGAATTGCCAATGGGGATATGGATGTGATTCTCGGACCCGTTTTAAATGCAATCAAGCAATATAAATTTCGGCGCGGCTTCGGTTATGCGGGCCTGAACCGGCGAGGTAAAAAACCGCGAGCCTCATGCCGGCGGCCGCCCCAGCAGGCACCGAAGGATGGTCGACAAAATTCTATGCCAATCGCTTGGATGATCCGGAGCCCCGTCCCTGAAGGCGCGGACCCGGGGCCTTGGCCATCCTGGCCGCCGGGGCCGGCTCGGCCCCCGGGAAGTGCTCCAGCAGGCTCGCCAGCTTGTTCATGAGGTGCCGCCGGAGCAGGTCCCGCAGTTCGGTGCCGGCATGGCGGGTCAAGCAGTCGAGCATCGCCTCGTGCTCCTGCATCGCCGTCGCCCACCGTTCCTCGTCGAGACGGTTGACCAGATAGCGGGCGCGGGCCACGCGGATGCTCAGTGAATCGTAGTGCGCGGTCAGCAGGCCGTTCCCCGCCGCCTCGACGATCCGCCGGTGGATGGCCTGGTTGAGCCTGAAATACTCCGGCAGTTCGCGGCGCAGGTAGTGGGCCCGCATCTGGTAATGCAGCGCCTGGATCTCGGCGATGACATCGTCGGTGGCGCGCGTCGCGGCAAGCTCTCCGGCCAGGCCTTCGATCGCCCCCATCACCTCCATGGCATCCTGGACGTCCCGTTCCCGGAAACGGGCGACCCGGGCGCCGCAATTGGGCAGCAGCTCCACCAGGCCCTCCGAGGCCAGCACCTTGAACGCCTCGCGCAGGGGCGTGCGGGAGACCTGCAGCCGCTCGCAGAGCACCCGCTCGACGATGCGCGACTCCGGCTTCAGCTCGGCTTCGAAGATCATCCGCCTGAGCTGGACCAGCACCCCGTCGTACAGGCCGGCCGGCGGTTTCGCGAGGGTGTCATCCGCGGATGGCATCGAAGAGCGCATGGCAGCCGCCGACCGGTGAATAAACGAGTCTCCAGTTCGGGTTTTCATGCTTCAGCATAGGACCGGAATTCCTGCCCGGCAATGGAGTTGTTTTCGCGCCGCAGCCGTGCTATACGATTGTATGCAATCCAGCACAACTGATCAGAGGACCCCATGAAACACCGCCCCGGCCGTCATTTCCTCCAGATCCCCGGTCCCACCAACGTGCCGGATCGCATCCTGCGCGCCATGGACCGGCCCGTCATCGACCATCGCAGTGCCGAATTCGCCAGGCTCGGGAAAGAGGTGCTGGAGGGCTGCCGCGCGATCTTCCAGACGGAAGGCCCGGTGATCGTGTATCCCGGCTCCGGAACGGGCGCCTGGGAAGCGGCCATCGTCAACGTCCTTTCCCCCGGGGACAAGGTCCTGGCTTTCGAGACGGGGCACTTCGCCACCCTGTGGCAGACCATGGCCCGGCGCTTTGGCATCGACGTGGATTTCGTCCCGGGGAACTGGCGCCACGGCGCGGATCCGGGCCAGGTGGAAGCCCGGCTGGCCGCGGACCACGAACACAAGATCCGCGCGGTCATGGTCGTCCACAACGAGACCTCGACCGGCGTCACCAGCCGCATTCCCGAGATCCGCAAGGCCATGGACCGCGTCGGCCATCCCGCGCTGCTGATGGTCGACACCATCTCTTCCCTGGGTTCCATCGACTACCGGCACGCGGAGTGGGGAGTCGACGTCACGGTCGGCGGCTCCCAGAAGGGGCTGATGCTGCCGCCCGGCCTCGGGTTCAATGCCGTGTCGGCCAAGGCCCTGGCGGCGGCCAAGTCCTGCCGCACCCCGCGCTCCTACTGGGACTGGGAGGACATGCTGAAGGCGAACGAAACCGGCTTCTTCACCTACACCCCGGCGACGAACATGCTGCACGGGCTGAAGGAGGCCATCGCGATGCTGCTGGAGGAAGGCTTGCAGGAGGTGTTCGCACGGCACCGCCGTCACGGCGAGGCGACCCGGGCGGCCGTCCATGGCTGGGGGCTGGAGCTCCTGGCGCTGGATCCGCGCGAATTCTCCAATTCCCTCACGGCCGTCCTCATGCCCCAGGGGCACGACGCCGACGCCTTCCGCAAGATCGCCCTCGAGAAGTACGACATCTCCTTGGGGTCCGGCCTGGGCAAGCTGAAGGGAACCCTTTTCCGCATCGGCCACCTGGGGGATTTCAACGACCTCATGCTGATGGGGGCCCTGGCGGGCGTGGAACTGGGGCTCCGGGCAGCCGGCGTGCCGCACCAGGCCGGCGGCGTGCAGGCGGCCATGGACTCCCTGGCCGGCTAGAGCGGAACGACCTCCGGCCCGTTCACGAGCGGCGTGCGGATGCTGTCCTTGAGGGGCAGCACCGGGGCAAAGCTCATCGATTCCTCGAGGGCTTCCAGGTCCAGGTCGCCGATGACGTCACATGGCCTTGGCCAGGATGGCCGCCAGGGCCGCCCGGTCGAAGGTCACGGGGTTGGCTTTCATGCTGCTCGCCGCCAGTCCCCGTTCGGCGACCAGGTCCAGGTCCGCGGCCGAAAGGCCGTAGGCGCCGAGGCCCGGCACCCGCAGTTGCTTCACCAGGGCCTGGACCCAGCGCAGCCCCTCCAGGGCCTCCGCCCCGGGATCGCCGGTGAGCAGCCGCGCCAGTTCGCCGAACTTCGCCCCCAGGACGCCATCGGGATCGCTGGCCCGCAGGTTGGCCTCCAGCACATGGGGCAGCAGGGCCGCGCAGGCCGCGCCATGGGGCACCGGCGCCAGGCCGCCCAGCGGCGCCGCCAGCCCGTGGACGGCGCCCAGCCCGGCGTTGGCCAGCGCCAGCCCGCCCAGGAGGCTGGCCAGGGCCATGTCCTCCCGGGCGCCAAGGTCGCCGCCGTCGGCCCAGGCCCGCCCCAGGGACCGGGCCGCCCGGCGCAGGCCTTCCAGGCACAGGGCGTCCGTCATGGGGTTGGCCTTGAGCGAAAGGTACGGCTCGATGAGCTGGGTCAGGGCGTCCAGCCCCGTGCTGGCGGTGATGGCCGGGGGCAGGCCCACGGTCAGCGCGGGGTCGACCAGCGCCAGCGCCGGCAGCATCCAGGGGTGGCGCAGGCTCGCCTTCACCCCGTGCTCCTTCGACGCCAGCACGGCATTGCGGGTGACCTCCGAACCGGTGCCGGCGGTGGTGGGGATGGCGATGCAGGGCAGAGGCCGCCGTTCCAGGGCCCGGCCCCGGCCGATCACTTCCAGGTAGTCCAGCGGGTCGCCGTCATTGACCGCCAGGGCCGCGATGGCCTTGCCGCCGTCCAGCGCGCTGCCGCCGCCGAAGGCGATGACCAGGTCCGCCCGCCCGGCCCGGGCCCGGGCGGCGCCCTCGCGGACGTCGTCGAGCGCCGGCTCCCCGGCGATGGCGAAGCAGGAAGGCTGCAGCCCCAGGGCCCGGAGCTGGTCCAGCAGGCCCTGGCAGCGCCCGGGGTCGCGCCCGGTCACCAGCAGCGGCCGCAGGCCGAGCGCCCTGGCCAGGGGCCCCGCCTCCGCCAGCACCCCCGTGCCGAAGACGATGCGCTGGGCGGTGGCGAACTCGAAGCGCATCACCAGCCGTCCGCGCCGGGGAAGACCTCGGTGTATTTCAGGGCCGAGCGCGGCTCCGCCATCAGGTCGGCCACCGCCGCGGCCCAGGCCGCGTAGTGGTCGGTGAGCCGGTGCCGGGCCTGATCCTCCGCGGCGCGATAGACCTCCACCAGCACGAACCGGGTGGGATCGTCCTGCTGCCGGACCACGTCGAACCGGAGCACCCCCGGCTCCTGGAGGCTCGCCCTGGCGTTGGCCAGGGTGGCCGCCGTGAACGCTTCAATGGCATCCGGCTTCACCCGGATCTGGACATGGATGATGTGCATGGGCACCCCCGCTCGACAAGTCCCTGCCAGTGTAGCGCCCAGGCAGGCAGATCCTGGTGGGTCTACGGGTGGCTGGCAAGGTAGGCGGCCACCTGGGCTTTCAACGCCTTGTGGCCGCGGCCATAGCCTCCGATGCGGGCCACCTCCTCGGGCGGCAGCTCCCAAGCCGGAGCCGGGTATCTCGGCATCGGACAGGACTCATCCTCGAATGACCCGAAATCCAGAAGTGACACAAGACCCGAATCCATGCCCAAAGGCACGACGGGAAGCATGAACCGGAGCCCGGGGTACATGAATTTATTGACAGTGAATTGCACCTGATGCTCATGGGAAGCATAGGACCAATGTGCCTTTTTAAGATCTACGCCATCCTGCAAGTTCATGTCGACCAGGGTCAAAGATGGTGCCGCTTTGCCAAGATGCTTATAAAAGCCTTTCCAAATACGGTAGAACCCGATCATGGACCGCCCAGAGCCCAAATGGTCGACAACGAAGCAAGGGCCGGCATGGTCCAGGCCCTTCCCTTCCATGAAGGTGAAATAGTTTAACAGCCCTGGTTCAGTCACCACATTATCGAGGTCATCGGCATCGTCAGGAATCCCGTTCATGCTGACATCCGGCGTACCGGAGAAGGGGAGAGAGATAAATTGGTTACTATTTTTCGTTTCTATTTCACACGTCTCATAAAGCCAATAGGGAGACCGGCCCAGGAAGATAACCTTGGAAGCTGGGCCGGACATCTCGGCCAAGTTGACAATTCTCAGTGAGACCTTCTTGATTTCATGGAGATAAGGTTGCAGGACCTGAAAATAATCAGCTACCTCCCCAGGCTTGCGGTCCCTTTCCGCCTTGAAGATGGCACGATAGACCCCTCTATCCTTGGCCGGAACGTGTTGGGCTAAAAAAGCTTCCTCTTCCCCTCCTTTGGGCAGCGATTCAGCGAAATGATAGGGCAAGGGTTCAACCTTGAATGGCTTCCGGATGGACGGCTTGGGAATGCAGCTGAAATCGTGCTTGATCAGATCGGCCATGGGTACGCCCCCGGCGTCGGGGCCGACCTTACCTGCCGCGCTGCCATGGGATGAAGCCAGGAAGACACCCGCGATGACGCAGCCGAGAAGATGGTTCTTGATCATCCCAATCACCTTGTCGGAGCAGCCTGCCCGGACTTCCCTAATATATAAATAATTTTTCACTTGACCACCCTGGCAGGACGATCCCCGGAAGCCCTGCCTGGTTCATACCTTTTCATTCCTCAACAGATCATGGGCTGGACGGGAAAGGTCCCAACGGAATCGGGCGGTGGACCGGCTTGACTTATTTTACTAGTAGTTTATTTTGTTTTCAGTTTATGAACCTTGCCGCATTCGAACGTGAGAGGCCTCCCGTCAGCAACCAGCCGTCCGCCCTTCCAGCGACCCCCTTCGAGGACACAATGAATAAGCAATTCAACCCAGCCCTGCTTGTCATCGCCTGTCTGCTGGCCCCCGCCGCCCGGGCCCAGGAAGCCAAGAAAATTGACGATTACATCATGGGCATGAACTATGACCCCAAGGCGTTACTCGCGGTCATGTCCCAGGGCAGCACCGAAAGCATCCCGGGCAAGAGCAATGGCGGCAAGGGCATCATCATCTGCAGTCAGAAGAAACAGTCCCTGAACACGGACTTGTCGTCGGTCACGATCCTGTCCCCGACCACCGGCGTCATCTACCCTGGGGCTCTGCTGCGGGCCAACCGGAACCTGGCGGAAGGCACCCCCGACGCCATTTCCCTGCCCCGGGGCCCGATCCAGCTTTCCCTGGACCTGCCCAACCTGGGCGACAAAGGCACGGTGACCGTCGCCAATCCCACCAACTCCTCGATCCAGTCGGCGATCCAGGGCATCGTCGCCGTGTGGTTCAAGGATGCCAGGAATGGCTCCGGCCAAGCCTCCCGGCAGAGCTACGAGGTCAAGAAGGCCTTCTCCTCCGAGCAGGTCGCCCTGCAGCTTGGCTTCAGCGCGAAGTGGGACAAGTC
>CAZVHQ010000079.1:0-14196 GCA_964627225.1 uncultured Mesoterricola sp.
CCACGATCACCAGGTTGTGGAAGCCGCCGGCCGGAGGCAGGTGCATGTCCACCACCTCAGGCAGGACCATGCGCAGCAGGGGCAGGAAGATGCGTTCGGTGGCCAGGCCCAGGTAGGCGTCCTCCTGGGGCGGTCGGCCGACGATGGTGGCGGGGTAGACCGGCTGCCTGCGGTGGGTGATGGCCTCCACGTGCAGCACCGGGTAGTCGTCGGCCAGGGAATAGTAGCCGGTGTGGTCGCCGAACGGGCCTTCCCGGCGCAGTTCCCCTGGGTCCACCCAGCCTTCGATGACGATTTCGGAATCCGCCGGGACCTCCAGGTCGTTGCTGACGCAGCGCACCATCGGCACCCCCGAGCCGCGCAGGAAGCCGGTGAACATGATTTCCGACAGGAACGGCGGCAGCGGCGCCGTGGCCGCGTAGGTGAGCGCGGGGTCGCCGCCGAAGCTCACCGCCACCGGCATCCGCTCGCCCGGGGCGTAGCCGTGGCGGGCCCGGGCGCCGTCGTGGTGCAGCTGGGTGTGGAAGCCCAGGGTGTGCTCGTCGTAGACCTGGAGCCGGTACAGGCCCATGTTCCGGTGGCCGTCGCGGAAGCGGGTGTGGCCCAGGCCCAGGGTGATGAACGGGCCGCCATCCTCGGGCCAGGTGGTGAGCACCGGGAGGCGCGACAACCGGGCGTCCGCGCCGCGCCAGACCACCTCCTGGCAGATCCCCTTGCCCACCGTCTTCGGCATCCAGCCGCCGACCTCGGCCAGCACCGGAAGCTTGGCCAGCTTGTCCAGGAAGCTGGAGCCGGGCTTGGGCATGGCTTCCTGGATCAGCTTCTCGATCCGCGCCGCCACCGCGTCCAGGCCGGCCGGATCCTGGTCCACCCCCAGGGCCATGGCCATGCGCCGCCGGCTGCCGAACACGTTCATGACCACCGGCATCGACGCGCCCTTGATCCGCTCGAAGCGCAGCGCGCAGCCGCCACCCGGCAGCTTGGCAACCCGGTCGGCGATGGCCCCCGCCTCCAGGTACGGGTCCACTTCGGCGCCCACCCGCTTCAGCTCGCCGCCGGCCTCCAACTGGTTCAGGAATGTCTGGAAATCCCGGGCCATGCACCACCTCTGGCCCCAGTATGACCGACTAGATGCTCTCCAGCAGCCAGGGCGAGGGCGCGCAGGGGGCCGGGCCCAGGGTGATCCAGCCCTCCGGCAGGGGGTTGCCGTCGCGTTCGTTGCAGTGCAGGGTGAGCAGCTTCTGGCCGGCCTCCACCCACTGGCCCACCTGGGCCTCCACCCGGATGCCGACCCCCAGATCCAGTTCATCATGCCTGCTGCGCCGCCCGGCCCCCAGCTCCATGGCCAGCAGGCCCAGGGAATGGCTGTCCATGGCCTGGACGAAACCCGCGGATGCGGCCGTCACCGTCCGGGTGCGCCGGCTGCCCGGCAGCAGGCTGAAATCGTCCAGGGCCCTGGCATCTCCGCCATTGTGCGCCACCCAGGCGCGGAAGGTGGCCATGGCCCGGCCGCTGCCGACGGCGCCGTCCACCAGGGCTTCGGCCTCGGCCAGGCTGGCGGCGGCCCCGCCCAGCACCAGCATCTCCGCGGCCAGCCGGAAGCTCATCCGGGCCAGAGCGGAATCCGCCCGCCCCCGGAGGATCTCCACCGCTTCCATGACCTCCAGGGCGTTGCCGATGGCCCAGCCCAGGGGTTCCGCCATGTGGGTGACCAGGGCCTTGACCCGCATGCCGTGGGCCTGGCCCACCGCCACCATGGCCTGGGCCAGGGCGCGCGCCTGTTCCGGGGTCTTCATGAAGGCGCCGCTGCCGCATTTCACGTCCAGCACCAGGGCGTCGCAGCCGCCTGCCAGCTTCTTGGCCATGATGCTGGCGGTGATGAGCGGAATGGATTCGACCGTGGCCGTGACGTCGCGCAGGGCGTAGAGCTTGCGGTCGGCCGGGCAGATGTCGCCGGTCTGGGCGCTGTTGGCGAACCCGGTGGCGCGCAGGCTGGCGCGGAACTGGTCCGGCGAGAGTTCCACCCGGAGCCCGGGGATGGCGGCGTACTTGTCCACCGTCCCGCCGGTGTGGCCGAGGCCGCGGCCGCTGAACATGGCGCAGGGCACGCCGCAGGCGGCGACGATCGGCCCGAGGACCAGGGTGGTCTTGTCGCCGACGCCGCCGGTGGAGTGCTTGTCCACCTTCACCCCCGGCACCCCGGAAAGATCCATCCGCGTGCCGGAATCGCGCATGTTCAGGGTGAGCGCCAGGGTTTCCCGGGTATCCATCCCGCGCCAGCAGATGGCCATGAGCAGGGCCGCGCTCTGCTCTTCGGGCACCGAACCGCGGGTCACCCCCGCCACCCAGAAGGCGATCTGCTCATCGCTGAGCCGGCCCCCCTCCTTCTTGGTGTAGATCAGGTCGTACATGCGCATGGCGCGCCCCGTTCAGACGCCGGCCAGCAGGCGCTCCAGGCTGGGGTCGGCCAGCTGCTTGAACCGGCTCTTGTAGTCGGCCAGATCCTTCCAGCCCTGGTCCCGGCTGCCCTGGAGCCGGTCGGCATCCAGCAGGGTGGACCAGAAGATGGGAGCCCAGGCCTGGTCCGGACCCGCCGCGCCGCGCAATCCGGCGATGGTGTTCGCGGCATCCGGGCCCTGGCCCAGGGCGATCTGCCTCTGGGCGAGGCGCAGCTTGCCCCAGGCATCGGTGGGGGCCACCGGCGCGCCGGCCTTTTCGCCCAGCTGCAGGCGCCAGGTGGCGAGCAGACCCTCGCTCACCGCCTTGTCGTCCCGGGGCGCGGAGCGCGCCAGGGCCTCGAGCCGGGGCAGGCGCGCGCGCATGCGCTGCTCCAGGTCCTGGGGCGAAACCGGTTCGGTCGCGCTCGAATCGCCGATGACTTCCATCTGCAGATCCGCCAGCGCCGTGAGGTGCTTTTCCAGCGAAGCCGAGCGCATCGCCC
Organism: uncultured Mesoterricola sp.; assembly: GCA_964627225.1. Taxonomy (GTDB): domain Bacteria; phylum Acidobacteriota; class Holophagae; order Holophagales; family Holophagaceae; genus Mesoterricola. Next base: position 2,942 of record CAZVHQ010000079.1, read on the forward strand.
GGAAGCCATAGAAGGAGCCGAACCCGAGGATCAGCACCCCGGCCGCCATGACCAGCGGTTTCAGGTATCCCACCTGGATATCCTCGCCCGTGGCCACCTTTTTCTGGAACGCCTGCAGGCTCTGCGCCGGTTTCTGTACCTGGATCACTCTGTCTTTGCTATGTGACACCATGCCATTCACTCCGAACTTAAAGAATGCCCGAGCCCGCCGAGCTTCGCACTTGAAAATGTGGAGGCGTCTGGTACCATTGAACCCTTGGCCCGGATAGCTCAGTTGGTAGAGCAATGGACTGAAAATCCATGTGTCGGCGGTTCAACTCCGTCTCCGGGCACCAAAAAATGTTGATGGAGCCCTTGGATCTACTGAGATTCAGGGGTTTCTTCTTGTAGGGGTGCACGACCTCAAAGAGCCTGTTGTGAGGCTCAAATGGTAGCCTTCCGAAAGGCGATTCACTACAAAATTCACTACATGGAATTGGAGTAGAACCCGCACTGGATAAGACTTCCTTTGTAGAGACTCCCTGGCGATCTGCGGTAGGTTAAGGGAAGAGTCCCCAAGATTCTCTGGCGGAACGGTTGGTTTGATGATGACCCTTAGATGGGCATCCTTGAGGGCGCCCGGCAGACGGGAAAGAGCTAATGGGCCTGGGCCAGAAGTCCTCCGGGGACCTCATCACTCTGCCTCTGCCTATCAACCCCCACCAAGCCAGTAAGGATAGGTTTCCGGTAGGCTTGCGACCCCAGGAACTTCCCGAGATGAACCGTCCCCATCGGAATCGGCAACCGGTTGAGTGGAAGTCCGGAATTTTACGGAGGCAGGGGCGTAGTTACAAATGGAGCTGGGCCAATTTCGATAGCCACAATTGGAAAATTAATAGCACATGGAAATTGAGGATCCAAAATATATTTTGCGATAATCAGGATTTTCTGAGACCTCGTTGCGTATTTGAAGTAGCGGAGGACAGCAACGGGCTAACTCCAACACCCACCATCTAATCAGGAGGTTTTAATGCCTAATACCCAGCACGACAGCGAGGAAAACTTGGCTGCCTTGATACCCAATCAAGAGAACCATGTGGCCAATTTAGAAATGCTTGAGAATTGCTTTATTTCAATTATAGATATGGTTAGGGCTAAGGATGAAATGATTGAAACGCTCAAGAACGGTATCTTTGATAGTTACATGACCATTTCTGGTTATCGACATAGGATCCGGCATCTAAACCGGATTGAGGCTAGCCGCAAGGCCAGAGGGCAAAAGCGGGATGACTTCGGTAAATTTGCTAAAGAATAAGAATTCTCTTCGTGTACCCAATTCTATACAGTGCCACTTGGCACCGTTCTGCGGAGACATCCTGCGAGGATATTTTATGAGAAAACGAGTAAAGCATACCAGTAATACGTTTGACCTTGACGGGTTCCAGGTCATCATTGATCCCTACAGTGTAGTCATCCAGGTAGATGAAGACCTCTATGCTCCTGGGTTAGTGGTATTACCAGCATCCATGGCCCCCCTGCTTCGCCACATGGCTAACTGTCTTGAGCATCTGGAGAAGCCTTACGTGAAGGATGGTGAGTAAGATGGCCGGTTGGACTAAGCTATTTTCAAGCATCATCACATCATCTATTTGGATACATGACGATAAGGTTTTAAGAACCTGGGTTGCCATGCTGGCTCTGGCTGATGCTAAGGGAAGGGTTGAAGGCTCTATTCCTGGGTTTGCAAGCATTTGTCGAATGGATATCCCTGAAATGGAACGTGTCCTGGGCATTTTGACTTCATCAGATGCCTACAGCAGAACTAAGGAAGAGGATGGTAGACGTATAAGGGATATTCCAGGGGGATGGGAAATCATCAACTACCAGACCTACAAGGAAAAGGCCCAAGAAGGTGAAGGATCACGGGCACCATATATGAGGGAATACAGGGCAGCGAAGAAGGGTGTTACGCCTGTTACGCGTAACATAGATACAGATACAGCTTTAGATACAGATGATAGAGAAGCAGATATCGGAGACACTCAAGTGATTGATCAATCAGATGAGTCGCCTCTGGTATCTTCTAAAGAAAATCAAGGGGAAAAAGCAGAGCCACCTGCGGTGACTCCAAAGAACACTCCACACGAAGCTCCTAATGCAGAAGAGAAGGAACCAAACTCTGATTACTTTGAACAGGATATCATTGTGGGAGCGTTCCAGGAACCTACCCTATGGGTTAAGACCACCTACAATTTCATAAGGAAGACTTACCCTAAGATGGCTCTCCCTAATTCTGACAAACATGCGCAGATTAAGCTCCAGGGTTTAGTAGATGAGTTCATGCATAAGAATCGTAAATGGGGGATGGCTTTCAGCCTAGCTGGAATGAGGAGATTCATCTCTGATCCTAAGCTTAGGAGTGGAAGTAAATTCAGCCCCGTTCCCTATGCTATGTTCAACAACAATGCAGCACTCCTGTTAGAGATGGCTGCAAAACAGTGCAACGCTGAAGATACCTGTTGTGTTCCCATCTATGAGAATTATCAGGTATCGTGGACCTTCCTGGACTATGACGGACCTCAACTCATCAACAAAGAGAACCCCGTAGATCCAGAACAATGGACTTGGATTGGTGAAACCTGGGATACCTGGGAAGAGGCTGTGGATGCCTACAATGCTTACAGCAATTCTGAGACCGTGCCTGAATTTATCAAACTGAACTAACCCACCCCTTTCTAGGAGCAATACCATGACCAAGATCAGTGACCTGTACATCCGTGAAACCTTCGATGAGATGAAGAAAGATCTCCACCAGCGCATGAAGGATGCTGGCATCCATAGCGAATGGCCTGATGCCAGTGAGCAGATGGAGACTTGCTACGGCATTGGGGGGAATCCAAGTGCCTACGAGTGCTACTGCACCTGGGTTGACCAGATTGATTCTCGATAGGAGCTGTTCCAGGTTTATTCGGGACACCTTACGTCCTGGGGTGGGACGGTATTCCGGTTCTCCTGACCGCACGATGCCCGAAGGAGCGGGGAGACCTTGATCATCCCCCCGCCCGACTTGAAAACCATCCCGCCTGTATCGTGGTCCCTCCACGGCCCCGCTTGTCACCCAGTAGGCTCTGAGACGCGTTGGCCCCTGCCATTCCCACCCGGGCATCGGCAGGGGCCTCCTAGGATCGTTACGAGATAATTGCGTTCAATTCCGGGATTGCCGCGCCTCTCAGATTTGCCTTTGGGCCGCCGTATCCTCTGGGTCCTGGGGCGGGACGGTATTCGGGTTCTCGCGCCCCCACCAACCCCTGAGGATGCGGGAAACCCGAATCATCCCCCCACCCGTCTTGTAGGTCATGCCACCACTTTCACTGTTCCTTTTCCCTTCGGTGGATGTGGCCTTCGGTGCGGGTTGAGCCGGAATCTTTCCAGGAGAATTAAAGGGTGGGGTGGGTTTGGTTCCTTCGTTGACCATGGGAAATCTCCTTCATCAAAAGGTGATTCACCTACCCCCCTATTTACGGAATTCCCTGAAAATCGGAGGGGAAAATCACTAGGCGTAACTTACCCAATAAAATGACGCGAACCTGTTTTGCGATGCCACTCGCTCTGCGATTGGTTCCTTCGCTGATTTCGCCGGTAAGCGATTACTAAAAGTGGGCTCTCAAAATCGGCTTGGACTGGCCTCCTGGAACCCTGGGGGAGTATCATTTGGGCGATCCATCGTCATTCTGACAAGGCAGCGCCTGACAACTTCAGCGTGAGGCAACCAATGGCTAACCTCTATGCAGCAATCAAAGACTACATGTCAAGCCATAGGCAGAATGCCGACAAAGAACTTCGCTGGTTCGCAATTCAGCCATCATTCGAGAAGGCTTTGTCGCTTGCAGCCTATGCGAAAGGGCCTTCTGGTAAAAGGTTCTCACACCAGCGTAGGATTCCCTTGGCGGTACTCGAAGAGTCATACGGGCGCCTAAAACCATGCAAGGGAGCGCTGGTTATGGCATCCAGTTTCGAGCAGCTTCATCAAATCATCGGGGAACTGATTCAGGGAATCCGGGGAGTTGGACCACTGTTGATCTACGACACAGCGTTGAGACTGGGGGCAAATCTGAGGCTAGAACCCTCAGTCGTGTTCCTTCACGCTGGCACCCGGGAAGGGGCCAGGAGGCTCGGCCTTAATGTTGCTCGATCATTCATCCCATCTTCCGAATTCCCACCAGTTTTGAGGGAACTCCCAGCTAGACAAATTGAAGACATCTTATGTATCTACAAGGATTGGCTAAAAGTCCCTAACGTCATCACTACACGAACACCTAACTGCTCTAAATTGCAGTAATCGCCGTAACCCAGTCGTAAATTTCGGAGCTTCCCTTAGGTCCCCACCCCCGAGCCATCGTCATTCTTCGTTTCCTCCCCCAACCGCGCCTCCAGGATGGAGCCGGTCAACGTTCGCGATAGGTCCGACATGCCACATACCATTTCTGAACGATTGTTTGAAACATTTTGCCAAGCGCATTTGATACCATTCACCAGAATTGATGTTCCGGGCAAAGCAGAGGGCAAAAGACCAGACTATGAAATCTCTACCAAAGTGGGTCAAATAATTGTTGAAGTTAAAGAAATTGATCAAAACGCAGAAGATATTGAATCCATGCGTCTTTTGCATGAGAGGGGCTACGGGAAGGTCATGACAAGCAATCCCGGGGATCGTATCCGTTTAAAAATAGCTTCGGCCTCACCTCAAATTAAAGCTAGATCAAAAGGTAAAATCCCAAGCATTCTTTGTATTTTTGCCCAAGCAAGCCTTGCTGCTCACCTTGAACCGCATTGCGTGAGATCAGCGATGTTTGGTCAGCAAGAAATGGTGGTGGCAGTTCCGATTGATCTTGCTGAAAGCCCATATCTTGTTGGATCCAAACTCGGTGGGAAGCGCAAGATGACCAAGGATTGCAATAGGTCGATCAGCGCCATTGCAACCATGTATTACAGATATGACGGCACCTTATTGATTGCACTTTTCCACAATCATTTTGCTGTAAACCGCATACCTTCAAAAGCTTTTCCTCCAGACGTGGAACAATATTATCTGAGAAAATCCAGTCGGAGGTTAGCACCGGATTGGGTTAAATTTCATCGTGGTTAAACAAATTTGAGAACAGAAGGCGCACCCCCATTTGCTTTGGGATGATTCGCGGTGCTCATTAGAATCAGGAAGGACGACAGGGTATACCATTGTTTGCCCCGGCCTACGGCGCCCCGATGGGCCCAATCCAGCGCTCGACTCTGGACGCTGAGGATTTTCGCCCACTCCAATCCTCTCGAATTCTAAATCCCTTCACCTTCACCACCGCGCCGCCAGACAGGGGCCGGTCCATGCCTGCAAGGGTTCACCCTGCCCGTGCGCTGTCAGGAATGGGTGTAGCTCGGTTTGTCACTTCAACTTTTTGAAGTCTGCTTGATTTCCTTGGCATTTGGGTGTCAGGCCAGGGTTGAAAAATATTCTATTGACATAATCAGAACAGGTTCTTAAACTATGATCTGACACATTCAATGGAGAACATCATGGCTCAGGTCGGTTACATCCGTTGCTCCTCAATTAGTCAGAACGTGGAACGCCAGCTTGAGGGCCTGACCCTGGACGAGACCTTTACCGATATGGTCAGTGGGAAGGATCTGAATCGCCCCTCCCTTCAAGAAATGCTCAGGTTCGTGCGGAAAGGGGACGAGGTAGTTATCCATTCCATGGACCGGCTGGCTCGGAACTTGGCGGACCTCCTTAAGCTGGTCACAGACCTGACCAGCAAGGGAGTGCGGGTCACCTTCAAGAAGGAAGCCCTTACCTTCACGGGCGAAGACAGCCCCATGGCTACTTTAATGCTCAGCATCATCGGCGCCGTTGCGGCTTTTGAACGGTCCATGATCCATGAGCGTCAGCTTGAGGGAATCGCTATTGCCAAGACCAAGGGTGTCTATAAAGGGGGCAAGCCCAAGTTCACTCCGGCACAGGTGGCTCAGATCTGTGCCCGTGCCAAGGCTGGAGAGAAAAAGGCCGTCCTGGCGCGTGAATTCAAATGCAGCCGAGAAACTATCTACTCCTTCCTCAGGGCCTCCTAGGAGTGAGTGTCAAACAGGTTGTGCATCTGACTCGCACCTATTGAGGGTTAATCCAAGGGCAGATGTAACGTTGGAAGGGAGGTCATGGATTTTGTCAGTTCGTCCAAGTCGATTCCATTGGCCTTCATGGTTTCCCTATATGCCGAAAAAATGATTCCGTGGATCTCTTCAAGGTTTTTCATCATGATCAACCTGCCTTCGTCCGATTGGATCCGATTGTTATGGAATCGGTAGAACGTGTGCTGAAGGCGGTTTCTGGCTTCTAGGGCCTCCCTCAGGGATTTTAAAGGGGGCACATTATCATAACTATTTTTGTCAATCAGATTAATCAATTGACCCAATGTCATTTTGTTGATTTTCTTCATGATGTTCTTGGCGATAACTAAATCTGGTTTTACTAAAAGATTCGCCTCCAAAGCCAGTCGTAGTAGCAGAGTGGTTCCGAGTTCGGTTTCTAGCAGGTGGGCCGCCTCGGCTGTTTCACCATACTTTCGATAGATATCATCACGACTTGGCATCTAATACCTCATTCACCTTTATTGGTCTTAAGAGGTAACTATAGGCCCTGAGCATTTTTACTGATTCGTGTTTGGTAGATAATTTCAAGTAACGTTTCGTTTATATCTACAGTGGAAGCATAGAGAGTAACATTTGTTTTACCAGATAACCAAGTAAGCTCTTTCCTGTAATATGGTGGACCTGATAATTCATGAAACACTGGGTTGCCATATTTATATTTTAATGTTTGAAATAATTCATCATAAATATTCATGGTCTCGCCCCAACTCGGTTTTTCATTTAATTCAAGGGTTACCTGTTCGAGTTTTTGTTGTTTGAAAAGAAATCTTGCAGTAAAAATATAATTTGAGATAATTACTTTTTCCAGATCAAACATTTCTATCGTACCATTTCCCCAAGTTTGAGGATTTCCAGGGAAAATGAGGCCTTTTACTGATTGTTTAAGTTCTTTTGGTGACATGCCTGAATGGGTATTGCGCCACAATATTTGTGCGTCCAGGCTATTGCCTAACATCAGCAGTGAAAATATAAGAATGGATTTTAGTCCTAGATTTGGCATGGCGGCCTCCCAATGGCAAAACTGATAACAGGCAGAGTTGGAATAGCTAAGGAGACTTCAGTGTATGCCCCGATTCCAATCACCAAAGCCACGCGCGATTCCTGAGCCACGGACTGCTCAGCGGATGGCCGAACCTGGATTGCGCGGCCACCTATAGGAACCTGGGCGGATTGCTGAATGTAGACATGCAGGGACCCCAGGAGAATTCCCAACCCAAACTTCAGAATGAACATTTGCACCTCCACCTAGGGGTAAGGTCATTCTTGATCGGAATACGAAGGGGAGAAAATTTACTACCTTCTACAACAAACTGTAATTATTTTTCTTCCTTTGCCTGTTTATTGGTATCGAGAAGAATTTGAGGCGTCTCAAACCAGCCCGAAACATTTAGTAGATTTAAGGCTGGTCGCTTTTCTTTGCCGACATAGCATTCCATGTAAACTCTTTGATTGATCGCGCCTTCCCCAAAATTGACAAAGAGACGCATTGTATCAGGTTCTACATGTTCAATAAAAGTTTGGTCCTCTTGTTTTCTAATAGATTTCTTCAAATTGTACCAAGAAACATATCCATTTTTTGTTTTCATTTCTTGAAAGGAAACACCGGTATAAAGTTTCTTAAAGTAATCTCTGAGCACCTCGTAGTATAGAGTTGTTGAGCCGTTTGGAACTTGCCAGCACACGTAATAGCTCCAAAGTTTGCCATCACGAAATGTGACTACTGCAGCAAGCGGATCTAATCCAAAGAAACCTTTTAGCTTAAATGTATATCGAGGCCATCCTCCATAATATTTATAAACTTGTTGGATGGACATACCTTTCGGAAAATCTTCTTCTTTAAACTCCGTACAACCCTTTGCCTTCAAGTCAGAAATGACTTCCTGAAGGCTTGATTCCCAATTGCATTCCGTGAAATGAGGAGGAACAACTTTAGGTCCCTGCCCCCACAACGACAGAGCAAGGACGGGAATAAGGAGCGACCGTAGATGAGCCATGTCTACCTCATGGTCTGTGAAGGATGAACCATGATGAGCGCCTTAACTGCTTTGGGCAAGGTGATCAGATCGGAATCAGGGTAGAGCAGGGGGGTCTCATTAACCCATGCGCGATTGCAGGATGCCCCAGGACGCGTCAAACGATTCTGGATTGGAAACTTGCTGGGTCCAATCGCTCCTGGGCCTTCTGCCCCTTGTGGGCGTTGGGGCAGGGCAATGGCTTCTTGGAACACATTTCAACCCTTCCTGGCGCCCAGGTGGACCGTACCCTCATTTGCCCCATCGGCACCCTGGACCTGTTGAAGCGCAATTCCGATGGAGGCTCCTGGCGGCTCTTCGTATCAATGTTCCCAGATTAGGCCTTCAGGCATACCCCAGCTTCTCGCTGAGAGTATCCTGCGCCTTGCGCTTGCCCTCCATGGACGTTTCTACATATATCATCGTTGTCTGGATGTTCTTATGCCCCAGCATCGCCTGGATCTCACTGATGGGCGTCCCGGTCTCTGCGTGAAGGGTGGCGAAGGAGGCTCGGAGGCGGTGCTGGGTGACATGGCCCAGACCGAGAGATTCAGCAGCTACCTTAAGAGGTTTTTGGAGAAGCTGTGGACAGTGTGGTTTTCCGTTCTTGGCGGGGAAGATCCATTCGCTGAGCATGGTCTTGGGCATCGCCAGGAGGGATTCCCACAACCATGATGGGACAGGTACCACCCGCGCTTCTTTCCCCTTGGCGCGGCCCACGGTATAGGTACGCTGCTCCTGGTCAAGCCATTCCCAGCGCATTCCGAGAACTTCACTAGAGCGGCAACCGAGACCTAGCATCACCCGCACCATGATGCCCACATGCGGGTTTCTGGTTGATCCGTCCACGGCAGCGAGGAACTCCTTGAAGCGTTTCACAGGAATCGTAGGGCGCGGTTTCCTCTGAAGTCTTAGGAGTTCCACGCGAGGCGGTTGTAAAACCTTCTCTCGTTTCTTGGCGAAGTTGAGCAGTGTCCTCAGGGTGGTCAGAACGTTGTTCGTATAGGTACGAGATCGCCCAGCCTCCAGGAGGCTATTCCGAAGGTGATCAACATGGGCACATTTGATCTTGTTGATTGGAATCTGGCCCAGGCGCGGAGCAAGCCAGATGCGCCAGTGGGCGGAAACTGACGCAAGGTATGAGGGGCTGGCGGAAGCCACCTTGTACGCCAGAAACTCTTTATGAATCTCTTCCAGCAGCAGAGGTGTTCGGATGCCCTTGAGTCCAAGCTTGCCCCTGGCAATGTCGAGGCGAAGCTGACCTAGAAACAAAGTGGCGGTTTTCAGGTCGGTGGTACGAGTGGACCCCTGGTACCTTTGGCCTTCAACCAAGATATTGAAATGCCAAACGGACCCGCCCCGCTTGGTGAGTCCTGGGGTTTTGCTTTGTGCCATTGCGTCCTCCGAATGGAGGCGCTTCAAGGTGTGCGGAGCAAATTCACTACAAATTCACTACAATGGACCTCAAGACCGGTTCTGAGACGACCTTGCATTCAAGCAAGTGCAGTAATCAGAACAAGTTGAACGCTAGGCCCGGATAGCTCAGTTGGTAGAGCAATGGACTGAAAATCCATGTGTCGGCGGTTCAACTCCGTCTCCGGGCACCACTTAACCCCTTAGTCGTCAACGACTTGGGGGTTTCGCTTTGTAGGAACAGCATGTTGCCACAGAGACCGTTGTTGCCCTTTATTTTACCCGATTCCCTACAAAATTCACGACATGGGAATCAATGGTAAAACCCTGAATTTTCATTAATTGGGATATGGCTGTCCCTTCTGAGTCCACTACCTTGGCAAGCAGGTGCGATGGAAGCGAAAATGCCATCGTCCAGCCCTGCCCAAGCCCTTGCGGTCTTGCCGGGGCCGATGTGTCCAGGGGACAGTCCCACAAACCGCGCCCCCACCCTCCGTGGCCGACGCTCGGACTTTCCATGGGGTATTATTGCTGGCGGAGCCCAAAGTGGTCGATTTCCCTTCCCTCCTTCAGAACTCGGAACCCAGTCTCCTGGCCGCCGTGATGAAGCATGCCGAACGGCAGCGGCACACCCCTTCGGGCCTTGAGGAGATCTGGAATATGGCCTTCCGAGGCTTGACCACCACGCTGGTCCAGGCGGTGGCCGCCGGTAAGCTCGTGGAACCTTGGGTTGACCTGGAGGACCGGGCCGACCCGGTGGTCGCCTTCGGCCGATTGGAGGCGAAACGCCATCGAGTCCGGGGCATCGGGCTTGAAATGTTCCTGAGGCTGATGAAGATCTTCCGGCCATCCTACCTGGAGGTACTCCGGGAGAGGATCGCTGATCCGGATGAGCAGGCCGAGAGCGTCCAGCAGATGGTGAGGTTCTTTGACCGGATTGAGCTTTCCTTCTGTCTGGCCTGGGATCGTGAGGCCGAGAGTGGGGACATCAAAGACCTACAGGATATGAATCTGGAATTGCTGAATGAGCGGGATCGATATGTGGCCATTTTCGAAAGCACACCCCTACCGACCATCTTGCTGAACCCTGACTTGTCCATCCGGAACATGAACCATGCAGCATACCGCTTGATCCTTCAGCCGGATTCACCGGGGGCCTACTACTACAATGCCGCGAAGCGGCCGGGAACGACTTTCCTGGCCGACCTGTTTCCGGATTTCTTCAAGGCGATCCGCGAGCTTCTCGAACAACCGGATGCGAGACTGGATCAAGAGTGGTCCACCACCCGGAAGGGTGTGCAGATGCACTTCCATGTGGTTGTGGCCCGAATGCTTGATCAGCCCTATGCCGCCTCGGGGATCCTGGTGACCCTGGATGACCAGACCGACCGGGTCCAGGCGAGTCAGGAGCGCGAACGAATGCTGGTCGAAATTACGGCGGCCTTGGCCGAAGTCAGGAATCTTTCGAACCTTCTGCCCATTTGTGCTTGGTGCAAGAAGATCCGCGATGATCAAGGCTACTGGGACCAGTTGGAGGGCTACTTTGCCACGCATACCGGGATCCGTTTCTCCCACGGGGTCTGCCCGGAATGCGCCTCTAACCCGGGTTCCGCACTCGCTTCGCAAAAATCGGCTTTCGAGGCCCTGCGGACCTCG
>CAZVHQ010000080.1:0-14100 GCA_964627225.1 uncultured Mesoterricola sp.
GAGCTGACCCGCCGGCCGATCTTCATGGAGGTGCCCATGGGCGCCTTCGCCGGCCAGGTCACGGGCAAAGGGCCCGTTGTCGATGTGGCCAAGGCCCACGCTGTCAGTGCCTTCCAGGGAGGTCTGTAATGTCCAGCACTGTCTATGATGCCATCGTCATCGGTGCCGGCAGCATCGGCATGCCGACCGCCATGTACCTGGCCGAGCGGGGCCTGAAGGTGCTCTGCCTGGACCAGTTCGCCTCCTCCGGCCAGGGCAGCAACAAGTGCGCCCTGGGCGGCATCCGCGCCACCCACTCGGCGCCGGCCAAGATCAAGCTGTGCCTGGACAGCCTGGAGGTGTTCTCCCACTGGGAGGAGCAGCACGGCTTCAACATCGAATGGTTCCAGGGCGGCTACGCCTTCGTGGCGTACCGGCCGCTGGAGGAGAAGCTGCTCAAGGAGCTTCTGGTGATCCAGAAGCAGGCCGGGCTGAACATCGACTGGCTGGATCGCGAAGCCCTGCTCAAGGTGAGCCCCGGCTTGCGCGAGGAAGGGCTGCTGGGCGGGACCTTCTCGCCCGAGGACGGTTCCGCCTCGCCCATGCGCAGCAACCTGGCCTTCAAGCAGCGGGCGACCGAACTGGGGGTGGATTTCCGCTTCAACGAGCGGGTCACCAATATCATGCGGCGCAAGGGCAAGGTGGTCGGGGTGCGCACCGACAAGGGCGGCTACGCCACCGGCTGCGTGGTCAACGCGGCGGGGCCGTGGGCCCGGGCCGTGGCCCAGGCCGGCGGGCTGGACGCGCCGGTGGCGCCGGACTGCCACGAGGGCGGCATCACCGAGCCGGTGGCGCCGTTCCTGGATCCCATGGTGGTGGACATCCGCCCGGCCCCGGGCTCGGCGAACTTCTACTTCTACCAGCACAAGCCCGGGCAGGTGATCTTCTGCTACACGCCCAACCCGGCCATCGTCGGTTCCGACCGGCGCGAGACCTCCGCCTACCTGCCGATGATCTCCCGGCGCATGGTGGACCTCATGCCCAAGCTGGGCAACCTGAAGATCCGCCGCACCTGGCGCGGCCTGTATCCCATGACGCCGGACGGCTCGCCGATCATCGGCCGTTCCCAGTCGCTGGACGGCTACATCGACGCCATCGGCATGTGCGGCCAGGGCTACATGCTCGGCCCCGGCGTGGGCGCCCTGGTGGCGCGCGTCGCCACCAACGAGCTGCGCGAGGGTGATGCCGCGATCCTGGAAGAGCTGAGCCCGGCCCGGGCGTTCGGCGGCGGGGAAGCGCTGGCCTAGGAGGCTGGAGTTGATGACGGGGCGTCCTGGTCGAGGACGCCCCGGACCATCTTGACCATAACGGATCGCCCGGGAACCTCCAACATTTGCACGGAAACCCCCAACATACCTCGCACCGTTTGACTCTGTCCCTAGTGGCTCTGGTGGAGCGCTTGGGGATTACCCAACCTGCGAAAGGGGCCGACTTTGAAATCAAGGGAATAGCGATCGATCATCCTGGTGTTTTCCCGACGATGCATCGGCTCCCTTAGAATCGTACTGGGCGAGTTTGCGGTAGAGTGTTGCGGCGCCAATCTGGAGCTGGCCCGCCGCTTTGACCTTGTTGCCATTGTTGGCCTTCACGGCGGCAAGGATGTAGTCACGCTCGATATTCTCAAGCGGGCGGATCTCGCCGCGGACATAGGCATCTGGGAGCGCCTGCGCAATCTCATCGGGCAGGTCCTCAAGGTCGATCCGGCTGCCCCTGGCCATGACCGCCGCCCGTTCGACGGCATTCTGCAGTTCGCGGACATTCCCCGGCCACCCGTATCGCAGGAGCTGGTGGGCAGCCTTGGGACTGAATCCGTTCAGCCGCCTTCCATCCCTTGCCACGGCCTCGCCAAGAAAATGCCTGGCGAGCGCGAGAATATCCTCGCGGCGCTCCCTCAGAGCTGGCACTTTCAGCTCGATCACGTGGAGGCGGTAGTACAGATCCTGCCGAAACCTTGCCGCATTTACTTCACCGGCGAGGTCGCGGTTGGTGGCTGCCAGGACCCTGGCATTGAAGGGCCGGCTCCGGTTCTCGCCCACCCGTCGGACTTCCTTTTCCTGAAGGGCCCTCAGGAGCTTGACCTGCATCGGCGGCGGGATCTCCCCGATCTCGTCGAGCAGCAGGGTGCCGCCCTGGGCAGCCTCGAAAAGCCCCAGCCGGTCCTGGGTGGCTCCAGTGAAGGCGCCCTTGGCGTGGCCGAACAGTTCCGATTCCAACAGGCTCTCGGGAACCGCTCCACAATTGACAGCCAGGAACGGGCCTCCCAGTCGCGGCGACTCATCGTGGATCAGCCGGGCGATGCGCTCCTTGCCCACGCCGCTCTCTCCAGTGATGAGGATGGTGGCATCGACCTTCGCGACTCGGCGGGCCATGTCCAGGGCTTTCACCATGGACTGGCTTTGCGCCTCATCACCGTAGGCACCGAGCCCACTTTCCGTGGAGCTGCGGAGCGCCTGGCGCCGCGAAAGTAGCTTCTGCTCCACCCGCTTCAGTTCAGCGGTCACCAGGACAAGTGCCTCATTCAGGCAGGACGAATGGTAGTAGGAGAGCTGCTCAGAGGCCGCTTCTCCCCAGTCTTCACGCGTGCGTCCGACGACGTGGCAAACGGCATCACCCTTGCCCTGGCAGCGGTCCTCCAGGCAGAGGATTTCCTTCCCGTGGCAGCAGGACAGATAGCCGCTGGCGAATCCGCAGAGGGTCCAGCAGATGGATTCTTCCGCCCGCCCAAGGTGCAAAAGGTGCTGTTCAGCTTCGTAGGAGTCGTGCCAGACGTTCTCAATGATGGAAAGCGCAGCGTAGCTTTCCGGGGAAGGGATCTCTACCCTCACCTCTCCTTTGAGCGCATGCAGCCGGGCTCCGACCTGATTCCATTCCTGGGCATCACCTTGCGGGAAAAGCCCCCGGATGCTCTCTGCCGTGCGCCAGCCGTGGGCGTAGCCAAACCGGGTCAGAACGCCCCGGGCGCCGGTCATCCCAAGTGTCTCAATCAGTTCCTTTCGAAGGATGCCGAGAGCAACAGCATCAAGCAGGATCGCCCGCTGCCCGGCAAAATGAATCAGCCCCGCCTCAGGGTCGACTTGGAGCAGTTCTCTCAAATCCAGGTCGGGAAGATTCATGGTCGGGCCTCACAGACACGATTGATTAAATTATCAAAATAGGAATAAATGTTGAACCTTTTACCATCCGCGTAGCGCATTTGAAAAGGATGGCATTGGCGATCGCAATAGGTAGCTTTCATATTTTCAGATGCGATGGATCGGCTTAGCCGACCCCGGGGGCCTGAATCAACGCCATCCCCACCCTGCCCGGGGTGGGAATGGCTCAAGCTTATCGAGACCCGCTCAAGAACCGATCTTTTCGTCTGCCTCAGGCGTCCGGGGTATGAGCAGGATGTCAGAGCACCACATTGAACATCATGGGCGCGGTCACTCCCCCGGGCACGACCACGACCACCTTGACTGGGCCAGGTCCCAGGTCAAAGGGCACCGTAGCTTTGATGGACGAGCCGACCTTGGTGAAGGTGGCAGACTTGCCGCCTATGAGCACCTGCTCGGTATCCTCAAGATACCCCCCCTTCAAGGTCACCACCACGCCTCCAGGCCCCGCCTTGGGGTTGATGGAACTGACTGAGGGCGGCCAGCCTTCGCGGCCGCTGAAGTCGTCGGTAGGGGTCATGGGCTTGGTGGATCCGGCTGCCCGGGAGGTCTGCTCATTGAAGGTACCGTTCTTGTTTGTATCCGTGTCCCCCGCCGTGGCCGAAGCCGCCAGGGAGAAGATCAGCGGGAGAAGGAGTCCGCCTAGAAGAGGGAATCGCTTGAATTTCATTTTGTTCTCCTATTAGAGTGTGTTTTCTTAGAGTGTGTTTTCGCTTCGACCAGAAACCATTCCTGGACGATGAGGAAGCTGGTCCGTGGCACTTGGCCGGGCAGGCTTTCCTTCAGTTCTGACTTCTTCCTGGAGCACTGCTTCAACTTCGATTTCAAAGTCAACCCGGTCCCCGACCAGGAAGCCGAAAGCTCCCAATGGCCTGTTCCAGGTGATTCCGAACGCCTTTCGGTCCAGGGAACCCTGCGCCGAGAAACTAGCCCGCTCGCGACCCCACGGATCGATCATCCTTCCCGTGTTCTCAAGGTCGAAACTCACCCTGTGCACGAGGCCCAGGCCGCTCAGGTCGCCGTCGACCCTGAACTTATCCCCGCGAGGGCTTTCAGAGACCTTCCCCTTGAAGGTCATTTCAGGAAAAGCCTCCGTATTGAGGAAATCGGGAGATTTCAAATGGGTATCGCGGTCGTCGAGACCGGTGGAGATACTGGAGGTATCGATCAGGATGCTGACGGACGCACGGCGCAAGTCCCCTCCCTCGGCAGTCAGGGATCCACTCCAACGGGAGAATTGCCCCCGGACCCTGGCCAAGGCCATGTGCCGGATGGAGAAGTAGATCCCCGAATGCCCGCTGTCGATTTCCCACCGTTCAAACGTCATGGCCGCCTCTCTTGCGGGCGGATTCCAGAACCGCCCGGTAGAACTCTTAGAAGCAATAAATAGGCCAACATTTTATCTTATTTATTTACAATAATTAACAAATTAATGTTTAAACATTTATTATCATTTTGATAATTTTTTCTCATTGTGGGTGAGACTCATCTGCGAAATGATCCGGCACCCAGGATGCGCTTCAGGTGGCGCCGGCTGATGGGATTGACGATCCTTCGGGTTTGCGCCCGGGTCACCAGCTCATCGAGGGTGGGTTCGGTCTGTTGCCTCCTCAGAATTCCTCCCAGCCATGAAACCCCTGGCCGGGTTGCCTCACCGGTATCCATACCGGGGGGAATTTGAAAGTCCGGCCGACCAGCAAAGCGACCAGGAAGGAATTGATCCGAATCCTTCGGGAGAGGCATGGGCACCTGAACTTGGCCCCAGCAGTCCGTGCCCTCATCCGACAGCGGGCGCTGACGAAGGCTGGTTCCGCTTGAGCCGCTTGCACAGGGCCGGCTGGGAGATGCCGATCAGCCTTGCCGCGGCCGACTGGTTGCCCTTGGCCCGGCGCATGGCCTCGGCGATCACCAGGTCGGGGAGGTCATGGAGGCTGGGCAGGGGCTCCGAAGGCACGAACAGGGTCCGCGGCTCCAGCGGCCGGGCCGGCATGGCCCCGCTGGGGTCGATGGCCCGCTTGAACGAATCCATGGACAGCATCCTGGATTGGTGCACGCTCACGGCATCGTAGACCATCGACTTGAGCTCGCGCACATTGCCCGGAAAGGGATGGTTGGCCAGCAGCACCTGCAGTTCCGGCGGCGCCGTGGGCTTCTTCTTGCCCAGTTCCCTGGCCACTTCCTCCATGAAGTAGTCCATCAACAGGGGGATGTCGCCCGCCCGCTCGCGCAGTGGTGGAACGTGCAGATGGTGCACGCACAGCCGGTAGTAGAGGTCCTTGCGGAACTGCCCCGAGGTCTGCTTGGCCGACAGGTCGTGGTGGGTGGCGAACAGCACCCGGGCCCGCATCCGCTTGGGCAGGTCACTGCCCAGGGCGAAGAACTCCCCCTCCTGGAGCAGCCGCAACAGCTTGATCTGGGAGGTAAGGGCCAGATCTCCGATCTCGTCCAGGAACAGGGTGCCGTCGGCGGCTTCCTCGATGAGGCCCCGGCGCGCCATGTCTGCCCCGGTGAAGGCGCCCTTCACGTGGCCGAACAGGGTGTCACTGAAGACGTTGTCATCCAGCCCGGCCACGTTCAGGGAGACCAGCTTGCCCTTGCGCCCGCTAAGCCGGTGGATGGAAACTGCCAGCAGTTCCTTGCCCACGCCGCTCTCGCCGGTGATGAGCACCGGCTGGCTGCTGCCGGAGATGGCCTCGAGGTACCTGAAGATGGATTGCATGGACTTGTCCTGGGTGATGATCTGGGCAAACGCCTCCGGATGGACCAGCCGGTCGTCCAGCACCCGGGAGCAGAATTCCCGGTTCTCCCGCTGCAGGTCGATCATCCGGATGGCCCGCTGCACCCCCTGGATCAGGCGCTCCTGCTCCACCGTCTTGACGAAGAAATCAAAGGCGCCGCGCTTCATGCACTCCACCGCGACTTCCACCTGGTTCAGGCCGCTTATGATGATCACCGGGATTTCCGGGTACTTCTCCAGCAGCTGCTGGAGCAGGGTTTCGCCGGACACGTACGGCATGTTCAGGTCCAGCAGGACCAGCCCGACCCGGTTTGCGGCGATCAGGTCCATGGCCTGCCGGCTGTCGGAGCAGCGCAGGATGTTGGTGATGCCGGCCAGCAGCGAGAGGGTCATGCTCAGGCTGCGCAGCCAGGCTTCCTCGTCGTCGATGAGCAGGACCGCATAGGGCGGGTAGGTGGATTCAGTCATGGCGCGGGTTCCTCTTCATGGCCGGCAGGGTCATGACGGCGGTGGTCCCCACCCCGGGCTCCGAATCAAATTCCAGCTTCCCGTGGTGGTCCTTGACGATGCCGGCCGAGACCGAGAGGCCCAGGCCGGTGCCGCCGGAGGCGCGCCGGGTGGTGAAGAAGGGATCGGTCAGGTGCGCCAGGTGCTCCGGCGGGATGCCCACCCCTTCATCCTTGACGGCCAGCCTCACTTCACCCCGCTGCTCGTCGAAGGAGGTAGCCAGCTGGATGCCCTGGTCCGGGCCCGGCAGGGCCTGGCAGGCATTGAGCACCAGGTTCACCACCACCTGCTCGATTCGTTGCGGGTTGCCTCGGAACAGGGGCAGGCGGTCACCGCAGCTCACCTGGAACTGGCGGGTGGATTTCTTGATGGTGGTGGCCAGCAGCCGCACCGCCGTCTGCACCACCGCGTTGAGGTCCACCGCCTCGTCCAGACTGGAGGTGTCCTTGCGGGCGAAATCCTTCAGGTCGTCGACGATGCGCTTGATGCGCCTGGCCCCGCCCTGCATCTCGTCGAACAGCCGGGGAATCTCCTCCCGCAGTTGCCCATAGCTGAGTCCGCCGATCATGAAATCGCCGTTCTCGGCGTAGCGCGCTTCCAGGCCGGCCTCGGTCACCTGGTACGCGCTGCGCAGGATGGGCAGGTTGTATAGGATGAGCCCGGTAGGGTTGTTGATCTCGTGGGCGACCCCCGAGACCAGGATGCCCAGGGAAGCCAGCTTGTCGGCCTGGATCAGCTCCTGCTGGCGGATCTCCGAATCCTTGATGTATTCGGCGATCTTCTTGCGCAGCGACCAGGACCAGGCGGCGATCACCCCGATCAGCGCCAGCATCGGGATCAGGACCATGGAGCCGTATTTGATGACCTTCCGCCACGGGCTCGGCTGCGACTCCAGGATGCCCAGCCACTTGTCGTAGATCTGCTGGTAGCGCCCGGTGTTCCGCAGGATCGTGAGGCCCTGGTTGAACTCGCCCAGCAGCCTGGTGTTGCCCTTCTTCACCGCGTAACCGTAAGGGATCTCCGCCACCGGCTGGCCCACCGGGACGATGTTGGACAGGCCAAGCTCCAGCCCAAAGTAGAGCCCGGTGAGGGTGTTGACGATGGCATAGTCGGACTTTCCCGAAGCCACCATGCGCAGAGCGGCCGCGTGGGTGTCCACCAGGATCAGGTTGGCGCCCACCTGGCTCTCGGCCAGGCTGTCGTGCATGATCCCGCCCCGCTGGACCGCCACGGCCTTGCCGCGCAGATCCTCCAGGGAGAGCACCGGGGTCGATCCCCGGCGGGCGAAGATGGACTGGCGGACGATGCAGTGAGGGGCCGAATAGTCAAAGATCTTGCTCCGTTCCGACGACAGGGACACGCCCTCCATCACATCCACAGAACCGCCCTCCAGGGAGCGGCGCATCTCGTTCCAGTCGGCCAGCCGGATCTCCACCTGCAGGCCCATCACCTCGGCGATGGCCTGGGTCAGTTCCACATCAAAGCCGGCCGGCCGGCCGGCTTTGTCCAGGAATTCAAAGGGAGGATAGTTCTGGTCTCCGCCCACGATGATGACCGGCCTAGCCTCGCTCCCCCCTCTGACCTCGCCATGGGCCGGAACCTGGAAACCCAGGAACCCGCAGACGAGGAACAGGAGAAGACATTTCATGAACTTTAATTGTCCTCGTCTATCCATGAATGAGCAACGGACGGAAGATCCCCAGGGGCCTTCCGTTCGTCAGGCAAGTTACTTCACCACCGGCCAATCCCGGGGTTGGGTCATGTTCTCGGGTTTGAGCATATCATCGAGCTTTTCCCGGCTCAGCCAGCCCTTTTCCAGCACCAGGTCATAGACCGGGCGGCCGGTGGCCAGGGATTCCTTGGCGATGGAGGCGGACTTCTCGTAGCCCAGCACCGGGTTCAGGGCGGTGACCAGGCCGATGCTGCCCTTGACCATGGTCCGGCAGCGCTCGGTGTTGGCGTGGATGCCGGTCACGCACTTCTCGGTGAACACCTGGGCGGCCTTGGACAGCAGGTTGGCGCCCACCAGTTCGTCGTAGACGATGATGCACTCCACCGGGTTCAGCTCCAGGCTGCTCAGTTCGGCGGCCATGGTGATGGTGGTGTCGAACCCGGCCAACTGGTAAGCCACGGAGGAGGTCACTTCGCAGATCACCGGGTTCACCTTGCCGGGCATGATGGAGGAGCCGGGCTGCTGGGCGGGTAGGGTGATCTCGTAGAAGCCGGTCCGGGGGCCGGAGGACATCAGGCGCAGGTCATTGGCGATCTTCGACATGCCTAGGCCGGCCCGCTTGAGGGCGCCGGACATGCGCACGTAGCTGGCGCAGTCGGAGGAGGCGCCCACCAGATCGTGGTTGGCGGTGAAGGCGAACCCGGTGAGCTGGGCCAGATTCTGGATGGACAGCACGCTGTACTTCGGCGGGCTGTTGAGTCCGGTGCCGATGGCGGTGCCGCCCAGGTTCACCCGCAGGAAGCTGGACTGCGCATCCTGCAACTGCTCGATGGCTTCGTTGATGTTGTCGGCGAAGCCGTAGAACTCCTGGCCCAGCGTGACCGGCACGGCGTCCTGCATCTCGGTGCGGCCCATCTTGATGACGTCCTTGAACTCGGCGCCCTTGGCCTCCAGCGCCGCCTTCAGGATCTTCATGTTCTTGAGCGCCTCTTCCACTTCCATCACCACGGCCACCTTGGCTGAGGTGGGGTAGTTGTCGTTGGTGGACTGGGAGAGGTTGACGTCATCGTTGGGGTGCAGGTACTGGTATTCGCCCTTCTTCCGGCCCATGATCTCCAGGGCCCGGTTGGCGATGACTTCATTGAAGTTCATGTTGGTGGAGGTGCCCGCCCCGGCCTGGATCATGTCCTCCGGGAACTGGTCGTGCAGCTTGCCGGCGATGAGCTCGTTGCAGGCCTTGGTGATGGCGTCCAGCTTCGCACTGGGCAGGATGCCCAGTTCATTGTTGGCCTGGGCCGCCGCGATCTTCACATAGGCATAGGCCGCGATGAAGGTGGGGAAGGCCTCGATCTTCTGGGTGTTGAACGGAAAGTTCTCCACCGCGCGGGAGGTCTGGGCGCCCCAGTAGGCCGCCTGCGGGATCTGGCGGTCGCCGAGGGAGTCGTGCTCCTTGCGGGTGGCCTGGGCCTGGGCCAGGCCGGAGACGGCGACGATGAGCGCGCCGACCAGGGTGGTGGTCATGAAGCGGTGTTTCATGGGGTGGCTCCTTGGGATGGGAGGGGTTGTTGGTTGCTTTACGATTACTGATCATAAAATGATCCCA
The DNA here is from genome assembly GCA_964627225.1 of uncultured Mesoterricola sp. Taxonomy (GTDB): domain Bacteria; phylum Acidobacteriota; class Holophagae; order Holophagales; family Holophagaceae; genus Mesoterricola. The sequence continues at coordinate 9,711 of CAZVHQ010000080.1, forward strand.
AACGGGCATCATCCAGCGTATTCCCGGGATCGGAAAGGTTCTATCCTTGACCCAAATCCATGGGTATGCCAGTGATGCTGGCGAACGACGTGCCAGTCCCGTTTTTTAACCAACGACGGCGGATACAATCAATGAAAAATCAAGCTTCACCCCTCAGTTCATGAGGCCATTCGCCGTTCCATATCCAGTGAAGGGGTATAACCCTGGGTATGCCCCCTCCTAGTTGTATTGGATAACTTAAATATTTACAGTATATACATGATATTCCCCAATCGTCCCCAAGAGCAGGGGTTATAACCATTCAATTCAAGTGAATTATCAAAAAAATCTGCTACAATCTGTGCTATCAAATTAAAGGGCACGCATCGCCCATTGAAACGCCGAGCCTTGATCAACCGTTGGAGGCATTTATGAAAATCTGGAAGGCCCTCATCCCGCCCCTGCTGGGCGTCGCCCTGGCGCTCCTGCCCGCGCCGGCTGGCCTGGCCCCCTTCGCCTGGCACTACTTCGCTCTGTTCGCCGCGGTGATCGCGGCCCTGGTGCTGGAGCCCCTGCCCGGCGGCGCGGTGGGCCTGGTGGGCCTCACCGTCGCGGTCATCCTGGCCCGCTGGGTGCTCTACAGCCCGGAACAGCTGGCCAAGCCCGGCTTCAGCGCCTCCTCGGCGGCCCTCACCTGGGGTCTTTCCGGCTTTTCCAACGCGACCGTCTGGCTCATCTTCGGGGCCTTCATGTTCGCCCTGGCCTATGAGAAGACCGGCCTGGGCCGGCGCATCGCCCTGGCCCTGGTCAAGCTCATGGGGCGCAGCACCCTCACCCTGGGCTATGCGGTCCTGGGAGCGGACCTGCTCCTGGCGCCCTTCACCCCCTCCAATACCGCCCGCAGCGGGGGCACCATCTTCCCGGTCATCAGCCACCTGCCGCCCCTGTTCGACTCCAGGCCCAACGACCCATCCATGAAACGAATCGGCTCCTACCTCATGTGGGTGGCCATCTCCGCCACCTGCGTCACCAGCACCCTGTTCATGACCGCCCTGGCCCCCAACGTGCTGGCCATCGAACTGGTGCGCAAGACGGTCAAGGTGGACCTGCACTGGCTGCCATGGCTTTTCGCAGCGCTGCCCGCCTGCTTGCTGCTCCTGGCCCTGGTGCCCGTGCTCAGCTACTGGCTGCTGAAGCCCACAGTGAAGGGCGGGGCCGAAGTGCCCAGCTGGGCGGCCAAGGAACTGGCCACCATGGGCCGCCTGTCCCGCAAGGAAGTGCTGCTGCTGGTATACGTGGGTGGCGCCCTGGCGCTCTGGATCTTCGGCGACGCCTTCATCAACGCCACCACCGTCGCCCTGCTGGTGATCGGGATGATGCTGGTGACTCGGGTGATCACCTGGGCGGACATGATGCAGCACAAGGACGCGTGGAACACCTACGCCTGGTTCGCGACCCTGGTGGCGCTGGCCGACGGCCTGTCACGGGTGGGCTTCATCCCCTGGTTCGCCGCCCTGGTGGGCCAGCACCTCACCGGGATGTCCGTCATGAAGGCGCTGGTGGCCCTGCTGCTGGTGAACTTCCTCCTGCACTACCTGTTCGCCAGCGTCACCGCCCACGTCACCGCGGTGCTGCCGGTGCTGCTGGCGGTGGGGGCCGCCATCCCGGGCATGCCGGTGGACCGCATGGCACTCCTGCTCTGCCTGCAGTTGGGCATCATGGGCGTGATCACCCCTTACGGCACCGGCCCCAGCCCGGTGTACTTCGGCTCGGGCTTCCTGCCCGGACCGCTGTACTGGAAGATGGGCACCATTTTCGGCGTCATTTACATGGGCGCGTTCTTCCTGATAACGCTGCCCTGGGTAATGATGGTCCACTGAACTGCGATATCATTGAAACTGCCAGAGAAGCCTTCGAAATCCCCACGGAAGCCGACGCGGAGCGGCGCCTCAGGAATTTCCTTCGGGCCGTCGCCGACACCGTGGCGGAGGGCCTTGCCGATCCCCAGTTCTCGCTGCGGCTCCACCCCGTGGGCACCTTCAAGGCCGAGCACCGGCCAGCACGCAAGCGCGTCAACCCGCGCACCGGCAAGCTGTTCTTCACGCCTGATCAGGTGCGGATCACCTTTGAACTGAGCCGGCGGCTCAGCAGGGCCGGCAAGCCTAAGGCCTCGGAGCTGAGGTAGGCTTGGTGAGTTCATTGACGGAGAACTCGCCAGGCATGGAGATGCACCACCGACTGGCGAGCCCCCAACATTTGGACGGAAACCCCCAACAAACCTCGCCGTGCTGTTTCCGCCCTGGCCTTGAGCAGGCGGGCAGTAGGATGCTAAGACTGGCTACTAGGAAATATACTAGGAAGCACCGGAGGGAGTAGGGCTTCCTAGTTCCCCCGCCCCGGCCCCGGTATCAACCTGGTACAGCCAGTCTGAATACCTTTTTGGGATCCCGGGAAGAACTGCCGTGTTCCCGGATCAATCCAAGCTCCATCAACCGTTTGACCATGTCCCTAGTGGCTCTGGTGGAACGCTCGATGGCATTCGCTAATTGACCGTTGGAGATTCCGGTGGGGTCGGCTGCCAGAAGATCGAGGATCTTCTGGTCCAATAGGTCCAGGCTGGCTTTTTGAATCGGAATGAGTCCGAACGTCACCCGGAAGCCGCTCCCGATCTCTTCCAGAACGGGCTCCGGAAGGCCTGCGTCGAGGCAGGCTTTGGTCATTCTCTGGATGCCGCTTCCCCACTGTTCGATAAGGCCCAGTTCATGGAACACCCTTCCAATGACGCGGTTGCGCAGCTTGGAAGCTCCTTGTCGCACTTCATCCAAGGTGAGGCCAGGAAGCAGTCCGCCAGGGTTTTCGATTTCCAGACGATCGCTGAAGACCGCCACGCGCAGGGGCGAACCGTGTTGTCCATAGTCCGCGTGCACGACGGCATTGATGACGGCCTCCCGCAGTGCGATCAGCGGGATCTCAGGCACCCCCTCGTTCCGGATCCCGGTGACCAGGATGGCCCTTCGGGTGTTCCGCTGAACAAAGGCGATCACCTCATCCACTGCCGTTGGCAAGTAGGAGGTTATTTCCTGTGTATCCAGGATCTGGGTCCGATCTTGCCCCGCGAAAACCGCAGCCCGGATTCGCGCATCAGGGAAGACCACCAGGCGTTCCTTCCCGAACAGGAGCATCCCCCCGATCGTAGGTACCAGAGCGAGAGACCACCCTTTGCTTAAAAGGTAGAGGCCGTTTGGGCCGTGACACCAGACCCCCCGGTGTCACAAAAACCACCGTCAGAGGGCCGGATTAAAACCCAAATGGAAAGCCCCGAACCGTTGCCAGTTCGGGGCCGTTTTTTCTGGTGGTCCCTCAGGGACTCGAACCCTGGACCCTCTGATTAAGAGTCAGATGCTCTAACCAGCTGAGCTAAGGGACCGACTCGGAAGATTCTAGTCTAGCGTAACTTGCGATTGGGTCAAGGGAAAGTTGAGGAGAACAAGCGGCCCAGCGGATCAATCGAGGCCGTGGTCCATGTTCATGGCTTTGCGGACCTGCTTCAGGGTGCTGATGCCCTCCTCCCGGGCCCGGGCGACGCCGCTGCGCAGGACCTCGGTGACGTAGGCGGGGTCCTGGGCGAAACGGGCGCGGCGCTCGCGCATGGGGGCCAGGTGGGTGTTGAGGGCGTCGGTCAGCTCGGCCTTGAGCTTGCCGCCGCCGCCGGCGCCGATCCGGGCGGCGATCGCTTCCGGCGGCTCGCCGGTGCAGATGCTGATGAGCCGCAACAGGTTGGCCACTTCGGGGCGGTTCTGGGGCTCGTAGCTGATGTTGCGGTCGGCGTCGGTCTTGGCGCCCTTGATCACCTTGGCCGTCTCATCGGCGGTCATCTTGAGCATGATGGCGTTGTTGCGGCTCTTGCTCATCTTCTGGCCGTCGGTGCCGAGCACCATGGGCAGGTCGGACAGCAGGGCGTCGGGCACCGGGAAGATGGGGGCGTCCGGGGCGAACCGGTCGTTGAAACGGCGGGCGATCTTGCGGGTCAGCTCCAGGTGCGGCAGCTGGTCCCGGCCCACCGGGACCACGTTGCCCTTGCAGAACAGGATGTCGGCAGCCTGGTGGATGGGGTAGGTGTACATCAGGGCGTTCACCTGGCGCAGGCCGGCGGCCTTGATCTCTTCCTTGACCGTGGGGTTGCGGTCCAGCTCGGCGGTGGTCACCAGCGACATGAACGGCAGAAGCAGCTGGTTCAGTTCGGGGATGTGGCTGTGGCTGAAGAAGAAGGTGCGGCCGTTGGCCGGGTCCAGGCCCACCGACAGGTAGTCGAGGATCATTTCCCGCACGTTGGCGCCGACGTTCTCGGCGGTGTCACGGTCGGTGAGCACCTGGTAGTCGGCGATGACGATGAAGGTGGTGGCGCCCAGGT
>CAZVHQ010000081.1:0-14085 GCA_964627225.1 uncultured Mesoterricola sp.
AAGTCTACGGGATGGACCTGGGCAGCCACAAGGTCGCCGAGTTCCTGGACAACCCGCGCTTCCACTTCGTCGAAGGCGACATTTCCATCAGCAAGGAGTGGATCGAGTACCACGTCAAGAAGTGCGACGTGATCCTGCCCCTGGTGGCGATCGCCACGCCCAAGGTGTACGTCACCGACCCGCTGCGGGTGTTCGAGCTGGATTTCGAGGAGAACCTGCGGATCATCCGCTATTGCGTCAAGTACAAGAAGCGGGTGATCTTCCCCAGCACCTCCGAGGTCTACGGCATGTGCCCGGACACCGAGTTCGACGAGGAGACCTCCTGCCTGGTCACCGGCCCCATCCCCATGCAGCGCTGGATCTACAGCACCTCCAAGCAGCTGCTGGACCGGGTCATCTGGGGCTACGGCTTCCGGGACGGCCTGCGCTTCACCCTGGTCCGGCCGTTCAACTGGATGGGCCCCAAACTGGACAGCCTGAACACCGCCAAGGAGGGCTCCTCCCGGCTGGTGACCCAGTTCGCCTGGAACCTGTTCAACGGCGAGCCGCTCAAGCTGGTGGACGGCGGCGGCCAGCGGCGCTGCTTCTGCGACGTGGACGACGCCATGGACGGGCTGATGGCCGTGCTGCGCAACGAGGGCGGCAAGGCCGACGGCAAGATCTTCAACATCGGCAACCCGGGCAATGACCACAGCGTCAAGGAGATCGCCGAGATGATGGTGGAGATCTGGAAGGACCATCCGTTCCGCCTGGAACGCGGCACCCCGGTTTCCCAGATCGTCGAGGAATCCAGCGGCACCTTCTACGGCAAGGGCTACCAGGACGTGCTGGTGCGCACTCCCAGCATCCGGCGCATCCAGGAGACCTTCGGCTTCCAGCCGAAGATCGGCATCAAGGAGGCGCTGCGCAAGTCGCTGGACTTCTTCGTGGAAGAGCACAAGGCCATGGAAAAGATCGTAGAAACCGAATGACCCGGAGGGAACGCTGGCAGCTCCTTTCCATCTGGTTCTTCCTGGGGCTGGTGCCGCTGTTCCTGCGGCCGCTCTGGGAGCCGGATGAGGCGCGCTATGCCGAAATCCCCCGGGAGATGCTGGCCCTGGGCGACTGGCTGACCCCGCGCCTGAACTACGTGCATTATTTCGAGAAGCCGCCCCTGCAGTATTGGCTGTCGGCGGTCTCCATGCGGCTGCTCGGGCCCTGGCCGGTGGCAGCCCGGCTGCCCCTGGCCCTGGCCACCCTCATCAGCCTGTGGTGCGCCTGGCGCCTGGCCCGGCGGCTGGGGGCGCGCCAGCCGGTCTGGGCGGCCTTCATGCTCGGCACCGCCGTCCTGTCCTTCATCTGCGGCCAGATCCTCACCCTGGACGCCCTGTTCTCGGCCTTCCAGGTGCTGGCCGTGGTCGCCGCGGTGGAAGCGGTGGCGGCCCGGTTCCAGGGCCGGGGCGGCCAAGGCTGGTCCCTGCTGGCCTTTGCCGCGCTCGCCCTGGCCATGCTGACCAAGGGCCTGGCCGCGCCGGTGCTGGTGGGCATGGGCCTGATCTGCTCGCTGCCCTGGGCCTGGCGGGTGCCCGGGCTGCGCGCCGCCCTGCTCAGGACCCTGCTGGACCCCCTGGGCTGGCTGCTGTTCGCGCTCCTGGCCGCGCCCTGGTTCGTGCTGGTGGACCGGGCCAATCCGGGCCATGCCTCGTTCTTCTTCATCCATGAGCACTTCGCCCGGTTCACCTCCCACGTCCATGCCCGCCAGGGATCCAACAACCCGATCCTGGACAAGCTCTACTTCGTAGGCGTGCTCGCCGCCGGGCTGGTGCCCTGGCTGAGCGCGGCCGCGCTCGGGCTGAAACGCGGCTGGGCCTTCCTGGGGCGCCCCGCAGGACCGGCCGCCGACGATGCCCCCCTGCATCGCTGGACCGTGGCCGCGGCGCTGCTGGCGGTGCTCTGGCCGCTGGCGTTCTACACGGTTTCGGGCTCCAAGCTGCCGCCCTACATCCTGCCCGCCATGGTGCCCATCCTGGCCATGGCCTGCGCCTTCGAGCGGGAGGGCGAAACGCTCAAAGCCCTGGCCCGCTGCGGCTGGGAGCTGCTGGTGCTGGGCATCCTGCTGGCGCTGGCCGGCCCGTTCCTGGTCAAGCAGACCGGGGGCCTGGGCTGGGTGCTGGCCACCGGCGGCGCCCTGGCCGGCCTGGGCTTCTGGGCCATGCGCCCCAGGGGCCTCACCGGCATCCGCTGGATGACCGGGCTCGGCGCGGCCATGCTGCTGGTCTCCCTGGCGGCCGGCGCGGTGGCCGGTCCGGGCAAGGACGCCTCGGCGCTGGTCAAGCTGGCCCCCGCCGACGCCCAGTGGATCAGCTGTGGCAACTACTTCCAGGCCATTCCCTTCGTCAGCCGGCAGCGCACGGTGGTGGTGGCGGGGACCGGCGAATTGGCCTACGGCCGGGACCAGCTGAGCCCTCGGGAACGCGACCGTTGGTTCCAGGAGGATGAGACCGCCCTCACCCCCATGGCGCTGCGCCTGCGGGCGGAGAACCCCGCCCGGCCGGTCTGGGCGCTGGTGGACCGGGACGCCTGGAAGGACCTGCCCGAGGCCCAGCGCCAGGCCTGGGCGGTGGCCGGAAGAACCCACGCCTGCTTCCTGGTTGTCCTAAGATGAATCCATGAAAGACGCGATCTACCTGGACAACAACGCCACCACCCGGCTCGCCCCCGAGGCGCTGGCCGCCATGCTGCCCTTCCTCCAGGAGCAGTACGGCAACGCCGGTTCGGCCCATCTCCTGGGGCGGCTGGCCGAGGGCGCGGTGGCCAACGCCCGGGAGCAGCTGGCGGGCTTCCTGGGTTGCCAGGCGGCGGAGCTGGTGTTCAACAGCGGCGGCACCGAGGGGCTGAACCATGCCATCCGCGGCGTCTTCGAGGCCCTCCCCGCCAAGCGCCATTTCATCACCACCGCCGTGGAGCACAGCGCCGTGCTGGCCATCGCCGAGTGGCTGAAGCGCCAGGGTGTGGCGGTCACCCTGCTGGGGGTGGACCGGGACGGCCGGCTGGACCTGGACGAACTGTCCGCGGCCCTGCGCCCGGATACCGCCCTGGTTTCGGTCATGGCCGCCAACAACGAATCCGGCGTGCTGTTCCCGCTGGCCGAGGCGGGCGCCATGGCCCGGGCCGGCGGCGCGCTGTTCCATGTGGACGGCACCCAGGCCGTGGGCAAGGTGCCCATCGACCTTGCGCGCCTGCCGGTGGACCTGTTCAATCTGAGCTCGCACAAGTTCCATGGCCCCAAGGGCATCGGCGCCCTCTACGTGCGGCGCGGCCTGCGCCTGCGCCCCTTCATGCTGGGCGGCGGCCAGGAGCGGGGCCGGCGCGGCGGCACCGAGAACGTCCCCGGCATCGCCGGCCTGGGCCAGGCCGCGGTGCTGGCCGGCCAGCATCTGGAGGTCATGGATGGCCGGGTGCGGGCCCTGCGCGACCAGCTGGAAGCCGGGCTGCTGGAGCGGGTCGAGGGCCTCCGGGTGCACGGGGCCGCGGCCGGGCGGCTGCCCAACACCTCCTTCATCAGCTTCCAGGGGATCGAGGGCGAGGCCCTGTTCCTGAAGCTCAGCGACCGGGGCGTCTGCGTCTCCACCGGCAGCGCCTGCTCCACCGGCCAGCGCGAGCCCAGCCACGTGCTGCGGGCCATGGGCGTCCCGTCCGGGGAAGCCCTGGGCACCGTGCGCTTCTCCCTGAGCCGGTTCACCACCGAGGCGGAGATCCGCCAGGTGATCGGCCTGGTGCCGGTCCTGGTGGCCGAGCTGCGGGCCGCCGGCGCCATGGGGCGCCGCTAGGACAGCGGCGCCGAACAGCTCCGGCAGCGGGCCAGGTGGCGCGGGTTGCGTGTGCCGCAATCGGGGCAGACCCGGTCCGCCTCGCGCGCCCGCCGCAGCATGCGCAGGTAGAGCAGGACCAGCGCCAGCAGGACGATGACGATCTTGGACATCAGTTGTCGACCTTGAGGATGGCCAGGAAGGCTTCCTGGGGGATCTCCACGTTGCCGATCGACTTCATCCGCTTCTTGCCTTCCTTCTGCTTGTTCAGCAGCTTCTTCTTGCGCGAGATGTCGCCGCCGTAGCACTTGGCCAGCACGTCCTTGCGCCGGGCCTTGACGTTGGTGCGGGCGATGATCTTGCTGCCGATGGCGGCCTGGATGGCCACGTCGAACATCTGGGCGGGGATGACCTCCTTCATGCGCACGGTGAGCGAGTGGCCCAGGGCGGTGCTCTTGCTGCGGTGCACCAGGATGGAGAGGGCGTCGATCGGTTCGCCGTTGACCATGATGTCCATCTTCACCAGGTCGGATTCCCGGTACTCCTTCATGTGGTAGTCGAAGCTGGCGTAGCCCTTGGAGATGGACTTCAGCTTGTCGTAGAAGTCCAGCACCACTTCGTTCAGCGGCAGTTCGTAGACCAGCATGACCCGGTCCTTGCCCACGTATTCCAGGCGCTGCTGGAGGCCGCGGCGCTCCTCGCACAGCTTGAGCAGGCCGCCGACGAAATCCGGGCGGGTGAGGATGGTGGCCTCGATGATCGGCTCCTCGATGCGGGCGATCCGGGGCAGGGGCGGCAGCTTGGAGGGGTTGTCCACGGCCTCTTCGGTGCCGTCGGTGAGGAACACGTTGTAGCGCACCGAAGGGGCGGTGGTGATCAGGTCCAGGTCGAATTCCCGCTCCAGGCGCTCCTGCACGATCTCCATGTGCAGCAGGCCAAGGAAGCCGCAGCGGAAGCCGAAGCCCAGGGCCTGGCTGGTCTCGGGCTCGTACTTGAACGAGCTGTCGTTGAGCCGGAGCCGGTCCATGGCGTCGCGCAGGTTCTCGTAGTCGTCGCTGTTGGTGGGGAAGATCCCGGCGAATACCACCGGCTGGAGCTCCTTGAAGCCGTGCAGCATCGTGGTGGCGGGCCGGGTGCTGTTGGTGAGGGCGTGGGTCATGGTGTCGCCCACCTTGACGTCGCCCAGGGTCTTGATGCTGCCGGAGACGTAGCCCACCTCGCCCACGCTCAGGTCGGCGGTTCGGGTCATCTTGGGGCTGAACACGCCCACTTCCTCCACCCGGTGCTCGCTGCCGGTGACCATGAAGTGGATGGTCTCGCCGGCCTTCACGGTGCCGTTCATGATGCGCACCAGGCACACCACGCCGCGGTACTGGTCGTAGTGGCAGTCGAACACCAGCGCCTGCAGGGGGGCCTTGGGATCGCCCTTGGGGGCGGGCACGCACTTGACGATCTGCTCCAGCACCGCCAGGCAGTTCTCGCCGGTCTTGGCCGAGACGTTGATGGCGTGGGCGGTGTCCACCAGGCCGATGACCGTGTTGATCTCCTCCAGCACCCGCTCCGGCTCGCTCGAAGGCAGGTCGGTCTTGTTGAGCACTGGAAACACTTCCAGATCGTTCTCCAGGGCCAGGTAGGTGTTGGCCAGGGTCTGGGCCTCCACCCCCTGGGTGGAGTCCACCACCAGGATGGCGCCCTCGCAGGCGGCCAGGCTGCGGCTCACCTCGTAGGTGAAATCCACGTGGCCCGGCGTATCGATCAGGTTCAGCGTGTAGATCTGGCCGTCCTGGGCCGGGTATTTCAGGGTGACCGCATGGGCCTTGATGGTGATGCCGCGCTCCCGCTCCAGTTCCATGTCGTCCAGGATCTGGGCCTGCATATCCCGCATGGCGATGGTGTTGGTCAGCTCCAGCAGGCGGTCGGCCAAGGTCGACTTACCGTGGTCGATATGGGCGATGATCGAGAAATTGCGAATGAGATTGGGGTCGGTCACACATGGCCTCAGGCAAGTCAGAACCTTCCATTGTATCGTTGGAACCATGTTCCGTCTGCTTTTCACTTGGATGCTGTGTGTTTCCGCCCTTGCGGGGATGGTCGGGGGCAGGGTCACCGATGGTCAGAAGGGGTTGCCGGGCGTACTGGTTTATCCCGACCGGCTGGTCCGGGTGCGGTCCAAGGACCTGCCGCCGGTGGCGATGACCGATGGGGAAGGGCGCTTCAGCCTGGAGCTCGGTCCCGGCGACAGCGTGCTGGCCATGGAGAAGTCCGGCTGGCAGCGGGACCTGGTGCCGCTGGCGGATCTGGCCGCGCCGGTGGCGCTGCGCCCGGCCCCGGCCTTCGGCCGCGAGGCGGTGCTGGCGCTGCGCCTGGACCTGCCCGGGGTCAAGCAGCTGCGCAGCGACGCGGAATTGCGCGCGCTGCTGTTCAGCCGCCGGCCCGGGGAAGCCAGCGCCGCCAACTACTACTACGAGATCTCCAAGGGCAGCCTGGAGCTGGAGGAAGGCGCCGTGCGCCACCTGGCCCATCCTGGGCCCGTGGCGATGCCGACCGGGCGCCGGGGCCTGCTCGACGACCAGCGTGTGCCCCTGGTCGAGTGGGTCCTGGAACAGATCAAGGGCGAGGACCTGAAGCCGTTCGACCGGGTGAACAACTTCACCGGCGCGCCGGGGCCGGACGGCAAGCCGGATCACCTGTGGATCATCCCGCCCGGGCCGTCCCGCACGGTCACCGTCAACCCCGCCCACTTCGCCGCCATCTGCTATCTCATGCCGCTGCCCTGGAAGCCGGCCACGATCTGGCCGGTGGTGTTCTTCGCGGAGGAGACGCCGCTGGGCAACATCGTCCATGAGGGCATCCACGAGATGGGCGAGCACAAGGCCGGCGACCTCTACATGGACAACGCCCACCCGCTCACCGCGGGCCGCTGGGACATCATGGACGCCGGGCAGTTCCAGGGCTGGGACCGGGAGCACGTGGATGAGTTCCCCTGGCAGGAGGATACCGGCTACAGCCCGGCCCAGCCCATGGGCTGGGTGCGCTCGGAACTCTGGTACCGCGGACGGTTCCGGGCCACGGTGACCACCCTCCAGGTGGCCCGGGCCTGGGAGGGCTGGATGGATCCCCTGGAACGGGCGCCCCGGGACCTGCCCCAACGGCTGGTGGTGCCCGACCCCAGGCGCCGGGGCCGCTTCTGGGAGCTGAACGTGCGCCGGCCCTGGGGCTTCGACCGGGGCCGCACCGGCGACCGCTGGGGGCCCGGCTACGAGGGCCTGGTGGTGGCCCGGGTCGATCCGGCGAACCTGGCCAGGGTCAATGGCACCGCCGTCTCCCGGCAGTTCCGCGGCCCGGTGCGGGTGCTGAACGCCCACCCGGGCATGGCCGAGCCGCCGGTGCCCCGCTACCCCTGGGGCCGCTGGCAACTGGACGCCGCCGCCTTCAACCTGGGGCCGGGGGAAGTGGCGGCGGGCCAGGACGGGCCGCTCCGCTGGGAGGTGCTGGCGGTGGACGCCTCGGGACGGATGAAGGTGCGGGTTGGGCTGGCCGGGAAATGATGCAGGACCATTTTATGTAGCATCATAAAAGGGTCTGGACCAAATGATGATGGTGCATAAAATGGTCCACATGACCAGTCGACCCTGTTTCTACGCGGCTCTCCTGCAGGACCATCTCCGGCGCAACCGTCAGATGGCCCTGGTCAGCGGCCCCCGGCAGGTGGGCAAGACCACGGTCTGCCGGGAAGCGGGAGACCTCTACCTCAATTGGGACAACACGGATGACCGGCGCATCCTGTTGCGGGGGCCGGCGGCGCTGGCAGAGCGACTTGAGCTGGACCGCCTGAGGACGACCCCGCCCGTGCTGGTGCTGGATGAGCTGCATTAATTCGCCAAATGGAAGGGGCTGCTCAAGGGCTTTTTCGACACTTATGGCGAACGGGCGCGGATCCTGGTCACCGGCAGCTCCCGCCTGGATGTGTTCCGGCGCGGTGGCGACAGCCTGATGGGCCGCTACCTGCTCTACCGGATGCATCCCTGGTCGGTGGCCGAGTGTGTCCGGGTGGAGGTTCCCACCCAGGAGATCCGGCCGCCCGTTGCCATCGACTCCGCTGACTGGGACGCCTTGCGGACCCATGGAGGGTTTCCGGAGCCGTTCCTGCGCCGGGATCTCCGCTACACGCGGCGTTGGGGGTCCCTGCGCCAGGATCAGCTCGCCAGGGAGGATCTGCGCGAGGTTCCTGGTGGAAGTGAAGACCGGCGACACGCGCCTCGCCCCGGCCCTGGCCTACTTCCAAGCCCAGACCGGCGCCACCCACGCCTTCCAGGCAGTCCTGGACCTGCCCTTTGAACCCGCGGACTGCTTTGCCGGGCAACGGCCCCAAGTGGTTCCGGCCTTGACCCTGCTCGGCCAGCTCTTGTAGGTGGAACCGGAAGGATTCTGCTATTAATGGTGTCTCCAAATGTCGAGGGGGACACCATGGCCGGCAAATCACTTCAGATCTACGGCAGGCAGGCGGTGTTCCACACGGCCGGCAGCATGTGCGGCTCGGCCGCCGAGCTGGTGGGCAGCGACTTCTTCCTGGGCTTCCTGAGCGCCTTCCTGGACCATCTCCGGGCGGTGGACCACCCGGTGCTGGAGCAGATGGGCCAGCAGGGTTCCGCCGCGCTCACCGTGCCGCAGTGGCAGGAGCTGTTCGCGGCCCTCTGCGAGCAGCCGCTGCCGGAAGCCGCCCTGGCCCTGCCGCACGCGGTGGACTTCCTGGCGCCCCAGCGGCGCAAGGCCCTGCTGGAATTCGTCGAAGCCTTCTACGACTACTGGCGTTCCTACGACCGCTACATGGTGCTCACCACCGAGGCGGGACCCGGCGGGGCGGACCAGCGCCCGTACCGGGCCTTCAACACCTCGGTCGAGTCGTTCACCCAATTGGTGCGCGGCCTGTACCGCGACCTCTGCGAGAACGTCTGCGGCGACCACCCGCGGGTCTACCGCCAGGTGCCGGCCGGATGCAACGCCGGCTTCATCGCCGCCCCCAAGGCCAGCCCGATGCCGCTGGAGCTGCGCGAGGTGCTGGGCGGCATCCCGTTCATCCGCCAGGTCTGGATCGACCCGCCGATGATCCTCGATCCGCCGAGCAACACCCGCACCGGCAGCTTCCATGCGGTGGACCGCAACCCGGTCGCCGGCCTCAGCCTCAAGCGCGGGGAGTGGCTCTGCTACCCGGCCCAGGTCGGCCCGATGGTGATCTTCCTCTATTTCCACCTGCAGTTCATCGGGCAGGGCTGCGCCCTGGCCAACCTGTTCCCCATGGCCACGGACCGGCAGATCGCCGCGGGCCCCAACGCGGTGTTCGTCTACGGCGCCCCCAGCGAGCACATGGCCCAGTTCGGCGAGCTGCCCACGGTGTTCTACGAGGACCCCTCGGGGCTCCTCATCGGCGCCGTCCCCGGCGAGCCGCGCTTCGGCTACTTCGGCTACCTGAAGAAGATGGCCCTCACCCTGCACAACATCGCCATGCTCAAGCAGGGCCGGCTGCCGTTCCACGGGGCCATGGTGCGCATCCAGCTGCGCAGCGGGCGCACCGCCTCGGTGCTGATCATCGGCGACACCGCCACTGGGAAATCCGAATCCCTGGAAGCCTTCCGGACCCTCGGCGCCGAACGGATCCGGGAGATGCGCATCGTCGCCGACGACATGGGCTCGCTGCGCATCGGCTCCGACGGCAAGCTGCTGGGCTACGGCACCGAGACCGGCGCCTTCGTGCGGCTGGACGACCTCCAGCTGGGCTACGCCTTCGGCACCATGGACCGGGCCATCTTCATGAGCCCCCAGAAGGTGAACGCCCGGGTCGTGCTCCCGGTGACCAGTCTGGACGAGGTGCTGGCCGGCTATCCGGTGGATTTCCTGCTCTACGCCAACAATTACGAACCTCTGGGCGAGGGCCGGGGCGTGCTGGAGCGGTTCCCGGACCTGGAAACGGCCCTGGAGGTGTTCTCCGCCGGCCGGGCCATGTCCAAGGGCACCACCAGCGAAACCGGGCTGACCGGCAGCTATTTCGCCAACCCGTTCGGCGCCCCCCAGTTCCGCGAGCTGCACGAGGGCCTGGCCCGGCGCACCTTCGAGGCGGCCTTCGCGGCGGGGGTCTACGTGGGCCAGATCCGCACCCGGCTGGCGGTGCCCGGCATGGCGTCCGACGGCCCCCACGCGGTCGCCCTGGCCCTGCTGGAGACGCTAGACTGTCCTTGAAGGCTTTCACGAAAGGCACCATGGACCCGCTCGGCACCATCCTCCACAAAGACCGCCTGAACCGGGAGGACCTGGTGCTGCTGCTCGGCCTGCGCGGTCCGGCCGAAACGGCCCGGCTGCGGGCCCGGGCCGTGGACGTGATGCGCGCCGAGGTGGGCGACTCGGTGTTCTACCGGGGCATCATCGAACTCTCCAACATCTGCGCCTGCGACTGCAACTACTGCGGGATCCGGGCCAGCAACGGCAAGGTGGAGCGCTTCACCCTCACCGAGCAGGAGGTCCTGGACGGCGCCCGCTGGTGCGCCCAGGCGGGCTACGGCTCCCTGGTGCTGCAGGCCGGGGAACGCGGCGACGCGGCGTTCCGGGAACTGATCAGCCACCTGGTGCGGCGCATCCGGGCCGAGTCGGTGCTGCCGGACCTGCCCCAGGGGCTGGGCATCACCCTGTCCCTGGGCGAGCAGTCCCTGGAAACCTACCGCGAGTGGCATGCCGCCGGCGCGCACCGCTACCTGCTGCGGATCGAGACCACCAACCCGGGCCTGTTCGCCCGGATTCATCCGCCGGCCCAGTCCCTGGCCGCACGCAAGCAGGCCCTGGCGGACCTGGCCGAGGCGGGCTTCCTGGTGGGGACGGGGGTGATGATCGGCATCCCCGGCCAGACCCTGGACATGCTCGCCGACGACATCCTGTTCTTCCGCGACCATCCCATCGACATGATCGGCATGGGCCCCTGGCTGCCGCACCTGGACACGCCCATGGGCGGCTGGGCCCAGCCGCTGGCCGAGGCCGACCAGCTGCAGCTTTGCCTGAACATGATCGCCACGGTCCGGCTGGCCTGCCCCGACGTGAACATCGCCGCCACCACGGCGCTCCAGGCCATGGTCCCGGATGGCCGGGAGCGCGGCCTGAGCTACGGCGCCAACGTGACCATGCCCAACCTCACCCCGGTGCACGCCCGGAGCAACTACAAGCTGTACGAGGGCAAGCCCTGCATGGACGAGGCCCGGGAGGAATGCCGCGGATGCCTGATGGGCCGGGTGGAATCGGTCGGCCGCAGCGTGGCGCTGAACCAGTGGGGCGACCCCCCGGCCTATGCCCGGCGCGTGGGCGAAGGGGAAGGAACCTGGTAGGTATGTGACCGCCATCAAGTTCTTTTTTTCGATCCGGCTTCAATTCGGATCTGCTTGTCGGTAACATAAACGCAAACTTGTAAATCCATTCTCAAGTTGGCGCATTGGAGAGGCTGGGGAAAAAAACGGAATTGAATAATTCCATGCCCGCCCTTTCAATAATTTAAGATACCCTGATCTCTTAGACGAACTAAGACGGCGGCCCATGGATCCAGTTCTCTACACCTATCACATTCCCAGGCATGACCCTGAGGTGGTGGCACGCAACGTGGTGCGCCAGCACCTGGCGGACCACCTGCTGCTTTGGCGCCGGATCTCCGACGCCTGTGAACTGGTCTTCATGGCCACCTGCCAGCGGGTCGTCTGGATGTTCTGGGGCGGCGACGGCACCACCTTGGGCTTCGGCCCGGAGATCGACTGCTTCCAGGGCGAGGCCGCCTGGCGGCACCTGCTGGAGGTGGCCACCGGCCTCAACAGCGCCAACCTGGGCGACCGGGAAGTGGTCGGCCAGATGCGCCAGGCCCTCGCCACCGCCAAGGAGACCCGCACCGCCGGCCACGAGGCCACCGCCGCGCTGGACGACATCCTGCGCGAGGCCCAGCGGCTGCGCACCCGGATCGGCCTGGACGACGGCAGCGCCAGCGTCGCCACCGCCGCGCTCCGGCACCTGGAGAACACCCTCGCCCCCGGCGCCCGGGTGGCCATCGTCGGGGTCGGCCCCATGAGCCGCTACCTGGCCCAGCGCCTGCCCGAGCGGGGCTTCCAGATCACCATGTCCAATCGCACCCTTTCCAAGGCGGAAGCCTTCGGCCTGCCCATGGTGCCCCTCGCCCAGCTGCAGATGGACCCCGCGGGCTTCGACGCCGTGGTCTCCGCCACCGCCAGCAACGATCCGCTGTTCACCTTCGGCAACTGGTCCCGGCTGAAGCGGCCCCCGCTCAAGCTGATCGACCTGGCGCTGCCCTACGATTCCGAACCCGAGCTGGACAACGTGCCCTGGATCACCCGGGTGGACCTTTCCTACTTCCTCGCGGAAACCGAGAACACCAAGCTGAAGCGGCACGAGGCCGCCCAGCTGGCGGAGCCCTACATCGTCGGTGCCGTGGAGCGCCTGCGCAAGCGGGCCGCCACGCGCATCCAGAAATTCTCCAACCGCACCGCCCAGGAGCGCCTCACCGACGCCTGGGAGGCCATGGAAGCCGAGGCCACCGCCCCGGGCTCCGCGCTGGCGAACCTGGACCCGGCCCAGCTGGAAGCCCTGGAATCCCTGCTGAAGCGGGGCCGCACGTTGGCGTTCCGGGCCCTCACCCTCCAGCGCGAACCTGCCCTGGACCCCCATTAAGTGGAATCATGAAAATCGTTCTAGGCACCCGCGGATCTCAGCTCGCCGTGCAGCAGTCCGAGGCCCTGGTGGCCTATCTGGAAGCCGCCGGCCACAGCATCGAATGGAGGCGCTTCACCACCCACGGCGACAAGTGGCTGGCCGGCCCCCTGGGCAAGGAGACCGGCACCGGCTTCTTCACCCGGGAACTGGAAGCCTCGCTGCTCGCCCGCGAGGTGGACATGCTCATCCACTCCTTCAAGGACGTCTCCCTGGAGCGCCCGGAGGGCATCGCCACCGCCTGCGTGCCGGAACGGGAGGACCCCGCCGACCTGCTGCTGATGCGCCCCGGCGCGCCGGAACAGCCGGTCATCGGCACCAGCTCCGAGCGCCGCCTGCGCTTCCTCGAAAAAGCGCTGCCCAAGGCCAGCTTCACCTGGATCCGGGGTAACGTGCCCACCCGGGTGCAGCGGGTCAAGGACGGCGAACTGCGCGGCGAGCCGCTGCACGGCACCATCCTGGCCGCGGCCGGCGTCAAGCGCCTGGGCCTCGACCTCAGGGGCCTCGAGGTGCGTCCGTTCGCCGCCCATGAGCTGCTGCCCGCCCCGGCCCAGGGCGCCCTCCTGGTGGAAGCCCGCCAGGGCGACCAGGCCCTGATCGACGCGCTGGCCGGGTTCCACCATCCGCTCACCCTGCGCCTGGTCACCCTGGAGCGGGCCGTGCTGGCCGGCATCGGCGGCGGCTGCCAGCAGCCCCTCGGCGCCCTGGCGGAACCCATGCCGGATGGCCAGGTCCGCCTGCGCGCCGGCTACGCCGCGGCGGGCGAACTGCGCTGGGCCGAGGCCCAGGGCGCCGATGACGTCGTCCTGGTGGCCCAGGTGCTCCGGGGCCTGGGACTGTGAAACGCCTGGGCCTGGCCCGCGCCTTGGATGACGCGCTGTGCCAGGCCGTCCTGGCCGCCGGCTGTTCACCCGTGCCGCTGTTCCTCACCGCCATGACCGCCACCCTGGCCCCGCCGCCGGAGCCCGCGCCGGACGCGGTGATCGTGCTGAGCCCCGCCGCCGCCCGCCTGGCCCTGCTGCCACAGGGGGTGCCCTGCCTGGCCCAGGGCGAGGCCACCGGCCGCGCCCTGGCGGGCCGGGAGGTGCTGGTGAGCGCCACGCCGAAGGCGGAAGGCCTGTTCGACCTGCTGCGGGAAACCTTTCCCCAGGGCGGGACCTTTCTCCTGGCCCGGGCCGAACGCAGCCGCGCGCACCTGGAACAGGCGGCCGCGGGCACTCCGTGGCACCTGCTGCCCTGGATCACCCACCGGGAAAGCCCCATCGAGCCGCCGCCCGCCATGCCGGCCCTGGACGCGGTGCTGGCCTTGAGCCCGCTCCAGGCGGAACTGCTGGGGCCCCGCACGGCGGGGATCCTGCGCCTGGCCTGGGGGCAACGGACCCATCTTGCATTCGAGAAGGCAGGGTATGCTGGGGACGGCTGGTGCGAGCCCGAAGCCTCCGCCCTGCAGCGGCTGCTTTCTTTCCATGGAATGACGAGGTTATCATGCTGATCCGATCCCGCCGCCTCCGGGCCACCGCCGCCATCCGCGATCTGGTGGCCGAAACCGATC
>CAZVHQ010000082.1:0-13827 GCA_964627225.1 uncultured Mesoterricola sp.
AGGTGATCCTCCGCACCAACCCCCAGCCCGGCATCACCGGCAGCGTCTGCGACCACCCCTGCACCGACCGCTGCGTGCGCATGTTCTACGACGCGCCCCTGGCCATCCGGGAGATCAAGCGCTTCGCCTTCGAGCAGGGCGGCGCCCACCCCGAGCGCCCCGGCCCGCGCCTGGGCGTGCCGGTCGCGGTGATCGGCGCCGGCCCCGCCGGGCTCGCCGCGGCCTACTACCTGGCCAAGCTGGGCTTCGACGCCGAGGTGTTCGAGGCCAAGCCGGCCCTGGGCGGCATGGTGAGCGGCGTGATCCCCGGTTTCCGGCTCACCGCCGAAGCCATGGCCGGCGATCTGGAGCGGCTGGCCCAGCTGGGCGTGCGCTTCCACCTCGGCGCGGCCCTGGGCCGCGACCACACCCTGGCCCAGCTCCGGCAGGACTTCCCCTACGTCTTCCTCGGCGTCGGCGCCCAGCTGGGCAAGCGCCTGGGCATCCCGGGCGAGAACGCCGAGGGCGTGATCGACGCCCTGGATTTCCTGGACCGGGTCCGGGCGGGCACGCCCATGGACCTGGGCCGGCGCGTGCTGATCATCGGCGCGGGCAATACCGCCATGGACGCGGCGCGCTGTTCCCGGCGCCTGGTGCGCGACGGCGCCGTGACCCTGGTCTACCGCCGCACCCGGGCCCAGATGCCCGCCGACCCCGCCGAAGTGGCGGACTGCCTGGCCGAAGGCGTGACCCTGCGCGATCTGCTGGCGCCCTCCGCGGTCCTCGCCGAGGCGGGCCGGGTGACCGGCCTGGCCTGCGTGCCCATGCGCCTGGGCGAGCGCGACGCCTCGGGCCGGCCGCGCCCGGTGCCGGTGCCGGGGGCCGAAGAGACCCTGCCGGCCGACACGATCATCCCGGCCATCAGCCAGGAGCCCGAACTGGACTTCCTGGCCGGGCTGGAACTCCCGCGCAACCCGGACGGCACCCTGGCGGTTCACCCCGCCACCCGGGAAACCCGGATCCCCGGCCTGTTCGCCGGCGGCGACGTGGTGCACGGCCCGTCCTCGATCATCCAGGCCATCGCCGACGGCCGGGCCGCGGCCGAGACCATCGCCGCCCGGCACGGCATCCTCACCTTGCCGGAGCCCGAGCTGGAAAAGGGTGCCGCGGCCGCCGCCCTGCTGGAGAAGAAGGCCCGGCTGATCACCCCGCAGCAGGTGCCGGTGCTGCCCCTGGCCCAGCGCCAGGGCTTTGCCGAGGTGCTGCACGGCTTCACCCCCGAGGCCGCCGCCCGGGAAGCCGCCCGCTGTCTCGATTGCGACGACCTTTGCAGCCTGTGCGTCACCGTCTGCCCGAACCGCTCCAACCTCGCCTACGCCATGACCCCCTTCAAGCTGGACCTGCCCATCCTGGTCCAGCGCGGCGGCCGGCTGGCCTGCGAAGGCACCGTGCCGTTCCAGGTGGACCAGACCACCCAGACCTTCAACATCGCCGATTTCTGCAACGAATGCGGCAACTGCACCACCTTCTGCCCCACCGCCGGCGCCCCCTACAAGGACAAGCCGCGCTTCTGGATCGACCGGGAAGGCTACGACGAAGCCGCCGGCGACGTCTTCCGCATGGAGCGCGGCGCCGCCGGCCTGGTGCTGGAGGCCCGGCTGGGCGGCGCCAGCCAGCGGCTGGAGGTCGGCCCCGCCGAGACCCGCTACCGCGCCGGCCGGTTCAGCGCCCTGCTGCGCAGCGGCTCCTGGGAATTCCTGTCCTGGCGGGTGGAGGGCAACCTGGCGGAGGGGACGCGGATCGACCTCACCCCCTGCGCCACGCTGCTGGTCCTGCTGAACGTCGAGTCCGTGCTGCCGGGCCGGTGATTACCAGAGCCCCAGCACCTTCCACCAGGCCCCGCCGATCCCCACCCAGATCACGATGTTGATGACGCTGATCAGCAGGCCCATGCGCCACCAGGTGCCGACCGGGACATAGCCGGTGCCGAACAGCACCGGCGCCGGGCCGCAGCCGTAGTGGGTCATGCTGGCGAACAGGTTGCTGAAGTAGGCGAGCACCAGCGCCGCCAGCACCGGCGGCGCGCCCAGGACCACCGCGACCCCCAGGAAGGCGCCGTACATCGAGGCCACGTGGGCGGTGTTGCTGGCGAAGAAATAATGGCTGTAGAAGTACACCAGGCTCAGCACCAGGAAGGCGAAGATCCAGCCGTGGCCCATCATCGTGTCGCCGATCGCCTTGCTGAACCAGGGGATCATGCCCAGCTTGTTCAGGAACCCGGCCATCATCACCAGGGCGGCGAACCAGACCAGGGTGTCCCAGGCCGCGGTCTCCTGCTTCACGTCGTTCCAGTTCAGCACCCCCAGCACCAGCAGGAAGCCCAGGCCGATCAGGGCGCCGGTGGTGGCGTTGAGGTTGCCCAGCAGCGGCGCGAAGATCCACATCACCAGCAGCAGCACGAACACGCCCAGCATCATCCATTCGCCGGGCTTCATGGGGCCGAATTCGGCCAGCTTCTCCCTGGCGATCGCCACCGCGCCGGGGGTCTTGCGGATCTCCGGGGGATAGAGCTTGTAGATGACCCAGGGGATCAGCAGCAGGGAGATCATGCCCGGCACGAAGGCCGCCACCGCCCAGCCGGTCCAGGTGATGGTCACATGCAGGTCGCCGGCCAGTTTCTGGGCCAGTGGGTTGGCGGCCATGGCGGTGAGGAACATGGCGCTGGTGATGATGTCCGCCTGGTAGGCGGTGAGGGTGAGGAACGCGCCGATCCGGCGCTCGGTGCCGTCGCCGGGGTTGCTGCCGTAGGCCTTGGCCAGGCTGGCCATGACCGGCATGACGATGCCCCCGGCCCGGGCCGCGTTGCTGGGGATGGCCGGGGCCAGCACCAGGTCGGTGGCAGCCAGGCCGTAGCTGAGGCCCAGGGTGTTCCTGCCCAGGAGGGCCATGAAGTTGTAGGCGATCCGGGCGCCCAGGCCGGTCTTGATGAACCCGCGCGAGATCATGAAGGCCAGCACGATCAGCCAGATCACCACGTCGCTGAAGCCGCTCAGCGAATCGCCGATGCTCAGGGTCCCGGTCGCCGCCGTGATGGCGATGCCGATCATGGCCACCCCGCCCATGGGCAGCGGCGAAAGGATGATGCCGACGATGGTGGTGACGAAGATGGCGAACAGGTGCAGCCCGCGCACCCAGTCCGCCTGGCGCTTGGATTCGGCTTCAGCCTTGACTTTCGCCGCGGCCTTGGCGGCGGCCTCCGGAGCGGGAGCCGCCGCGGGTGCCGCACCGGCACCCGGCGCGCCGACCACCGCCACGACCGCCTTTGGCGCCCCGGCCTGGCCCCAGAAGGTCCTGGCGCTGGGCGCCGGCACCAGCGCCGGCAGGCCGAAGAACAGCAGGAGCCCCAGGATGACCGTGCCGATCCCCTTGACCGGTTTCGCGCCCTGCCACCCCGTGGAAGGCGCGGCCGCGCCTCCGCCCCTGGCTTCGCCCTGGCTCATCTTCGACTCCGGAAAAGGCCTTGGATCCAACTATTCAAGCACGGTTTTCATGACAGCGTAGAGTTCGGCCTTGCCTTCGAAGCCCACGCCCGGCAGGTTCGGCAGGCCCACATAGCCGTTCTCCACCGAGATCCCGTCGGCGAAGCCGCAGAACGGCTTGAACACGTCGGGATAGGATTCGTTGCCGCCCAGGTGCAGGCCGGCGGCCATGTTCAGCGACATCTGGTGGCCGCCGTGGGGGACCACCCGGCG
The DNA here is from genome assembly GCA_964627225.1 of uncultured Mesoterricola sp. Classification (GTDB taxonomy): domain Bacteria; phylum Acidobacteriota; class Holophagae; order Holophagales; family Holophagaceae; genus Mesoterricola. Next base: position 3,732 of record CAZVHQ010000082.1, read on the forward strand.
GCGGGACCAGCCGTTCTCCTCCAGCATCCGGAGGGTGCGCAGGTACTCCACCAGGCCGTAGGAGAGCGCGCAGTCGAACTGCAGCACGTCCCGGTCCGGCCGCATGCCGCCGTGGCGGATCAGGTTGCGGGCGTCCTGGTGGGAGAACAGGTTCTCGCCGGTCGCCATGGGGCCCTGGTAGTGGTTGGCCATTTCCGCCTGGAGCGCATAGTCCAGCGGGTCGCCCACCTCCTCGAACCAGTGCAGGCCGTACGGGGTGAGCGCCTTGGCGTAGGCGATGGCGGTGGGCAGGTCGAACCGGCCGTTGGCGTCCACGGCCAGGTGGCTGCCGTCGCCGACCACCTTCAGCACCGCTTCGATCCGGTTCAGGTCCTCGGCCAGGGGCGCCCCGCCGATCTTCATCTTCACGACCGTGTAGCCCCGGTCCAGGTAGCTCTGCATCTCGGCCTGCAGGACCGAGTGGTCCTTGCCGGGGTAGTAGTAGCCGCCGGCGGCGTAGATCCAGACCTTGTCCTCGGCCACGCCCTGGCGGTAGCGGTCCGCCAACAGGCGGTACAAGGGTTTCTCCTCGATCTTGGCCACCGCGTCCCAGACCGCCATGTCCACCGTGCCCACCGCCACCGAACGTTCGCCGTGGCCGCCGGGCTTCTCGTTCTGCATCATCGTGGCCCAGATCTTGAACGGGTCCAGGTTGGCGTGGGCCTGGTCCAGCAGGGAGTCGGGCTCAGCCTCCAGCAGCCGGGGCAGGAACCGGTCCCGCAGCAGCCCGCCGGCGGCGTAGCGGCCGTTGGAATTGAAGCCGAAGCCCACCACCGGCTGGCCGTCCCGGATCACGTCGGTCTGCACGGCCACCACGGAGCAGGTCATCTTCCTGAAGTCGATGTAGGCGTTGGAAATGGGTGAGGCGATGGAGAAGGTCTTCTCCCGGATCCCGGTAATGCGCATGGCTGAAGCTCCCTTGATTGCACTTATAGTGGACAGACAGCCCGCTCGGGGCCAATGCCGTTTGCGAATAGCGCCATGCAGGGGAGGTATGGAAAGTGGAATTGTCCTGGCTGGAGGATTTCCTGATCCTGGCGCAGTGCGGCCACTTCTCCCGGGCGGCGGAGCTGCGCCACATGACCCAGCCGGCCTTCAGCCGGCGCATCCGCACCCTGGAAGCCTGGGTGGGCGCCCCGCTGTTCGACCGGTCCCAGCCGGTGACCCTCACCGAGGCGGGCCGCCGCTTCCTGCCCGCGGCGCGGGAGACCCTGTTCCGCCTGGACCAGGTGCGGGAGGAGTGCCTCGAAGCGGTGCATTCGGCCTCGGCCGCCCTGCATTTCGCCGCCACCCATTCGCTCTCGCTCACCTTCTTCCCCGGCTGGCTCCGGGCCATGGAATCCAGCGGTCCGCTCGGCACCATCCGGCTGACCTCCGACAGCCTCCAGGCCTGCGAGCAGATCATGGTCCAGGGCCAGGCCCAGTTCCTGCTCTGCCACCACCGGGCCGGCACCCCCGGCCGGCTGGACCCAGACCATTGGCTGTCGGCGCAGGTGGGCGCGGACGTGCTGGCGCCCTTGGCCGCCCCGGACCATGGCCACCCCCGGTTCAGCCTGCCCGGCGACCCGGACCATCCGGTCCCCCTGCTGGCCTACAGTCCCGAATCGGGCCTGGGCCGGATCATCGCCGCCGCCGGCACCCCGTTCCAGAGCGCCTGCCTGGACCCGGTGTTCACCTCCCACCTGGCCGCCGTGCTCCGTTCCATGGCCCTGGAAGGCCGGGGGGTGGCCTGGCTGCCGATGAGCCTGGTCGCCGGCGACCTGCGCGACGGCACCCTGGTCCGCGCCGGTGCCGCCGCCTGGGATCTGGACGTGGACATCCTGCTCTACCGCCCCCGCGCACCGCTCGCCCCTGCGGCCGAACGGTTCTGGTCCCAGTTGGGTGGAGACGTTCATGACCATCCCAGGGAATGGCATTCGGTGCTGCAAAAGACATAGCGAAAATATAGCGAAATTTGAACTCCGGGCAAGGATGATTGCACGGCAGTCCTACCGGTACCCCCCGCCCTCAAAAAAAAATATTTTGCCGGGAACCTCCGGAGACCTGAACGCATTTGGAAAGTGGAGAGGGGTTTGCAAAGACTCCTTGCACGACCACCCAAGGGGGGTCCGATTGGCTCCCGGACCCATGGAAGGCGGCACGGCAGAACAGTGGCGAAGTGAGAGCCCCCGAGCGATCGGGGGCTTCTTCGTTCCGGCCGGACCGTTCACTCCCGCCTTTGTTCCAGCATGTGGAACAGCTTGGCCTTGGCCTTGGCATCCTCCCAGCGGTCGACGATCAGCCCCACCTGGTGGGCCACTTCTTCGATGAGGTTGCGCTCCTCCTGCAGGAAGGGGCCCTCCTCGAAAACCGGCATGGCCCGGCTGTAGACCACCTGCACGCTGCCCCGCACCGCCTCGCCCACCCGCAAGTCCGCCTGCTGGAGCCACGGGGTCGTTGTGAAGTCGCGCGTGGCGAATACCTGGCCGTCCAGGTTGATGCGGGCCGCGGTCAGTTCGGGGTATTGCCAGGCGGGCGGGAGCAATTCGACGATTTCCCGCAGCTGGGCATCCAGGGTGAGCCCGGCGCGCTGGGAAACCTGGGCGATACCGTACAGGCAGTCCAGCTCCTTGACCCGCTCCCGGAGCGCCCACTGGGCCGACTGGAAGGCCACGGCCACGCCCAGGGTCTCGCCCACCGACTCGAACAGCTGGATATCCTCCCGGGTGAAGCAGTCGGCCTTCCGGCTGCCCAGATGCAGCACCCCCCGGATGCGCTCGTCCACCGGAACGGGGACGAAGGCCAGCGAGGCGTATTCCCCGCCGATGACCAGGGACCTGGCGCCGGCGTCATGGCGCCCGTTTTCCCGGAACAGCACCGGGCGGGTGGCGTCCGCGGTCCAGAAGCTGCCGGCCCGGGTGGAGAACGGCGCGGCGGCCAGGAATCGGCCGCGCAGGACCGAATCCATGATCTGGTCGGACAGCGGCTGGCCCTCGGGGTCGATGCCCCAGGGTTCGGACCCCGGCCCGTCCTGGCCCGAGTCGCAGAGGAACCGGGACACCCCTTGTCCCACGGCCCGGCACCGGTACACCTTGCCGGCATCCTCCAGACGCACCTCCAGCAGGTCGCAGGCGAGGAATTCCATGATGGCCCCGCTGGCCATCTGCAGGAATTCCAGCCGCACGAAACGCTGGTTGGCCATGGAGAACAGCCGGTGCAGCAGGTCCCGGAAACGCAGGTGATGCGCGCCGCTCCGGTTCACCAACGGGTTGCCTTCTTGACGGGTGTCGCTCATGCCAAGCTCCCTCCGAATGCTTGCTGCACGCTCGATGGGCGGGATCCTGATGGGGTGGTTGGCTCCATTCTGCCCGAAATCCGGATGCCCTATTAATGCTATGATTCAACAAAGTTCGATGAAAGATGATTAGGGGGCGTTGCGGAATAACCTGTGCAGTTCAGGTTATTCCACCACGGCCCCTTATGCCGGGGCCGCAAGGATCTGTTCAGGTTAATTCTAGACAACGGCTTAATTTCTTGCCCAGGCCACCCACCCCGAGAGGGCCCGGCGGGAGGCGCCATGAGAGATAGGATACTGGACGACCTGCTGGGCGCCCCGGAACAGACCGAAACCCCGTACGATGCCCTGATGCCCCGGAGGGTGAACAAGCTGCTCCTGGTCACGAGCCTCTACGACAGCTACACCTTCATCGAGGACGGCCGCCTCTCGGAAATGCTGCTGGGCGAGTACAGGGAACTGAACTTGCAGTATTCCCCCCACATCCGGCGGGTTTCCACCGCCCGGGAGGCACTCGCGCTGATCCAGCGGGAGCGCTTCGACCTGGTCATCTCCATGCCCCGGGTGGGCGACATGAATGTCCGGGATTTCGGCGCGGCGGTGCAGGAGGTGGCCCCGGGCCTGCCGGTGATCCTGCTGGCCAGCAGCCTGCGGGAACTGGCCCAGCTCCAGCCGCTCGGGAACCTGAAAGGCATCCGCGAGGTCTTCGTCTGGCTGGGGGACGTGCGGCTGTTCCTGGCCATGATCAAGTGCGTGGAAGACCGGATGAACGTTGAGCACGATGCCCAGCTGGCCGGGGTCAAATGCATCCTGGTGGTGGAGGACAGCGTTCCGTTCTATTCCATGAACCTGCCCATGCTCTATACGGAGATCATGAAGCAGACCCTGGCCCTCATGGCGGACAGCGTGAACCCGACCGAGCGCATCATCCGCCGCCGGGCCCGGCCCAAGATCCTGCTGGCCCACAGCCACGAGGAGGCGCTGGCCCTCTTCGAGAAGCACCGGCCCCACCTGATGGCGCTGATCCTGGACGCCGCCTTCCCCCGGGGCGGCAAGGTGGATGCGGCGGCGGGTTCGGACTTCGCCCGCCACGTGGCCGGGCGCAGCCCGGACCTGCCCATCCTGGTCCAGTCCAATTCCGAGTACTGGAATCCCCAGGCGGAGGGCCCGGTCACCTTCCTCCACAAGACCTCCCCCGACCTGCTCCAGGGACTGCGCGCCTTCATGCAGGAGCACCTGGGCTTCGGCGAGTTCGTGTTCCGCCTGCCGGATGGCACCCTGGTTTCCAAGGCCGACGATATCCGCAGCCTGGAGTGGGCCATCCAGGCCGTGCCGGCGGCCAGCCTGGCATTCCACGCCCGGCGCGGGGATTTCAGCAAGTGGCTCGGGGCCCGCACCGAGTTTGAACTGGGCGAGACCCTGCGGCGGATCATCGACGCCCAGCCGGCCGCCGAGGACCTGCGCGGACGCCTCCTGGAGGCTCTGGCGGCGCACCGGGTGCAGGCCAGCGCCGGCGTGGTGGCGGACTTCTCCCCGGCGGGCCTGGGCAGCCGCTTCGTGCGGCTGGGCTCCGGTTCCCTGGGCGGCAAGGGCCGCGGCCTGGCCTTCATCAATTCGCTGCTCACCTCCTACCGCCTGGAAACCCGTTTCCCGGGCATCCGCATCGCCGTGCCGCCCACCCTGGTGCTCGCCACCAGCGTGTTCGACCGGTTCATGCAAGCCTCCGGGCTGACCGCATTCGCCCTGGGCGAACCGGACGACGACAAGATCACCCAGGCCTTCCTGGCCGCCGAGCTGCCCCGGGACGTGGTGGACGCCCTGTGGACCTTCCTGGACTGGATCCGCTACCCCCTGGCCGTGCGCTCCTCCAGCCTGCTGGAGGACGCCTCCTACCAGCCTTTCGCCGGAATCTATGAGACCTACATGATTCCCAACAACGCGGAAGATGCCGAGGTCCGCCTGGCCCAGTTGGGCGACGCCATCAAGATGGTCTACGCCTCGACCTTCCACTCCGACGCCAAGGCCTACCTCCAGTCCACGCCCAACCGCCTGGAAGACGAGAAGATGGCCGTGGTGATCCAGCAGGTGGCGGGCCGGCGCCACGGGCGCTACCTGTATCCCGATTTCGCCGGCGTGGGCCGGTCGCTGAACTTCTACCCCATGCCCGGCATGAAGCCGGAGGAAGGCATCGGCTCGGTGGCCCTGGGCCTGGGCAAGACCGTGGTGGACGGCGGCCGCTGCGCCCGGTTCTGTCCGGCCCAGCCGGCCAAGCCGCTCCAGTGGTTCACCCCGGAGGACTACCTGGAGAACGCCCAGCGCGAATTCCTCGCCCTCGACCTGGAGGGCCCGAACCTGGACCAGGCCGCGGGCGGGGCCATGCTGAACCTCGCGACCCTCGACCTGAAGACGGCGGCGGAGCATCAGACGCTGTTCCCGGTGGGGGGCGTCTATTCCCCGGAAAACGAGGCCATCTACGACGGCTGCGGCCGTCCCGGGGTCCCGCTGGTCACCATGGCCGGGGTGTTCAAGGGTTCGGTGTTCCCCCTGGGCGAGGTGCTCACGCTGCTGCTGCGGGCCGGCACCGCCGCCAACTCCTGCCCGGTGGAGATGGAATTCGCCGTCGCCCTGTCCCATGCGCCGGATCAGCCCCACGAATTCAGTTTCCTGCAGATCCGGCCGATGGTGATGGGTACCGACGCCCAGGACATCGCCCTGGACAGCGTCGTCCCGGAGCAGGCCCTGTGCACCGCCCGGATGGTGATGGGCAACGGCCTGCTCGAGGGCGTCCAGGATCTGGTCTACGTCCGCCCCGGCAATTTCGAACGCGCGCTGACTCCGCTGATCGCCGGGGAGGTGGGGCAGATGAACGCCCGGCTCAGGGCGGCCAGGCGGCCCTACCTGCTGCTGGGCCCCGGCCGCTGGGGCAGCGCCGACCCCTGGCTGGGCATCCCGGTCAGCTGGGCGCAGATCGCCGGCGTGCGCTGCATCGTCGAAACCGACCTGGGCGACATGCACGTGGATCCCTCCCAGGGCTCGCACTTCTTCCAGAACCTCATGGCCTTCGGCATCGGCTACCTCACCGTGGAGACCCGCGGCACCGTGGACCTGCTGGACTACGCCTGGATCGAGGCGCAGCCGGCCGCCTTCGAAACCGCCCATCTCCGCCACCTGTCCTTCCCGCAGCCCCTGGAGATCGCCCTCAACGGCCGCCGGAACCGCGGCGTGGTCCTGAAACCAGGCTGCCGGCTCGGATCGGAAGGGGCTCAGCATGCCAGAACTTGAAGCGGTCCCGGCGGACCCGCTGACCCGCCCGTTCGTCCCCAACCCCACGCGCGGTTTCATCATCGGCCTTTGCGCCGCCGCCTTCCTCTCCACCACGGGCGTGCTGATCCGCTACCTCAGCGTCACCTACCACATGCCCGCGCTGGTCATGGCCTTCTGGCGGGACCTCTTCGTGGTCCTCACCATCCTGCCGGTGTTGGCGTGGTGGCGCCCGGATCTGCTCAAGGTGCCGCGCCAGGCCTTCCGCTACCTCGCCGTCTACGGCATCGTCCTGACCCTGTTCAATGTGTTCTGGACCCTTTCCGTCACCCTCAACGGCGCGGCCGTCGCCACCGTCCTGGTCTACTGTTCCGGAGCCTTCACCGTCGCGCTGGGGCGCCTGCTCCTCAAGGAGGCGCTGACCCCGGGCAAGCTCCTGGCCAGCGCCTTGAGCCTGGCCGGCTGCGTCCTGGTCTCGGACGCCATGCACGCCACCGCCTGGCGCGCCAACTTCGCCGGCATCCTGACCGGGGTGCTTTCCGGCCTGGCCTATGCCGGCTACAGCCTCATGGGCCGCTCCGCCGCCAGGCGCGGCCTGGACCCGTGGACCACCCTGGTCTACATCTTCGGGTTCGGCACGGTCTACTTGTTCCTGTGCAACCTGATCCCCGGCGGACCGCTGCCGGGTTCGGCTACCCGTCCGGCGGATTTCCTGTGGCTGGGCAGTTCGGTCCAGGGCTGGGGCGTGCTGCTCCTGCTGTCTGCAGTCCCCACGGTGGCGGGCTTCGGCCTCTACCTCGTCAGCCTCACCCACCTGTCCTCCGGCGTCGCCAACCTCGTCGTCAGCCTGGAGCCGGCCTTCACCGCGCTTGGCGCCTACCTCCTGCTGGGCGAAAAGCTGGGCGCGACCCAGGCGGCCGGAGCCCTGTCGATCATGGTGGGCGTGGCCGTGCTGCGGATCGACGAAGTCTGGCGGACGGCCCACCCGCTGCCGGATCAGGGCGTGTAGCCTACCCGACCAGCCCCAGCTTCACCCCGGCGGCCAGGGAGCACAGCACCACCAGGCAGAACAGGGCGAACAGCCAGTCCCGCTCCTTGCAGAACACCACCGCGGCCACCAGCACCCGCAGCACCGGGGTGAGCAGCAGGGTGATCAGCCCCGCCATGATCAGCCGGCGCGGGTATCCGACCCCGGAGAGCAGCATGGCGCCGATCCCGGCGGCCAGCAGCACACCGGCGACGACGGATCCCAGGCGCAACACCCTCGCCAGGATGCGCTCGATCGCCAACACCTTCGTGGTTTCAGGGTTTTCCTGGCTCATGAGCGCACCACTCCCTTGTAGATCATCACTGCGGCGGTGTACAGGATCAGCGGAATGAACAGCCGGCGCACCGTGGTGGCCTGCATCCGGACCATCAGCCGGGCGCCGACCAGCGCCCCCAGCAGCACGCCCAGCACCACCGGCCCCGTCACCAGGGGCTGCACATCGCCGCGGGCGAAATAGACCACCGCCCCGGAGGCCGCCGTCACCCCGATCATGAAGTTGGAGGTGGCGCTGGAGGCCTTGAACGGCAGGCCCATCACCTGGTCCATGGCCGGCACCTTGAAGATCCCGGCGCCGATCCCCAGCAGGCCGGCGGCGGCACCGGAGAAATACATGATGATCAGCCCGAGGATGCTGTGGGTCACCTGGTAGTCCACCCGCCGCTTCAGGGACAGATCGTAGTACGAGCCGGCCAGCCGGAGCCGCCTGGACACCTTGTCCGGCACCACCGCGCGGGCGCGCTCCTTGCCGCGCGTCTTCACCATGTTGTAGCCCGAATAGCCCAGCAGGAGGCCGAACAGGATGAACAGCATCCGCTGGTTCAGGTAGCCGGCCACCAGCGCCCCGGTCATGGCCCCGGTGGCCGTGCCCATCTCCAGCCACATGGCGACCCGGATGTTGGTGAGCTTGTCGTTCAGGTAGGCCACGGCGGCGCCGGTGGAGGTGGCGATGATGGAGACGGTGGAGGCGGCCACGGCGGTGCGCATGGGCACCTTGAACAGCAGGGTCAGGGCCGGCACGAGGATGATGCCGCCGCCCAGCCCCAGGATGGCACCCATCACCCCGGCCACGATGGCGAGAACGAACAGCAAGAGCGTGGTGGTGATCATGGAGCCTGCTCCCTTCGCATAACCCGTTCTTGGATACCGCAGGAAATCTCAGGACTTTGGCGCAGCTAATGATAAAACGATTTCATTCCGCTCGCAGCATGCCGGATGGGCATCCAAGACGCCAGAAATTCAGACTTGAAATGCCAGATTGGCATCCCAGGATCAGGGCCACCCAGGACTCCTGGCCGCCTGCCGGGATTCGGGCCGGCGGAAGCCGGGTGCCGCTTGATCCCTTTATCTGTTCTTCGGGAACGGTGGCGAGTTATTTTAGATTTGCCATTTTTTATAATAACCGATGAACTTATTTTAGGTTCCGAACGTAGCAGGCCTGGAGATCCTCGCGCGCAGGGCCGGGACAGGCTTCGAGCAGATCGGCTTCACTCCAGCCGTTGGCAAGCTGCTCGATCAAGTGCTCCACGGGCTTGACTCGGCGCTTTCCCGAATGGTCGCCATGCCGCATAAACATAAAAATACCCTTGATTGCTCAAGGGTGTTTGCTGGTAGCCCCAAGGGGAATCGGACCCCTGTTAACGCCGTGAGAGGCTCTGTCCACAAAATTCACGCTCATGGGCATCGAGGCAGTTGAATGTGATCGTCAAAAGGCCTAAATTATTTAGTCGTTACGACGATTGGATTCAACCATGTCCCTTCCCGACTTCTTCGCTCAACATCCGGTCTTCACGCGCGAGGCCCTGGTCCGCCAATTGGCTGAATCCTCGGGAAGGGAGCCAAGGCCTGGGACCGTCCGCGCTCTCCTGAGCTACCACCAAGGCACGGGTCGCATCCTCGCCGTACGCAGAGGGCTGTATGCATCTGTCCCACCAGGCAGCAGCCCAGAAACAGCGCCGGTGGACGCCTATCTGGCGGGCGCAATGGGGTATCCTCAGGGCGTCCTGGGCTATCACACCGCCTTGGAACTGCATGGGCTGGCCCATTCCACCTTCGAGGCCATCCAGATCCTGGTTCCACGGGCCCAGCGGAGTTGGACCTTCCGGGGGGTGGACTTCCACCCGATCCAGCCTCGGGAAGCCCTCGGAGAATCAGCATTGACATTGGAAGTGGAATACATGGATCGCCTCGGGTTCGATCTGCCAGTGACTTCAGCAGCACGGACCCTGGTTGATGTGCTGGATCGTCCCGATCTGGCAGGGGGGTGGGAAGAAATCTGGCGATCCCTGGAAGGACTCCGGCTAGTGGATGCGGACGCAGTCATGGGCTACCTTGAGCGCCTGGGAAATGCCACCACTGCCGCCCTGGTAGGCTACTTCCTGGAACAACATCAGGAGGTGTTGAGCGTGGATGAGCCCACCCTGAAGGCCCTCGAATCCATGCGTCCACGGGGCCGCCATTACCTCGACCGGAAAGAA
>CAZVHQ010000083.1:0-13355 GCA_964627225.1 uncultured Mesoterricola sp.
CGAGTCGCAGTTTCTTGAACCATGCCATGGGGGCTCCTTTGAGCTGATGTCCTAGATGCCGTTTATCCGACCAGAGCCGCCAATTCATCCACCGACAGGACGCGATTCACATCCAGCAGGATGACGAACCGCTCTCCGACCTTGGCCACGCCGGCGATGAATTCGGACCGGATATCGCTGCCGAAGGCCGGCGCGGGCTCCACCTCGCTGGCGGCAATGGAGAGCACTTCGCTGACATTGTCGACCATGACCCCCAGTTCGGCGGTGCCGTCGCCCTGGGTGAGTTCCAGGATGACGATGCAGGTGCGGTGGGCCACCGTGGCGGCGGCCCGGCCGAAGCGCACGAACAGGTCGATCACCGGCACCACGGAGCCGCGCAGGTTGATGACGCCGCGGATGAAGGGGGGCATCAGCGGCACTTCGGTGATGCCGCCGAACTGGATCACTTCGCGGATGGACCGGATGTCCATGGCGAAGGTCTCGCCGCCCAGGGTGAAGGCGAGATACTGCTCGCGCTGCTCGACCGGGGCGGCGGCGAGGGCCTGGGTTTGACGTTTGCTGAACTTGATCAATTCCGCCATTTTTTCCTCCTAGGATTGAGATGGATCTCAGGGGCTGCGCGTTCAGAACCGGGTGAAACTGCCGTCCGCCATTTCGGCTCCGCCGCGTGTCCGGGCCGGCGCGATCCCCTTGAGCGGAATCCTGGCGGCGGGCTTTTGCGCGCCCCTTGGATGCTTCGCCTTGTCCTCGGCCAGGGTGAAGAACGCCATCATGCTTTGCAGCTCCAGCGCCTGGGCGTTCACCTCTTCGGAGGTGGAGGCCAGTTCTTCGGCGGCGGCGGCGTTCTGCTGCACAGCCTGGCTGATCTGGTTGATGGCGCCGTTGATCTGGCCCACGCCGGAATTCTGCTCGCTGGAGGCGGCTGAGATCTCCTGGACCAGGTCGGCGGTCTTCTGGATCGAAGGCACGATGCTGCCCAGCAGGGTGCCGGCCTTCTCCGCCAGGTCGACGCTGCCGGTGGCCAGCCGGCTGATCTCCTCGGCCGCCACCTGGCTGCGCTCGGCCAGCTTGCGCACTTCGGCCGCCACCACCGCGAAGCCCTTGCCGTGCTCGCCGGCCCGGCCCGCCTCGATGGCTGCGTTCAGCGCCAGCAGGTTGGTCTGGTAGGCGATGTCGTCGATGATGGAGATCTTGTGGGCGATCTGCTTCATGGCGGCGACGGTCTCCTGCACGGCGTTGCCGCCCTCCTGGGTGTCCTTGGCGGTGCGCGTGGCGATGTCGCCGGTGACCTTGGCGTTCTCGTTGTTCTGGCTGATGGAGGCGCTCATCTCTTCCATGGAGGCGCTGGTTTCCTCGACGCTGGCGGCCTGTTCCGAGGCGCCCTGGCTGAGGGCCTGGGCGGTGGAGCTGAGCTGCTCGGAAGCGCCCACCAGGTTGCCGGAGGCTTCCAGCACGTCGGCGATGGTGGCGGAGAGCTTCTCCACGGTGGTGTTGGAGGCGTCCTTGATCCGGCCGAAATCGCCGCTGTAGGCCACGGTGATGCGCTCGCTGAGGTCGCCCCTGGCCGCGGCTTCCATCACCCGCACCACCTCGCTCAGGGCGGTCCGGCAGGTTTCCGACAGCTGGTTCAGGGAGGTGCCCAGGGCCAGGATGTAGCCCTTGGCGCCGGCCACTTCGATGTGCTGGTTGAACTCGCCCCGCCCGGCCGCATCCACCACCTTCTGGGTCTCGGAGAGCACGCCGGACAGGGAGGCCACCATGGTCTTCATGGCCGCCATCATGCTGGTGCTGTCGCCCTGGGCCAGAACGACTTCCATGGTCAGGTCGCCGGCGGCCACGCGCTGGGCGATGGACGCCGCTTCGCGTGGTTCGCCCCCCACCATCTGCTTGATGATCCGGGTCACCAGGAGCCCCAGGCCGACGGCGGCGGCCAGGCCCAGGATGATGGTGGCGAGGGTCGTGGTGCGGATCGACTGGTAGGTGGCGATGCCGTCCTTGTTGGCCTTCTCCGCCAGCTTGTTGTTGATCTCGGCGATATTCAGCAGGATGCCGCGCATCTCGCGGAAGATCGGCCGGGTCGCGGTGATCACATGCTCCCGGGCTTCGTCAGTCCGCTTGGCCTCGACCAGATCCTCCATCTGCTTGATGGATGCCGAGAAACGGGGCAGGGCCTCTTCGTACTTGACCCACAGCGCCTTCTCGTCCGGGGACATGTCGGTGGCCCGCTCCTTGGCCACCGCGTCGGCCAATTCCTTCCGGCTGGTTTCCAGGGCTGCGTCCTCTTCGGCCCTGACCTTGGGATCCGCGGTCATGACGGAGAAGTTGAGCCTCTGCATCACCGATGCCAGGGCGGTATTGGCGTCCGCCATGTTCTTGATGGAAACGACGTTGTTGTTGTACGTGTCGACCATCGACTTGCTGATCGTCCCGGTTCCGTACAGGCCCAGGCCGCCGGTGGCGACCGAAACCAGCCCGACGATCACGAAGGACAGGATCAACTGGGTGGCGAGACGGAGGTTCTTGAACCAGGTCATGGGGAGGTCCTTGGAAGCCTACACGGTTTCAGCGAGCGTCGCGGTGCGTTTGCGGTTGGATGCGTGGCGCTCGGTGGCCAGTTGCACCATCTGCGCCACATCGAGGATGAGGGCCACTTCCCCGGTGCCCAGGATGGTGGAGCCGCCGATCCCCCGGGCGCCGCGGAACAGCTTGCCCAGCGGCTTGATCACGGTCTGGAATTCGCCCAGCAGGCGATCCACCACGATCCCGGCGCGCAGCTCGCCGTGCTGGATCACCACCACCCGCTCCCGGGCGGGGATCTCGCCGGGAATCTGGAACACCTCCCGGAGCCGGAGGAAGGGCAGCACCTCGCCGCGCAGGTTGACCAGGTGGTTCTGCTCGGATTCCAGGAACGGCGCCAGGTCCAGGCATTCGATGACCACGTCCAGCGGCACCACGTAGGAGGCCCCGGCCACTTCGACCCGGAAGCCGTCGATGATGGCCAGGGTGAGCGGCAGGCGCATGCGCAGGGTGGTGCCCAGGCCTTCCTCGGTCTCCACCTCGATGGTGCCGCGCAGCTCGTCGATGTTGCGCCGCACCACGTCCATGCCCACGCCCCGGCCGGAGAGGTTGCTCACCGCCTCGGCGGTGGAGAAGCCCGGCTCGAAGATCAGGTTGATGATCTCCTGGTCGGAGAGGGTGGCGCCTTCCTTGACCAGGCCGCGCTCGATGGCCTTGGCCAGGATGCGCTCCTTGTTGAGCCCGCCGCCGTCGTCGCTCACCTCGATGATGATGCTGCCGGATTCGTGGCTGGCCTGCAGCGAGAGGGTGCCGGATTCCGGCTTGCCGCGCGCCCGGCGCAGCTCCAGCGGCTCGATGCCGTGGTCGATGGAGTTGCGCACGATGTGCATGAGCGGGTCGCTGAGCTTCTCGACGATGGTCTTGTCCAGCTCGGTGTCCGCCCCGTGGATCTGCAGCTCGATGGCCTTGCCCAGTTCCAGCGAAACGTCCCGGACGATGCGCCGGAACTTGTTGAAGGTCTCGCCGATCTGCACCATGCGCAGGCTCAGGGCGTTGTCCCGGATCTCCTCCACCAGCTTGTTCACGGTGACGGTGGCCTCCAGCAGGCTGGCGCCGGCGCCCTGGGCCTTGGCGTGGGCCGCGGCACCGGCGATCACCAGCTCGCCCACCAGGTCCACCAGGAGGTCGAGCTTTTCCGCCGAGACCTTCACCACCCTGAGCTCCTGGGCCTGGCGGTCGTGGAACTTCTTCTGCTTCTCCAACGCGGCGGCCACCACCGGCGGCGGCACCGCGTTCTCCTGGATCAGGATGGTGCCGAGCATGCGGCCCTGCACCGTGCCGCTGCCGTAGGCCTCCTCCTTCTGCAGCCTGAGGGCGGCTTCCAGCTCGTGCTGGGTCAGGCAGCCCCCGGCCACCAGGATCTCGCCCAGGAACTGGTCTTCCTCGGGCAGCTCCTTGATCAGCTGGATGTAGTCCTCCACCTTGGAATGCGGCGGGATGAGCCGGATCTGGCTGCCGTCCCGGACGAACTCGAACACGTCCTCGATGGTGGTGCGGTCGGCCTTGGTGTCCAGCTCGATCTCCAGCCCCATGCGGCATTCCTCGGGGTCGAAGGCCTCGCGCTCGGGCAGCGTGCCGAAGATCGAGGTCAGGTGCTCGATCTTGCCGATGGTGGCCAGGTAGCGGACGAAGGAGAGCGGGTCCATGCCGTTGCGCAGCACGTCCCGGCTGAAGCGGATGGAGAGGTGCCAGCAGTCGTGCCCGGGCGCGTCACCGGCGTCGGGCTGGGCCGCCGGCGCGACCGGAGCGGCGGGCTCGGCCTTGGCCACGGCGCCGCTCAGGAACGGCGCCAGCTTGGCCAGGATCTGCTCGCCGTTGGCCTTGGACTCCGGCGATTCCTCCACTTCCGACTGGATGTCGCTGATCATCTGGGCCAGGTGGTCATGGCACTCCAGCATGATGCCGATCAGGTCGCCGGTGAGCCGGGCCACCTGGCTGCGCACCCGGTCCAGCACGCTCTCCACGGTGTGGGAGAAATGCACGATGCCGTCCAGCCCGAACAGCCCGGCCGAGCCCTTGATGGTGTGCACGGCCCGGAACATGGAGGCCACCGCTTCAGTGGGGTCGCTTTCACCTTCCAGGGTGAGCAGCGCGTCCTCCATGGAGTCCAGCAGCTCCCGGGCTTCGATGATGTAGGTCTGTTTTGCCCGATCGAGATCCATGGCCATGCCTTTATGAAACGGACGGAGCGTGGGTGCGGGAGGAGGGAGGGAGGAGCATCGCGTCCCCGAACAAGCTCGCGACCTGAAGCAGGTCGAAGACCTCCACCACGGCGGGGCTGTGGGCGAACAGGACCAGGGTCTTGGCCCGGCGCTTGGCCTCCTGCTTGAGCCAGACCAGCAGCTGGACCCCGGCGGTGTCCAGCTCCTCCACGCCGGCGAGGTTCAGCTGGAGCGCGGGGTGCTGGTCCAGGGCGGCGCACAGCTGGTCCCTGGCCTCGGTGACCGAATAGATGGTCAGCTCGCCTTCGAGCCGCAACGCAGGCGCGCTCTCATGGGTGGAAAGCTCGATTTGGAACATGGTGACCCCTTGCCCTTGCAGATTGAGGAAATCAGGGAAGAATGAGCTTGGCGACGGCCAGCAGCAGTTGTTCGGGTTTGAATGGCTTGACCACCCAGGCGCGGGCGCCGGCGGCCTGGCCTTCCCGCTTCTTGTCCTCGCCGGCCTCGGTGGTGAGCATGATGACCGGGGTGAACTTGTAGGCGGGCAGCTCGCGCATGGCCTTGAGAAAGCCGATGCCGTCCAGGTTGGGCATGTTCACGTCGCAAATGATGAGATGGATCCTTTGGCCGCCCAGCCTGGCCAGCGCGTCCTTGCCATCGCAGGCCTCGAGGACCTCATACCCGGCCGAGGTCAGGGCGATGCCGACCACCTGCCTGAGGCTCACCGAGTCGTCAATGATCATGATGGTCTTGGCCATGGTGTCTCTCAGAAAAAGGTGATTTCGGATTCGGTCGGTGTGCCGGCCCGCTGGCCGCGGTGGATGGCGGACTGCTCGAGGGTCGTGTAGGTGCTCGCCAGCTCCGCCAGCCAGCGGTCCACGTCCAGGGCGGAGGGCTGGCCGTTCATGCGTGCGACGAACTTCTCCATGTCGGTGACCACGTTCTGCAGGATCTGGCCGACCCGGTCCTGGAACTGCAGGTGCACCAGCGTGTCGGAGACCTCGCCCTGCACCCGGACGTTCACCGTCTCCAGGTGTTCGGTGGAGACGGACAGGGTCTGGGCCGCCGCGCCGAACCGGGCGATGACGTCCTGGATGGTCTGCTCGGAGGTCAGGATGGTGCCGGTCTCCTGCTCATGGAAGGTCTGGGTGGCCTGGAGGATCTCCTGCAGGACCCGGTTCACCGCCTCGACCCGCTGGGAGATCAGGTTGCCCGTGGTGCCCGAGCGTTCGGAGAGCTTGCGCACTTCCTCCGCCACCACCGCGAAGCCCTTGCCCAGTTCCCGGGCATGGGCCGCCTCGATGGCCGCGTTGAGGGCCAGCAGGTTGGTCTGGGAGGCGATGGAGGCCACCTCCGCCGACATCTCGGACAGCTCCTCGGTGAACCCGGCCAGCTGGCCGATCTTCTGCACGTATTCGCGGCGCGCCTCCTGGCCGGAGGACAGGGCGGCGACGATGCCGGCAAGGGCATGCTCCCCTTCGGCGATGGTCTGGTGGATGGACCGGGCGCTTTCCACCCCGGAGGCTCCCGAGGCCTCCTTCAGCTCCCGCTGGATGGCCGAGAACCGGCCGGTGAGGGCGGTGATGGCCTGTTCGGTCTCGGTGCGGGCGTGGGCGGTCTGGCCGGCCCAGAGCGGCACGATGGCCTGGGCCAAGCGCTCCAGGCGCGGGGCGTGCTCCGGGGCCGCGGGCGCGGCCGCCTCGGCGACCTGCTCCAGGGGCGGCTGCCGATGGCGGGACCCGTTCCAGAGCGCGGCGCCCAGGGTGGCGCAGCCGAACAGCAGGCCCCAGGCGAATCCTGCCCAGGAGCAGCCGCTGGCGATCCAGGGCCCGGCCACAGCCAGGGCAGACAAGGCCCATGACCTCGCCGAAGGGCGGAAAAATTTTGATGAAAGGTTGAACATAATCCCCTACAGGTTCGGTTGCGAAGCACACACTGGGCCAGGGGCACAGCCCGGATCCCCATGGCGAGGGTGAAACATGTGCACAACAAACTTTACGGCAGGATACTTGAAAACCTGAATTTCGACTTTACGAACTTTTTTCGCGAGTCACGCATGTTTATATTTGCCCATCATTAGAAACAAAGCTATGGCCGGTAGCGGCCCGCCCATCTTCTGATGGATGCCGGATGGCCCATCTGATCCCTTGTGAATGAGTTCAGCGGGCCCAGCCGAGGCTGTCCCGCTTGGCGCTCCAGTGGGCGCCGAGGTCCAGCGCCAGGGCCTTTTCGCAGAGTTCCAGGGCGCCGGCGAAATCCCCGGCCTCGCTGCGCGCCTGCACACCCCGTTCCAGGGCGGTGGTGGATTCCAGGGCGGCGCGGTAGCCGTGGCCCAGGCCCTGCTCCAGGTCCGGCAGGTGCTTCAGGAACCCCTGCAGCGCCTCCTCGACCCCGGGCCAGTCCTGGAGCTGGGCCCGGGTTTCGGCCAGCAGGTCGTAGGCCGCCGCCTTGGCCGCGTTGGGCAGGCTGTGCTGGCCTTCCATGGTCCGGGTCAGGTACTTGAGGGCGGGGACCGGCCCGGCGATGGCCGCCTCGCGGTAGCCCCCCTGCAGGTCATCCAGCACATCCTTCAACGATTTCTTGACCGGTTCCAGACGGCGCGCCATGGTCACTCCTGAAGCCAGCTTAACCGGGATGTGGTAGCCTGCCGGGATGAGCGAGCTTCCGGCCTTCGAGCGTGAACCCTACAGGACCCAACTGGAAACCCAGGCACTCAGGGTCGGACAGGAGGACGGCCGGCCCTTTGCGGTGCTGGCTGATTCCATCCTCTACCCGGAGGGGGGCGGGCAGCCTCCCGACCACGGCTTCCTGGGCAGCGTGGCGGTGCTGGATGTGCAGAAGCGGGCCGGGGAGGTGCGCCACTACCTGGCCGCGCCGGTCCAGGCCGGGCCGGTCAGCGTGCGCCTGCACTGGCCGCGCCGGTTCGACCACATGCAGCAGCACACCGGCCAGCATCTGCTCACGGCCGTGGCCCGGGAGCGGTTCGGCTGGGAGACCACGGCCTTCCACCTGAACGAGGCGGTGTCCGACATCGAACTGGACGTGGCGCGGGTGACCGGGGACCAGGTGCGCGAGCTGGAGGCGGCGGTGGCCACGGAGATCCGCCAGGACCTGCCGGTCACCTGCCGGCGCGTGGCCCGGGAGGAGCTGGCCAAGCTGAACGTGCGCTCCCGCGGGCTGCCCGAGGGCTACCAGGGCGACATCCGGCTGGTGGCGATCCAGGGACTGGACCTGAACACCTGCGGCGGCACCCACCTGGGTTCCCTGGCCGAGCTGGAGTGCCTGTGCCTGCTGGGCACCGAACCGGTGCGCGGCGGCACCCGGCTGTTCTACGTGGCGGGAGGCCGTGCCCGGGACCGGATGGCCGCCCATGAGCGGCGCAACGCCGAGCTGCGGGCCCTGCTGGGCGTGCCCGAGCCGGCCCTGGCCGGGGCGGTGACTGCCCGCCTTGAGCAGCTGCGCGGCCTGGAGAAGCGGGTCCGGCTGCTGGAGGACGAGCTGGCCGAGGTGGTCGTGGCCGGCTTGGCTGCGGGCCCGGAGGCCGTGGTGGAACACCATTTCGAGGGCAAGGACGCGGCCTTCCTGCAGCGCGCCGCCCGCCAGCTGGTGGCCCAGGCCCCGGCCAAGACCGCCTTCCTCACCGCCACCCTGGGCGGCCAGAGCTATTTCCTGCTGGCCTCCGGCGAAGCCTCGCCGCTGGACACCTCGGCCCTGGGCAAGGAGATCGCCGGCCTGTTGTCCGCCAAGGGCGGCGGCTCGGCCCGGCTGTTCCAGGGCAAGGCCGCATCCCTGGAAGGCCGGGCCGAAGCCCTGGCAAAGCTCCTGGCCTAGAACTTGTAGCGCGCCTGCACGGCCAGCACGTCGATGCTGTTCTTGTAGGTGCCGCTCAGGTTACCGCCGAAGTACTTGCTCTGGTCGGTGGGATCGCTGCCGCCCTGGAGGTTCACCGTGGAATTCTTGCAGATCAGATGGGTGTAGCCCGCGTCCACCCCGAAGGCCTTGGTGAACTGGTAGCCCACGCCGGCGGAAAGCCAGAACCGGTCGGCGTCGGGGATGCGCGGGGTGCGGTTGGCGTCGGGCACCGGGGTGTTGTCCATGGCCACGCCCACCCGGTAGGTCCAGTTGTTGCCCGGCTTGCAGGTGGCGCCCAGGGCCACGAACAGGGCGTCCTTCCAGTCCTCCTCGGTGACCTGGTCGGGCTGGGTGGCGGAGTTGCCGAAATGCACCCGCAGTTCCTTGAAGGTGGACCACTTGGTATCGGAGATCTCGAGCCCCATGGAGAAGGTGCTGGAGATGTCGTAGATCATGCCCAGGGAGATGGTGGCGGGCAGGTTCAGCACCGCCGAGGCCGCGCCGTTGGTCGTCGCCAGGGCCAGACCCTCGGCGACCTGGTTGATGACGGCGCCCTGGCCGGGGTTGGCGGCCTGCAGGTAGGGCAGGGCTCCCTGCAAGGACGGAACCGAGTAGGTGACGGTGCCCTTGATGGTCTCCCGGACGGCGGATTGATAGCCCAGGCCCATGTGGAAGTTGGCGGAAGGGTCGTAGGTCAGGCCCAGCTTGTAGCCGTAGGCCCAGGAGCTGCCCTGCACGTCCGCGAAGCCGTCGCTGCCCGGACCGGGCGATACCACAGGCTGGCCGGTGCCCGGGTTCGTGGGGTTGGTGAGGCCGGCGCCGGCGATGGCCGTCTGTGCCGCATAGCCGGAGTCGATGGCCTGGGTCAGTTCGGCCTTGGCCCGCCGGGCCACCAGGGCGAAGCCCACGGACCACGCCGGGCTCATCCGGTAGGCCACGGTGGGAGTGATGTCCAGGGTCTCCAGGTGGGATTTGATGGCCTCGTAGCGGCCGGCCCAGGTGGGGTCGTACTGGGTGGTGAGGCCGAAGGGCACGTTCACCGAAAGGCCCAGCCTGAGATCCTGGTTCACGCTCCACATGGCGTAGAAGGTCGGCAGGGTGGCGCTGGAGGCGATGTTGCCGGTGCTGGTCGCCCCGCCGATCGGGACCGGGCTGGCGCCGGAGCGGCTGGATGTGCCGTCGCTGAACTTGGAGCTGGGGACGATCTCGGTGAGGCCGAGCTGCAGCTGGTTGCCCTCGTAGCGGGTCAAGGTCGCGGGGTTGAAGAACATGGTGCTGATATCCGTGCCGCCGGCGCTGACGCCGGCATAGGCGTTGCCCTGGCCGCTGCCGCTCTGGTCCCGGAGCTGGAAGCCGGAGGCCGAGGCCCTGGGAGCCACCGCCATGGCCAGCAGGACGGCCAGACTGGAGAGCGGTAGAGAAATGCGCGAATGCCTTGCCATCATTAATCACTCCTTTGATCGATTGGGAACCAGGACCATGGTGGACTGCTTCTGTTTGAGAACCGTTCACAATAGCAAGCCGGCCGGTGCAAATGTTT
Organism: uncultured Mesoterricola sp.; assembly: GCA_964627225.1. Lineage (GTDB taxonomy): Bacteria > Acidobacteriota > Holophagae > Holophagales > Holophagaceae > Mesoterricola. Next base: position 10,132 of record CAZVHQ010000083.1, read on the forward strand.
TTTTTCACCCCTCCCGGCGCTTTCTAAATGACCCCTGGTCACCAGAGTGGTAGAAAGAGATCTGCCCATGCGCCGCGCCTACCTGCCCGAAGAGAAAGAATTCCGGCGCCAGTCCATCCTGGCCTGCGCGCTGCAGTTGTTCCAGGAAACTTCCTACCCGGAGCTGCGCATGACCGACCTGGCCCAGCGCCTGGGCCTGGGCAAGGGCACCCTGTACCTCTATTTCCCCACCAAGGAATCGCTGTTCCTGGCGGTGCTGCAGGCGGAGATGGGGGCCTGGTTCACCCAGGCCGCCCTGCGCCTGGAGGCCACCCCGGTGGGCAGCGCCGCGGCCGACGTGGCCGAAGGGCTGGTGCTCGAGCTGATGCGCCGGCCGCTCCTGCCGGGGCTGCAGGCGCTGCTGCACGGGGTGCTGGAGCGCAACATCCCGCCGGACAAGGCCCGCGCCTTTGCCCGGTTCCTCCAGGCCGGGGTGATCCGGGTGGGGGAGCGGCTGGAGCGGGTGCTGCCGGAACTGGCCCGGGGGCAGGGCCCGCGCTACCTGATCCGCTTCCACGGCCTGGTGATCGGCAGCCAGCTCATGGCCGCGCGTCCTCCCGCGGTGCGCGCGGTCATCCAGGACAAGGACATGGCGCTGTTCGATTTCAGCTTCGAGAACGTGCTGCGCGGCACCGCGGTGGATCTGCTGGTGGGCATGCTCACCCATTCAAAGCGGACCGCCAGCCTGCTGGCCGCCCAATCGGTGGGCTAGGTCATATCTATCTTGCCCGTTCCAGCGCCAGGATGGCGCGCTTGCGGTCGGCGCCCCAGTGGTAGTCGCCCAGCGCTCCGGTGGCCTGGATGACCCGGTGGCAGGGGATCAGGTAGGCCACCGGGTTCCGGCCGATGGCGCTGCCGACGGCCCGGCTCGCCCCGGGTTCGCCCAGCTGCCTGGCCAGGTCGCCGTAGGACAGCACCCGGCCCTCCGGGATGCGCAGCAGCGCCTCCCAGACCCTGAGCTGGAACGGGGTGCCCTTGAGGGCCAGCGCCAGGGGGCCGGGCTCGCCGCGCAGCCGGCTCTCCAGGGCGGCGACGAAGGGCTGCAGGGCGGCCCGGTCCTGGCGGACGGCTGCCCCGGGCCAGCGCCGGCGCAGCTCGGCCAGCGCCGGGGCGGGGTCCTCGTCGGCCAGGAAAGAAAGCGCGCACAGCCGGCCTTCCAGGGCGGCCATGAGCGCCGGCCCGAACGGCGTCCCGGCCACCGCCCAGTCCAGGGTGAGGCCCGCGGCCCGCGCCTTGAACTGGCCAGGGGTCATGCGCTCGATGTTCACGAACAGGTCGTGCAGCCGGCTCGGGCTGGACAGCCCCAGCTCCAGGCTCGCCTCCAGCACCGAGCGCGATTCCAGCAGCAGCGCCTTGGCCTCGCGCAGCGTGAGGTACTGCAGGAACCGCTTGGGGCTGATCCCGGCCCACTTCTGGAAGATCCGCTGGAAGTGGAATTCGCTCACCCCGGCCTGGGCCGCCACCTCGCCCAGGGACGGCTGCTCCGGCACCCGGGCGCAAAGGTAGCGGATCGCCTGGGCCACGCGGCTGAAATCGCTCTCGGACATGAGCTTCTCCCTCGCCCTAAGGTTCCGGGATCCGCCGGCAGGGCTCAACCCGATTCTTGCTCAGGATGCCGGCACGATCTCCCGCTTGAAGATCTCCGCCAGCCCCGGACCGGCGGGCACCAGGCGGGGCGCCTTCAGGCAGGTGGTGAAGCCGCCATTGGCCCATTCCCGCAGGCGGTACAGGGTCGCGAAGCGGAAACCCGGAGAAGCGGCGCCCTGGCCCCCGACCAGTTCGCTGCCCCGGCGGACGTTGTCCGCCATCCAGGCCGGCAGGAACAGGTGGTACGGGTTGCGCGCCACTTCGCCCTGGTGGAAGGAGGTCGCGGCCACCAGGTCGGCCACGTCGTCGGGGCTGGATTCGATCATCAGGTTGGGGTCGGCCATGGCCCGCCAGAACTCGGTCTCCACCAGCTTGCAGCGGAAGGCCGGGCCCAGGGTGCGCAGGGCGTCGAGCACCAGGAGGTGGGCGCCGATGTGGGTGCTGTGGTGGTCCTGGTCATGGGGCAGGAAGATCACCGAGGCGCGGTGGTAGGAGATGATCTGGGCGATCAGCGCCACCGAGTCCTCCCAGGCGCTGGGGTCCTGTTCCCGGGAACGCGGATTGATGCCGGTGAGCCCGTGCGGGCGGGTGGCGATCAGTTCGAACCCCAGGAAATGGCAGGCTTCGCGCATCTCATCGAGCCGCGCGGCCTGGCGATCCACCCGGCTGCCCTGGGTCACCGCCACCGCCGAGACCCGGAAACTCAACTCCCGGCGCAGGCGCAGCGGCAAACCACCGATGATGCTCTCGTCGTCCGGGTGCGGCGCGAACACCAGCGCGCGCGGGGCGTTGTCCAGCAGCCGCGGGGCCGCCGCCGGCGGCAAGCCGCCCAGGGGCACGTCCCGGGTCTCGTCCAGCAGCCGCACGTAATCGTTAACGAAATGGTTATAAGGATGGCTCACGGCAGGACTCCAGGTTGAGGGCGGCAATCAATCCTAAAACAGACCCGATTCAGTGTCTTGGCAATTCCGGCTGGATACGGAATCATGTCCTCCCCGGTCCGGGGTGGCCTTGGCCAAGGATGGATCAGCGTCAAACCTACTCCTTGTGTTATTTATCACGGAAATTGAGAATAACCGGTGAAAGCTATCTACAATAGATCAACTGCAGGTATTTACAACCTTGAGCGGAGGTCCAGGCCATTGGCGGATGGACTTCCCCCAACCGAACAAACGGGCCCCATGGACCCTAGGAGGACGCTGGATGGACACCAAGGCGAAAAAGGCAATGTTGGAAAAGCTGCGGAAGGACGCTTTCCTTGGCGGCGGCACGGACCGGATCGAGGCCCAGCACGCCAAGGGCAAGATGACCGCCAGGGAGCGGATCGAGGCGTTGGCCGACCCCGGGTCGTTCCGGGAGCTGGATGCCTTCGTCACCCACCGGACGCACGATTTCCACATGGACAGGAAGCACTTCCTGGGTGACAGCGTGGTCACCGGCTGGGCCACCGTCGAGGGCCGGCCGATCTACCTGTTCAGTCAGGATTTCACCGTCCTGGGCGGGTCCCTGGGCGAAGTGCACGCGGAGAAGATCTGCAAGGTGATGGATCTCGCGGTCAAGAACGGCGTGCCGGTGGTGGGCCTCAACGACAGCGGCGG
>CAZVHQ010000084.1:0-13246 GCA_964627225.1 uncultured Mesoterricola sp.
GGCGAGGACCGGGGCGCCTACGGCGGCGGGGTCGGCATCCTGGACCGCTCGGGCAACCTGGAACTGGCCATCACCATCCGCACCATGGAATTCCAGGACGGCGCGGTGCGCTTCCGCGCCGGCTGCGGGCTGGTGGCGGATTCCGTGGAGGCCTCGGAATGGGCCGAGATCCACGCCAAGGCCGGGGTCCTGCTGGCCGCCCTGGAAGGGCGCGAACCGCTGTGCGCCGAGGTGCAAGCATGATCCTGTTCATCGACAACTACGATTCGTTCACCTACAACCTGGTGTCCATGATGGGGGCGCTGGAGCCGCGCCTGGAGGTGGTGCGCAACGACGCCATCACCGTGGCGGGCGTGCTGGCCCTGGACCTGGACGGCCTGGTGCTTTCGCCCGGCCCCGGGCATCCCAGGGATGCCGGGATCTGTCCGGAGCTGGTGGCGGCCCTGGCGCCCAGGGTGCCGATCCTGGGGGTCTGCCTGGGCCACCAGGTGATCGTCGAGGCCTTCGGCGGCCGGGTGGACCGCGCCAGCCGGCCCATGCACGGCAAGACCTCGCCCATGCTGCACGACGGCACCGGGCTGCTGGCGGGGCTGCCCAACCCCTTCCCGGTGGGCCGCTACCACTCCCTGACCGCCGTGGCCATGCCGGATTGCCTGGCGGTGCAGGGCAGCACCGAGGACGGCACGATCATGGCGGTGCGCCACCGGCAGTACGAGTGTCACGGGGTCCAGTTCCACCCGGAATCCATCCTCACCCCAGGGGGCATGGACCTGCTGCGCAACTTCGTCGATCTGTGCCGGAGGGAACGATGATCATCAAGCTGATCAGTCATGAAGATGAGGTCCGCGCCGTGCTGGAGGCGCTGGGCGCCGAGGTGCGCTGCCTGCGCTTGCCGTTCGGCTGCTTCCTGGCGGCCCTGGGGCTGGCCAACCCTCCGCTCAAGAAGATCCAGGCCATGGCCGGCGTGGAATGGGCCAGGGCCGCGGGCTCGAAACCGGTCCTGGCCGCCCGGGAACTGAACCCCCAGGGCAGCCGCGTGCTGCTCGGCAAGGTCGAGATCGGCGGCGAGGCCCTGGCCCTGGTGGCCGGGCCCTGCTCGGTGGAGGACCGGGAGCAGATCTTCACCACGGCGCGCTTCGTGGCGGCCTACGGGGCCACGGCGCTGCGCGGCGGCGCCTACAAGCCGCGCACGTCGCCCTACGCCTTCCAGGGCCTGGGCCAGGCTGGGGTGGAGCTGCTGCGCGAGGCGGGCGACGCCAGCGGCCTGCCGGTGGTCAGCGAGGTGATGGAGCCGGGCGACGTGGAGGCCATGGCGCCCTTCGTGGACTGCTTCCAGATCGGCGCGCGCAACATGTCGAACGGCCCGCTGCTCAAGGCCGTGGGCCGGGCCGGCAAGCCGGTGCTGCTCAAGCGCGGCCCCTCGGCCACCCTGGCCGAATTCGTCCTGGCCGCCGAGTACATCCTGCTGGAGGGCAACGCCCAGGTGATCCTCTGCGAACGGGGCATCCGCACCTTCGAGACCGCCACCCGCAACACCCTGGACCTCAACGCCGTTCCGGTGCTCAAGGCGATGACCCACCTGCCGGTGATGGTGGACCCCTCCCACGGCACCGGCCGCCGGGACGCGGTGGCGCCCATGGCCCGGGCGGCGGTGGCCGCCGGCGCCGACGGGATCCTGGTGGAAGTGCACCCGGACCCTTCCCGAGCCCTGTCCGACGGCGACCAGTCGCTGCACCTGCCGGAATTCCGCCGGCTGGCCGAGCAGCTGCGGCCGGTGGCCGAGGCGGTGGGCCGCCGGCTGGACCTGCCCGAAACCCTGCCGTTCGCCCCCAACCAGGTCCCGCTCATCCGCCGGGCCCTGGGCTGGGGCGGATCTCGCTGACCGCCCATCCCTTTCCCGGAGCCGACCATGAGCAACCCGTTCGAACTTTCCGCCTCCCTCTCGCTCGCCGAAGCGCGCGCCTTCATGGAGGCCTGCCTGGACCCGGCCTCGGACCCCAAGGCGGTGGGCGACGCCCTGCTGGCGCTCAACCTGAGACCGCTGCAGGGCACTGAGCTGACCGCCTTCGCCCAGGTGCTCACCGAGCGCGCCACCCCGTTCCGCGCCGGCGTGCACCCGACCCTGGACACCTGCGGCACCGGCGGCGACGCCCGCCAGGGCGTGCACACCGCCAACCTCTCCACCCTGTCGGCGCTGGCCCTGGCCCGGATGGGCGTCGACATCGTCAAGCACGGCAGCCGTGCCGCCAGCTCCCTGTGCGGCTCCGCCGACCTGCTGGAGGCCCTGGGCCTGGATCTGGACCGGCCCCGGGAGCTGGTGGAGGCCGACCTGGCCCGCAGCCATTTCGCCTTCCTGTTCGCGCCGAAGTTCCATCCGGTGCTGGGCCGCATGGTGCCGATCCGCCGGGCCCTGGGCGTGCCCACGGTGTTCAACATGCTGGGGCCGCTGCTGAACCCGGCCCGGCCGGACTACCAGGTGCTGGGCGTGGCCCGGGAGGAATGGATCGAGCCGGTGGCCGTGGCCCTGGCTGCCGGGGGCCTGAGCGGCGCCCTGGTGGTGCATGGGCTGACCGCCGACGGCCTGGGCATGGACGAGGCCTCCCTGGAAGGCCCCACCTGCCTACAGCCGGTGCGGGACGGGCGGCTGCTGCCGATGGTGCGGCTCCTGCCGGAGCAGGCCGGGCTGCTGCGCACGCCGCCGGCCCCGGCCGCCGGTTCCAGGGCGGCCTGCGTGGTCCTGGCCGAGGGCCTGGCCGGGGGCCGGGAGCATCCGGATTTCAGCCCGCGGGTGGCCGAGGAGGTGGCCCTGCAGGCCGCCCTGGGCCTGCTGCTGGTGCGGGAACTGGAGCTCGCCGCGCTGCCCGCCCTGGTGGCCGAAGCCCGCGCTACCCTGCTCCAGGGCCTGCACCTGCCGTCCCTGCTTGCGCTCGCGGCGTGAAAGGAGAATCCATGGACTTCCCGCCCTCCCCCGAAACCCTGCTCCAGGGCGCCCGCTCCCTGGGCATCCTGAAGGATCTGCTGGCCTCGGAGCTGGTCCGCGCGCGCGGGATCAGCGCCCGCTCCCCGTTCCGGGACCGGCCCCTGCAGGGCATGGGGCCCTTCGAGGCGGCCCTGCGCCACGGGCCGGTGCCGGTCATCGCCGAGTTCAAGCGCGCCTCGCCCTCCCTGGGGCCGTTCGCCGCCCAGGCCGATATCCGCGAGCGGCTGGCCGGCTATGCCCGGGGCGGGGCGGCGGCCTGCTCCATCCTGGCCGAGCCGGCGCGGTTCCTGGGCGAGCCGGAGGACTTCGCCAAGGCCGCGGCGTTCGGCCTGCCGCTGCTCTACAAGGGCTTCGTCTGCACCGAGGCGCACCTGGAAGAGGCTCGCGCCCTGGGGGCCCAGGCGGTGCTGCTCATCACCCGGCTGCTGGGGGACCACCTGGCGGGCTTCGCCGCCGCCGCCCGGGCGCGCGGGCTCGAACCGCTGGTGGAGGTGCACGAACCGGGCGAGATCGTCGCGGTGCAGGCGGCGAACGCGCGCATGGTGGGCTGGAACGCCCGGGACCTGGCCGATTTCTCCGTGCGCAAGGCTCCGGCCGCGCTGCTGCGCGAGGCGTTCCCGCAGGCGCTGCTGGTCCGGGAGTCCGGCCTCGGCACGCCGGAGGACGCCTGCGCCGCCCTGGCCGGGGGATTCGACGCGGTGCTGATCGGCGAGGCCCTCATGCGCGCGCCCGACCCGGCGGCGTTCCTGGCCGGCATCCGGCGGCCCCGGGTGCGCTCATGATGGCCAAGGTCTGCGGCCTCACCTGCGCCGAGGACGTGGCCATGGTGCTGGCGGCGGGCGCGGACCTGCTGGGCTTCCTGCACCATCCCGCCAGCCCGCGCCACTGCCCGGACCTGGAACTGGCCCGCCTGGCCGGGGATCGGGCCGCCCTGGTCGCCGTGGCCGACAGCGCCCAACAGCTGCTGGCCCTGGCCCGGCAGGCCGGGGCGGGCTGGGTGCAGCCGTACCTGCCGGCCCCGGAGCGGGCCCGGGCGGTGGCCATGCTGCAGGCCGATGGCCGGCGCGTGCTGCTGCCCTGGCCGGACGAGCCGGACCAGACGGCGCCCGCGGCCGACCTCTACCTGTGGGAGGCCAGCCCCCGCGCCACCGGCCTGCTGGGCGGCTCCGGCCAGGGCCACCCCATGGCCCATCCGCCGCCGGGTCCGTTCCTGCTCGGCGGCGGCCTGCACGGCGCCGTCCTGGCTTCGCTGCTGGCGCGGCTGGAGGCGCGCCCGGGCTGCCGCGGGTTCGACGCGGCCAGCCGGCTGGAACGGGCCCCCGGCCGCAAGGACCCCGCCCTGGTGGCAAGTTTTGTCCGCAACGCCCATGAACTGGAGTAGACCGTGAACCCATCCGCGCCGACCGAATTCCGCCTGTCCAGCCGCTACGGGGCCATGGGCCTGGGCGGCTGCTACGCTCCGGAAACCCTCATGCAGCCGCTGCTGGAGCTGGAGGCCGCGTTCCTGGACGCGCTGGCCGACCCGGCCTTCATGGCCGAACTGAAGGAGGAGCTGCGCGCCTTCGTCGGCCGGCCCACCGCGCTCACCCGGGCGTCGCGCATGGCCCGGGCGGCCGGGCTCAAGGCGCTCTACCTCAAGCGCGAGGACCTGGCCCACACCGGCGCCCACAAGATCAACAACGCCCTGGCCCAGGCCCTGCTGGCCCGGCGCATGGGCAAGCAGGAAATCATCGCCGAGACCGGCGCGGGCCAGCACGGCGTGGCCACCGCCGCGGCCTGCGCCCGGCTCGGCCTGGCCTGCACGGTCTACATGGGCAGCGTGGATATGGCCCGGCAGGCGCCCAACGTGGCGCGCATGCGGCTGTTCGGCGCCCGGGTGGTGCCGGTGGAGGCCGGCCAGCGGACGCTGAAGGAGGCGGTGAACGAGGCCCTGCGGGCCTGGGCCGGCCGCTGCGAGCGGGCCCACTACATCCTGGGCTCGGCCCTGGGGCCGCACCCGTTCCCGCTCATGGTGCGCACCTTCCAGTCGGTCATCGGCGAAGAAGCGCGGGCCCAGGTGCTTGAGTTGGGCGCGCTGCCCGACGCGGTGGTGGCCTGCGCCGGCGGCGGCAGCAACGGACTGGGCCTGATGGTGCCGTTCCTGGACGACCCGGTGCGCCTGGTGGCGGTGGAGGGCGGCGGCCACGGCAGCGGCATCGGCGAGCACGCGGCGCGCAGCTTCGGCGGCCGGATCGGCGTGCTGCACGGCTGCCGCAGCCTGCTGCTGCAGGACGAGCACGGCTGGACCGCCGAGACCGCCAGCATTAGCGCCGGCCTCGACTACCCGTCCATGGGGCCGGAACTGGCCGCGCTCATCCTGGCCGGCCGGGTCGAAGGCCGGCGCGCCTCGGACCAGGAGGCCCTGGCCGCGGCCCGGGACCTGGCCCGCCTGGAAGGCATCCTGCCGGCGCTGGAATCCAGCCACGCCCTGGCCCATCTGCGGGCGCTCGCCGGAAGCGGTGCCGGCACCGTGCTGCTCGGCCTGTCCGGCCGGGGCGACAAGGATCTCGCCACTTTCGACCAGGAGCTTTGATATGGAACCGATCCTGCCCTTCATCACCGCCGGCGATCCCGATCTGGCGGCGCTGCCCGGCCTGCTGGCGGCGTTCGCCGCCCTCGGCGTGGGCACCCTGGAACTGGGCCTGGCGCATTCCGACCCGGTGGCGGACGGCCCGGTGCTGCAGGCCGCCGCCCAGCGCGCCCTGGCCGGCGGCGCGGCGCCGCGGCGGGTGCTGGAGACGCTGGCCCAGGGCGGTCCGAGCCCCGACCTGGTGCTGTTCACCTACTTCAATCCGCTGCTGCAGCTGGGCGCGGACCTGCTGCCGCTGCTGCGCCGCACCCCGGTCAAGGCCCTGCTGGTGGTGGACCTGCCGGCCGGGGAAGAGCCGGAGTGGGAGGCGGGCCTGCGCGCCGCGGGCTACCCGATCGTGCCGCTGCTGAGCCCCACCACCCCGCCGGAGCGGGCGGTCCGGCTGCTGGCGGCGCGCCCCGACCCGGGCCCGGGCCATCCGTTCGCCCAGCGCTTCGCGTACGTGGTGGCCCGCCTGGGGGTGACTGGGGACGGCCAGGCCCCGCTGCTGGCTCCGGTCCAGGCGCGCCTCCAGGCCCTGCGCCGGCACACCGACCGGCCCCTGGCCGTGGGCTTCGGCCTGGACCATCCGGACCTGCTGGCCCAGGTGCGGGCCATGGGCGCCACCCCGGTGATCGGCTCGGCCCTGGTGCAGGCGCTGCACGACGGCCGGACCGTGGCCGAGTTCATCGGTCCGCGGCTGGGTTGAGCGCTTCCAGCTGCCTGAGCAGCTCCCGGGGATCGCCGGACTTGACCAGGTGCTGGTCGAAGCCGGCCGCCTTGGTCTGGGCGAAATCACTGTCGCGGCTGTAGCCGGTGAGGGCCACCAGGCGGATCGCCTGGCCCAGCGCCGCCCGGATCCGGGTGGCCACCTCCAGCCCGTTGAGCCCGGGCATGCCCAGGTCGATGAGGGCGATATCCGGCCGCAGCGCCACCGCCCGTTCGATGCCCTTGGCGCCGGTGGCGGCCGCGGTCACCTGGTAGTCCAGGGTCTTCAGCAGCATCTCCATGGTCATGCGCACGTTCGGGTCATCGTCGACGATCAGCACGTGGCGCTGACGGGCTTCCGGGACGGGCGCTTCGGGCTCCGGCGCCGGCGGGGCGGGTTCCAGCAGGGGCAGGCGCAGCTTGAATTCGCTGCCCAGGCCGGGGCCGGCGCTGCTGGCGCTGACCGAGCCGCCATGGAGCTGGGCGAGGCGCTGCACCAGGGTCAGGCCGATGCCCAGCCCTCCGGGGCGGTCCGTGGCCTGGCCGGCCTGGAAGAACAGATCGAAGATGTGCGCGAGCACCCCCGGGCTCATGCCGATCCCGTCGTCCCGGACGGCCAGGACCAGCTCGCCCCCTTCCACGGCGGCGGTCAGCTCGATCCTGCCTCCGGGCGGGGTGCACTTGCAGGCATTGTTCAGCAGGTTGCAGAGCATCTGCTCCAGCCGTACCGGATCGGCCTCCAGGACCGGCAGGGGCGCGGGCACGGAGAGGCTGAACGGATGGTTGCCGGCCTCGATGAGCGCCCTGCAGGCTTCCGCCGCGTGGGCCGCCACCAGGCCGGGGTCCACCCGCTCCTTGCGCAGTTCCAGCCGGCCCTGCTCGATCCGGGCGACATCCAGCAGGTCGTCCACCAGCCGCGCCATGTGGGCCGCTTGCCGGGCGATCATGTCGACGATCCGGCCGGTCTCCGGATCACTGGTCGGGCGCTTGCTCAGCAGGTAGGCTCCGGTGCGGATCGGCGCCAGGGGATTGCGCAGCTCGTGGGCCAGGGTGGCCAGGAACTCGTCCTTGCGCTGGTTGGCGGCGCGCAGTTCCTGCTCGGCCCGTTTCCGTTCGGTGATGTCCTGGATGTGGGTCACCAGGTACAGCGCCCGGCCCATGGCGTCCGGAACGGCCACGGTGCCCATGTCTACCCACAGGATGGTCCCGTCCTTGTGCAGGTAGCGCTTCTCCTGCCGGAAACCGACCGCTCCTTCCCGCAGCACCTTGTCGAAGCCGGCGCGGGTTCCGGGGAGGTCGTCGGGGTGGGTGATGTCGCTGACGGCGAGGCCCTGCATTTCCGCTTCGGTGTAGCCGAGCATCCGGGCCAGGCGGGAATTGACCTTGAGCAGCCTGCCGTCCAGGCCGGTCAGGGCCATGGGGCTGGCGCCCAGCTCGAAGGCGGCGCGGAAGCGCTGTTCGCTTTCGCGCAGGGTCTCCGCGGCCATGGCGTGTTCGATGCGCAGGCGGTGGGCGGTGATGCCGTAGGCCAGGTCGGAGGTCAGCTCCTCGAGCAGGGCCGTTTCGCCGGCGTCGAAGGCGGCCGGTTCCCGGGCATAGAAGGTGATCGCGCCGAACGGCTTGCCGCTGGACAGGAGCGGCAGGGCGAGAGAGGAACGGTAGCCCCGCTTCACGGCCTCGGCGCGCCAGGGCGCGAAGGCGGGATCGGTCAAGGTGTCCTTGCACATGCCCGGCCTGCCGGTGCGGATGGCGACGCCGGTGGCGCCCTGGCCGAACCTGCTGTCGGCCCAGGTGAGCTGGAGGGCCTCGAGGTAGCCGTCCTCGAACCCGGCCCAGGCCGCGGGGCGGATGCTCCGGGCCGGATCGTCCTCCTTGAAGCCGATCCAGACCATGGCGTAGCCGCAATCCTGGGTGACGATGGCGCAGATCTCCGCCAGGTAGGCCCCCTCATCCTGCACCTGGGAGCGCATCAGGGCCTGGTTGCTCTTGGAGAGCGCCCGCAGCGCCCGGTTGAGCCGGTCCAGGGCCTGGTCGCGCCGGCGGCGCCGGGTGATGTCGCGCAGCACCACCTGGATGGCCGGGCCCTGGGCGTCTTCGAACGGCGCCGAGGAGACTTCCACCTGGCGCACGCTGCCGTCCAGGCACGCGATCATCTCCTCCGAGCCGTGGACGGTCTGCCCGGCCCGTGCCGCCTCGATCCGGTCGCGGACCTTGGCGTGGCAATCCGGGTGGAAGATCTGGTAGGGCGACATGCCCGCCACCTGGTTCGCGCTGGCCGCCCCCAAGAGACGCAGGGCTTCGCTGTTCACCAGTTCGAGGCGGTCGCCGCGGTGCACCCAGATGCCATCGGGCGCCAGCTCCATGAGGGTGCGGAAGCGCTGCTCGTCGCGCAGGTGCCGGCGCATCTGCAGCCCCAGCGCCAGCGCCAGCGCCATCCCAAGCAGGCAGGACAGCGCGGTGAATCCGACGGCGATCCGGTAGGAGCGGCGGGAGGTGTGCTCCCGGGTGGCCAGCAGGGCCTGTTCCGCCTGGACCAGGGCCCCCACCTGGGCCCGGATCGAGTCCATGATGGACCTGCCCAGGTGGGTCTGGACCATCCGGCGCGCGGACGCCGGATCCTGCGCCTGCAGCGCGAGGGTCTGCTCCAGTTCCGCGAGCTTGGCGCCGGCCAGTTCCTCCAGCGCCAGGCCGCGCAGGCGCTGGCTGGGGTCATCCCGCACCAGCAGCCTGGCCTGGGCGATGGTCTGCCTGGCTCGGGCCACCGCGCTCTGGTAGGGTTCCAGGTAGTGCGGGTCGCCGGTGATCAGGAAGCCCCGCTGGCCGGTCTCGGCATCGGTCATGGTCTCCAGGACGCTCTGCAGCGCCTCGATCACCTGGTGGCTGTGGGCCACCAGGGCGGCGTCGTCCCGGAGCCGGCGGGTGTTCTGGTACGCCAGCAGGCCGCTGGCCAGCAGCACGGTGAGCAAGGCTCCCAAACCGAGAATGAGGCCCTTGATCTTTAGGTTCATGGGGGTCCTGACAGGAGGGGGCTTTCCAAGGATTGGTTCATTGTATCCTTTCCCGCACCGCCCGGCCCCGCATTCCCCTGCCTGCCGGCGTTCTGGCTACTGGTAGATGCCGCAGCCGATCACCAGGTGGTCCTTGAGCTGCACGAACGAGGCTTTCTTCATGACCTTGTTGCCGGCCGCGGGGTTCAATTCCTTATAGTCGATCCAACCGCTGCCCTTCTCCTGCACCAGCCTGGTCCAGTCCTGGACCCAGGGCTTGCCGTCCGGATCCTTGGATTCCCAGCGGTTCTTGCCCATCAGTTCCAGGCGCACGCCGTGGGCGACCACGGTGCCCTTCTCGTCGTAGACGAAGATGTACAGGTCCTTCCTCTGGCCCTGCTGGAAGTGGAACTGGCCCTTGGGGCTGGCCACTTCCGCGATGAATTTCTCCCGTCCGTTCTTGGTGAGGTACTGGACCGCCTCGGTGACCAGGGCCTTGGCGTCGTCGCGGGTTGCGGTCTGGGCGAAGGCCGGGATGGCCAGGGCCACCAGGACCGGGATGGCGAGGAACTTGCGCATGGATTGCCTCCTTGAAAAGAAACAGGGTTGGGGAACGGCCGGGTTCATCCGGCCTGGAACCTTGAAACGAGGGTGTTCAGCTTTTCCGCCAGGCCGGCGAGATCGTTCACCGTGCGGGTGGTCTCGTGGATGGTCGCGGCCATCTGCTCGGTGGCGCCGGCGTTGCCTTCGGCGATGCCGGCCAGGTCGCCCATGGCCGTGACGATCCCGGCGGTGGCCTGGCTCTGGGTCTGGCTTTCCCGGCCCACGGCGCGCATCTGCTGGTCGCTCTCCAGGATGGCGGCCATGATGCGCTTGAGCGCCTTGTTGGCGGCGTCCACGGTGGCCGTGCCGGTGTCGATGCTCTTGCCGCTGGTGCGGATGAGCAATTCGATTTCCTTGGCGGCCTTGGCGCTGCGCTCCGCCAGCTTGCGCACCTCTTCGGCCACCACCGCGAAGCCCTTGCCCTGGTCCCCGGCCTTGGCGGCCTCGATGGCCGCGTTCAGGGACAACAGGTTGGTCTGGTTGGCGATTTCCGTGATGACCGTGAGGATGTTGCTGATCTGTTTGGCATTCTGTTCGATCGCCCGCATGCCTTCCACCGAGGCCGTCAGCGCGGTCTCGCCCTTGCCCGCCGCCTCCCGGGCGTGGTCCAGGCCTTCGATGGACCCGGCCACGTTCTGGTGGTTGATCTGCAGCGAGCTGTTGATCCCGTGCAGGCCCTGGTTGGTCTGGGCGACGCTGCCCTTCTGCGCCTCCGCGCTCTGGGCGATGGCGTCGGCGGCCGAGGTCATCTCGTTCATGCCGGCCGCGATCTGCATGGTGCCGGAGGCGATGCTGGCGGCGATCGAGACGGCCTCGCGCACCAGCGCCTGGATGTTGCCCACGAAGCGGTTGAAGTGGGTGGCCAGGTGGGCGATCTCGCCATCGCCCCGGACCTCCAGGCGGGCGGTCAGATCGCCGTCGCCATCGGAGATCTCCCGCATCCGGTCCTGGAACAGTTCGAGCGGCCGGCTCAAGGCTCCGGCCACGGAACGCGCGCCCAGGTAGCCCAGCCCCAGGATCACGCAGCCCACCAGGCCCATGGCGGCGATCTTCCGCACGATCTGGGCCTTCATCTGGGCGTCGTTGAGGCCCAGGACGAAGAAGGCCTTCTTGGCCGAGTCCTCCACCGGGATCGCCACGCCCAGGTGGCCGAGGCTGGTAAAGGTGCGGACCTCGCCCTGCTTCTCCGGTGCCCGGCTGGTCAGCGGCTTGGCAAAGGCCAGCGCGTCCAGGTTCGCGGCCGCGGCGGCCTTCTTCTGGCTGACCACGCGCAAGGCGTGGCTGGCCGGATCCAGCACGACGATGGCGGCGATGCTCAGTTCCGGGTCGGAGCCCAGCAGCTGCTCGAACTGCTGGTCCAGCAGGCTGGTGTCCTCGAACTGGACCGCCGCCTTGGTGGATTCCGCGCAAAGGGCCGCGAGGGCCGCGCCCTTGGTGCTGAGCGCCCGGCGCCCCGAGTCGTCCAGCATCCAGCCGGAAACGGCGACCAGCACCAGGGTGACCAGCATGGTCTGGAGGAAATTGGTGATCGTGAGCTTTTTGCGAATGCTGAAGGTGTTCCAGTTAGGCATCGCGTTTCCATGGAAAGGGCTGGCTGGCCAGCTGGGTGGACCTGGGCGGAAAAAGAAAAAAGGCGCAACAACCCTCCCCATGTCATGGGGGTGGGTTTGTTGCGCCTTCGACTCGCAGGACCTACGGCTTCGCATCCCTGTGCGTCAAGACGGCCTGCCCTTAAAAGGGCAGATCGATTTGCGAAGCTAGTTTGGGGTTCAAAAAAATCTTGTCAAGATCAATAGAAGAAATAAATTTTAAATAAACCGCCCCTCACCCCTGCGGCTGGCCCTCCTTGAGCAGGGCCGAGAGGGCCTTGAAGCCAGGGTGATCCTTGTGGCGGGCCCATTCGAAGGCCACGGATTCATGGTTGGTGAGGGTGGCGCCGGCGGCGGCCATGCGTTCGAGGGCGTGCTGGCGGTATTCCGCGCCGCGGCCGCTGACCCCGTCCCAGCAGACCTGCACCTGGGAGCCCGCTTCGCGCAGCTGCAGGACGGTCTGGACCACGCAGACATGGGCCTCGATCCCCGCCACCACGATCTGCCGCTGCCCGGGCGCCAGGCCCGGGCGGGCCCGGTCCAGGGCTTCGAGGAAGCCGGCGTCGCCGCAGCAGCTGAAGGCGGTCTTCGGCACCAGGAAGGTGGGGCAGGCCAGCGCGTCGAAGCGCTCCCGGAGCCCGGCTTCGGTGGGGCCGATGCCCTTGGGGTACTGTTCGGTCAGCACCACCGGCACGGCGAACAGGTCGGCGAACGTCAAAAGCCGGTGGGCCACCTCCAGGACCATGGTGGAGCGGTACACCTGGTGCACCAGTTTGCCTTGGAGGTCGATCAGGACGAGAATGCTGCGGTTGGCATCGAGCAGGGGCATGGGGTTTCTCCACGTACGGCTGCGCCGGCGCCGCTCCTAGCATCTTGCCAGAGTTGCGGGCCAAGGGCAGCTGGCCGGGCCGCTCGAGAGGGGCGAAGATGGAGGAAGGCCAGGAGCCGCCCATGATCCTCGTCCTCTCTCCCGCCAAGACCCAGGATTTCGCCACGCCGCCCCACACCGGCGTGTTCACCCAGCCGGACTTCCTCGGCGAGTCGGCCCGGCTGGTGCAGCTGCTGCGCAAGCTGAGCCTGGACGAGCTGGCCGCCCTCATGGCCATCTCCGACGCCCTGGCGGCCCTGAACGCCGGGCGCTTCCAGGCGTGGAAGCGGCCCTTCACCCTGGGCCAGGCCAAGCAGGCCGTGCTCGCCTTCGCCGGCGACGTCTACGGCGGCCTCGACGCGGCCGGGCTGGACCAGGGTGACCTGGACTTCGCCCAGGACCATCTGCGCATCCTTTCCGGCCTGTACGGCTGCCTGCGGCCGCTGGACCTGATCCTGCCCTACCGGCTGGAGATGAAGATCCGCCTGGCCAATCCCCGGGGCAAGGACCTGTACGCGTTCTGGGGCGACCGTATCACCCGGTGCCTGAACGGGCTGCTGGAGCGGGGTTCCGGCGTCGTGGTGAACCTGGCCTCGGCCGAGTATTTCAAGGCCGTGGATCCCAAGGCCCTGGCGGGACGGGTCATCACCCCCTGGTTCGAGGACTGGAGCCATGGCGAGTACCGGGTGGTCGGCCTGTTCGCCAAGCGGGCCCGGGGCCTGATGTGCCGCTACGCCATCCGCAAGCGCCTGGAGGAGCCCAGCCGGCTGCAGGCCTTCAAGGCCGAAGGCTACCGCTTCGACCGCAAGGCCTCTACGGAGGACCGCTGGGTATTCCGGCGCAAAATCTAGCCCGGGTTCCGCACGAAAGTCACTAACTAGCTTTGTTACCAATCCCGAGGTC
>CAZVHQ010000085.1:0-13169 GCA_964627225.1 uncultured Mesoterricola sp.
CCCAACTGGGGCAAGGACGTGTTCATCCCCCTGGACTGGATCATCGGCGGCGCGGCGGAGGCCGGCAACGGCTGGAAGATGCTCATGGAAAGCCTGGCCGCGGGCCGCTCCATCTCCCTGCCGGCGCTGAGCACCGGCGGCGGCAAGCTGGTGTCCCAGGCCGCCGGCGCCTACGCGCGGGTCCGGCGCCAGTTCAAGCTGCCCATCGGCAAGTTCGAAGGGGTGGAGGAGGCCCTGGCCAGGATCGCCGGGCACACCTACCTCATGGACGCCGCCCGCACCCTCACCTGCGGCGCCGTCGACCAGGGCGAGCGCCCCTCGGTGATCTCCGCCATCGTCAAGTACCAGTGCACTGAACGCATGCGCCTCATCCTGAACGACGGCATGGATACCGTCGGCGGCAGCGGCATCTGCATCGGCCCGCGCAACCTGTTCGGCCGCACCTACCAGGCCCTGCCCATCAGCATCACCGTGGAGGGCGCCAACATCCTCACCCGCACCCTGATCATCTTCGGCCAGGGCGTCATCCGCTGCCATCCTTACGTCCTGAACGAGATGCGCGCCGTGGCCAACCTGGACCGGGCCCAGGGCCTGGCAGAGTTCGACCGGCACATGGGCGGCCATATCGCCTTCGGCCTGGGCACGGCGGCCCGCAGCCTGCTCCACGGCCTCACCGGCGGCCGCCTGGTGCGCGCCCCGGGCGGGCCGGCGCACCGGTACTACCAGGCGGTCTCGCGCTACGCGGCCGGCTTCGCGCTCAGCGCCGACGTCGCCCTGCTCACCCTGGGCGGCGGCCTGAAGCGCAAGGAGAAGCTGTCCGGGCGCATGGCCGACATCCTCAGCCACCTCTACCTGGTCTCCGCGGCCCTCAAGCAGTTCGAGGACCACGGCCGGCCCGCGGGCGACCTGCCGCTGCTGCGCTGGGCCTGCGAAACCAGCCTGTTGAAAGTCCAGGAAAGCTTCGATGGCCTGTTCCGCAA
Source organism: uncultured Mesoterricola sp. (assembly GCA_964627225.1). GTDB lineage: Bacteria > Acidobacteriota > Holophagae > Holophagales > Holophagaceae > Mesoterricola. Next base: position 981 of record CAZVHQ010000085.1, read on the forward strand.
CCTGCCCAGCCGGCCCGCCGCGTGGCTGCTCCGCAGGCTGGTGTTCCCCACCGGACGCCGCCTGGCGGGGCCCAGCGACCGCCTGGGCCACCAGGCCGCCGCGCTCCTGCTGGAGCCCTCCGCGGCCCGGGACCGACTGACCTCGGGCATCTTCATGCCCATGGACAGCCGCGAGCCGCTCAAGCGCATGGAGGAGACCCTGACCAAGGTGATCGCCGCCGAGCCGGTGGAAAAGAAGCTGTGGGCCGGCGTGGCCGCCAAGGCCATCCGCGCCGGAAGCGACGCCCAGATGCTGGCCGACGGCCTCGGTGCCGGGGTGATCACCGCCGAAGAGGGCAGGATGCTGCGCGAGGCCCTGGAGGCGCGCCGGGAAGCGGTCAAGGTGGACGATTTCCCCCAGGTGCGCCAGCCCCGGACCAAGGAGTGACCGATGGGAGTTGAAGGCGCCTATGCCGGCGGCCGGCCGGTCTATTTCGTCGACGGCGGCCGCACCCCGTTCCTGAAGGCCCGCGGCACCCCGGGGCCGTTCCACGCCTCCGACCTGGCGGTGGCGGCGGGCAAGGCCCTGCTGGCCCGGCAGCCGTTTGAACCCGGGCAGCTCGACGAGGTGGTGTTCGGCTGCATCATCCCCGGCCCGGACGAGCTCAACATCGCCCGGATCATCGCGCTGCGCCTGGGCTGCGGCAAGGCCATGCCGGCCTGGACCGTGCAGCGCAACTGCGGCTCCGGCATGCAGGCCATCGACTGCGCCGCCCAGGACATCGCCCAGGGCCGGGCCGACCTGGTGCTGGCGGGCGGGACCGAGGCCATGAGCCAGTCCCCGGTGCTGCTGGGCGACGCCATGGTGAAGCTGCTGGCGGACCTGGCCAGGGGCCGCTCGGCCTGGGCCAAGCTGCGCGTGCTGAGCCGGCTGCGGCCGGCCCATTTCGTGCCGGTGATCGGCCTGGTGCGCGGCCTCACCGACCCCATCAGCGGGCTCAACATGGGCCAGACCGCCGAGGGCCTGGCCAGCCGGTTCGGCATCAGCCGGGAGCGCATGGACGGCTTCTCCCTGGCCAGCCACCAGCGCCTGGCCCGGGCCCAGGACGGCGGCCGGCTGGAAGAGCTGGCCCCGATGTTCGGCCCGGACGGCACGCTCTTCGAGCGGGACGAGGGCCTGCGCCGGGACGCCGACCTGCCCGCCCTGGCACGCCTGAAGCCGGCCTTCGAGCCGCCCCACGGCCTGGTCACCGCCGGCAACAGCGCCCAGATCACCGACGGTGCCGCCTGCCTGCTCCTGGCCAGCGCCGGCGCCGTGAAGAAGCACGGCCTGAAGGTCCTGGGCCGGCTGGAGGACTGCCACTGGGCCGGGCTCGAGCCAAGCCAGATGGGCCTGGGGCCGGTCCACGCCATGGCCCCGATCATGGCGCGCCAGCGCCTGGACAGCGCCGAAGTGGACTACTGGGAGATCAACGAGGCCTTCGCCGCCCAGGTGCTGGCCTGCACCGAGGCCTGGCAAAGCGCCGCCTACTGCCGGGAGGAGCTGGGCCTGGCGGCCCCGTTCCGGGCCATCGACCCGGACCGGCTCAACGTGGACGGCGGCGCCGTCGCCCTGGGCCACCCGGTGGGCTGCAGCGGCGCGCGCATCGTCCTGCACCTGCTGCACGTGCTCAGGCGCAACGACGCCCGGCTGGGGATGGCGAGCCTGTGCATCGGCGGCGGCCAGGGCGGCGCCATGCTGATCCGGGCGCTGGATGGGCTGGAGGGAGAAGGGCATGCTTGATCTGGTGGAACAGGCCCGGCATTGGCGGCTGGAGCAGGATGGCGCGGGCATCCTGTGGCTCACCCTGGACCGCGCCGGCAGCCCGGTGAACGCGCTGTCCAGCGAGGTGCTGGCCGAGCTGGAGCGGCTGCTGCCGGTCATCGCCCGGACGGGCGGCAAGGGGCTGGTGATCCGCTCCGGCAAGGCCGGCTTCATCGCCGGCGCCGATGTGGGCGAATTCACCGGCCTGACCGGGGCGGACCAGGCCCTGGCGCACATCCGGCGCGGCCAGGAGATCTTCCGGCAGCTGGAGCTGCTGCCCATGCCCACCGCGGCCATGATCCACGGCTTCTGCCTGGGCGGCGGGCTGGAGCTGGCCCTGGCCTGCACCGCCCGGATCGCCTCCGACGCGCCCGAAACCCGGCTGGGCCTGCCCGAGGTCCAGCTGGGCATCCACCCCGGCTTCGGCGGCACCGTGCGGCTCACCGCCCTGCTGGGGCCGCCGGCGGCCATGGAGCTGATGCTCACCGGCCGGCCGGTGTCGGCCCGGGCCGCGCGCAAGCTGGGCCTGGTGGACGCGGTGGTGCCCGAGCGGCACCTGGCCAAGGCCGCGGTCGCGGCCATCCTGGCCGGCAAGCCGGCGCGCCGCGCCTCCCTGGTCCGGCGGCTGCCCGGGCGCTGGCCGCTGAGGCCGGCCCTGGCCTGGTTCCTGCGCCGGAAGGTGGCCCAGCGTGCCAACCCGGAGCACTACCCGGCGCCGTTCGCCCTCATCGATCTGTGGTCGCGTTTCGGCGGCCAACCCGAGGCCATGTACCGGGCCGAGGCCGAATCCGTGGCCCGGCTGGTCACCGGCGCCACCGCGCGCAACCTGGTGCGGGTGTTCCAGCTCCAGGAAAGGCTCAAGGGCCTGGCCAGGACCGGGTGGCCCGAGGCCCGCTTCGTCCACGTGGTGGGCGGCGGTGCCATGGGCGGCGATATCGCCGCCTGGTGCGCGCTCCAGGGCCTGGTGGTGACGGTGCAGGACGTGGACGCCGGGCGCCTGGCCCAGGTGGTCAAGCGGGCGGCGCAGCTGTTCCGCCGGAAGCTCAAGCAGCCACGCGACGTCCAGGCCGCCCTGGACCGGCTGGTGCCCGATCCGCAGGGCGCCGGCGCCGCCCGGGCCGACGTGGTGATCGAGGCGATCTTCGAGGACGCCGACGCCAAGACCGCCCTGTACCGCGAGCTGGAACCGCGCATGAAACCCGACGCCATCCTCGCCACCAACACCTCCAGCATCCCCCTGGAGCAGCTGGCGGCGTGGCTGGAGCGCCCGGAGCGGTTCGTCGGGCTGCATTTCTTCAACCCGGTGGCGCGCATGCTGCTGGTGGAGGTGGTCACCATGGCCGGCAGCGCCCAGGACGCGGTGGAACGGGCCACCGCCTTCGTCGGGGCGATCCGCAAACTGCCGCTGCCGGTGAAGAGTTCCCCGGGGTTCCTGGTCAACCGCATCCTGATGCCCTACCTCATGGAGGCGCTCACCCTGGTGGGCGAAGGGGTGGGTCCGGCCGAGATCGACCGGGCCGCCCTGGCCTTCGGCATGCCCATGGGCCCGGTGCTGCTGGCCGACACGGTCGGGCTGGACATCTGCCTGTCCGTGGCGCGCATCCTGGGCGGCCATTTCGGCGGCGCCGTGCCCCGGCGGCTGGAGGAGATGGTGGCCGCGGGGCACCTGGGCAAGAAGACCGGCCAGGGCTTCTACCGGTTCCAGCACGGCAACCCGGTCCTGCCCAAGGGGCCCATGCCGGCACCCGGCGGAGTGATCGAGCGGCGGCTGATGCTGCGCCTGCTCAACGAGGCGGTGGCCTGCCTGCGCGAGCGGGTGACCGGGGACGAGGACCTGCTGGACGCCGGGGTGATCTTCGGCACCGGCTTCGCCCCGTTCCGCGGCGGACCGCTGTGCTACAACCGGCAGGAGGGCATCACCCGCCAGGAGCGCCAGCTGAAGTCCCTGGAAGACCTCCACGGCAACCGGTTCTCGCCGGATCCGGGCTGGTCGTCGCTGTAGCCGATACGGCCAGATGCCTGATGAAAAATTATAAATTTAATATTCTTTCTAAAGGCTGTTTCAACCTGCCATGAAAATCAACGGGGTGTTCCACCAGGTAATTCAATTTGCCGGCCTTTGCCGCCAGGGTGAGCCGATGGTCGACGCTCCTTTGGATGACGACCACGGGCACGGCCTGGGGCAGACCGTTTTCGCGTAAAATATTTACAAACATATCAGCATTTATGGTGCCTATGGTGTGATCCACCCCCAGCAGGTCCAGGGCGACGTTGCGGTTGAAGTTCAGGGCCTGGACCAGGCTCTTGGCCTCGAACATGCAGCGATAACCGTCTTGATGCAGCATTGCCATGAGCAGGACCCGCCCCAGTTCGTCTTCCATGGCGATCAGGATCCGCTTGCCACGCTTGCGGATCCTGTTCAGTTGAGCCTCGCCGGTCAAGGCTTCCTGCGGTTCAGCGCAGGCATCGGACGGTGCCGCGCCTGGTTCATCGCTTTCGGCTTCAGGGGGGGGGGCGCCTCGGGGAACTCCTGGGATTTGGCCGCCTGGGGCACCTTCCGCTTCTCCTCCGTCAGATCCCGGATCCGTCTCTTGTGGGGGAAGCCGATGATATAACCCGGCTCCCGCTCGCTCAGGAATTTGCCCAGAAGGCCGCTCTCGAACGCACCCAGGCCTTCGAAGCGCAGGGCCATGAGAACCCCCTCTTCAGCCTGGCGAATGGAACATAACTGCGCCCCGCATTCAACCAACGGCAAATGGGGAAGGTTGGTCAACCGGACCAGCTGAAACGGGGTTCCCGGCGCCAGCAGGTCGGGAGTGATGGCAAGCCGGCGCTCACTCTGGATCTGGATGGTGCGCTCGGCGCGGAAGCAGCACCCGCCCATGGACAGGTCCACCAGCAACCCGGTAAGGCCCAAGCCTTCGAACAAGCCTTCGAGCGCAACGATGTTGAATTGTTCATAATGCCCCATTTTCACCCGGACCGATGCCCGCCGTTCAGCATGCTGGATCGATGCCGGAAGGCTGAACCGGTATTCCAGGTAGTTGCCCCGTCCCTGGTCTTTCAGGTTGGTTTGATAGCGCTTGCCGTCCATGGCGAACAGGACGTGCATCCGCTGGCCCAGGGCAGGTTCCTTGGCCGGCTTGTGCTGGAAGAGGATGGAGCAACCGGTGGCCGTTTCCTCGCTCAGCGCCTTGACCTTGCCTTCCACGGGCAAGGCGTCTGAATCGGGGAACTCCAGGCTCAGCGGCCTATTGATGTTTCCATCAATGATATTTCAGCCCCGGAAATTCGGCAGGGCATTGCCTTGGCCCTTTCTCGGGATCGGTATTGATATATAATTTATTATTAACATTTTTTTGAAACCCGGCGGCGCTGGCGCTGGCCCTTTCCACCCCCCTGGAGCATCCGTGGCTGTCCCGCAGGAACTTTCCGTGACCTTCCCGCCCCGCCCCGGAGCCATGGCCTTGGCCTTCTGCCTGATCCTGACCCTGGCCTGCGGCAACCTGCACCAGGCCACCCAGGCCTATGAGGATGCCCGCTACGACGACGCGCTGACCGAATACAACAAGGCGCTGCAGAAGGACCCCAACAACCTCAAGGCCAAGATCGGCTACCGGCGCACCGCGCCGCTGGCGGCCGCGCAGCACCTGACCAAGGCCGACGCGGCGAAAAAACATGGCGACATCGAGCTGGAAACCAGGGAGGTGGGCATCGCGGCGGTGCTGGATCCCGCCAACGCCGTGGCCCAGGACCGGTTCGCCCGCCTGGAGGAAGCGGCGGAACGGCGCCGGGCCCGGGAGGCGGCCGAAAGCAGCATCGACACCGCCCGCGCCAAGGGCGAGGCCAGGAACGGTCTGCCCATCAACCCCAGGTCGCTGGAAGGCATGGACCTCAACTTCACCCGCAAGACCAGCGTCAAGGAGATCCTGCAGCAGCTCAGCCGGAACTCCGGGGTGAACATCCTCATGCACGCTTCCGCCACGGCCCAGGACATCACCGTTTCCGCGGACCTGCGCGGCCTCAGCTTCCAGCGCGTGCTGGACGCCCTGATGCTCCAGTGCGACCTGTTCTACCGGGTGCTGGACCCCAACACCCTCATGGTGTTCAAGAAGACCCCCCAGAACCTGCTGGAGTACGAGAACAAGCTGATCCAGACCTTCTACCTGTCCAATGCCGATGTGGAGAACGTCCGGTCGATCTTCAACGCGCTCATGCCCCAGGTGCGCCTGTTCACCGACAAGCGGCTGAATTCCCTCACCGTCCTGGCCAAGGCCGGCGATCTCGCCATCGCCAAGCGCATCGTCAGGCAGGTGGACAAGGCCAAGGCCGAGGTCATGGTCTACCTGGAGCTGCTGGAGGTGTCCGAACATACCGCGGTCAACCTCGGGCTGCTGCCGGTCAACCCCGCGACCCCCGGCGCCCGGGCGGGCACCTATGCCCTGGGCGCCGCCGTCAACGGCAACGAGCTGACCGGCACGCTGGCGATCAACAAGAGCTCCGTCTCCTACCTCCTGCCCAGCATCCGGCTGGACATGGCCAAGACCACCGGCCTGACCAAGCTGCTGGCCGACCCCAATGTCCGGGTGGTCTCCGGAGAGACCGGCCAGGTGAACATCGGCGAAAAGGTCAGCACCACCCAGTCCAGCATCGGCCCGCCCACCGCCGCCACTGGCGCGGCCGGTTCCGCGGCCGCCGGCGCCGCCGCCCTGGCCGGAACCCTGGCCACCCAGACCTCCTTCAGCTACGAGGACATGGGCGTCAACATCACGGTGAAACCCAGGGTCCATCACAACGGCGACATCACCATCGAGCTCGATTCCAACATCAGGACCCCGGCGGCGAGCAGCGATCAGGGCCGGCCCAACATCAACCAGCGGGTCATCAAGACCACCGCCCGGCTGAGGAACGGGGAAACGGCCATCTTCGGCGGACTGCTGCGTGAGGACGAGCGGAAGTACCTGGAGGGCCTCTGGGGCATTTCCAGCATCCCGGTCCTGAGCAGCCTCCTGGGCCACAGGAACAGCGATGACACCAACATCGACGTGATCCTCTCCATCCGGGCCGAGGTGGTGCGCACCGCCGACCTGGGCGAGGATGATTTCCAGCCCTTCGACCCCGACCAGGACCCCAACCGCTACAAGCCCTTCGAAACTCCGGCCAAGGCCGCCCCGGCGCCCAAGGCCGTCAGCTCCGCTCCGCAGCCGGTTCCCGTTCCGGACCCGGTGGACGGCAAGGCGGTTGCGGATGACGGGGAAGAGGCCCCGGAATCATGACCGTGTCATCAGCCCGAAATAGGTCAGGGTCGCGTCCGAATCGTTGATCAGGCCGTGGCTGTGGCCGGCCTTGACCACGAACAGATCGCCGGCGGCCACCGGGAAGCGCTGGCCATCCAGCACGCCCTGGCCGCGGCCGTCGAGGATGAGGTACAGTTCCTCGGTGCTGGGGTGGTTGTGCTCGCCGATGCTGGAGCCGGGCGCCAGCACGGTTTGCCCCGCCGCGAGCACCCCGGCCATGTCGCCGTCGGCCAGGTAGGCCGAGCTGCGGGCTGGTCCGACGCCGCCGCGGGCGTTCATCTTGGCGGTGACGGGCAGTTCGGCCAGCTTGCGGATCATGGAATGCTCCTGAATCCAAAGAGTATACCGGATCACGGGGCGGGCGGCACCGCCCCCGGGCTGACGCTCAGCTTCATCTCGAGCGGCTGCTCCGCGTCCTCGACGATCTCCGGGGTGAGGAAGAACATCAGCTCTTCGGTGTTCTTGGTCTTGGAATCATTGGAGAACAGCTTGCCCAGCACGGGCAGGCTCGCCAGCCCGGGAACCGCGGCCTTGCTGTCGGTGGTGACGTCCCGCTTGATGCCGCCCAGGACGATCACATCGCCTTTCACCGCGCGCACGGTGGCCTCCTCTTCGATGGTGTTGATGATCGGGTAATCGACCCGGTCGACGGTGGTGAATCCGGTCAGATTGGTGACCTGGGGATAGATGTTCAGGACCATGTCGTCGTCCAGGCCCACCTGCACCCCCACCTGCAGGTAGAGGCCCACCTTGATGGTCACGGTCGAGTAGACCGCCTGGCCGGTGGCGTCCCGGCTGTCGATCTTCGGCAGCACGTACTTGGTGCCGCTGAGGATGAAGCTCTTCTCGCCATCCAGGACCAGCAGGGTGGGGTTGGCCACGGTCTTGGAATCGCCGGCCTGTTCCATGGCGTTCAGGGTGGCGTTCAGGCTCACCACCGAGTGGCTGAACTTGCCCAGGGTGATGCCGGTGCCTTGGGGCGCCGTGGTGGAGGTATTGCTCTCCGTCGAAGGGATGTTGCCCTGCTCGTTGGCGGTGAACGACAGGCTTTGCATCCAGGCCACGCCCAGGTTGCGCGAGGCGCTGGTGGTCATCTGCACCACCCGGATGTTCACCCGCACCTGCTTGCGCGGCCGGTCGAACTTGCGGGCCAGGGCCAGGGCCCGGAGCACCAGCTCCGGGCGCCCGGAGAACACCACGTCATGGGTGCGGTTGACCTTGTCGGAGGCCTTGAGCACGTGGATGCCGCTGTCTTCGCCGACCCCGCTCGCGCCTTCCCCCTGCACCTCCGGGGTGAGGAATTGGGGGCCGGCGAAGACCCGGAAACCGTCCTGGGGAAACACCGCCTTCACGGCCTCGACCAGGGTGGCCGCGTCGATCCGCCGGCAGCGGTAGGTGGCTTCGATGTCCTTGTCCTGGTTTTCGGGATTGGGGAAGCGCAGCTTCAGGTCGATGGGCAGGCCGATGGTGTAGCCGTCCTCGCTCTTCACGTAATCCAGGTCCGCCGCCTGCAGGATCTCCTTCAGCCCCTTCTCGAACGGCAGGTTGGCGAAGTAGACCGTGACCAGGGAGGCGGGCCGGTCCAGGAGGTTCAGGTTCTTCTTGGCCCGCTTGGCGAATTCCCAGAGCACCGTCTCCGTGTCCTGGTGGTGGACATCCAGGGTGTACAGGGGCTCGGACGCCTCGGTGGGCGCGGCCGGCGCTTCGGCGGCGGGCGCGGGGGGCGGTGATGCCGCCTGGGTGCGGGCTTCGTCCCTGGCGCGGGCTCTCTGGGAACTCTGGGAGCTGGGCGTGTCCGCGCCCAGGGGGACAATGGAAACCAGCGTGAGGATGCAGCACGCTGGGCGCAGGATGGCAAGCATCGGCCTCACCTGAAAAACCTCGGATCGGGAGTGGGGGACTGGGGCACGACCTGGCAGAAGAAGGCGACGATCTGGAGATCGGGCACGGTGATGACGGTTCCCGCCGGGGTGCGGGTCATGTGGCGGGCCATGGCCGGCCGGCCTTGCCCTCCGCCCAGGTCGAACGGACCCAGCCGGTCGGCGCCGGAGCCCGGGTAGCCGGTCAAGGTGAGCTTCCGGGCCAGCAGGAGGCCGGTGACGAGGATCGGCATGATGCCCGGGTCCCGGTCCACGGGGTTGCCGGAGGAGACCAGGGTGAAGCCTGCGCTCTCCCGGAGCGCCCAGGTGTGGGCGCTGAACAGCGATGGGTCCATCCAGGGGCGGGTGACCTGCACCCGCTTGACCTCCACGCTGAGGGTCATGCCCGGAGTCCAGGGGGCCGCGGTCTTGGCGGCCTTGCCGAGCGCGGGCAACGGCCCCGCGTCGCCGGCGGAAGGCGCCAGGGGATCGTCCTGCCGGAAGGTCATGGGGTGCCAGCCCGTGCCGGTGGTCCACTGCTCCTCGGGCGGGTAGGTGGTGACCGGCAGCCAGTCATGGCTGGCCCCGCCGCGCAGATGGGCGTGCAGGAAGTCGGCCCGGAAATTCCGCATCAGGGCCAGGGCGTTGCCGGCATAGGCCGCCTGGAGCGCGTCCAGGGCCTCCTGGATGGCTTGCCGGTGGCCGAGGCGCTCCCAGCGCTTGCGGGCCGTATCCACGGCCTGGTCCAGGCCGGTGGGCAGGGGCGTTCCGGTGGCCCGGCTTTCCGCCAGGGCAACCCGTCTGGCATCCTGGGCGGCCTGGTATTCCATCTGGAAGTTCAGGAAAGCGGCATACGCCTCGGTCGGCTGGCCCGGCCGCGCGGAGTCGAACAGGATGGCCTTGGCCGCCAGGGCCGCGCCGCGCGTGCTGGGGTCCTGGTAACGGGTGATGGCGGCGGCGTCCAGGATGCGCCCGTAGACCTTGGAAACCTTCACGCCGGTGGGGTGATAGGCCCTGGCGGGCTCCGGCACCTGGTCCAGCAGCATGCTGACGGCATAGGAGGGGGTCACCAGATCGGCCTGGTCCACGCCGATGCCCGGGCTGGCCAGGATCAGGAACTCCCGGGGGCCGGCGCCGCCCTTGGGCTGGGTGAAGACCGCGGCAAACCTGGCGTACATGAAATCCAGCAGAGCATCCTGGGAGCCGGCCTGGGCCAGGGCCACCGGAGCCAGGGCGGCCAGGACCCAAGCGCAAGCGCCCTTTTGGATTCTCTTCATGCCGCAACTCCAGTGCCGCTCCGACCGATGAGTTGATATAAATTAGGGAGACGCAACCCCAGCGTCAATGAATATTTTGTAAAAATTACATATTTTGTTAATCTAAACAAGGCGTTGCATGGATCAAATAGAGGATTTGACCACCATTACCCAAATGCATCAATATAATAATTTTATTATTTATGGAACCGGCCGTCATGATGCTGGACCGGATAGCCAACCTCCCGGGCGCTCCCTGCGTTCTGGCCCTGGCGCCCTGCGGACCATCCGGGTCCACACCCGCTCGCAACGGCATCTGTCGCGTGGGATCTGGCGCTCCGGCCCGGCACTGGCGGCGAAAAACCCGCCTGGGGCGTGAGGAAAAATTAAAAGGACGGGGGTTGCGAACGGGCAGTTAATTATTATTTTTTAGCTATGAATAATGTCTTTATCGACTCCCCCGAGCCCCTGCGGCTGGCGGTGAATCCGATCGTCGATCTGTGCTTTCCCATCGTCCAGGGACAAGCGCTGGAGGTCGATCACGGCCATGCCCTCTGCCAGGCCCTGAGCGCGCGCTGTGCCGGACTGGCGCGCATCCCGGGCCTGGGCATCCATGCCGTGCGCGGCACGCCGGGAGCGCGCAAAGGCGAACTGATCCTGGGCGACGAGTCCGAAGTGCGCCTGCGCATTCCCGCCGGATCGGCGGCGCTGCTGAAGGAGCTGGCCGGCGCAGAGCTGGAACTGGCGGGCTATCCGATCCGCCTGGGGGAACCCGGCGTCCATGGCCTGACGCCGGTTTCGGCGCTATGGGCCCGCACCGTCACCATCCATTTCCGCGACCTGGCCATCGGCGCCGCCCAGGCCCAGCTGGCGTTCCGCTTCGCCCAGGACTTCCCCTGGGGCGTCTTCAGGATTCTCCGGCCGCGCACCGTCCGGTTCGAGGGCCGGCAGCTGCTGGGCTTCGAGATGGCGGTGCGCAACCTCACGCCCCAGGCCAGCCTGCTGCTCCAGGGCCAGGGCTTCGGCGGCCGGCGCGTCCTGGGCTGCGGCCTGTTCGTGCCGTTCGCCGCCACCGCCCGCAGCAAGGCCATCGCCAGCTAGGACAACCGCCCCACCAGCGCCGCCACCGCGGTCTCGACCCGCAGGATGCGGGGGCCGAGGTTGACCGGCAGGCAGCAGCGGGAAAGCAGATCGATCTCGGCGGGGATGAAGCCGCCCTCCGGGCCGATCGCCAGGGTGACCGGGCCCGCCACCGCCCGGGGGCAGTCTGCCGGGGAGCCCGGGTGCGCCAGCAGCGCCAGGCTCCCCCGGCACAGCCCGGGCAGTTCGTCCTCGGCGAACGGGCGCAGCAGCCGGCGCAGGTGCAGCTCCGGAAGCACGGTGTCCCTGGCCTGCTCCAGGCCGAGGATGCGTTGCAGCAGGAGGTTCTCCTCCGCCAGGCGCGGGCTGTGCCAGTAGCTCTTCTCCACCTTCCAGGCGTTCACCAGGTAGATCCGGGCCGCGCCCAGGCTGGTGGCGGCGGCCAGCACCCGGTTGAGCACCTTGGGCCGGGGCAGGGCCAGCACCAGGGTGAGCGGCAGCTTGGGCGGCGGCGCCTGGTCCAGGACCACCTCCAGTTCCAGGGCCTCCGCGTCCAGCCGGGTCACCCGGCCGCGGCCCAGCCCGCCCTCCAGGAGGCCCACGGCCAGTTCGTCCCCGGCCTTGGCCCGGTGCACCTCGGTGACGTGCCGCAGGCGCCGCCCGGTGAGGCGCACCCGGCCCGGCTCCAGGAAATCAGCTTCATGCAGGAGCAGGAGGTTCATCTAGGAGTGTAGGGACGGACCCTGATAAGCTGGATGGTCATTGTGCTTGGAGACCTTCGTGAAAATACTCATTCTGGGCGTAAACGGTTTCGTGGGTTCCCATCTGGTGGAGCGCGTGCTGCGGGAGACCCACTGGGAAGTCTACGGGATGGACCTGGGCAGCCACAAGGTCGCCGAGTTCCTGGACAACCC
>CAZVHQ010000086.1:0-12858 GCA_964627225.1 uncultured Mesoterricola sp.
CCCCTGGTGGACGCCTACCACCACATCTTTTTCCAGATGGTGGATGAGTTCCGCACCGCCCTGGCCCAGGACGCCCCCCCCAACATGGAGGACCGCATCGCCTTCCTGGTGGACTACACCGTCATGCATTTCGAATCCGAGGAAAAACTGATGGAGAAGGCCGGCTTCCCCGACTTCGAAGCGCACCGGGAGACCCACCGGGTGTTCCGGGACAAGATGCTGGACCTGCAGCGGCGCTACCGGCTCGACCCCGGCGCGGTGAAGGCGGACGAGCTGCTCTGCCTGATCCAGGACTGGTTCGCCAACCACATCCTGGGCACGGACATGGAATTCAAGCCGTACATCGGCGCGCTCTAGGTTGGATCCGCAGTCCCGTTCAAGAAGCGCTCCAGCAGGGTATGGCCTGGATCCAGCATGAACCCCGAAGCCATGGCCTCCCGTTCATTGAACCGCCGCCCGGAACCTCCGATGCCGGTTCCCGCGTAGCAGAACGGCGGAGGCTCGGCATGGTGGCCCTTGGTCCGCACCAGCGTGGCATGATCGGGGGCGATGAGGATGCGGTACTCCCCCAGGGTCCCACATTTCTTCAGGATGGGGCCGACGATGGCTTCATCGATCCGCTCCAGGGACGTTTTCTTCTCCTCGGCCAGGCCCTCGTGCGCGGCCTCGTCCGGAGCCTCCACGTGCACGATCACCACGTCGTAGCGGTCCAGGGCCGCCACCGCCGCCCGCCCCTTGGCCTCGTAGTCCGTATCAAGGTAGCCCGTGGCCCCGGCGACTTCGATGAGATCCATGCCCATGCCCAAGGCGAGGCCGCGGAGGATGTCCACGGCGGTGATCACCGCGCCCTTCAGCCCGAAGCGGGCCTCCAGGGTCTCCAGCTGCATGGCCGTGCCTTGTCCCCACAGCCAGATCCCGTTGGCCCAGCGTTCGCCCCGGGCCTTGCGCCGGCGGTTGACCGGGTGATCGGCCAGCACCTCGGCAGCGCGCTCCATGATCTTGCGCACGCGCTCCTGCCCTTCGCCCTTGGGCCAGTACCCGTCCACGGGCTGGTCGGCGATGTCGTGCGGGGGCTGGCTCTCAAGCCGCATGTTCGAGGCGTTTGCAACCAGGAGCAGGTTGCGGTAGGAGACCCCGGAATGGAAGGCGCAGGTCTCACCGGGGAAGGCGGCTTCGTTGAGGGCTGCGATCAGCTCGTTGGCATCGGCCTGGGGGATGTGCCCGGCCGTGAAGTCCTTCATCCTGCCATCGGCGATGTGCACGAAATTGCAACGGAAGATGAGCTGATCCTGGGATGCGCGCAGACGGCGGGCCAGGGCTTCCATGGGGGCACGGCCCGTGTGGTACCGGTGCGGATCGTAGCCCAGGAGCACCAGGGTGCCCACATCGGTGCCCGCCTCGAAGCCTTCGGGAATGGTCACCACCCGGCCAAGGCAGCCCCGCTGGGCCACAGCGTCCATGTACGGAATATGGGCGGCCTCCAGCGGGGTCTTGCCGCCCAGCTGGGCAAGGGGCTCGTCGGCGGCGCCGTCGGGAAGGATGATCACGTATTTCATGGAGGAACCTCAGAGATGGGCCTTGATGAACGCCTTCACTTGATCCACGTCAGGGGGCATGACGGTGACGTGCTGCGGCTGGTCTTCCAGCCCCTGGAATCGCGTCGGCAGGGCGGGCTTGCGGCCCAAGGCCTCCTGGATGGTCTCCGCGAACTTGGCGGGGAGGGCCGTCTCCAGGCACACCAGCGGGATGCCCGGCTCGCGGTTCTGCAGCCCGACCTTGATGCCGTCGGCGGTATGGGTGTCGACCTCCACGCCGTAGCGCTCCCAGACCCGCCGGATGGTCTCCAGGCGATCGCGGTGGGTGCTCATCCCGGAAACGAAGCCGAATTCGGCGATCCGGGCAAAGGCCCCGGTGCCCGACAGGTCGAAAGCCTCTCCCGCCTCCACCTTGGCCCAGAGTTCCCGCACCCTCCTGGGGTCGCGGCCCACGAGATCGAACACGAAGCGCTCGAAGTTGGAGGCCCGTGAGATGTCCATGGAGGGGCTGGACGTGGTATGGGTATCGGCCGCCTGCCTCGGGGCGTATACGCCCGTGCGGAAGAACTGGTCCAGGACGTTGTTCTCGTTGGTGGCGAGGATGAGCCGCCGGATGGGCAACCCCATGCACCTGGCGACGTGCCCGGCGCAGATGTTCCCGAAGTTGCCCGAGGGCACGGCGAAGGACACTTCCTGGTCGTTGCCGCGCGTCACCGCGAAATAGCCCTTGAAGTAGTAGACCACCTGGGCCGCCAGGCGCGACCAGTTGATGGAGTTCACGGTTCCGATCCGATGCTGCTCCTTGAAGGCGAGGTCGTTGGAAACCGCCTTCACGATGCTCTGGCAATCATCGAACATGCCCTCGATGGCGAGATTGAAGATGTTCGGGTCGGACAGGCTGTACATCTGCGCGCGCTGGAAGGCGCTCATGCGGCCGTGAGGGGAAAGCATGAACACGCGGATCCCCCGCTTGCCGCGCATGGCATGCTCGGCCGCGGAGCCCGTATCCCCCGACGTGGCCCCCAGGATGTTGAGTTCCTCGCCGCTCTTGCCCAGGACATATTCGAACAGGTTGCCCAGCAGTTGCAGGGCGAGGTCCTTGAAGGCCAGGGTCGGGCCGTTGGACAAGCCGAGGAGGTGCAACCCCGGCTCCAGGGTTCGCATCGGCGTGATGTCGGCGCTGCCGAAGGTTTCACGGGTGTAGGTCTTGAACACCAAGGCCCGGAGGTCCGCTTCCGGGATGTCGGTGGCGAATCTGCGGAGAATCTCGAACCCCAGTTCCGGATAGCTGAGGGAACGCCATCGGGCCAGTTCGTCGCCCGAAACCTTGGGATAGGATTCCGGCAGGAAAAGCCCCCCGTCCGGCGCGAGCCCCCCCAGGAGGGTCCGAGAGAAGGGGACTGGCCTGCAGGCCCCGCGAGTACTGAGGTTCAGCATGAGCGTATTCCTTTGCTGGTTCGTCTTGTTGACTCAGTCTAGCGGCCCCGGAAGCGGGGGAACCTGCCAATAGGAGCAAACTCATGGGGCATTCTGATCACGATGGACGGTGCTCCGGCCAAAGTGGCCGGGCCTCGCCCAACCCTGGCCCCTACCGGGGATTCGAATGACGGTCGATGATGGGCGAAAGGACAAAGGTCGTGTGGGTATCCTGGACCCCGGGCAGATCCGCCAGGTGAGCCCAGATGGCGTTCACCCGGTCGATGGATTCCGCTTCGATGTGCACGACCAGATCGAACATGCCGCTCACGATGTAGCAAAAGGTTACTTCAGGAATAAGCTCGATCGCCCTGACGACGTCGGTCCCGCGCATGCGATCCCTGCGGTAAACCATGATGATGGCCCGGACGGCATGTTTATCATCCATGGGTTGACCAAGGCGAATGGTATAACCGCTGATCACCTTCAACGATTCAAGCCGATCGATGCGATGGCGGATGGCGTGCCGCGACAAATGGACGCGGTAGGCGAGCGTGGCGATGGGAATCCGGGCGTCGGCGAGCAGCTCGTCGAGGATCCTGCGGTCTATGGCGTCCAATTCAGAGGCGTTCAAGGGATGACCCCAAGGGTTCTGGTTGCATTATGGCCTCAACCCCTCATATAAGATGTCCCAAATTCAGCCGGAACCATCGGCCCAGGCCCGGAGCGGACCGAGGCCAAGGGCGTCTTTTCGACCCGAATCGAACCATACATTGAAAAATGGAATGATCGCCATGGATCATGGCTCAATATCGCGGCATATTCATGTTAAATATTAATTAAGGAGATAAAATTACTATTTAAAATTTTACCTGACGCAAAACCCTTGAAAGACCCTAGACTATCCGGATCTTTCCATGGAGGTGCCCTTGCGGAGCTTGGCCGGCGTCCTGATCCTCCTGGGCAGCCTCGTCCTGCCCCTGCGGGCCTCGTGGATGGACAGTTCCATGGGCCTGCTCCAGGGCGAGCTGACGGCCCGCTACGGCCCGGACCAGAGGCTGCGCATCCAGCGCGGGCTGGCCCAGGCGGCCCGGTTCTGGCGGCCCGGGGACGGCGGCGCCGGCGAGTTCGAAGGCTTCGTGCGCGCCCAGTTCGCCGGCCGGCCCGCGGACCTGGACCGGCTGTTCGAGCGCCTGGAGCAGGTCATGGCCAGCCTGGAAGGGCAGCTGCTGGGGCTCGGCCGGGGGCTGCGCGAGCCGGCGGAGGACCCGCCGCTGCCGGTGGACGCCCTCCTCGCGACCCTGGAGCCCGGGATCCACGTCCCGGAGGATGCCTTCCGCGACAAGCTGGCCTTCGCCGTGCTGCTGAATTTCCCCCTCACCACGGTGCAGGAGCGGGTGCGGGACGGCGGTTCCTGGACCCGCCGGCAGTGGGCCGAAGCCTGGCTGACCGAGCGCTTCGCCCGGCGGGCGCCGGCCCAGGCGGACCAGGCCGGGGCGGAAGCGGCGGCCGCGGCGGAGCGCACCATCGCCGGCCTCACCATCCGCGCGGACCACCTGCTGGACGCCCGGGGCCGGCACCCCTTCCCGCCCGGCCTGCGGCTGCTGGCGCACTGGGACCTCCGGGACGAGATCAGGGCGCAGTACCGGGAAGGCCCGGCCGGGCTGGCCCGCCAGCGGGAGCTGCAGAAGGTGCTGGAACGCCTCGTCACCCAGACCATCCCGGCCGTGGTCATCGACAACCCCGGGGTGGACTGGGACCCGGCCAGCAACGCGCTGCAGCCCGCCGGGCAGGACGCCGCGCCGGACGAGACCCGCTACCGGATGCTGCTGCGCACCTTCCAGGCCGCCCGGGAGCTGGACCCCTACTGCCCCCTGGCCCCCACCCGGATGGCCCGGGTCGACCAGGAGCGCCAGCTTTCCGAGGCCCGGGTGCGCGCCCTGCTGGAGGCGGTGTGCGGCTCGCCCCTGGCGGCGCGCACGGCCCGGTGCATCCGCGGCCGCCTGGGCCGCGCATTGGAGCCCTTCGACATCTGGTACGCCTTCCCGGGCGAGGCGGGGCGGCTGGACGACCAGGTGCGCCGGCGCTATCCCACGGCCAATGCCTATGCCCAGGACCTGCCGAACCTGCTGCGCGCCCTGGGGTTCACGCCGGAGAAAGCCGCCTGGCTGGCCGGGCGGATCCAGGTGGCACCGGCCCGCGGCTCCGGCTACGCCCTGGGGGCCCGGCCCTGGGCCGATCTCCGGGTGCGCGTACCCATCGGCCCGGGGGGCATGGACGCCCGGGGCTTCCACATCGCCGTGCACGAAACCGGCCACGCGGCGGCGCTCTGCTTCGCCCGCGACCAGGCCGAGCCCCCGCTCGCGGCCGGCGCGCCCCGGGCCGCCTTCGCCGAGGCCCTGGCCTGGATGTTCCAGGCCCGGGACCTGGAGCTCCTGGGCCAGCCCAGGCCCGCGGCCGCGACCGTGCTCGAAGCGTTCTGGAGCACCTGGGAGATGGCCGGTTCGGCCCTGGTGGACCTGGACGTCTGGCATTGGCTGTACCAGCACCCCGGCGCCAGCGCCGCGGAACTGGAGGCGGCGGTGGCCGCCGCCGCCGGGGCGCTGTGGAACCGCTACTACGCGCCGCTGCTGGGGCAGAAGGACTGCGTGCTGCTGGCCTGCCGCAGCCATCTGGTCACCGACGGCCTGGGCCTGCCCGACTATCCCCTCAGCCGCATGATCGCCTTCCAGATCCGCCGCGGCCTCGGTCCGGACGGCAGGCTGGGCGACGCCTTCGAGCGCTGCGCGCGGCTGGGCCGGCTCACCCCGGACCTGTGGATGACCCGGGCCACCGGCAGCCCCCTGGGGCCCGAAGCCCTGCTGGAAGCCACCGAGGCGGCATTGCAGGCGGTCAGGTGAACGAATTCAAGTCCAGGGCCATCTGCCGGCCGGGCGAAGGGAACGCCAGTTCCCCGTAGTATTCCCAGCGGTCCAGCAGATCGCCCAGGATCGCCCCCAGCACCGCCGGCCCGCCGCCGAAGGCCAGGGCCGGCAGGACGAAGCCCAGGGCGACACGGAGCAGGCTGAGCGCCGGCCGCACCAGGCGCCCGCGCCGCCGGAAGTGGGTCTTGCGGCCCAGGTACAGCCAGGCCTTGAGCGCGCCGGCGGCCAGGGCCAGGGGCCAGCAGCCAGCGAGCAGCCCGGTCAGGTACAGCCCGTTGAACAGGGCGTGGGCGCTGTGGAAGTCCAGCCGGCCGGCGCGCACCGCCAGTTGGTAGACCCGGTCCACGGCGAACAGCGCGGCGAATCCCGCCGCCGCGGCCGCCCAGGCCAGGCCGCGGACCCCGGGCAGGCCGGCCCCGGCCGGGGCCAGCGCCAGGAAGATCAGGACCAGCGCCACTTCCCGGCTGAGCCAGGACCGGCGCAGGTTGCCCAGCGCCCGCCAGGCCCGCTCCGGATGGCCCAGGTGCCAGGCGCTGAGGGA
This sequence comes from uncultured Mesoterricola sp., assembly GCA_964627225.1. Lineage (GTDB taxonomy): Bacteria > Acidobacteriota > Holophagae > Holophagales > Holophagaceae > Mesoterricola. The sequence goes on from CAZVHQ010000086.1 coordinate 6,417, forward strand.
CAGGCACACGGCCCCGGCCCAGAGCAGCAGCCAGGGATAGGGCAACGGCACCGGCAGCACCCGCCCGGCCCGGGCCGCCGCGGTCGTCACCACCGCCACCAGCACGGACAACGTGCTGGTGAAGGCCACCAGCGGCCATTCGCCCCGGGCGCTGAAGCCCGCTTCGGGCACCCGCAGCAGGGCCCGCCGGCAGCGGGCCAGGAGCCCGGGGGCGGACGGCGCGCTCAGCACGGGCAGCGGGCGCCGGGCCGGCACGAAGCGGATGGCCGGCCCCAGGCGGGTCGGCGGAAAGCCCGGGGGCAGGCCGCCCTGCTGGATCCCTTCCCGGGGCTCGAAGCCCAGGGCCTGCACCGGGCAATGGGCCACGCAGGCCGGTTCCAGTCCCTGCTCCTGGCGCTCCACGCAGAACCCGCACTTCGCCACCTCCCCCCGCTCCGGATCGAACCTGGGGGCGTCGTACGGGCAGACCCAGGTGCAGTACCGGCAGCCCAGGCAGCGCTCCGGCTGATGGACCACCGCGCCGGTGGCGGCATCCTGGCGGTAGGCGCCGGCCGGGCACTGCTCCAGGCAGATCGGCCGCCGGCAGTGGTGGCAGGCCAGGGAGAGGTGCAGCACCGGCAGGTCCGGAAGCCGCAGTTCGTTGAAGGTGTAGACCCGGCGCCAGGGCAGGGTCTGGGCCGGCCGGTGCGCCATCCGGCAGGCGAGGACGCAGGTCTCGCAGCCGATGCAGCGGCCCTGGTCGAAGCGGAACTGGCCGGGCCCGTTCATCGCGCCAGCTCCACCTGCACGAGGTTGTCGTGGAAGGCGGCGCCGTGGCCCATATCGGTCTCCCGATCGGCCGAGAGCAGGTTCACCGAGCCGCCCTGCAGGTCGCCGTAGCCGTTGCACACCGCCACGCAGCCCCGCAGCAGGCCCAGATCGAGCCGCGCGGTGAGGATCAGCTCACCGCGGCCGTTGAACACCCGGACCCGGTCGCCGGCATGGATGCCCCGGGCGCAGGCGTCCTCCAGGCCCAGGGCCAGCGCGGGCCCGGGGTCCAGCGGGCCGATCCCGCCGTGCTGCAGGAACTGGCTGTGGATGCCGTTCTTGTTGTTGGGGGTGAGCAGGTGCAGCAGGGGCTGGCCATCCCCCGGCGGGGCGGTCTCCCGGAGCGGCCGGAACCCCGGCAGGGCGTCCACCCCCCAGCGGCGCACCGCCTCCTCGGAAAGCAGTTCGATCCGCCCGGACGGGGTGGGGAACACCCGGTCGGCGAAGGCCACCTCCCCGGCGCCGGGGGCCAGCACCGGCCCCTCCCGCAGGCGCTCCAGGCTGAGCCCCGGGAAGGGCCGCAGCCGCGCCTCCAGGTAGCGCTCCACCGCCGCGTCCCCGGGCCCGGGCAGGGTGTCGGTGGGCAGGCCCAGGCGCCGGGCCAAGTGCCAGTAGATCTCGGTCTCGGGCTTCACCTCCCCGGGCGGCTCGACCACCTTCTGCCGGATCTGCACATAGGGGTGCCAGTAGGCGCCGATGACGTCGGTCTGCTCAAAGAGCGACTGGGCCGGCAGCACCAGGTCCGCCTCCCGGGCGGTGTCGGTGAGCCGGCTGTCCACCACCACCCGGAAGTCCAGGGCCCGGAAGGCCCGGCGCACCCGGGCGGTGTCCGGATTCTGGGTGAGCGGATTGCCCCGCTCCACCCAGGCGGCCTTCAGCGGCGGGCCGTCCTGGGCCGCCATGTCCCGGCCCAGCCGGGCGGCGGAAATGGCGACCCGCACCAGCGGGTCCTGGGCCAGGGGCGGATAGCAGCCCAGGGGGTCCTTCACCGCGCCGGACAGGTCGGTCTGCAGGTTGGCGTAGACCCAGCCGGCGCCCGGCTTGCCGATGTTGCCGGTGATGACCGGCAGGGCCAGCAGGGCGCGCATGGACTGGCCCGCATTGCTGTAGCGCTGCATGCCGAAGCCCGCGCACAGGGTCAGCGGCTTGATCGTGCCCAGGTCCAGGGCCAGGGCCCGCAGGTGGGCCTCGGGCACGCCGGTGACCGTGGCGGTGCGTTCCGGGGTCCAGGCCGCGACGCTGCGGGCGTAGGCCTCGAAACCGTGCACGTGATCCCGGATGAACGCCGGGTCGGTGAGTCCCATCTGGATGATCAGCTGGGCCAGGCCCAGGGCCAGGGCGCCGTCGGTGCCGGGCCTGGGCTGGATCAGCCGCCCGGCCCGCTCGGCGGTCTCGGTGCGCCGGGGATCGATCACCACGCAGCGGGCGCCGCGCTCCAGGGCCTGGTCCAGGAAGCGCATCTGGTGCAGGTTGGTGGCGGCCGGGTTCTTGCCCCACAGGACGATCATCCGGGCGTTGGCCAGATCCCATGGCGCATTGTGCCGGTTGTCGCCCAGGGTGAGCCGGGTGGCCTCCAGTCCGGCCGGCCAGCACAGGTCCCCGTAGGTGGTGGTGCAGCCGCCGAACAGCCGCCAGAAGGTCATGCCCACGCCGTTCAGCAGCCCCTTGCTGCCGCTGCCGGCGTAGTACAGCACGCTCTGGGCGCCGTACCGGCGGCGCAGATCCAGGAACCGTTCGGCCATGAGATCCAGCGCCTCTTCCCAGGAGACCGGGCGGAACCCGCCGTCCGGCTGGCGCTTGAGCGGCCGCAGCAGGCGCGCGGAATCCTCCTCCAGATAACTGAGCCCTTTCAGACAGGGCCCGCCGGGGGTGGCCAGGTTGCCCGGATGGGGCTCCAGGCCGGTGACCCGGCCACCGCTCACGGTCACCCGCAGGCCGCAGGTGCCATAGCAGTTCCGGGGACAGGCTGAAGTGTAGATGGGCATAGGCGCTTCGCTCCGTCCCGGGGAGAAGGCCTTTTGGCAATTCCAAAGGTGGGCCGGTTCCGGCAAACTGGTGAGATGACAAAATCCTACTACGCCGGCCAGGAACTAGATGCCCCATGTGGGCGCTGCAAAGGGGAGACGCGGCACGCGATCCTGTCGATCACCGACGGGGTGCCGGAAAAGCTCATATGCATCAGCTGCAAATCGGTCCACAAGTTCAGGGCCGAAAGGACCGAACGCCCGGCGTCGCCGGCCCATCCCAGCCGCCCCACCGTCGCCGCCCGCACCGCCTCGCCCAGAGCCTCCGCCTCGCCCTCGCGCTTCCAGGAACTCATGATGGAGGAACAGGCCGGGACCCGGGCCATCGCCTATACCGTGCTCAAGCGCTGGGACGAAGGCATGTGGATGGACCATCCGAGCTTCGGGCTGGGCAAGGTGCAGAAGCGCCTGGGCCGGAAGGTGGACGTGCTGTTCCGGGACGGGCTGAAGACCCTGGTCAGCGCCTAGAAAATCAAATATGGCCATCTGCCGGGACCTTCCCCTCGGTTCCCGGCGTTGGCATATTCACTGCAATCAAGAGGGAAGGTTCAAAAAAATTGCATTACTGAATATTTAAATTAAAAACATCATCATATTATTCAATATTTACGCGAAATTATTACACGTTATACTTTTAACGGTCGTTATTTATTGCAGTCGCCAAATTGAAAGGGTCGCCATGCTGTTCAGACCATCGGCCGCATTGCTTCCGGTCGTCGCTCTGGCGCTTTCCTGCATGCCGTCGGCAGCGTCGAAGGCCGCGTTCCACATCGGCGTGTGCACCCCGACCGTGGCCCAGAGCGAAGATGCGCTCCGGGGCGCCGAGCAGCTCATCCGGGAATACGGTTCCGTGGCCAGGGGCGGGATGATCCGCCACCTCACTTTTCCGGACGACTTCATGTCGCAACAGGAGACGGTCATCACCAACCTGGTCTCCCTGGCCGATGATCCCCGCATGAAAGTCGTGGTGGCCTGCGAGTCGATCCCCGGGGTGAGCGAAGGCTTCCGGCGCATCCGCGCCAGGCGCCCGGACATCCTGCTCCTGTCCGGCGAGCCGCACGAAGATCCCCTGGTGATCCAGAAGGCCGCCGACCTGGTGGTGGATGCCGACGCCTTCAGCCGCGGCTACACCATTCCCTGGGCCGCCCACCAGATGGGCGCCAGGACCTTCGTGCACATCTCGTTTCCCCGGCACATGTCCTACGAGAACCTGAGCCGCCGGCGGGCGATCATGGAGGCCGTGTGCAAGGACCTGGGCATGCGATACGTGTTCGAAACCGCCCCCGACCCCACTTCGGACGTGGGGGTCGCCGGCGCCCAGCAGTTCATCCTGGAAAAGGCCCCGCAATGGCTCAAGAAATACGGCCCCAAAGGGGAAAAGGTCTGCTTCTTCTCCACCAACGACGCCCAGACCGAGCCCCTCATCCGGCAGATCCTGGCCAGCCGGAACGGCATCTTCGTCGAGGCTGACATCCCTTCGCCGCTCATGGGCTATCCGGGCGCGCTGGGCCTGAACCTGGCCGACGAGCAGGGCGACTTCCCCGCCATCCTGCGCAAGATCGAAAAGCGGGTGGTCGCCCAGGGCGGCGCCGGCCGGTTGGCCTCATGGCCCTACAGCCTCGGCTTCGCCATCACCGCGGGCCTGGGCGAACTGGGCAAGCGGGTGGTGGAGGGCCGGGCCAGGATCAACAACCCCAACGACCTGCACGCCTGCCTGGCCAAGTACACCCCGGACGCCAGGTGGAGCGGGGTCTACTTCACCGACCCGGCCACCGGCGCCAGGGTCCGCAATGAACTGCTAGTCTTGATGGACACCTACGTGTTCGGCAGGGGCTACCTGGGCACCACCAGGCTGAAAATTCCGGCCAAGTACTTGAATATTAAGTAATTAGTAGGTAAGCACGCTGAACACCGGCAGGCCCTTGAGCAGGTCCCGGCCCTTGAGAAAGCCCAGTTCGATGAACAGGGTCAAGGCCAGGGGGTGGGCGCCGGTGCGTTCGATGATGCGCCGGGCCGCGTCGGCGGTACCGCCGGTGGCCAGCACGTCGTCGACGATGAGCACCCGGTCGCCTTCCTTGAAGGCGTCCTGGTGGATGTGCAGGGAGTCCTCCCCGTACTCCGAGGCGTAGGTCGCGGAGAAGGTGGGCATGGGCAGCTTGCCGGGTTTGCGGGCGGGGGCGAAGCCGAGGCCCAGCTTGTGCGCCAGGGCCGAGCCGAAGATGAAGCCTCTGGATTCCAGGCCCAGGACATGGGTGGGGTGCAGGGCCAGGGCCGGTTCGGCCATGGCGTCGATGGCCTGGCTGAAGGCCTGGGCGTTGTCGAGCAGGGGCGTGATGTCCTTGAACAGGACACCGGCGTGAGGAAAATCAGGGACATCCCGGACAAACCGTTTGAATTCCATGGGACCTCGCTAGGAGTGAATCTCGAAGGGAAAGGGAAGTGATTTTCCCTCATCCACCGGCCACCAGTCCAGTCTTGTTATTCGAGTCCCCGGCCCGCCCTGCTCCAGGACCTCCCGGAAGGCCTCCATGCGGGAAAAGTCTCCGGCCGCTTCGCCGGTCACGCTGCCATCCACCTCGTTGCGCACCCAGCCCGCCAGTGCCAGGGCCTGGGCCTCGCGCCGGACGAAATAGCGGAAACCAACCCCCTGCACCCGCCCGTGGACGTGGAAGGAAGCCCACACGGTCAGTCTCCGTTGAACGCGGCGTCGAAGGCGTCCCGGCGGCTCATGACCTCGGGGCACGCCATGTCCAGGCGCAGGGGCGTCAGGCTCACGTAGCCGTCCAGGGCCGCCTCGGCGTCGCTGCCGGCGCCGCGGGCGTAGGTCGGCCCCAGGTCCCCGCCGATCCAGAAATACGGTTCCTTGCGCGGGTCCACGCGGCGTTCCACCAGGTCATGGTAGGTGCGGCTGTCCTGCCCGGTGAGCCGGAAGCCCCGGGCCTCCCCTTTGGGGAAATTCACGTTCCAGATCCGGTTGTTGGGCAGGGTCATGGTCTCCCAGCGCTCCAGGAACTTGCGCAGCCAGGCCTCGGTCAGGTCCAGATCGCCCTCGGGGTCCAGGGAAAAGGCGGCCGCCCTCGCCCCCTGCAGGCAGCCCTCGAACGCCGCCCCCACCGTGCCCGAGTAGAACACATCCTCGCCCAGGTTGAAGCCATGGTTGACCCCGGACAGCACCCAATCCGGGGTGCGCGGCAGGAGGCCCCGGGTGCCCAGCAGCACGCAGTCCACCGGCGTGCCGTTGCAGGCATAGCGATCCGGGCCGAGTTCCTGGACCCGGAGGATGTTGTGCAGGCTCAAGGCACTGGAGATGGCCGAGCGGTTCCGGTCCGGCGCCACCGTCACCACCCGGCCGAATCCGCCGGCCACCCGGGCCAGCGTCGCCAACCCAGGCGACCAGGCACCATCATCATTGGATAGAAGGATCAGTCGTTCAGACATGCCCCAGTGTACCTTCGTTCAACCAATCCTTGACCCGAAGGCTCGCAAGCCCTAGAATCAAACCTTCACGGCGCGTGGCGCAGCCTGGTAGCGCACTACCTTGGGGTGGTAGGGGTCGGAAGTTCGAATCTTCTCGCGCCGACCAATACGATAAAAGAGGACGGTCGCCCCAG